>DAOLIT010000012.1:0-64040 GCA_035328405.1 Pseudomonadota bacterium | reverse complement strand
GCGAGGTCGGTTTGACAAGGGTTCATGCTGTTGAAACAGGGTGCGAGGTCGGTTTGACAAGGGTTCATGCTGTTGAAACAGGGTGCGAGGTCGGTTTTCGGCGGTGTGGGTGGGAATTGGGAAGGGGATGAGGAGTCTGGACATGGGCATTTGGCTTCTCGTAACATCGTGCGCTGAATGCAAAGGGTCCTCATGGTGCTTGCCCTGTGTATGGGGTGGAGCTTGGCGGCAGTTCACGGTGCAGAAGTGGGCCCGGCGCAGCCCGGTGCACCGAAAGAACGCAACGTGGTCCTGATTCTGGTGGACGGCATCCGCCAACAAGAGTGGGGCGGTCGGGCGGTGGATGATGCGGGGAGGCCGGTGCGTTTTTCCGAATTGTTTCCGGTGCTGGGGCAACTGAGGAAGCGGGGGTTGTGGTTGCCGAATGTGTCGATCTCGAACCCGGCGGGAGTGAGTTTGCCCGCGTATGCGGACATTTTCGCGGGGCGACGGCAAGAAAAAATCCTGACGAACCATCCTCCGGTCGAGGATTTTCGGAGTCATTACCCGACGCTCATGCAGCAGGCGGTGAGGCCGCTCAAGAAAGGGTTTGATGGGGTGGCCCTGGTGGCGTCGTGGTCGCCTTTGTGTGCGATTGCAGCGGTGCCGCCGCTTGTGGCAGAGGACGATTTTTTCCGAAGCTGCGGTTTCAAAAACAACGTGATGAATGTGATGAACGGGGCGCAAGCGCCGTCTGCGCCCGTGCCGGTGCCCGTGCCGGTGCCGACGCAAGTGCAAGGCCAAGGGTCTGCGCTACCGCCAGGGCCAGGACCGTTTTTCAAACCCGAGGTCTATGCAAATTCGCGGACGGACGTGGACACGTTTTTGGAATTTGCTCGGGAAGTGCCGAAACGGCATCCGCGCCTGGTGGTGATTCACTTGGGCGATGCGGACGAGGAAGCACACCTGCACGCACGGGTGCAGCGGAAGACGGGGCAGCACTACGGGATTTTTCATTACCACTTGGCGCTGCGGCAGGACGATTACCTGTTGGGACGCATCTTTGACACGCTGCAAGCGGACCCGTTTTATCGGGACAACACGTATCTGCTCATCACGACAGACCATGGGCGCGACACGGCAGAGGACCCTGCGCAATGGGCGTCGCACGGTCGGTGCATCGCAGAGAAAATTCGGACCAAGCCTTGCTCGGGGTGTGCGGGGGTGTTTGCGCTTGCGGTGGGGCCGGGGATACCGGCTCGGACGGCGCGGGGGACGTACAAACACACGGATCTTGCGCCCACGGTCGCCAAGCTTTTGGGCATCGGGTTTCCGACTGCCACGGGGAAACCGATCCGCGAGATTGTCGATCCGGCGTTGCGATCGCTGACCCAATCGACACCGCCGGGTCCGGCCTTCTTGACGCTTGTGCCCGCGCCGCCTACATCGACTGCGCCGCCCGCGCCGCCTGCGTCACCGGCACCGACTGCACCGACCGCATCAACAGCATCAACAGCATCGACTGCGCCGTCCGCGCCCTCGTCTGGGTTTCAACCGGCGAGGGCCCAATCCCCGCTGCGCTGAACGGGTTTGGCCCAGTCGCAAACAGTCGGCAAAAACGGCCAGCGGTTCCAGCAAGGCTGCGCAGAAAAGGGCGCTCGGTTTTGCGCGCTCGACGGTGTGGTGGTTGGCATTCCTCCTGCGATTGCATGAAAACGAAAACACGAGGAGGCCACCATGTTCACCGCAAACTTTCACAACTTGTCTCAAATCGAAATCCTGGCGGCTTGCTCGACTTCGACGGGCGACCCGTGTTCGGAGACGCAAGGTTCGCTGTTTCAGGCGGCAGTGTCGGCGATGAAGCGCGTGTTGACGTGGCTTTTGACGCCGGGCAACCCGGACCTGCGTCTCGCCAGTTGGCAACAAGGTGCGATGTTCGACGGCGGCTAAGAATCGGACAAGCAGGCGCGAATCGGTTTTCTTGCGGTTGCTCGGGCTCGACGGGCATCGGATCACCTGGCGAAGTTTTCTTTTCGCCGGGTTTCTTTCCGCCAAAATGGAAACAGCGTTCCCTCTGGCTGGCAGGAAGAAGCGGTCTTAAGTAAGCTTTCATTCCTTTCGCGCCCAACGTCGAAACACAGAGGTTCCCTTTGCGGCAGTCACACAAGACAATTTTGGTTTGGATCATGATGGGTCTGGCGTCTATCGCGGCCTATCAGCTCATCTCGTCGGCTCGGATGACCGAGGAAAAGAAACCGAGCTTTTCTGAGTTCATGCAGGAAGTCGAAACAAACGGCAAACACATCAAGTCGGTCAAGATCGACGGTCAAGAATTTCACATCACCTACAACGAACAGCCTCCGAAAGACCGGGCGCGCGTGGTCGGCCCGTCTGAAGCCGCGCATGCGCAAGTGCTGGCCGCGCTCGACAAAGCCAAAATTCACTACGAAATCGAAAAGCCGGTCGAGGGCGGAATCATCATGATGATTCTCTCGACAGTGCTGCCGATGATTCTGGTCGTCGTGCTGTTCTTCGTGATGATGCGGCAGCTTCAAGCGAGCGGCGGAAAAGCGATGAGTTTTGGCAAAGCCAAGGCGCGCTTTATGGCGGAAAACCAACACAAGGTCACGTTCGCCGATGTGGCAGGCGTTGAGGAAGCCAAGGATGAAGTCGAAGAAATCATCGCATTCTTAAAAGACCCCAAAAAGTTCACTCGACTCGGCGGACGCATTCCGAAAGGCGTGCTCATGATGGGACCGCCGGGCACGGGCAAAACGCTTTTGGCGAGGGCGATTGCGGGCGAGGCAGGCGTGCCGTTTTTCAGCATCTCGGGCAGCGATTTCGTCGAAATGTTTGTCGGTGTCGGTGCAAGCCGCGTCCGCGATCTGTTCGAGCAAGGCAAACGAAGCGCGCCGTGCATCATCTTTATTGATGAGATTGATGCAGTCGGTCGGCACCGGGGCGCAGGCCTGGGCGGCGGACACGACGAGCGCGAACAGACGCTGAACCAACTTCTGGTCGAAATGGACGGTTTCGAGTCGAACGATGGCGTCATCATGATCGCTGCGACCAACCGGCCCGACGTGCTGGACCCCGCGCTTCTGCGGCCCGGTCGTTTCGATCGCCGCATCGTGGTTCCCAGGCCGGATGTCAAAGGTCGCGAGGGGATTTTGCGGGTTCACGCGCGGCGCGTTCCACTCGGCCCGGATGTGGAACTGTCGATTGTGTCTCGCAGCACGCCGGGTTTTTCCGGGGCCGATCTCGAGTCGCTCGTGAATGAGGCGGCGCTCATGGCTGCGCGAAAAGGCAAAGACATGGTGGAAATGCGCGACTTTGAAGAGGCCAAAGACAAAGTGCTGATGGGCCCCGAGCGCAAATCCATGGTCATTTCCGAAAAGGAACGCCACATCACGGCGATCCACGAAGCCGGTCACACGTTGGTCGCGCATCTTTTGCCGGGAACCGACCCCGTGCATCGCGTGACGATCATTCCGCGAGGTCCGGCACTGGGTGTGACGCAGCAGCTTCCGACCGAAGATCGGTTGAACGCGACCAAAGAATGGGCCGAAAGCAAAATCGCGGTGCTGATGGGAGGCCGCGTGGCTGAGGAACTGGTGTTTTCGCACCTCACGACGGGCGCGGGCAGCGATTTGGACCATGCCACCGACTTGGCGCGCAAGATGGTGTGCAACTGGGGCATGAGCGACAAACTCGGTCCTCTGACGTTTGGTCGCAAAGACGAACATGTGTTTTTGGGGCGCGAGATTGCGCAAGCCCAAAACTATTCGGAAGACACCGCGCGGATCATTGACGATGAGGTCAAGAGCATCGTGCTTGCGCAATACGGTCGGGTCAAAGAACTGCTGGCGACCAACATCGAGCAGCTCAAGCGGGTTTCGGGCGCGCTTCTCGTCCACGAAACGCTGAGCGGTGAGGATGTCGAAGTGCTGCTGAAAGGCGGCACGCTGCCCGAGCGACCTGCTTCGGGTTTGCGTTCGACCAAAAACGATGCTGCGGCGGTGAAATCGTCCGCCTCGCCGATTTTGAGGCCACCCGTCCTGACCCCCGAGAAAGCCTAAGAAAGATCGGTTTTTAGGGAACGCGCCGTGTTCGACCAACACACAGACCGGCTCGACCCTGAACGTGCCTTGCGGCGCGCGGGGGATTCCCCTCGAATCCCTGGAAACACCGTCACCCTTCTTCGCGATGGCCCGAACGTCTTTGCTTCGTGGCTTGCAGACATCGCCCGCGCCAAACACTTCATCCTGTTTGAAAACTACATTTTCCGAGCCGATCGAATCGGTCAGAAAATCTCGGACGCCCTGTGCGAACGGGCTTTGGCGGGCGTCGAGGTGTTCGTCTTGTTCGATTGGGTCGGGAGCCTGGGCACCAGCCGCAGCCTGTGGGTCAAAATGCAGCGAGCGGGAGTTCGTGTTCGGGCGTTTGGGACGCTGCGATGGTCCGATCCGCTCCTTTTGCTCAAGCGCAACCATCGAAAGGTGGTGTGCATCGACGGACAAATCGGTCACGTCGGGGGTTTGTGCGTGGGCGATCCGTGGGCCGGCCATCCCGAGCGCGGTCTTTCTCCGTGGCGCGACACCGCCGTTCGTTTTGAAGGACCGGCTGCCGCCGAATTGTGTCGTACGTTCGATGAGACTTGGAGCGAAGCCGGTTCCCCGCTTCCTGCTCGGATACGAGAACCGGAAGACGTGCTTGCGCGCGGCACAGAAGTTCCGCCTGCCGCCGAGCTTTCGGAGGACCAACCCTGTTGCCATGTGCCGCTTCGCATCGTGTCGGGTCTGCCTGGCCGGTCGCGGATTTATCGAATCACACAGGTGCTTTTGGCGAACGCTTCGTCGAGCATTTTCATCACGGACGCCTATTTTCTGACGCCTCCGTCGATGTACGAAGCGTTGACCGCAGCGGCGCGAGACGGCGTGGACGTTCGCATTTTGGTGCCGGGTCGTTCCGACATACCGTGGATTGCTTGGGCGAGCCGTGCCGGGTACATCGGTTTGCTGGAAGCGGGTGTGCGGATTTTTGAATGGCAAGGTCCGATGCTGCACGCCAAAACCACTGTCGTGGATGGCGAGTGGTGCCGCGTCGGTTCGTCGAATTTGAACTTGGCCAGTTTGCTCACGAACTGGGAGCTCGATGTCGTGATCGAAGACGCCACCTTTGGTCGTGTGGCCGAGGCGATGTTCTTGCACGATTTGTCGCAAAGCCGCGAGCTGCATCTTCGCAAGCGCCGGTCTTCTTCCAGCTTGAACACCGCAAGAAGCGACAAAGAGCAGCTCGTTCCTGCGCCGTCACAAAAGGCGTTGCCGTCGCCCAAAGTGGCCGTCAGCGGTCGAACGGGGGCTGCCGTCGTGCGGGCCAGCGCCGCTGTGCTTGGAGTGGCGCTCAGGCGACGCTACGAACGCTCTGCGTGGAGCGTGTCGATCGTGGCAGCGATCACGCTCTTGTCTTTCGGGACGTTGGGCTTCCTGTTGCCGCAGGTCGTCGGCTTTTTGATAGGAGGTCTGTGTCTGTGGTTCGGTGTGGGTTCGCTGCTGCGCGGGATCGCAGATTTTCGACTCAATCGCCGTCGGAAAAACCGTCGTTAGGCAGATCGATCCAAAAAGCAGCCCGGAAACCGCGCGCTATGCCGCAAAGCGAAACGACGGCTGTTCCTTTTCGCGGAGCCTTAGCGGGGTTTTCGTCTTCAGTGTGTCTGTCCCGTTCCGATTCGTTGCGACCGTCCGAATCGTACACGTTGATTTCCAGGCACCCGTCGGCAACATACGCGGCGCAGCCGACCCCTTTTCGAGCACTGCTGACAGTTCTTTTGCCTGTCGCATAAACCGCCCCAACACCTGGGTCAGGCTCTCGTCCGCTTCCCAACCACACGGAGACAACAGCATCGGTTTGTGGACTCCCAAAAGAGCCCCTTTCGACCAGTCGTTCAATTCTTCTTGCTTGCGCGAAAACGCCTCATCGTTCGGCAAGGGGGCCAGCACAAGTGCGCGGTCGTCCCCCAACGCCAGCACAAGGCGTTGCTCGAAAGACGATGCGGTGGTGTTTGCCAAACGGACAGAGGCCCCCCGGCGGCAACCTTCGCGCACAAGCCGATCCACAAGCTGATGAAGCAAAAGGAAGGTTCGCGCGGGTCCGCTTGTGTCTGGCCATCGGGCATCACTCGACGGAAAAACCGTACACAGTTCTGCGACCCCTATACCCATACTCCTTCCCAACCGATGCACCGTTTCCCGTTCTTTGACAGACAGAGACGCCCTCCACCGTGCCGTGTATCGCGTGCCCGTTCCCATTCTGTGGAGTTTCGGCCACGCCTGTCCCGCCGAAACCACCGACAGAGCCAGACGCAGAATCGCCGACAGTTTCGACAAATCCGACGACGCCTCAACCTGTGCAGTCGGCGACAGCAGCACCGGAAAAAAATCCAGCACATCCACCAGCACACCCTGTTCTGTGCGAAGGACCTGTTCGGTTCCGCGCACAAAACGCGCCTGTGTTGGAAACCCCTGTTGTCGCAGGGTCGAAAGAAGGGCTCGCGTTCTTGGGCATTCACAACGCGCCCACTCCGAATCGGAAAGGAAGAAAGCAGAGGAGGAAGGAACCCACGCAAGAAGTGTCATGCGCCGGAACCTAGCGAACCGGTCTGACATACCCCTTCTCCGACATGACATTCTCTGCATCTTGTGCGAAAAACGGCCTGCGCATGAACACCTCCCTTCCAGATTCTGTGTCGGCCCAATTTGCTGCTGTGATCGTCGCTGAGCTACTGCGTGCCTGGCACCAGTTGAACGCGACTCTGTTTCGTCGCGCCCTCATGCCTCCGCAAATCGCGCTGTCTCCAAAAACTTCGCGGCTCGGTTGCTGGGAACCGCATACCCGATCGCTCGAAATGTCCGAGGCGCTCGTGTTTCGTCATCCGTGGGGACACGTTCTCGAGGTCCTCAAACACGAAATGGCGCACCAGTATGTCCACGAAGTGTTGGGCCGCACCGACGAAACCGCGCATGGCGCTGCGTTTTTGGCTGTCTGCAAAAAATGGGGAATCGATGCCAGCAGCTCCGGCCTTCCCAAGACCGCAACGCGTTCTGAACAGGACCTGAGTCCGCAGGCGCAAAAACTGCGGCGCATCGCCCGACTTCTGTCCCTGGCCGAGAGCCAAAATCTGCACGAAGCCGAGAGTGCGATGCAAAAAGCGCAGGACCTTCTTCTGAAATACAACCTGGAACTTCCGACGCAGAAAACGACGTCGCACAGTTTTTTGCACCTGGGCAAGCCCGCCCGTCGCGTCGATGAGCACCTCCGTTTGATCGCCATGGTCTTGGGTCGCTACTTTTTTGTCGAAACCATTTGGGTAAAGAGTTTCGATGTACAGACCGGCCTGCGCGGATCGATTTTGGAAATTCTGGGACGACCCGAAAATCTCGAAATGGCTGCGTATGTGTACGAATTTCTTTCGCAGCAGGCCGAGCGACTCTGGTCCGAGCACAAAAGGGGTCTTGCGAACCGTCGCGACCGGCGGACGTTTCTGTCCGGCGTCATTTCGGGTTTTTCAAACCGGCTCAAACAACAAAATCTTGCACAACAGGAACAGGGGCTTGTGTGGGTGGCCGATGCAGAGCTTTCCCACTATCTGCGGCAGCGGTATCCCAACATCCGTCACGTCCGAAGCAAAGGACAGCCCAAAAACTCTGCTCGATCCGCCGGGGAACGTGCCGGGGAACGCCTGGTTTTGCACAAACCCCTGACCCAGGCGGCTTCACTTCGGACACAGAATTTGGCACTACCGGCTCGCGAACGGTCCGTCGGTGGTTAAGAACAGAATCGCTTCTTTCTTTGCGATCATTCGATAGGGAGTGTTTGCAGGAATGAACAAAAAACCGCCCGCTTTGACCGTTGTGGGTTTGTCTTCCCCCAACTGAACAGACACACTCCCTTTTAGGACGGAAGATATGAGGCCACAAGAATGCTTCATATCCTCCACATCAAATTTTTTGGGTAGTTTGAGAAAACCAGAGACCCCTTTTGTTTTGGGATTCCATTTCAGTTGTGCCGCGCTGGCTGACTCTGCATAGGTTGGGAAGTCTTCCCATTCCAGTTCCTTTGTTTGTACGAACTCGGCTTCTTTTGGCAGCACAGACGCATAGGGAGGGCTCTTTTCCGTCGAAGAAGAGGTTTCCACTGCATCCGCACGGACGCAGGGCACCGGAGCTTGCGCTTCTTTGAGTGCCTTCGTGAGCTTTTCGCAATCGCACGCAGCCACACACGGCTTGGGAGCTTCCGGCGGATCAGGAGGATCGGCACAGGAAGAAAGCCCAAGCGCAATCACCAGGGAAAGCAAAGTTTGTTTCACCATCACCCCTTTCCCTCCTTCGACGTTGGATGTTTGGGCAATTCACGGACGACGGACTGCATATCCGACTGCATTTGCAGCAGTCCAGAACGCATCGTCTCGATTTTCGGATTCACATTCCCCACTCTCTGCAAGATGTTTGCAGAGATCTGCGAGGACTGTTCCATGGTCAGCGAAATTCGATTCATGGCGCGCGATTGCTGCTCGACCGCTTCCGCAAGGAGTGCAATCTGTTCCTTGGATACACCCGAGATATCGACGATCGAAGTGAGTGTCACGAGGACATGCTTTACGTTTCCTAAAATGTCCTCAATCTGTCTGGTCGTTTTCTGCATGGACAGATTGGTGTGCTCTGTTTCTTCCTGTACGGAACGTATCCGCGCCGAGATTTGTCCTGTTTCCCGCACCGTCAAATCCGCCAAACGCCTGACCTCTGCTGCCACCACGGAAAACCCCGTTGCGTGCCCGCTGTCGCGTGCCGCCTCGATCGATGCGTTCAGCGCGAGCAATTTGGTCTGATCTGCAATGTCTTTTACGAGTGTCGTGATTTCACCGATTTCGCCAACCCGCCGACTCAATCGATCGACGGTGCGATTCAATTCGTGCGCAAATTCTGCGACCTGTTGCACTTGATTTGAAGCAGACTCTGCAAGCTGGGCGCCTTTGACCGCAGCCTCTTTGGTATCACTCGCGATGCGTGCCGCCTCTGCTGCACCCTGCGCGATGTCTGTTGTTGAAAGGGTAAGTTCTCCCAGCGTACTTGCAGCGTCCGCCACATGTTGCGTCTGTTGTTCCGCACTTTGCGCCGTTTCGATCGCCACCCGTCCCATGTCCTCTACTTCGGCAAGGGTGCGGGACAAGTGCAGAGACAACGCCTCCAGCTTGGGAAACAAACCAGAGAAGGACTCTCGTTCTCTTTGCTTTTGCTGTGTCTCCAATGCACAAAACATGTGATGAGACACCCAAAAACCCGCACCGGCCAAGAGGAAAACAGTTCCCAAACCAAACACCAGGCCCGTGTTTTTCTGTCCATGAGGGCCCGTGCTTTTTCGCAAAGCATCCCGCACTTTGTTGTCCTGAAGAACGAGCAACCATGTCGTTGCCAGAGCAACAACAGTGAACACCGCACCCAATACTATCCGTCGGTGAGGCAGCAGGCGAGACAACCACAGAGCGGTCACGCTAGATTCTCCCTCCCGCCTGTTTTTCGATCAGTCTGCGCATTTGAAGGAGCCTCCGTTCCACTTCGTCGGGCAACAAATAGGCTCGCATCCGGGCTTCCAATTTTGGCAACGCTTTCAGAAAATCGCGCGCGGTGGCGTTCTCTGGCGTGACACCACAATCAACCAGAGCCCGGCGCAATACTCCCGGGGCCAGGAGTTGTGACAGCCCCGAAATCCGACAGAGTTCGGCGCGCAGTTCCTCTGTTGATGCCATGCTCATGGGTGCCTCTGCGCTGGCGCTGTATTGGCCACCCGCATTTGGGAGCGATCTGCATCAGCCGATGAGGAATCGGACGCATCCGCATTCACATCCTCACTTCGCTTTTGCTCGGCAGTCAAAGGTAGCTCTACTGTGAACGTCGCACCATGTCCTGGGCCATCACTGCCCGCGGTCACCTGGCCATCCATCTGCTTGGCCGCCAGCGACGAGGCATGCAAACCGAAACCATGTCCTTCAGAACGTGTCGTAAAACCATGTTGGAAGAGTTTTCCCAGGTTCTCTGCGCTGATTCCTATTCCTGTATCTTTCACGCTGATGCGAAATCGATCGCCTGCAATGGGCTTCACAGAAACGCGCAAAACACGTTCCTTTTCAGGAGGATTCGGAACCATCGCATGCCGCGCATTGCTGATCAGGTTCACCAGAATTTGCAACAACTTGTGCTTTTCCAACGTCACATCGGGCAGGTCATCGTAGTCTCGAACCACTTCGATTCTGGCGTGGTCAAGACCCGCAATGTTGACGCGGATGGCATCATCGACAAGCGAACGTACATCGATGGTCTCAAAGACTCTCGACGCCCGCGCGTGCGATTGTTGCACCGAGATGATGGCTTTGATGTGTTCAATGTTCTTCGCAAGCTGTTCCAATTCGGCCTTCAGGAGTGCTTGTTCATCCTGAAGATTCCCGGCCAACGCGACGACCAAATCGGGCACCTGTTTCCCTTTGGGGTCCACAGACAGATAGTTCCCAAGGTCCCCCTTTTTCTTGTCCTCTATCAACTTCGCGAGTTTGGAAAACACGGGCATCCGAGACTTTCCAAACAGACTCAGCATCGTCACGATCGATGTATTCACACTGTTTAGGACATTGCCTACGTTGTGCAAAATGTTCGTGGCGATTTCTGCGCGCCCCGCTCGGTGTGCTGCGTCGAGCAGTCTCTTTTGCGCTTCTTTCAACGCCTTGGTTCTTTCGAGCACGCGGCCTTCCAGTTGTTCGTTCAATTCCTGAAGTGCTTTCTCTGCTTTCCGGCGCTCTGTCACTTCCAAATCCAGGGCATCCATTTTTTGCCGCAATTCGGAAGCTTGTTGTCTTAGCAGGGACTCCCGTTCTTGGTAAAAGTCTACTTTCCTGCGCAATTCCGACGGAGCCATATTCATACTGGCCAGAATTTTGGCATACACTTTTGCCAAAGCTTGTGATTCCTGAGCCGACACACCGCTGCGCAATTCCATCATGGCAGAGTGCGCGGCTGCGGCTCCTACAGAACCCCCAAGATGTCTTTCCACAACGCGATGGAGTTCCGCAAGTTCTACAGCACCAATGGTTTCTTTGTCCGCAAGTTTCAAAGAAACCAAGGCGGTTTGAACCATCTCTTTTGCAACCACAGACGAAAAATAGCGCTTCAAAATGGTCTCAATGGCGGCAACTTTTTCGGCAAGGGGTAGCGTTCCCTCTTCTTCTCCCAAATCGACTTTGGCCTGCGCTCCCAGAAATTCTTCCGAGAGGCGGCGTTCCTCGATGCTTGTTTTGCTGAGCAGAGAACCAAGCACATATCCCAGACTGTTGAACAGAAGACTCCAGAGTGTACCGTGTGCCAAGTTCGGAATGCCCGAAAGACCAAACAGAGCTTCTGGACGCAGACCCGCAATTCCGAATGGTCCGTCGGTCAGCAGGGCTTTCGGCAACCACCCACTTCGTACAAACGTCGGCAGAAACAGTGTATAGGTCCAGATCAAGAAGCCGGCACCTACTCCCCACAGGGCACCTGTTCGATTTCCCTCTTTCCAATACAGACCGCCCAACATTACGGGAAGGAATTGCGTTACCGCAGCAAAGGAGAGCATTCCGATGCTGACCAACATGACCGATCGACCGACTTTCACTTCAAACAGATAGGACGCTCCGATGAGCAACGCTGCGGCAAACCAGCGCGCATACAACAAGTGGCGACGAAAACGCCACAGCGTCGGGCTCGCGTCCAAAAGGGGCAAAAACAGGTGGTTGGAGACCATGGTCGCCATGGTCATCGTTTCCACCATGATCATTCCAATGGCAGCAGAAAAACCTCCCACGAAGACAAAGATGGACAAAGTTCGATGTCCCTGAAGCATAGGGAGTGAAAGAACATACTGATCGGGAGAGATTCCCTTTGGTGCCAAAAGGAGTCCTCCCAGCGCAATGGGAAGGACAAATATGTTGATGAGGAAGAGATAAAGAGGTGACAACCAACTTGCTGTGCGAAGCTGTTTTTCGTCAGAATTTTCAACCACTGCCACATGAAATTGCCGAGGCAAAAACATAAAAGCACAGGTGGCCAGCAGAAGATACGTAGCCCAATTCAAAAGCTGTGGTCC
The DNA here is from genome assembly GCA_035328405.1 of Pseudomonadota bacterium. GTDB lineage: Bacteria > Myxococcota_A > Polyangia > Palsa-1104 > JAEUJZ01 > JAEUKA01. The sequence continues at coordinate 51,896 of DAOLIT010000012.1, read as the reverse complement.
GGTACATCGACCCAAAAACGGAACGGTTTTGGGAAGCGCCACAGCCAGTTTGTCCAGAAACTCTGCCGGACCTGTGAACAGAGTCCAAGTGACAAAGGCACCTGCGGCCAGAAACGCAACCAATTTGACGATCGACTCGACAGCGAGGGAAACCATCATGCCCGGATGGCGTTCGGTGGGGTCCAGTCGCCGAATACCAAAGACGACGGTAAAACCGAACATGAGGACGATGACGATGGGACTGATGATTTCGCCCGCACCGGCCCCTTTTGTCATGAGTGCGAAGGTTCCTGTCACTGCTTTGAGCTGCAACGCAAGATAGGGAACGATTCCGATGAGCAACATGACGGTACACAGGGCCGCGACGGCTTGGGATTTTCCGTACCTTGCAGAGATGAAGTCTGCGATGCTTGTGACTTTGTGCCTGGCTTTGATGCGGACGATGCTGCGGAGCACCAAGGGGGCCAGGGTCAGCGCGAGCGTGGGACCCAGATAGATCGTCAGCCACAGCATGCCATCGGTGGCCGCTTTTCCGACGCTGCCATAGTACGTCCAGGTGGTGCAATAGACTGCGAGTCCCAAAGAGTAAATGCTGGAATGGAAGGTCCAGGAGCGTCCCGATTGCGCAGCGCGTTCTGCCACCTGTGCGATCAGGAAGAGGAATCCCACATACACCAAAACAACCACAATGAGGCCGGCTTGGGAGATCAAGACGCACCTCCTTTTGTCAGAAGTTCGGGGCTTGGTCTCACAACTTGTCCTGTCTTCTCTTTGCTTTCGAGTTTTGCGTGGGCCCCTGATGTGGCGATGTTGGGGGGCGGATTCATCTCGGAAACCGGCTCAACCTCTGCGTCTAGGAATTCGCCTTCGGGTTGGGAGGCAGCATCGTCGTCTCGATCTGCATTGTCCCCTATATCTGTACCGAACACACTCCGAACAAAAGACACGCCGATTTGGAGCAGCCAGACAACGAACACAAAGCGGAATACGCGAACGGGACGAGAGAACGCGACGAACGGCCAAAAATACAACGCCGCAAACACAAGCGTCGCGATGATCGTAAATTCTGATCGCAAAAGGAGTGCGCGTAGGCGTTTCACTTCGGTGTCTCCCTTTGATTCCTATCCGTTGACTTCGGCCTTCCGATTCCTGCTGCCTTTTTCACTACCGCTTCTGTCGTGCCGCCGCAGTTTCCAGTTGTTTCCTGGCCTGTTCGAGTTCTTTCATTCGCTCTTCGACCATGATTTCCAGATCCTGCATTCGGCAAGCCGCTTGCCGTCGCAAGAACCACTTTTTTGTCAGGCAATAGGCGAGCTGAAGGACCTCGATCGCGTCGAACGGCTTGCGCAAAATCAGCAAACGGTCAGGACTCCGCAAACGCTGTCGGATTTCTTCCCAGGTGAAGTCGGAATATGCGGTACAGAGTACGATTTCGATCTCTGTATCCCGTTCCCATATCTTCTCGACTGTCTCCACACCATTCCATCCAGGGGGCATCCGAACATCGACAAAGGCGAGCGCAAACGGCTTCTCTGCAACCAGCGCCTTTTTCACCATCTCGAGCGCGTCTTTTCCCTGCGTTGCGTGATGCAGCTCAAAATTCAGGTCGGCCACATCAAGCTTGGTTCCCTCCTCTTCAAACAGCGACTGCGCCAGTGCGTCCACAGCGGCAGAGGAGGCCAGGTTTTTCGGATTCAGGATCTTGCGGAAGTCTTCGTGAATCGCGGCGTTGTCATCGACGATCAGGATGCGGTTGTTCGGCGTATCATCTAGGAGTTCCATGTTGGCTCTCTCCACGTTGCGATAGATCCGGTGTGGGCCCTCGATAGCAATCTGTTCCCCCTACCGCGTCCACCCCAGCGAGACACTGTCAGCCCAGCGTGTCCAAGTATCTCAACAAAGAGGTTGAGCCAGCAACAATCATTTTTTCCTTCGCCAGTTTGCCGAAGATATTTTCCCCTTTTTGACTCAGTTCCGTCGATTCCCACCTACGCAGAGGTGACGGAGCACACAAGTAGGAGGTTCTGTGTTCTTCTGTTGAATGATCCGGGTGAGTGATCCGGGTGAGTTGTCCGGGGGTTTGTCCGGGCATTCCCATACCCATTCCGGTGTTCGGAAACGAGCAACGCAAAAGTATGTAGGAGCGCGATACAACTTGGGATAGTCTGTCCAAGACTTGTGTTTTGGGTTGTGAGTTGATCGACAAGAAAAACCACGCTGGAAACGCGGCTGTGTACCTGATTTTGCGGAGAACAAACCATGGAATTGGCCCCTGAAAAGAGCGGAACCCCCAACGGACCATCTTCCGACGAGGACAGATCGAGGCTGGGACCGGTGATTTTTGCTTCGTCTTTGGGCACCCTGTTTGAGTGGTATGACTTCTATCTGTACGGAAGTTTGGCCGTGTTTTTCGGGGGTTTGTTTTTCCCAAAAGGAAATGAAACGGCGCAGTTGCTGGCCAGTTTGGCGACGTTTGGCGCGGGTTTTGGTGTGCGGCCTTTGGGGGCTGTGGTGTTTGGCCACATCGGGGATCTGATCGGTCGAAAGTACACGTTCCTGGTAACGATGGCGACGATGGGTCTGTCCACCGCCATCATCGGCGTTCTGCCCACTTATGAAACGGCAGGAATCCTTGCGACGCTCCTTTTGGTTCTGTCGCGGCTTTTGCAGGGTTTGGCGCTGGGAGGGGAGTACGGGGGGGCCGCAACCTATGTCGCGGAACACGTACCGGATGACAAACGGGGGTTCTACACAAGCTTCATCCAGACGACTGCCACGCTCGGCTTTTTCCTGAGCATGGGCGTTATTGGAACAACCCGAATTTTGCTGGGCGAAGAAAGTTTCAAACAGAGTGGTTGGAGGATTCCCTTTCTGCTGTCCTTTGTGCTTCTGGGGGTCTCGCTTTACATCCGAATCAAGATGAAGGAGTCTCCCCTTTTTGCGAAACTCAAGAGCGAGGGCAAATCGTCGGTGAATCCGCTCAAAGAGAGTTTCACAAACCCAGTCAATCTGCGGTATGTCCTTCTGGCTCTGTTTGGCGCGACCGCCGGTCAGGGAGTGGTCTGGTACACGGGACAATTTTACGCCCTGACGTTTCTTCAGAGTGCCCTCAAAGTTCCTTGGAAAACCGCGTACGTGTTGGTTTCGACCTCCCTTGCGTTGACGACTCCCTTGTTCGTTCTGTTCGGCTGGTTGTCTGATCGCATCGGGCGGAAGAAACTGATGATGACCGGGTGTCTCTTGGCAGCGCTCACGTATGTCCCGATTTACATGGCGATGCGACACTATTCCAATCCGAATGGGCTCCCTGTCGCAGACCCCGCGCAAATCAATTCGGTGATGCTGGTACTCCTTTTGTCGATTCAGATGGTGTACGTGTGCATGGTATACGGACCCATTGCGGCGTTTTTGGTTGAGCTCTTCCCAACCAAAATTCGATACACATCGATGTCGATTCCCTATCACCTTGGGAACGGCTGGTTCGGAGGATTCCTGCCCCTGATTGCAACGGCAGTGACAGCCTCTGCATGGTCCAAGCAGACCTTTGGGAGTGGTTCCATGTATACAGGTTTGCTCTATCCCATCGCAGTCTGTGTCCTCACCCTCATCGTTGGCAGCCTTTACATCCACGAAACCAAAGACCACAAAATCGATGCGGATCTGCATATGAAGTAGATGAAATGCCTCATTTCTAGAGGCTTGCACCCACAAATGGGGGCGAAAAGTCTCTGAAATGTTGGTGTTCTGAACTACATCTGCTGGAAGAGGGGGGCGGGTGTGTTGGGGTGTGTTTTGGGGGACTTGAAGTTATGCGTCTTGGTCGTCCGACAGAGACAAGACAATGACGCAGGAGCCGTTGGCTTTGGCTTCTGGGAATTTTTCGTGTTCCGACGGAAAACATGCAGCAGGAGACGGCAATTCGAGTCGCAGAAAGGCGTCTTCTGTCTTCGTCTGGGCGGCAAAAGAAACCATCGAGCAGCTTCGGGTTCTGGTCTTTGGGTTCATGTTTTTGCGCGTCATGGCTTGTCTCTCCGTGTGAGAAAATGTTTGTTTCTATTACGATAACACAACAAAAAGAATCGGAGCACCCCTTGTTTGCAGGAAGACCGGCTGCGGAAGGCCAACGACTTCTAACAAGTGTTCCAATGAAGACACTTCGTTGTGATAACCTTGTCACCCTGGTTTGGTGCCGGGCTTCACATTTTTCGTCGAGGGACTCATGGCTGATCAGTTTACTTCCGTAGAAGAACGCGGTTTGGGCGACAACTTGATGGCTTCCATCAAGGGGGTTGCCTCGGGGGCGTTGTTGTTCATTCTGTCCTTTGTCGTTCTGTGGTGGAACGAGGGGAGGGCGGACCTTTCGGCGGTCGCGAAGAAATCATCTGTTGCCAGTCCGGAGCGGGTGGACAGCAAATGGAATGGCAAGTTCATTTCAGTAACTGGTCCGCTCGCGACGGATGAAAAAGTGGGGGACCCAGACTTGCTCGAGCCGGGAAGCTATTTGCGGCTGCATCGCAACGTCGAAATGTTCGCTTGGGTTGAACACGTCAAAAGCTCGACGGAGAAGAAGGTTGGGGGTGGTTCGCGGACTGAGCGCACGGTGACGTACACCAAGGAGTGGTCGAGCAACCCCAAACGTCCGAACGAAATGGAACATCCAAAAGGGCATGCGAACCCGCCTTTGCGAATCAAAAGCGAGAGTTTCTCGGCGAAAACGGCGAAGGTCGCGGCCTATCCATTTTCGGTTGCAGATGCGAGCTTGCCAGTCGCGACTGCGGTGAAACTTACGCCGGACATGGTGAAGAAGAAAAACGAGCCGAAAGCAGAGGCGGCACCGGCAACGGACGAGGCAAAACCGGCGGAAGGCAGCGGTGAGGACACGGCGGGCAAAGCTGTGAACAAGACGGACGGGGAAGAAGCCAGCGACGCACAGCCGAAGAAAGCGGACAAAAAGAAGAAGCGAAAAGGGAGGTTGGTGAAAAAGCCTCGACCGACTCCGACAGCGGCGGATGTGAACCGTGCTGAACAACGTGCGGCTCTGATCACGGCGTCGAAGCCGGACGACTTCAAATTGGTAAACGATCAGTATCTGTTTCAAGGCACCGGTTCGCTGGAGCAGCCAGACATTGGCGATGTTCGCGTGAGTTTTTCAGCGACGGTGCCCGATAGCAAAAGCATGACGTTGTTCGGTGTGCTGGATGGCGAGACGGTGCGAGCGTACAAGGACAAAGAAGCGACGCTGTTGCGCGTGGTGCCGGGTTCGCGGGACGAGGCGATTCAGGCCCTTTCGGATGAACACAAGCAGATCGGTTGGTACATGCGGCTGATCGGCTTTTTGATGATGTGGTTTGGGTTGAATCTGTTTTTCGGTCCGGTGAACGCACTTCTGGACATCGTTCCGTTTTTGGGTTCGGCGGGTCGCATGGTGATCGGCATCGCGACGCTGCCGATTGCGATTGTGTTGTCGCTTGTGACGATCATTTTGTCGATCATCGCGCACAGCCCGATTCTGCTGGTGCTGGTGTTCGTGGCCCTCGGTGCGGGCGGTTTCGTGTTCTACCAGAGAAAAGCCAAAAAGAAGGCTGCCTGACCTCTCCCTACAGTTCGCGCACTGCACATCCAGTCATGCTCCTAGACATTCCCACCGGGTCCGCGATATATGGCGCGCGGCGGTTTGGTCGCCATGCTTCACGATGCCCACTTTTGCTAGCTACCGAGACTTTGCGGCCTCTGCCTTTTGTGCAGGGCCGTTCGCGTTGGTGATCGGCAACTTCGATGGAGTGCATCGAGGACACAGAGCACTCCTAGACGAGGCGCGCCGTTTGATTGGACCGAATGGCTTGGTTGTGGTGCTGACGTTCTGGCCCCATCCGACGGCGATTCTTTCTCGGTCTCAGGCGCCGCGCTTGCTTCTGCATTCGACGCGCAAACGCGAACTGTTTTTCGAGGCAGGTGCGCAGGTGGTGGTCGAGCAGCGTTTTGATGCCCATTTTTCGCAACTTGAAGCCGAGGAATTTGTCTCGCAAATTCTTTTGTCTGGGCCACCGCCGCGCGTGGTTGTTGTGGGCCACGATTTTCGGTTTGGGAGAGGCCGTGTGGGGGATGCAGAGCTTCTGCGCGCATGTTTGTCTCCTTTGGGCACGAGTGTTTGTCAGTTGTCTGCGGTTTCCATGGATCTGGCACATGGAAAGCGGGTCGCGTGCTCTTCGACGCTGGTTCGTCAATCGCTGGCCGAGGGAAACATCGAGCAGGCGGCCCTGCTGTTGGGCCGGTTGCCTGAACTCGAGGGACGAGTCGTGAGAGGTCAAGGTCGTGGGAGGACGATCTCAGTTCCGACGGCAAATCTGGAAGTTTACTCGGATGTGGTCTTCCGTCCGGGGGTGTATGCAGCGTGGGCTGAACTGCTTTCGGAGGCGACCTCTGCCAATCTGTCTGCCAATCAGTCTGCCAATCAGTCTGTGCGTCCTGTGCAGGCGAAGCATCCGGCTGCGGTCAACATTGGATATAATCCAACCTTCCAGAGTCAGGACTCAGGCAGTGGGTCTCCGCTTGTTGTGGAGGCGCATCTTCTGCTTTCCGATGAAATGCGACCGAACCACTTGTATGGCACGGAACTGCGTCTTGTTTTTTTGACTCGGCTGCGCGACGAACAACGGTTTTCCCAGGTGGCAGATCTTGTCGCACAGATCCAGCGTGACATTGCCACCGTCAAACAACTAACCGGGGGAACTTCGCTGCACATCACGGGGGGAAGGTCCGCTCGCAGCGAAGATGGAGTTGCCATGGAAAACACAAAAGACAGGAACACGAGTGGTTTTCCACCCACACGGACGGATGAGAGAACGTCATCGACATCGGTGAGCCGTCTTCCGCAAAACGAAACAGGTCACATTGCGAGCCTTTCGCACCCTGAATCGACCGAGCGGACGAGGCATGAACCTGCGCTCCCTGCAATCTATGGTCGCGACGAAGTTGAGGTGTTTTCCAAAGATCCACAGACCTACTTTATCTATTGGGAAGTTACGGAACAGGGGCTCTCCCAAGCGCGGGCTCAATTGGGTCTGTCTGAAGACGAAGGAAAACTGGTCTTGCGCGTGTTTGTGTCTACGCAGGGGTCGTCTTCCCATGCTCGAGAACAGCGCGAAATCCGGGACACGTTGCTGCATCAGCATCACGGAAAAAAATATCTTGAATCTCCCAAGTCTGGGGCGTATGTCCGGGCTGCGGTGGGTTTGTTGTCCACAGAAGGATTGTTTGCTCCGGTTGCGCAATCGCAGGCGTTGCGTCTGCCACCGCAGCATCCGGCGGTGGAGGCCTCGGTCGAGTGGGCGCATGTGCATCCGAGCATGGGCGACGGGAAACAACGCGAACACATCGTGATGTCTCGATCTGAACACCAAGAACGCGAGCTGCCTTGGAGATCTGGGAAGGCCCCCTCCCACTCCGCGCTGCCGGTTCAGGGGACTCACTGGATCGTCGAAGAGCCGTCTTCCGGTTCATCGGGTGGAGCATCGAGCAGCCACGTTTTTTCGAAGCGTGATAAAGCGGAAAGTAGCGGAGGTGTGTGATGTCGAGTGTGGGCCAGGGTGACTTGCTCCTGCTTTTGCATGCACATCTTCCATACGTCCGTCACCCCGAAAATCCCTATCACCTCGAGGAAAATTGGCTGTACGAAGCGATCACGGCAACGTACTTGCCGTTGCTTTCGGAATTACAACCCCTTTCGGAATCCTCATCTCGTCCTCGGATGACGATTTCACTGTCGCCGACGCTGTGTTCGATGCTTCGCGACAAACTCCTTTGCGAGCGGTATGCGGCCTATCTGGAACGACTCCTTCGATTGGGGGAACAGGAACTTGCGCGGGCAAAGGGGTCGGAAGACTTGACCGAACTTGTGCGCTTTTATCTGGCCCGTTTTACCGATCTCCGCAGTTCTTGGTATGCAAAAGGGGGGGATGTGGTCGGCGCGTTCGGGGCACTTCAGGAGAGCGGCGTTCTCGAAATCATCACGACGTGTGCGACCCACGCCTACCTTCCGGTGGTGCGAGAGCCGTCGGCGCGGCGGGCTCAGTTGCTGATTGCGGTGCGGAATTATCGCGAGTGTTTTGGTCGGTATCCGAAAGGGGTGTGGTTGCCGGAATGCGGATACACAGATGGAATTGACCAACTCCTTTCTGAACTGGACCTGCGATATTTCTTTTTGGATGCGCATGGATTGACGTATGCGCGGCCCAGACCTCCTCTTGGGTTGCATGCGCCGATTTTCACGGGTGCGGGGGTCGCAGCATTCGGGAGGGATTTGCTTTCTTCCAAACAAGTGTGGTCCCAAACCGAGGGCTATCCTGCCGATGAGATGTACCGTGAGTTTTACCGAGACATCGGTTTTGACCGGCCCCTTTCCGAGATCGCTCCCTTTATTCATCCAGACGGAATCCGGGTGTATACGGGGTACAAATACCATCGAGTGACAGGGCCTCGCGTGGACTTGCAGGACAAGGCCCCCTACGATCCGAGAGCGGCACGGGAGCGGGCACTCACACATGCGAAAGATTTTGTGGCGAAGCGGCAGGCTCAGGTGGCTTGGTTGGCCCAAAGAATGGATCGTCGGCCCGTTGTGGTTTCGCCATATGACGCCGAGTTGTTTGGCCATTGGTGGTTTGAGGGGCCCGTGTTTCTGGGCGAGGTGCTGCGCTTGCTCGATCAGTCTGAAAGCCCGGTGCAGCTTCAAACAGCGTCCGGGTATTTGCAGGAAAACCCGGTGAATGCAGTGTGTGATCCGGCACCCTCATCCTGGGGCGAGGGAGGGTATTCCGCAGTTTGGCTCGATCACAGCAACGATTGGATTTATCGACATGTCCACCATGCCGAAAAAAGACTTCACGAACTTGTGGAAAAGCACCGAGGGAGTCTACACCTGGAAAGCGATGTTCCGTCGGTGCTCTTTCGGGCGCTCGCGCAAGCGGGTCGCGAGTTGCTACTGGCCCAGTCTTCGGACTGGGCATTCATCATGAAGACCGGAACGGCTGTTGCGTATGCCGAAATGCGCGTGCGGACGCATCTTCACCGGTTTACGCGCCTCGCGACGGAAATTGAAACAGAATCGATCGACGAGGCGTTTCTTTCCGACTGCGAAAACAAAGACAACCTGTTTTCAAACCTGGACCCCAAATTGTTTTAGGTTTTTGTTCCGCAGCCGGACGGGTGGGCTGATTGAACAGAGACAGTTGGGGGTGCGAGCGGAGCGAGGAAGGGGAATGCGAAGGGGGGCTACGGCGCGGACTTCCGAGTGGGTTTGATTCCGCGCGTCGGTGGTGTGATCGGGCCGTTGTCATCCTCTGTGTTCAAATTCACGGTTTCGGAAATTGCGCGGCTTCGCAACGTGGTGCCTTTTCGCGGGTGTTCAAAGGATGCGGACGGGGTCAACGTGGAACGGGTCTTGGTTTTTTGGTTCATGGAATGCCTCCGAACGCGAGATATCGCAAGAACATTGCCAAGTTTTTCGGGGTCTTCCCATGAACCTCTCGCGGTCTATTACCGACGGGAGTTAAGCCCGTCCGCAGCACTGTGTTGGTGTGTATTCCTGGGCATCGTTTCTATGTATTCCTGGGCATTTGGTGGGCTTGCTCATGGGCACCCACAGGTTGCCTGGTCTGTCCTAACAGGCAGGAAAGACCGAATTGCGCGGCAAACAGGAGCGAACCAACAAGAAGCACGCCGTAGAATCGGGCACCCCACAGGGATGGAATCAAGTAGAGCAATTCGGGAGACGGCTTGTGCGCCAAATTCACATTGAGAGCCGGGTCGGTCAAACAGGCGCTTGCGAGCAACAGCAATAGAAACAGGAACCAGGCTCGACACCACGCTCGCTTTGGCAAACCACATCGTCTTACATAGGATATCGCTGCGCCGGCAGGAAAAAGATGCAAAAAAACGGACAGCGAGTTGGTATCGCGGGTCGTCGCCACATAGAACACCCACATGGGGATTCCGACACCGACCGCGAAGACGAGTCCCAGACCGACAAGCTGCCGACGGTTTGCACACAAGCCGATCGCAGTCAGGCAGGCGGTCACGTGACAGCCGAACAGCATTTCTTGTAGCAAGTTCGCTCTGTGTTTTTGAAGCGCGTACAGCGTCAGCGCGAAAAAGATCGCTGCGGCGCAGGCTCTGTCGAGGGTTGTTTGGCGTGGGGTTCGCTCGGTGAAAGGAACCAGGCGCACCGCACGGCGCGTCAGGGGCAGGCGAGAAAAGGCGCAAAGAGACGCCCAGGTCAACCCGAGCCAGAGCGCAGACAAAGAAAATGGACCCATCGTCGCCGCGTGGCGCAGCGCGAAAGTGGACAAGAGTGCCAGCGAGGAAAGACGCAGTGGCTCGAACATCAGCGCAACACTGTGCTGACGGTGCAGGAGCACCCACGAAAAACCGAGCGCCATCATTTCCACAAAGCCGACTGTCAGCCCGGTTTGTGGGTTCGTCTCTTTCCAAAAAAGAAGCACCGCAACCAGTCCGAAGCCAAGCGTCCAAATGCTGTACAGCGTCGTTGCGCGATCGGTGCTTTGGAACGACATCGCCCACCTTTCCTACTTGTGGCTACCTTTGGCTTCCTGGTGACTTGGCGACCTTGTTGAGGCACCGGAAACGGCTGGTCGGCCTACGCCCATTTTGCTTTTAGAAACGCACCGGGAACATCCGAAAGGACGCGGTCATGTGAGGTCGGGGACAAGTTTCGTGATGCCGCGCGGAAATGGTCGGCTTGTCACAATTCCGCCGTCGGTCTTGACACCCGCCTATCGAGTCCGGCATGTTGCCCTATCAAGCCGCTGCTTTTCGACAGACTTCACCGTGCATCGCCACTTTTGCGGCCTCTTGGGCACTGCGGCAACGATAGGAACACCGAATGAGTACGAACAAGCGGACTTTTTGGGGCTCACGCGCCCTGTTGCAAACGCACTTTCGCCGTCTGTTGACGTTCGGAGGCGCAGGTCTTCTCGCGGCGTCTCTTGCGCCAGCCGGTTGCGGGCCGTCCACAAAGACGGACGTGAAGCCTGCGGTGTCGTCTCAGGCATCGGGAATCGGCAGCGGCGCGCCTGTCCGGGTACGCAGCTTTTCGGACTCGCGCCCGGTTCGATCCTTGGCCGCTGGGGCGGGCTTGGTTTGGATGGGTACGCCTCGTGGACTTGTCCGTTGGAGCACAACTTCGGAGCCGCCCACACCGGCAGTTTTGACCACGATCGATGGGCTTCCCTCGGATCGCATTGAAGGCATTGCGCTGGATTTCGGGGGCGGTGTGTGGGTGACGACCTCGAAAGGGGTGGCACGGTTGGCTGGAGGAAGTTGGACGAAATATCCGACGGCGCCAGTCGGGGATTTGGTGGCCGGCATCGTCGTTACACCCGAGGGAGAGAATGTCTGGGTGGGTGGCAGCGACGGCCTTGCTCGTCTGCATCAGGGCCAATGGGAACGCTATGCAGCGGGGACGACGGTCACTGCGATGACGCACGATGGCGGCAGCGGCCTGTGGATTGGGACGAGCGGGAAAGGCATTTTGCGCGTCGTCAAAAATGATCTTTTGACGTTTGGGATGAGTGAGGGCAACGACATCGACAATGTTCGTGCAATGGTCGCCGATAGCAGTGGCGCATTGCTCGCGGTTGGAGAGGGGCCCGGCGGTCAACGCATCGCTTTCTATGACGGCAGCCGTTTTTGGTCGTACAAACTTGATACGACCAACGTGATCGAGTGGGTGCAGCGCGTCGGTACAGAACTTTTCTTGGGAGCGGGGCAGTCGGTTTGGACGATGAAGCGCGTCGCTACGGCCTCGGAGGTTCGCGGTCCCCTCAAGTTCTCTTTTTCGGGGAGTCCGTCGCTTGGTTCTCCTAAGGCGCAACCTCTTTCGAGCGTGCTAGTGAAAGAAGCGGCCCCGGTTGCTGCTCCTCCGCCTGCTGCTGCACCGCCGCCTGCTGCTGCGCCGCCTGCTGCTGTGCCTCTGCCGGGCAAAGGAAAAGACGCAAAGAAAGACGGCAAGAAAGACAAGCCCGCGAAAAAAACAGGAGCGCTTGTTGTGCCGACAGTCGATCGGTACGCAGCAGCGTCGCGTCCGACCCCCGAAAGGCGACCGGTTCGTCCTTGGCTGACCGCAGGTCCAGGTGGGTCTGGCGGGGTGGCTCCGATTTTCGATACCGAAGCGGTAGACATCCGCCTTCCCGATGGGATTACGGCTGTTTCTGCGGATACGGATTCGCTCTATGTTGGGACGCGATTTCTGGGGGTGATGAAAATCCAGAAGAACAAGCAGACGCCGTTGCGTTTGTTTGACTTGACTGCCGGGGCAGAACGGTTGTCGGTGGCCTGTATCAACAACAACGATTGCTACGTCGCGACAGGCGGCACTCAGGCGTGGCGTTTTGACGGACAGACGTTCGATGTCACGCGCGTGGACCCAGAGAAAGGCTCACATGTGTTGGCAGTCGTTCGCGACCCGACGGGGGCAGTGATCGCGCTCCATCGGGGAGCGAGCAGCCGTGAAGTACGCATCTCGCGTGTGGGCAAGCAGGGCGATTGGCAACCGGTTGGGTTGACTCCGTTGGAGGTGCCGACAGGTGTGCCCGATTTGTCGTTCGCCAGTTTTTCTCCGAAGGGTCAGTTGTGGGTGGGTCTGCGATATGTAGACAAAGAGCAGGACGCCCGTCCCTATGGCGCGGCGGAGGTCTATGTCGATGACAGTCGGGTCGTATATCACCGTCAGCGTCCGACCGGCAGCCAACCCGGTGTTTCGCAGGGCGTGAATGTGCCTTCCGATGTCAGCGCGATCGCTTGGAAAGGTTCCCAGGAGGCGTGGCTGGCGTCGGGTGCCGGTGCGGTTCGGCTGGTTGACAACAAGACCGTGAAGGTTTTTACAGAAAATGATGGCCTCGAGTCCGAACTGATTCATGACGTGGTTGAGGGTTTTGGAGGCCACATTTGGATCGCGACCAGTCGTGGCATCGGTGTTTGGGACGGAACGCGGTGGAGCTTCCCGAAGGAGCCTCCGTTCAACGCCAAGGCCAGCGCGCTCGCTCGCGATCCAGACGGACGCATTTGGGTCGGAACTGATCGCGGGGTGGTCGAGATGGTAGACGAGAAACGCCATCATCAAATCACTACGCGATCAGGTTTGCTCGACGACAAAATCCTCAACATGGGCGTGGATGTGCGGGGACGAATTTGGGCGCTCACCGAGAAAGGCATTTCGGTCATTGAGCCGTTGCAAGCCAACTGAGCGAACGCCTTTTGACTCTGTCGATTTTGGACGCCGCGCTGTGGGCAGAGCCGCGCCAAAAGCCGCATCAATTCTGCGATATCCGTCGTGACAAGCGCGGCCTGGTTGGGCTAGCTTACGGAGCATGCAAGTGATCACCCTACAAGAGGTCCAACAGGCGCTCACGTACTTGGTTTCCAAGCCCGATTACCTTTTGCGTTGCGCGGTCAATGCGACGAAGCTTCGCTTCGGTGTCCCGATGGATGCTGTGACGTGGCTTTGTGGCAGGCTCGCAAAAGGCAAACTCCCCGACGATTTGTCTCTCGTGTCTGTGCCGCCCGGCGTTCGTTTTTCCGCGACTTTTCAGATCATGGGAACGGCGGTTTTTGTTTCTGCGGTCGCCAGCGTTGAAACGGTCGCCCTGTCGGCGGAAAGTCTGCGCATCCATGTGCGGATTCGGGAACTGCAAATCAAACCGCCCTCAGACAGTCCGATGACGGCGATGCTCATGATGATGGACTTGACCAAGCCTGGCGACATGCTGGCTTTTCTGCCATTTCGTCCATCCATTGTTCTGTCTGCGTCGGGTGATGAGTTCGTGCTGGATCTTCTGCAAGTGCCGAAACTCAAGAACAGCTCACTTGCGAAACGGCTCGTGGGCGCTCTTTCGGAAGTGTTGGCTGTGCGCGAGTTGACTACGGAAGACGATCTGATCGTCGTGGGCCTTGGCGCTTCTCCAAGCGGCATTGTCTCTGCTCTGGCTCGTTTGCGAGGCGCGTAGCGCCGTCAGGATGGACCGATGAATGTTTTGCATGTGGCGTCGGAGGTCGCGCCGTTTTCAAAAACGGGTGGTCTGGGGGATGTTCTATGGGCGCTTCCTCGTGCGCTGGCTCAGCAGGGTGCCGAGCGTGTCACTGTACTTTCCGCCCGCTATGGTTCGGTTGATCCGCAGCGGCACGGCTTGGCCAGGCGACTTCGCAAGCTGGCGGTGTCGGTTGGAAACACGCCTTTCGAGGTTGGGTTGTTGGAGGGGCGGCTTCCGGGTCCGGGCCCTCAAGTCACCGTCTATTTGATTGAGCACCCGCTGTTTGGAGATCGGCCCGGCGTGTACGGTCCGCCAAACAATCCGGCGCAAGGGTATTCCGACAACGCACTCCGGTTTGCGCTTTTGTCCAAGGCCGCGATTGCCTTGTCGAGGGAACTGGGTCTTTTTCCCGACGTGATTCACGCCCATGATTGGCAGGCTGGGTTGGCGGTTCACTATGCGCAGCAGGCGGATTGGGACACGCCTCCGGCGACGGTGTTCACGGTTCACAACCTGATGTTTCAAGGCTTGTTTCCGCTCGATGAGGCGCGAAATGTGGGCCTGGAAGAAGAACTGTTGACGCCCGATGGAATCGAGTTTTACGGGCAGGCTTCCTTTATCAAGGCAGGGCTTCAGCTCGCTGACCGATTGACGACGGTGAGCCCGCGGTATGCGCAAGAGATTTGCACAGCGGAATTTGGCTATGGCCTCGATGGTGTGATGCGTGCTCGGGCGGGTCGGCTTGTCGGGATTTTGAACGGTGTTGATTACGACAGGTGGAGCCCGTGGCTCGATGGAGCACTGCCCGTGCGATACGGCAAGCAACCAACGGAGCTAGAGGCCATGACCGAGCAGGCCTTTGCTGCCGAATTGGTCGGCAAAGCGCAGTGCAAGGCGGATCTTCAACGTGAACTTTCCTTGCCGGTTCGTCCGAGAACGCCGCTGTTTTGCACCATTTCTCGTTTGACTGACCAAAAAGGGATCGATCTTTTGATCGACTGGCTTGACGGAGAACTGTCTCATCGTGCGGATTTGCAGTTTGTGTTGCTGGGACAGGGCGAACCGGGTTTTGAACAGAAACTGCGGATGCTTTCAGAGCGGTTCCCGACGCGCCTGGCTGTTCGGCTGGCGTTCGATGAGGGTTTGGCGCACCGCATCGAGGCGGGCAGTGATTTTTTCGTGATGCCATCTCGGTTTGAGCCGTGTGGTTTGAATCAGATTTACAGCATGCGGTACGGCACGCTTCCGATCGTGCGAGCGACCGGAGGTCTGTTTGATACCGTCGTGGATTTCGATGCGCGTTCGCGGAGTGGAACGGGTTTTGTTTTTCAGCCGTTCTCCGTCCAGGCGCTCGGAAATGCGGCCAAACGTGCAATGTCGGCGTATCACAGCGACGAGCAAGGCTTTTTGGCGATGCAAAAACGGGCCATGAAAGCCGATTTTGGGTGGGCGGCGTCGGCTCGAGCCTATCTTCACGTTTATCAGCAGGCCCAAGCCGGCAAATAGCAGTGCTGGAATTTGTCTCCGTCGAAAAGTCCTTTGGCCGACAGAAGGTCTTGCGAGGCCTGAATTTGTGCGTGAAAGCCCGCGAGATCTTGTTTTTGATCGGGGCGTCTGGCGTCGGCAAATCCGTCGCAATCAAACTCGCGATTGGCCTTTTGCGCGTCGATCGAGGCGAGATTTGGCTCGACGGAACGCGAGTCGATCAGCTTTCCGAGCCCGAGCTGTATCCGGTGCGAAAGCAATGCGCGATGGTTTTTCAAAGCTCGACGCTGTTTGATTCGATGACGGTGGTCGAGAATGTCGCGTTGCCGCTGCGGAAACACCGAGGTCTTTCTGAATCGCAGGCTCGGACAGAGGCGCTGTCATTTTTGCAAAAGGTGTACATGGAGTCGTTTGCCGAACACAGACCGGCGACGCTCTCTGACGGAATGCGAAAGCGAGTCGCGATCGCTCGCGCCCTCACGTTGTCGCCCAAATATCTGCTGTTCGATGAGCCCACAACGGGCCTTGATCCCGTGAGTGCGCGTCGGGTGGACAAGCTGATTCGTGAGTTGAGCACTTCGCAAGGCGTCACTTCGGTGGTGGTGTCGCATGACCTCACCAGCATTTTTTCGGTGGCCGATCGAATCGCGTTTTTGTACCAGGGCAAAGTCCATCTCGAGGGTTCACCGACGGATTTTCGCCGCTCCGATGACCCCGTTGTTCGGCAGTTTGTTCAGGGACGCGCGGAAGGACCGATGGAAACGCCTGGGTTTTGACCCTCTTTCGATTCGATGTGCGAGGAAATGCGTGAGTGTACTTGCTGACAATTTACAGACGGTAAACCGCAATATCGAAGCTGCCTGTAGGCGAACGGGCCGCTTGCCGGGTGATGTCACCCTCATCGCCGTCTCGAAATTGCAGCCCGTGAGTCTTTTGCGCGAAGCTTTTGAGGCCGGCCAACGTGATTTTGGCGAAAACTATGCCCAAGAATTACGTGATAAGGCGATAAGTCTCTCAAATCTTGAAGGATTGCGATGGCATGCGATTGGATCACTTCAGCGAAATAAAGCTAAATATGTGGCTCGCTACGCTGATTCATTTCACGCTTTGTGTGAACTGGAAACAGCGCAGATGCTTGCCAACAAGCGTGAAGGAAAACCGTTACGTGTGTTTATTGAAGTCAATGTCGCAGAGGAAACCAGCAAAAGCGGCATTTCGGTAGAGCATGTGCCAGCGTTGGCTGAAGGTGTGCGGCGTTTGCCGGGTTTGGAGCTTGTCGGTTTGATGACGATGCCACCGCAACCAGATTTGCACACTTCTAGGTCTCTAGAACAGAATCGAGGGCACTTTGCCCGCCTTCGTGAACTGGCTCGAAGCTTGGGACTTTCAGAGTTGTCTATGGGAACGACGGGTGACTATGAAATCGCCATCGAAGAGGGGGCGACGATTGTTCGGGTGGGACGCTCGATCTTTGGGAATCGCCTTCACGCGTGACAGATAATCGGTTTCACATGAACAAAAGTGACACGAACAAGACGTTTCGACCAAGCGATGTGGGCCAAAAGAACGGAAGGTTGTTTGGGCTCCCGTTTGAATACGAGGACAGCCGAGTGGTTGTTCTTCCGGTTCCTTGGGAAGTTACTGCATCTTATCGAACTGGAACCTCGAAGGCACCGCTTGCCATTTTGGATGCTTCGGTCCAGGTGGATCTGTTTGATCCGGTGTGGCCCGATGGATGGCGAGCCGGGTTTTTCATGTTGCCCACAAGTGACGACATCGCGCAGCGCAATGTTCAGGTACGGCGATTGTCGCAAACCTGCATGGAGCGACTGGAAAAAGGGGTTCCAGCGGACGACCCAGACTTGATTTTGCACCAAGGCGAAGTGAATGCTGCGTCGAGCGAATTGAACGATTGGGTTGAAAGGCAAGCGCAGGCGCATCTTTCTTTGAGCAAGACGGTTGGGATTTTGGGGGGCGATCATTCTGTGTCGCTCGGACTGATTCGTGCCCTCGCAACGCGCTTTGAGACGTTCGGCGTATTGCACATCGACGCGCATGCCGACCTGCGCCGCGCATACGAGGGATTTCAGTATTCCCATGCTTCGATTATGGAAAACGTGTTGCACTTGCCTCACGTCAGCAAACTTGTCCAGGTCGGAATCCGCGACTATTGCGAGGAAGAGGAAGAGACGATTCGAGAAGCGGGCGATCGCGTCAGCTTTTTTCCGATGCGGGGACTCCGCAAGCGACAGTTTCACGGCGAACCTTGGGCGCGAACCTGCCAGCATATTGTCGAGACGCTGCCTCAACAGGTCTACGTGAGCTTCGACATTGATGGTTTGGAGCCCACGCTGTGTCCCGAGACGGGAACGCCGGTGCCAGGAGGACTCAGTTGGGACGAGGCGGTGTTTCTACTGGACATGGTTGTAGACAGCGGGCGTCAGATCATCGGTTTTGATCTCGTCGAGGTTTCGGGAAATGCGGAATGGGACGCGATCGTGGGAGCCCGGCTTCTGTATCGGCTGTGTCTCCTCGCGTCGCAGCACTCTGCGGACAACGCAAGCAGTTGAGAATGCCGGAGCGCACAAAAGAAGCGACAGGGGAGGAAAGAACTGGGGCGGGAGATGCAGGCCTACTGTCCGCAGGCTCCGTCGATGCAGTGGAGAGTTGCACTCTTGCAGTCGGCGGCCAGCTTGCACTGTGGATTCACTTCGCGATCGGTCATGCAATAGCCGGTGCTACACACTTTTCCATCGCTGCAACTCGCGCAGTCGCTGTTCGCCATGCAGAAAGTTCGGCACTGTGCATTGACGCACTCTTTGTCGGAACCACAATCTGCGTTCGTTTTGCACTCTGGCAACCGGCGAGCATCGGGACGGCACACACCTGACACGCAAAGGTCGTTCTTGTTGAGTGCCTGACAATCTGCATCCTTGGCGCAAGACGGATGGCAAATGCTGTCAATGCACGCTTTTCCTGTCCCACATTGTACGTTGCTCACGCAGGCTGTGTTGTCCACGGGCTTGGGCTGACAGCGGTCTTGCAAGCACACTTGGCCGGTTCCGCAAGCCGCATCGGAGGTACACGCTCGTTGGCAGAGCCCATCGACGCACGCACCGCCGACGCTGCAATCTCGACTGAAGACACATGAGTTTGGAGGCACGGGCGCGGTTTTGCACTGGCCGTTATTGCACTCATTGCCAGCGCCGCAATCTGACTGAATGCGACAGCTTTTCGGCGTGGTAGCAGACGTGTCCACTTCACACACGCGCCGAGCTGTGTTGCAGACTTGCCCGGAAGCGCAGTCGGCATTCTTGCTGCATGGCTGTCCAGACGAACAATTGCTGGACGAAGAGCATGAAACCCCCGGCGGGCGACCATCCAGCAGAGTGCAACCCTTGATATCGCACTGGTAGCACCCTGTCGCATCGCAGTAGGTGTAGAAGCGAGTTTTGTTGTCCTCGGTGCAACCTTGCAAACACAACAGAGCGGCACCCAGCAACGGTGTTACGAACGACCAAAAACTTTTTTGCGGACGCATAGAGCGCATCGGCGGCCCTCCACGATTCGTCGTGTTAAACCCTCTGAACACATTTAGCACGCTTTTCAGCTCAGCAGTGATTGTGCCAAAGAACTTTCTCGGATGTGCAGCGTGAGGCGTCGGTTTTCCGAAGCGAGACGCGGTGTCTCACATCGGCTATCGCAAAATTGTGAACAGCAGTTCATAGGCATGGTGTGTTCGTCCATTCTCGGTCGTATTCTGCGCCGAAAATTTGACCGGACACTTGGCCACTGCTGGGATGTCGGGTCGTCACATGGACTCTTGGCAGAGCATCCACCAACCCGTGATGGTGTCCGACGTGTTGAGGTTCTTGGCTGTGAGGCCTGGTGGAACCTATTGCGACGCGACACTCGGGCTTGGTGGGCATAGTGCTGAAATTGTTGCGCAGTTGGGCGAGAGCGGTCTTTTGCTCGGGATTGACCGCGACGAAACGGCCCTACAACTTGCGACGGCGCGTCTTTCGTCTTTTGGGGCCCGCTTTCGTGCGATGCACGGTCGATTTGGCGATTTGGCGCAACAGTTGGCCGCTGAAGGCATACCGGCACTCGATGGAATTGTTGCGGACCTGGGCGTGTCGTCCTTGCAACTGGACCGTGCGGAACGAGGCTTTTCTTTTCAGGCGCGTGGACCAATCGACATGCGCATGGATCGTGGCTGCGGAGAAACCGCTCTCGAGGCGATTGTGCGTCTTGATGAACAGAAACTCGCCGCGATCTTGGCCGAATACGGAGAGGAGCGGCACAGTGCAAGGATTGCTCGCGTTCTCAAGAATGCAGCGACGGAAAACCGGTTGCGGGACACGCAAGACATCGCCGATCTGGTGGCTCGCGTCGTTCCCCACAAAGAGCCGCACAAACACCCCGCGACGCGGACCTTTCAGGCGTTGCGCATTTTTGTAAACGACGAGCTTCGGCAGATTCACTCCTTGCTGCTGGCTGCCCCGGATCTGTTGGTACCGGGAGGTCGGCTGGTCATCCTCTCTTTTCACTCGTTAGAAGATCGGCTGGTCAAACAACACTTTGCGTTTTCTGATCGCGTCGCCCAAGTCCACAGCCAAAGGGGGTTTGCCAACGCACACAAACCGTTTGTCGAACTCTTCAAAGGTGCGCTGACACCGTCTGTAGAGGAAGTGCGTCGCAACCCTCGGGCGCGTTCGGCTCGACTTCGGGCGGCGCGCACATGGACGCTCGAAGAGCGAGCGGCACACACCGCAGCCAAAACACACGCATGGCCACGCTAGGAAGAACACGAAAAACAACCAGTCGGTTGCGGAAGTTTCGCGAGCGGCTTCACCGAATCACGACTTGGCCCCGGCGCAGCCCCACGTTTGGGCTGTTTGTCGGGCTCATCACTGCGTCGCTCGTGTTTATTGGCGTCCTGTACGTCTGGTCTCGGACGGAAGTCATTCGCATTGGGTACGAGCTGTCTTTGCAACAGAAAATCGCGAGAGCACTTCAGGAACACAACCAGCGATTGCGGCTGGAACTGGCGACGCGAAAAGACCCAGCTTTTGTCGAGCGACAAGCCCGTGAACGGTTGCGAATGCTGCCGCCTCAGCCGGCCTCCGTTCGTGTTGTGAAAGCGGTCGAGGGCACGTCACCATGACGCAGAAAACACCGGATGTAAAACCAGTGGAGCCTGCGTCGCCGTCTCGCTGGCAGCATGTGCGCCTTTTCCTGATTGCAGCCGTGCTTCTGTGTTGCTTCGGTCTGCTGCTTGTGAGGAGCTATGTGTTGCAGGTCCAAAAACGCGACCTGTATCGTTCCCTCGCCGAGGAGCAATATCTGCGCGAACTGGAAACGCCACCGCATCGGGGTCGAATTTTGGATCGCGGAGGGAGCGATCTGGCGGCGTCCGTGAATGTGGATTCCGTGTATCTGGAACCGCAGAAATTTCGAGCCGAATGGACGGACGCTGAGCGTCGGACGACGGGTCTGTCGCGTCTCGCAAAAATTCTGGGCGTCGAAACAGCTGAATTGCAGCGTAAGGCGCAGTCGGACAAACGATATCTGTTGCTGAAACGCCGGATTTTTCCCGATGAGGCACGACGTGTCCGCGAATTGTCTCTGCCCGGCGTCGGGCTGAGCCCCGAGCCCAAACGCTTTTATCCGAGCCGGACTTTGGCGGGGACGTTGCTTGGCTGGGCTGGCGTGGACGCGATTGGCCTCGAGGGTGTGGAACTTGCGTACGATCGCTTTTTGCGTGGTAGCAAAGCCTCCGTTGTGGGATGGCAGGATGCGCGTGGCCGAAAAGTCCTGGTCGAAGGTGCCGGAGAACTTTTGCGCGATCGCGGGCACGACGTGTACTTGACCATCGACCGCTTCATTCAGTTTCAGTTGGAACGGGCGTTGGAGGACGGTGTTTTGGCTGCTCACGCAAAAGCGGGCGTGGCCGTGGCGCTCGATCCGCGAAACGGCGAGGTATTGGCCATGGCGTCGGTTCCGGCGGTGAATCCCAATGATCCATCTGGTGCCCGCGAGCGTGGTGTTCGGAATCGGGCGGTGACGGATGCGTTTGAGCCTGGCTCGACGATAAAACCCTTCACGGTAGGTGCGGCAATTGAGGCGTCCGCGATTCGTTTGGATGAGGAATGGAATTGCGAAGGGGGGCAGTGGCGAGTGGGTCACGCAACCATTCATGATGCAGAGGCTGAGGGAATCCTGACCACCAGCCAAGTCATTGCGCGTTCGTCGAACATTTGCACGAGCAAAATCACTCGACGTGTGGGCAAAGAGAAGATGTTTCTTTTTCTGCGCCATCTCGGCTTTTTTTCGCCGACCGGAATCGATCTCCCTGGTGAACGGAGCGGCCAGGTGCGTCCAGTTGCGGAGTGGGGGGATCTGGCATTTGCCAACATCAGTTTTGGTCAGGGGATGACCGCGACTCCCGTACAGATTGCGGTTGCGATGGCAGCGATTGCGAATGGCGGTATTTTGTACAAGCCCCATGTGCTTCGGCGAGTCGTTTCAGCGACGGGACAAACAGTGCTGGAAGGACTCCCGGAAGGCCGTCGCGTGATGGCCAGTAGCACCGCTACTGTGCTGCGTCAGTTGCTCCGAGGGGTCATGGAAAAGAACGGCACGGGGGAAAAGCTCGACCTTCCCGGATACCCCGCAGGTGGAAAAACCGGGACTGCTCAGAAAGTAGATCCCCGCACGCATCGGTACTCACCCGAATTTTGGGCCTCCTCTTTTGTCGGTTTTGCTCCTATTCACGACCCACGGTTTCTGCTTTTCGTCATGATTGACGAACCACAGAAGGGGCACTACGGAGCTGAAGTCGCTGGGCCCGTTTTTGTAAAGATAGCCTCGGCGGCACTGCCATATTTGGGAGTTCCTCCGCAGAAATCAGGAAACGTCCCCGCTGTGTCTGTACCTACCAGAACAGACACCCAAGAGGAGCCTTACGGCCCCCCAGTTCCTGTTGCTGTCCGTTTCCCAGGAGTCCCTGATTCTCTGCGTGTTCCGAATTTTGTTGGTCGAGGAGTCTTCGATGCTTTGGAACTGGCGAGCCAAACTGGCTATCGCCTCGACATGAATGGAACGGGCGTCGTGGTTTCTCAGGAACCGCCTGCCGGCAGTGCTCGTCGAAAACCGGTTTGCCAGCTTCGCCTCTCCCCCAAACGATGAGAGGTCGCAAAGCCGTCCCCCAAATTCGTTCCCCAAATTCGTTTCTTGAAGCGGGTTTTCCAGAGTGGGGGCGGTTGAATGTGACCGCGACTTTCTGAAAGCGCGTATCGTCTGCTCTTCCTTTACGGGTATTTGCTTCGATAGGTGGCAATCAGTGACAGAAGGGCTGACCTCCGAGAATCATACGAAGATAGCAACGAGGTCGCCCGAGAGGCGATGATGCTTTGTGCTATGGTACAATCCGCTGCGCCCGGGTTTATTTTTAGCAATTCTGTCATTGCTGCACAAATGGATGGAGTGGAAAGCCAAGCTTGTAGTTCAAGTTTGGATTGATTCAAACTGTCAGAAAACCGCTGCCTGGCCAATGTCGTATTCAATGCGGTTTCTAGTTTGTCCACAAAAAGGCGATAGATCTTTTGATCGGCGAGCAGCTTGAAATCGAGTCTCGCCTCGGAGCAGTAAGCGAGCTGGTTTGCATCTGGAAATGCATTTGCGCCACCCGAATGGCAATTTGTATAGCCCTCGGGGTCCCACGCCATCACTCTGTATGCTTCAGTTGTCCCACCCAAACCATCTGCTTGCTCAGCTCCATAAAAATACAATTCATCAATGTAATCCCCAGATCGAAGGATGGATTGGTGAGCGAGATAGCTTAAATACTGGTCAAGATCCAGGTAATTCCTCGCTGTTGCAATCAGTTGATCACCGGACAGCGACCCAATTTTAGAGGCAAATTGGCTATAACGAACTGCTGGTGCGTTGATATCCTCCGTATCTGAATACTCAACCTCAAAAAAATCAGACCCATTTTGCGGATAATCACGTCGCAATACACTAGACACCCGGGCGCTGTCTCTGACAAGTTCTTCTCGAGGCTTCTCAAGGAGCATGTAAACGCCTCTCGTAGAGCCGTCAATTACCAATTCAACAAACCGCATTTTCAGCGAAAATAGATCTTCTGAGAAGACTCGGAATGCTGTTGGCGCATAAACATATGCAGAATCGTCACACATCGAAATAAGCGTGAACTCATCAACTGCTGAATCTGTCAACAAATACCGTGCTGGACCATCAAGTTGAATCACCATGCTTTTTCGGTCGCAGCGGATTGATCCATTTCCACGAAAATGTGCTGTAGCTTGCAGGACGGGTTGCCCTGGTGCGATCCGAACGCCCGTTGGAAAATCGCTCTTTGCAAGTGCTTCATTCCATGTCGCAGATTGTGTTGCTTTGATTCGTTCCTGATAGGCTGCTCTCTGTGTGTCATCAAAAACGAGTTCTATACGAGGCGTAAACGATCGATTTCCCTGGCTGATTGCATCGATCAGGCAAGGCAAGGCTGTTTCTTCAGGCAGCGTCGAGGGAAGCGATGTCGAGCGCATTCCGATCATTCCGCTTACCTCCAATTTCGCCGCCAATTTGTCTGTGGCACCACACACAGCCAGTTTGTAGAACGCTTTTTGGCGCATGGCGTCGAGTGTTTGGGAGGCCAAACCCAGCCCTGGTGTGTCCGGGTTGACCGCAATCGCGAAAACGTGTTCAAAATCCACAAAGGCTGTTTTTGGCTCTTTGGTCAACACCACGACGGCGCGCATCACATCTGGACCCAGCCCGCCGACTTCTTCTACATCGCTGGCAACAGGTGAAATGGCCTGTACGAGCGGAAGAGGATCGTTGTCTCCATCAGGGCCGTTTTGATATCGATCGAGTGCCTCGCTAAGTCTTTGCCGGTTCAAGTGAAAATTGGAAAAAAGTTGCACCTGAGTTCCATGTCGATAGAGCGCAATTCGTTCGGTAGAAGGCCTCTTGTTTGCAAAATCCACGATCGCTTGAGAAAGGGATACTCTTTCCGATTTTGTCAAACGAGGTGGCAATAGGATTGCCGTATAACCTGGTGGCAACACCATTGGCCTGATTTTCGACTTCAAGGTCGATCCATCTGTCGGAGTGACCTGCAATTTCTCCGACAAATCCGGTGAAAAGGGCAAGCCTGTAGCTTGATCCAATACGCCAACCGACAGTTCACGACCGCCACCTGGCCATCGCGCTGATCTCAACACCAAAAGGCGTGCATTGTCGGGAGGCGGCAACGGCGGAGATTCATCCACAGCGGCTCCGGCATCCACGCTCATGTATGTACTGGTCTCACATGCTGAGCACAGCAACAAAAGAAACCCAACAAAGAATATCCCTGCGAAATCATTGAACTCTATTTGCTTAATCTTCTTTTCCTGCATGAGAGATGCCCTCTTTAATTCAATGCAAGGCTATCTTAACTATTCAAAAGACGGTTTGATTCACGATTCGTTTGGTTTGTATAGATTTTCCAGTTTTTGTTTTTCCTGGTGACTCCAAACCCCAGGACCTTATGCCAATAGACCCCACCATATGGTGTCAATACAGAATTCATTATTACAGAATCGTGAGTGTTTTACAAGGTCTGGTAAAAATTCAAGTAAAGGAATTTTCTTGGCCAGGCTGAGATGATCTAAGTCTGTGAATGATTTGATTTTTTTGAAGGAAACATGATTCTCTTCTTGATTCAATACGCTTGGACGCATCAGTCGCATCCTTTTGGAAAAAGTTGCGTGCGAATCGTCTTAGAATTCTTTCGTAGCTCTCACCGAGAGAACTTCTTTATACGACTGTTTTTTGTTTCTCAAACATCGTAGTGTGGCTATGAGATCGAAGCGCATTGTACGTACTTATGGAGGTCTTACCATGTCGAGCGTCTTTTCCAGGCGAAGCCTTTTTGTTCCAGCGTGCTTGCTATCGCTCAACCTGATTTCGGGCTGTGATGCGGGACAAGTCGAGCCCATCGTTTTGCCGCCCCAATCTGAGCTGCCGCCTGACGCAGATCCGTGCTCTTACCAGCCCTGCCAAAACGGCGGCACTTGTCACACAGACGGCAGTGCGTTTGGTTGTGAATGTCCGGCTGGCTTTGAAGGGACGTTGTGCGAAACGAATCATGACGATTGCCCGATGGATGCGTGCGAAAACGGGGGAACTTGCGTCGATGGGATCGGGCAGTATTCCTGTGCGTGTGCAGCGGGTTTCGTCGGAGAACGCTGCGAAATCGATCAGGATTTGCGCGTGACGGTGTCCCGTCGAGTAGCCAATGACAAGCCACTCACGCTGAGGGTCGAATTGCTCGACCCAGCGACGGGAAATATCGTGACAGATGGATGCTTCGACACGTTCGGCACTGTGACGATCAATCGCATTTCCGACGGGGCCTCGATACCGTTTTCGGTCGTCGAATTTGATGATCATCTGCCGAATCCCGTCGGGGCTGTCCGCTTCTACCACGGCGTTGGCAGTGTGTCGCTGACGTTTGACGGTGGTTCCACTGTGCCGGCGGGAGAGCATGTGATCACGGTCCGAGTGGGTGATCGGGTGGCGACGAAAAAGCTCACGATCTTGGCCGATCCGACTTGGCGGGTGATGCCAGCGACGTTGAGCGATGGAGATCTGACTTGGGGCCCCGACGAGAACATTCGTTTGTCTGCGCACAACACGGTCGTTCCGACGGGCGCGACGCTGAAAATTTTGCCGGGGACGCTCGTGATGGTGGACACGACTGGGACACTTGAAGACGGCACGTTGCTGACGGTAAACGGCACAGTCGATGCGGTCGGAACACTTGAAAAGCCGATCATGTTCTTTTCAGAGCGCGGAAAAAAAGCGATGACCCACACTGTCAGTGGTCCGTCGCTGTCAAACCCAGACTCATGGCGCGGAATCACGCTTGTGGGCAGCGGAAGTTCGACGCTGAGGTGGGTTGTCCTCACGGGTGCGGGCAATGGGCCGATCGTGAGCCATCCTCGACCGCCCATTATCAACATCGCCAACACCCACAACCTGATCGTCGAGGACAGCGTGTTTACCGACGCCACTGGAATGATGTTTCAAAGTCCAGGCACGGGCGCGACGGAAATTCGACGCTCGCTGATTTCGCGCGTTGGCATTGGCGCAGAGTTCCTGTCGAGTGGCAACAAACTTGTCATTGAGGATTCGTGGTGGACCAGCATTGGCCGTGGCCCGGATACGCCCCTGCGCTACGACGGAGATGGCATCCACCTCGACGGTGCTAGATCCACACAAATCATTCGACGAAGCTTCATCGTCGATATTGGCGACGACGCGATTGACCATTCCAATTCCACCTTCACGATCGAGGACAGCGTCATCCACAACGCCGCCGACAAAGGCATCAGCATGACCGATGGTTTGGCGACGCTCCGAAATGTGCTCTTGTATGACACGGGCACGGGTGTGCGCGGCACGGCGCGGGTTTACAACAGCACGATTTTGTCGCCGTCGCCCATCGCGACACCTCAAGCCGTCGTCGATAGCATCGTGTGGCCTTATTCCATTTCAAGCTGCGACGGAGACGTGCATCACAGCCTGTTGGGTTCCGGGGCAGACATGAGTTGTGGCACCGGCAACTTCACCGCAAACCCCAAGTTTGCAAATCCATCGCAATGTGACTACAGCCTCGCTGCCGGCTCCCCGGCACTATCCGCCAGCTCTGTCATGGGTCCAATCGGTTTCACCAAGTGGTAGGTTGGCTCCTTTCCTCGCTGTTTCCCAACCGAAGAGCGAAGTATGTTATGTGCTTCATTTCATGAGGCACGGCGTTTCGCTTTTTGTCTGGCTTGTATTTGGATTGATGGGTTGCAGCGATGTGCAAACTGCGCGTACCTGGCATGTCGAAGGAGGATTTCTTCGAGATCCAGATGACCGGATTGCTCTATTGCGCGGTATCAATCTTTCTTCTGAGCACAAGACAAGTCCCTATTTAGGTCCGCACAAGCCGTCTGATTTTCAGCGACTATACTCGTATGGATTTCGTTCCATTCGTTTCCTGTTGAGTTGGGCTGCCTTGGAAAAAACAAAAGGAACAATCAACGAAACTTATTTGGATGAAGTCGAACGCCGAGTGGAGTGGGCAGAGCAGGCTGGCCTTCTAGTAGTTTTCGATATGCACCAAGATGTGTTCGGAGTTGGATTCGGCCATAATGGTGCTCCACGCTGGGTTTGTGATGAAGAAAAATATGCTGCACATAAAAAGGTCGAACCGTGGTTTTTGGAATACTTGAGTCCGCCAGTTCGGGCGTGTTTTGATAAATTATGGACAGATCCGGAACTTGTTTCGAGTTTCTCAAAGACATGGGGGCGAGTTGCCCAGAAATTTGCAGCGAGAAGAAATGTCATTGGATTCGATATCATCAATGAACCTTCTCCTGGGACCGCAGATACGCATACATTTGAATCAGATCGTCTATGGCCCTTCTATGAACGTGTAATTGAAGAGGTACGAAGCGCGGCACCACATTGGATCGCATTTGTTGAACCTGCGCTGACTCGGAACCTTGGTATGCCATCGAGTTTGCCTTCGATGCACTACAAAAATATCGTTTATGCGCCGCACAATTATGATGCGTTAGCAGAACAGGGGAAGGGATTCGATGACAGTCGTCGAGCAGCACTGCTCATGAATGTGCAGGAATTGGCCATGGAAGCGAGCCGTATGAATGCCGCGTTGTGGATTGGGGAATACGGTGGAATCGCAAACCATCCCGGTATCGTTGAATACATGGATGCTCAATATGATGCAGTTGCAGAAGTGGGAGCGGCATCGATGTATTGGGATGCTTCATTTGGGCCAGGATATGGTCTTTTTGAACAGGACGGAATCGAGAAGAAAACGCTCTTGGATGCTCTTTTAAGACCATATCCAATCCGCGTATCAGGGGACAGTCTATCCTATTCGTACGATGAGCGAAGTGGTTGTTTTTCCACAAGATATACGACTGAAAAATCGATATCGGTTGAGACGGAATTGTTTGTTCCGCGAGCGGTTTATCCACATGGCTACACGGTGTCCTGTTCAGGTTGCGTCTACTCTGCTCGCGGCGATGTGCTGGTCATCGAATCGCCGCCCCTTGAATCTTCGGCACACATTCGAATTTGCCCCGTCGCTGTTGGTCCCTAAACCGAAGCTTGATTTTCTGGACGAGAGGAGGCGGATTGGCGCAACCCGAGGGTGTGGGCGGATGTGGTGGTTTTTTGTTGAACACTGAAGTTTTGATCAGTATTTTCGCTGCGCTCTCGGTTGTGGGAGCGAACATCAAAAACATAGTTTTCCGAGGAGAATCGAAATGAGTGTTACGTTCTACCATGCTGCCCATTCAAGTGCGACGCCGGTACACTGGACGCTGGAGGAATTGAAGATTCCATACGAGCGTGTGGAGGTGAATCTGCAAGCCGGAGACAACAAGAAGCCGGAGTTTTTGAAGCTGAACCCGAATGGGAAAGTTCCGCTGCTGGTTCATGATGGTGTGCCTATTTTTGAATCGGCAGCGATCCAAATGTATTTGGGTGAGCAATTTGGCGTTCAGCGAGGGCTTTATCCGGCACCAGGCATTGAACGCGGCCAGGCGATGATGTGGATTGTGTGGACCAATGCGACGCTTGGAGAGGCCATGTCGCGGCTGGGGCGAAATATTGGTGAGTGGGCCCCTGTCGAGGAACGCAACGAGAAAGCGGGCGTGCGCGCAAAAGAGGAAGTTCAAGAAATGATGCAAATCTTGAACAACCACCTGACAAACCGTCAATATCTGGTGGGAAACAGTCTCACGATCGCAGACTTGCATCTGGCATCATGGGTCAATTATGTCAAGATGATGCAGATCGA
This sequence comes from Pseudomonadota bacterium, assembly GCA_035328405.1. Taxonomy (GTDB): domain Bacteria; phylum Myxococcota_A; class Polyangia; order Palsa-1104; family JAEUJZ01; genus JAEUKA01. The sequence continues at coordinate 22,478 of DAOLIT010000012.1, read as the reverse complement.
CATGTCAATCTATCCAGCCCTGCAAAACTGGTTCGATCGGTGTACGTCGTTACCGTCTTACAGTTCATCGAAGTAAGCACAGAACGTTTCAGTGTTCGGTACTTTTGGAAAAGAGGGACTGGTGGTCTAGAAAAGTTCTCGGACACGAAGTCTGACTCGTCTTATTCCTCTGTGGCTATCTAACTGAGGTACAAAAGTCAGGCTGAGCTTCCCTCCGCTCTTCATGTCTTGTGCGCGATTTCCTAAGCCGAAACCAATCGCATCACGAAGCAGTCCGCCAGATCGCAGCGTAAGCTGCAAATGCCCACTTCCCACAACACGATGTCGGACCAGTTCAGCTTCTTTGATAAGCAAAAGTGGCTCGGAGTTTCCTATGCCGAATGGCTCGAGAAGCAACAATTCTTGGGCAAGTCGTTCGTCAATTTCGTCTAGCGAGACGACGGCATCGATTTGAACCAGTGGACTGGTTTGTCGTTCTCCCAATTGTTGTCGATAGGCAACGCACAAGGTTTCTCGCAAAACAGACAAATTATCCTGATGAACAGAAAGGCCAGCCGCCGCAGCATGTCCACCATAGCGAAGCAGCAAGGGCGCAGCTTTGTGTAGCCCTTTGTACAAATGAAAGCCTTGGGCGGACCGAGCAGAACCGCGTCCAACCTCGTTCTCGAAGGCAATGACGACGGAGGGGCGATCGTAGAGATCGACCAGTTTTGCGGCGACGATGCCGACGACGCCCGGGTGCCAGCCCGGTGCTCCGACGACCAGCACCTCGGGGCTGCCGGAACGAAGCTGCTCTTCGACCAAATTGCGCGCTTCTTTCAACACGCTTTCTTGGACGAGTTGGCGCTTGCTGTTCATTTCGTTGCAGTTTTCGGCGTGGTTTCGCGCTTTGCGCTGGTCGGTTTCGATGAGGAGCAGCAGGGCTTCGGTAGCGTCGCCCAAGCGTCCGGGAGCGTTCAGGCGTGGGGCCAGACGGAATGCGACATCGCCGGAGGTGGTGGCACCCTCCTCGAGGCCAACCAACTCACACAACGCGCGCAAGCCGGGACGAGAACATCGCTTGAGCTCGCGCAAGCCGGTATGAACCAATACGCGGTTTTCCTCGAGGAGCGGTGCCAAGTCGGCAATGGTGCCGATGGCAACGAGGTCCAAGAGTTCGCGCAGATCGGGCAAGTGCGGCCAACCGCTGGCTTTCAGGCGAGTGCGAAGTGCCGCAGCCAAATAAAATGCAACACCGACGGAAGCGAGACCTTTGAATGGAAATGCGCAGCCGGGTTGGTGCGGATTGAGAAGGGCCAATGCTTGTGGCGGTCGTTCGGGGACTTGATGGTGATCGACAACAATCACGTCGATGCCCATTTGCTTGCACAGCGCCAAAGTTTCGTGGTCACTCGTGCCGCAATCGCCAGTCACAATGAGATCGCAGCCGTAATGCGCCAGGTCGTGTGCGTCGGCTTTTCCAAAACCATAACCGTCTCCGCGCCGGGCGACGCGCGGTGTCACCGTGGCACCCGCACGATTGAGAAAGTCGGTCAACAGCGCGCAGGTCGTAACGCCGTCCACGTCGTAATCGCCAAAAACGCCGACGGTTTCACGGTCGAGCACCGCGCGGCGCAGTCGTTCGACGGCCATTGCAAAACCGGCCATGGGCTGCGCACCCTCGGGAGGTCGCAAATCCGAAAGACGTGGGTCGAGAAAACGCCGGGCCTCTTGTTCGTCGGCCAAACCACGGTTGATCAGAAGCTGTGCGGTCAACTGTCGCAAACCCAACCGTTCGCCGAGAAGGCGAGCCCGGCGTGGATCTGCGGGCCGCACAACGAAGCGAGCCAAGCTAGGGTTCATACCGCGATATGGATGTAGCTTTCACTCGAAGTCAAGTGCTTGCGGCGCAAAAACATGTGTTTTCGCGCGGTTGCCTCAACCGGTGCTGTCTCTAAAGGCCCGTGCAGCAACAGGATATCGCTCCCACGCCGAGCAAGGGCTCGTTGCACTGGAAGCCTTTTTGCATGTTGCCGGCGCACAGGGCATTGTCAAAAGCGGCCCCGCCAAAACGCTTGGTGTCACCGGGAACGACGCATCCGTAGTTTTGGCACCCCAAGTTCTGGCTAGCGCAGTATTCGGCGCAACTTGTGACCTTTTCGAGCTGGGAGCCCGTTACGCACTTCGAGAGAGTGGGTTCGCCTTTTTGAGGCGGTGGGCCGCTCGAACCTTGACCAAGGGCGGCGCAGGAGCCAACGCCGAATAGACCCAAGCTGAGAAACACAGCAAGTCCGAAAGTCCGCAGCGGCATGGCTTTGGCGGCGGAGGCGCAGGTTTGAGCCGTTTGCGCGTTCGCGGGTGAGGAAGACCGAGGAACCGACGTGTTTGGAAGGTGCATAAAAACATCATAGACCGCCGCGCCGCCGTCTGAATAGCTGGTAAAGGGGGTCTTGACACAGTGTTTCGGCAAGTGGTAAGTGCCTGCTCCGCGAGCCACCGGAGCATTCATGACCTTACAGGTACTACTCCTCGCTGCTAGCGAGGGTGCAGAGGAAAAAGCCCCGCCCGTCATTGACATCGATGGGACGGTGCTCTTGCAGTTTGGAATTTTCCTCGCGATGTTTTTCGTTCTGTCTGAATTTTTGTGGAAGCCCTACCTAAAGATGCGCACCGAGCGTGCACACCGGATCGAGGGTGCTGAGAAGACAGCGGCCGAGGCCGCAGCGCGCGCCGAGCAGCTTGAGCGAGAATTCAAAGAGAAGATGGGCAAAGCCAGACAGTCAGCAGAAGAGGAACGGCTGCGGCTTTCCAACGAGGGGCGGTTGCGAGAGACGGAACTGCTGGCTTCAGCTCGCGACAGAGCGCAAAGTCGGGTTCGGGCGACGCGCGAGCAAGTGAATCGTCAGGTGGAACAAGCGCAAGCCGAACTTCTGGAACGGGCCGATGGGCTGTCCCGTTTGCTGGCGGGGCGGCTCTTGGGACGGGAGGTGTAGGGTGCACGGAACGGTTTTCCTTCGTCTTTCGGCGGTGTGTTTGGGCGTGCTGTGTTGGATGGCGCGGCCTGGTTTTGCGCAAATTCCGACGGCCCCGAATGTGGAAAAGCCGACGGGGGTTGCACAACCCGCACTTGCGCCAGACCCGAGCAATCCTGTTGCAGCAAAAGAGGCATTTCCGCCTCTTCGCAAGGCCGGGTCGGCGACAGAACAGAATCAACCTGCAACTGTCAACTCCGAGCCTGCGCAACCTTCTCATGCGGAACCAGTGCAACCGATGCAACCTGGCCACGCCGAAGGGGCGCAGCCGACTCAACCTAGCCACGCGGAAGGGGCGACGCCGACTCAACCTGGCCACGCAGAACCGGCGCAGCCGACTCAGCCTCCCCAGGCGGAACCGTCTCATGCAGAACGGTCTCATGCAGGCGAAAGCCATGCAGCGCAGGCTACACATGCAGGCGGCGTTCATCATGAAGCCGGCCCTGTGATTGAAAACTGGATCAGCTTCGACTACGGGCCGGGAAAAACGCATCACCATCCGCCGTTCTTGTTTGCGCTGCTCAATTTCGCTGCGTTTGTGTTTGTCCTCGGAAAGTATGCGGGCAAACCATTCAAAGAATTTATGGCCACGCGACATTTGGAAGTGCGGAAGGCACTCGACCGGGCGCGGGATTTGGAAAATCAGGCTCGAGAACGGCTTTTGGAGTACCAGAAAAAAACCGACGAGATGCAGGCAGAAATCGATGCGCTGCTTCAGTCGATGGCGGGGCAAGCGCAGTTGGAACGACAGAAGATCATTGCGCGTGCTGAAGCCGAGGCCGAGAAGCTGCTGAAAGACGCGGAAATGCAAGTCCAGCAAACCATCGAGAGTGCAAAACGCGATTTGGAGCGGAAAACGGCACTTTTGGCGGTGGATTTGGCAGAAAAACTCATGGAGAGCCGGATGAGCGATCTGGATCAACGCAATTTGGTCCAGCGATTTGTCGGGCAGATCGAAGCACAAACCTCGACGGGAGGCCGGGCATGTTGAGCGGATCTGTATCGCGACGGTACGCTCGCGCGGTTGTGAGTATCGGGGAGGCTGAGGGGAACCTTGAAGTGCTCGCCGCTGAGGTCGGACGTTTGGCCGAAGCGGTCGAACAGAGTGCAGATTTGCGGACCGTGCTGTTGAATCCAGCTTTTTCTCAGTCGCAGCGGCAACAGGTGCTAGAGCATGTGTGCGCGCGGCTTGCGCTGTCCAAAACAAGCCAAAATTTGGCGAAGCTTCTGCTGGCGCGGGGACGGATGGCGAACGTGCCCGGCATCGCCAAGAGCCTGCGTCAAATGGTGGACGACGTGGCGGGGCGCGTCCGTGTGCGGTTGGCTTCTGCGGCCCCGCTGGATGAAGCAACCGAGGTGCGGATTCGCTCTGCACTCGGGCGGGCGACGGGCAAGACCGTGATTGTGGAGAAAACGGTCGATGCTTCGCTGCTCGGGGGCGTGGTCGCGCAAGTGGGCGACTTGGTGTACGACGGCAGCTTGCGCGGCGAACTGCGGAACCTGCGAGCGCGTTGGCAGCAATAAAACAAACAAGTGAGTCGCCATGTAGCGCGACGTGACCGAATGGGCCACTCACACTCCGATGTGGGTCGTGGTGGCAGGAGCAGATATGGAACTCAGGGCCGAAGAGATTTCCCAGATCATTCGCAAACAAATCGAAGACTACGACCAGAAAGTTTCCGTCGAAGAGACCGGCACGGTTTTGATGGCTGGCGACGGTATTGCTCGGGTCTACGGATTGTCCGGGGCGATGGCGGGCGAGACGCTCGATTTTCCGCACGGCATCAAGGGCATGGTGTTGAACCTGGAAGAGGACAACGTCGGTGTCGCGCTGCTTGGCAACTACGAGCTGATTCGCGAAGGCGATGTCGTAAAACGGACGGGCCAGATTGCGTCGGTTCCCGTCGGAAAGGGCTTGCTCGGGCGCGTCGTGAATGCGCTGGGCCAACCTGTCGATGGCAAAGGTCCAATCCAGTCCACCGAGAGCCGCAAAATTGAGGTCAAGGCACCCGGCATCGTGTATCGCAAATCCGTTCACGAGCCGATGCAAACCGGGATCAAAGCGATCGATTCGATGATTCCGATCGGTCGAGGTCAGCGCGAATTGATCATCGGCGACCGCCAGACGGGAAAAACCGCCGTCGCAGTGGACACGATCATCAACCAAAAAGGGCAGAACATGTTCTGCATCTACGTCGCCATTGGTCAAAAACAATCGACCGTGGCGAGCGTGGTGGACAAGCTGAATCAGACGGGTGCGATGGAGTACACCTGTGTAGTCGTGTCGGGTGCGAGCGAGCCTGCACCGCTACAGTTTTTGGCACCATATGCCGGCGTCACGATTGGTGAGTATTTCCGCGACAACGGGATGCACGCGCTCATCATTTACGACGATTTGTCGAAGCAGGCGGTCGCATACCGGCAATTGTCGCTTCTTCTGCGTCGGCCTCCGGGGCGCGAGGCGTATCCGGGCGACGTGTTTTATTTGCACAGCCGGTTGCTGGAACGTGCGTCGAAGTTGTCAGACGACAAAGGCGCGGGTTCGCTCACGGCTCTGCCAATCATCGAGACGCAGGCAGGCGACGTTTCTGCCTACATTCCGACGAACGTCATCTCGATTACGGACGGGCAAATTTATCTGGAAAGTGACTTGTTCTTTTCCGGGATTCGTCCGGCGGTGAACGTCGGTATTTCGGTCAGCCGCGTGGGCGGTTCTGCTCAGGTCGCCGCAATGAGGGCGATCGCGGGCACGCTCCGTCTGCAAATGGCGCAATATCGCGAACTTGCCGCGTTTGCGCAGTTTGGTTCCGACCTCGACAAGGCCAGCCAGGACTCGCTCAATCGGGGCGCTCGAATGGTGGAGCTTTTGAAGCAGGGTCAATATCAGCCGCTTCCGGTCGTCCGGCAGGTGCTGGTGATCTACGCGGGAACCAAGGGTTTCTTGGACAAAGTGCCCATCAGCGAGGTGCTTCGGTACGAGCGGGAACTGTACGCTTTTGTAGACACCAAGCCGGGTTTGTGGGACGACCTGGACAAGAAGTGCCGCGACAAAAAGGCGTTCAAGGATCTGTCAAATCAATTGGACGCGCTGCTTGCGGAGTTTGGCGAACGCTTCGTGGACAAACCGGCGGCCCAAAAGAAGGCGAGCTAGTCCATGCCGTCGCTCAAGTCCATCCGCAAGAGCATCGCGTCGGTGAAGAACACGCAGAAAATCACCAAGGCGATGAAAATGGTCGCGACAGCAAAACTGCGTCGTGCCCAAGATGCGGTGAAAGCGATTCGGCCTTATGCGCGCCAAATGACGGAGATTGCAGACGAGTTGGCTGCTCGTTTGGTTGCCGACCCTTCGGCGACGGAATCGCCCGTTGGTGGGGAGGCGCAAGCGGAAGACGTGCCTTCCCTGTCTACGCTTCACAAAATCCTCGTTGGTGGCACGGACAAGCGGGTGCAGCTCGTGGTCGTTTCTGCGGATCGCGGTCTGGCTGGTGCATACAACAGTGGGATTTTTCGGCGTGCCGAGCGTTTTGCGACGGAACTCAAGCTGCAAGAGGGGCGCAGTCTGAATCTGGTCGTGCTTGGCAAAAAGGGTCGCGACTATTTCCGCCGTCGGTCACACAAAGTGGTGGCTGAACATTTGGGCGTTGAGCCGAAGACCGCAGCGACGCGAGCTCGGGAATTGGCGTTGCAGCTTACTGCGGCGCTTGTGAACGACGAAGTGGATGCGATCTATGTGCTCTACAACGAGTTCAAGTCTGCGGCGTCACAGACGGTGCAGCTTGAACGGCTGTTGCCGGTTCGTGTGAGAGAGCCGGTTCGGCAAGCAGACTCGGAAGCTCAAGAGGACGAACCGAAACAACTTATCGATTTCCTGTACGAACCCAGCCGCGAAGCCGTGCTTGAGCATCTTTTGCCGCTGTTTCTGGAAACCGAACTTTGCCGGATTTTTTTGGAAGCGATTGCCTCGGAAATGGGGGCTCGGATGAGCGCGATGGACAACGCCTCGCGCAACGCCAAAGAAATGATTGGCAGGCTGACTTTGCAATACAACCGCGCTCGCCAAGCGGCGATCACCAAGGAACTTATGGAGATCGTCGGTGGTGCCGAGGCGCTAAAGGGATAGTTTGCGATGAATACACCCCAAGCACACAGCACTGGAAGCATCACCCAGGTCATCGGGCCCGTCGTGGACGTGGAATTTCGCGGTGGCCTCCCGGAGATCAACACCGCTCTTTTGGTCAGCAATCCGGCCATTGACGACAAAAACGACAACCTGACGATCGAGGTAGCGCAGCACTTGGGCGAACACACCGTGCGCTGCATCGCGATGGATTCCACTGACGGTTTGAAGCGCGGGCAGACTGTGAAAAACACAGGCTCGCCGATTCAAGTTCCCGTCGGCCCGGAAGTTCTCGGTCGCATCTTGAATGTCGTTGGTGCGCCGGTCGATGAGCGCGGCCCGGTTCACGCACAGAAGTTCCGTGCGATTCACCAGCCGCCGCCCAAATTCACCGAACAGAGCACCAAAGTCGAAGTGCTCGAGACCGGCATCAAGGTCATCGATCTTCTCGCGCCATATCGTCGGGGTGGAAAGATTGGCTTGTTCGGCGGCGCGGGCGTCGGAAAAACCGTGCTTCTGATGGAACTCATCCACAACGTCGCAAAGGCCAAAGGTGGCTTTTCGGTGTTTGCCGGTGTAGGGGAACGTACCCGCGAAGGCAACGACCTGTACCGCGAGTTCATCGAAGGCGGAATTATCGTCGAGAACGATTTGCCCAAAAGCAAAGTCGCGTTGATTTACGGCCAAATGAACGAGCCGCCAGGTGCGCGGGCTCGCGTCGCGCTTACGGGCTTGTCCGTCGCTGAGTATTTCCGCGATGTGGAAGGCCGTGACGTTCTCTTTTTCGTGGACAACATTTTTCGGTTTACCCAAGCGGGCTCGGAAGTTTCCGCTCTTTTGGGTCGCATTCCGAGTGCAGTCGGTTATCAGCCGACGCTTTCGACGGAAATGGGCGCTTTGCAGGAACGGATTACTTCGACCGACAAGGGCTCGATCACGTCCGTGCAAGCCATCTACGTGCCTGCGGACGACTTGACCGACCCAGCGCCGGCTACTGCGTTTGCTCACCTTGATGCCACGACGGTGCTTTCGCGAGCGATTTCAGAGCTTGGAATCTATCCGGCAGTGGACCCGCTCGACTCGACTTCGACGTTGCTTCAGCCGCACATCGTCGGCGAGGATCACTACAAGTGTGCTCGCGACGTACAGCGGGTGCTTCAGCGGTACAAGGAACTTCAAGACATCATCGCGATTTTGGGCATGGACGAGCTTTCGGAAGAAGACAAGCGACTTGTCGAGCGTGCTCGAAAGATTCAGAAGTTTCTTTCGCAGCCATTTCACGTCGCTGAGCAGTTCACGAACATTCCCGGCAAGTTGGTGCCTCTGTCCGATACGATCCGCAGTTTCCGAGGCATCGTGGATGGGGAATACGACCAGCTTTCCGAGCAGGCGTTTTACATGGTTGGGTCGATCGAAGAAGCCGTCGAGAAGAACAAGAAACTGCTGTCTGAGGTCAAGTGAGCCATGCTTTCTTTGCAGGTGGTCACGCCCGAGGGAAAGACGCTCGAGCAAGAAGTGGATGAGGTCACGGTGCCGGGCCTTCTCGGTGAGTTTGGGGTGCTGCCTGGTCACGTTCCGATGCTCTCGGCGATCAAGACAGGTGTACTTCGCTATCGAAAAGGAAGTGACAAGGGTCTTTTGGCGGTTGGCGCTGGTTTTGCGGAGGTCAACGGACGCGACAAAGTCGTGGCCCTGGTTCAGCGCGCAGTTTTGCAAGCCAAGTTGTCCGAAGAAGCCGCCGAGTCGTTGCTCGAGCAGGCGAACGAGCGTCTCAAGGTGAACAAGAGTGATCGGGTAGCGGAAGCAGACCGGGATTTCGCACACGCGCAGCTCGCGGCGCTCGGCAAGAAGTAGCGTTCCAAAACAGGCCATAGGCGCGGTATACTGTTCGGGCCGTGCTCTGTCTTCGTCGAGAAGCCACTCCCAAGAGTTCCTTTGTTTCCGCGTATCTGCGGGGGTGGCGATGATCGGCCAGATGATTCATCGCTACAAAGTGGAGTCCCAGCTTGGCGAGGGCGGCATGGGGGCGGTGTACGAGGCGACCGACGAGACGGGCAAGCGCGTGGCCATCAAGGTGCTTCACAAAGAGCACGCCTCGAATCAGCAAATCGCACTTCGTTTTATCAATGAAGCTCGCGCGATCTGTGTCGTGAATCATCCCGGCATCGTTGAGGTTTACGAGACAGGCCAGCACACGGACGGCACGGCGTACATTGTGATGGAGCTGCTCAAGGGGGAGACGCTTTCGGCGCGCATGAAGAAGTCACCGGGCGGGAAGATGCCGGTGCTCGAGTGCGTGCGGCTGGGACGACAAATTGCGTCGGCACTTGCAGCGGCGCATGCAAAGACGATCGTTCACCGAGATTTGAAGCCGGACAACATCATGATTGTGCCGGACGCGAACGTGCCGGGCGTCGAGCGAACCAAACTGCTCGACTTCGGAATCGCGAAAGTGAAGCAGGAATATCAAGCCAACGACCAGCTTCAAACACGGGCCGGCGTGATGATGGGAACGCCGCTCTACATGTCGCCCGAGCAGTGCAAGAACGCGGGCGATGTGGACGACAAGGCTGATGTCTATTCCCTCGGGGTGATGCTGTATCGAATGCTGTCGGGCAAGCCGCCGTTTCAAGCCGCAGGCACGGGCGAGCTGATGGCGATGCACATCTACATGCAGCCGACGCCGCTCAAGGAACACGACCCGGCCATTCCTGAACCGTTGCGCGATTTGGTTCATAGAATGCTGGCCAAGCAGCGACAAGACCGTCCGTCGATGGCACAGGTCGAGCAAGAGCTGGAAAAGGTCAATGTTCGGATGAGCGGAATGCTGCCCGCGATTCGTGTACCTGCGCAGCCGCCGCAACCGGCAGGACCCGCAGCACCATCCTCGAGCGAAGCAAAAACCGTCATGTCCGAGGGCGGCGCTTTTCAGCTTCCTCCGAGTGGAACACAAGATCAAAAAACGGTGATGCCCGTAACGCCTGCGACACCGGCAGCCCAGACTTCGGTTTTGGGAAATCGGAGTTTGAGGATTGCCCTGTTCGCCATGGCGACGCTGCTGTTGCTGGGCCTTTTGGCTGTCTTATATAGCCGCTTGAATATGCCAGACCCGGCATCCAAGCCGCCCAAGGCACCCGACAAGCCGGTTGTACCCAGCGGAACACCGCCGCAGGGCAATCCTGTGCCTGCGCCCGCGCCGAAGAAAATCCGGTGGAATGTGGAAACCAATCCGCCGGGTGCGCAAGTCTTCGAGGCCGGCAAGGACGAGCCGCTTTGCGCACAAAAAACCACACCGTGTACGGTCGATCGCGTCGCACAAAATGAGGACGTAACCTTGGAATTTCGGTTGGATGGCTTCGAGTCCAAACGAGTGACGGTGTCTGGTGACGCAGACAAAATTCCGTCGGTCACGCTCACGAAAAAACCGTCTGGAAAAAGCTCCAAAGGCAAAAAAGACGGCAAGACGAGCAAGACAGACGGCAAGAGCAAACGGCGCGGCAAGAAGTAGCGGCAAAAACGCTCGTGCGTGACCCGTTCGCGTCGGTCCACGATAGACTGCGCCGGTGAACGGTGTGCAGGACGACGCGGTGGCCCCGCAACAAGTGGAAAAAAAAAGTGCGCAGGGTGCGGCGCTGACGACGGTCGGGGCCTTGCTGGGAAGGGCGGCGGGTCTTTTGGCGACGCTTTGGATCACGCATTTTGTCCACAAGACGGAATACGGGCAGGCGAATTTGGCGCTGATTGTCGCGTCGGTGGTGCAGGTCGCGACGCTGTTTGCGCCGCAGCAGGCGTTGTTGACCAGGAAAGATTCGTTTTCGCAGGCGTCGGTGTGGGTCGAACAGTTTGTGCTCACCGTCGGCGTGTTGGTTTTCGGAGGATTGTTTTTCGTCGGAAACCGCCTTCTCGATGTGCTCTCGGCCCCGGAAGCCTGGCCGATGTTGCGGTTGTATTGCGTCGCTGTGTTTTGTGAACGGTTGGCGCTGTGCCCGGCGCTCAGATTGCGTTACGAGCTGCGTTTTGCGGACCTGACTCGAGTGGATGCCATCGGAGATGCGGCCTATGTCATCGTCGCCGTGTCGTCGGCGACTTGGGGTGTGGGCGCGGTGTGTTTGCCGCTCGGCGCGTTGAGTCGGCAGCTTGCCCGGCTGTTGTGGCTCAGGTTCGCTCTGAAATTGCCCGTGTTTCGATACAAAGAGAGGCTTCCGCGCGCGGCCAGACAGCGTTTGAGGGGGGAACTGTGGCCGATGATGTGGCCGATTTATTTGGCTTCGCTCGTCGAGCTATCGACGCTGTATCTGGACAACGTGTTTGTGGGCCGGGTGTATTCGCTGTCGGCGCAAGGTCTGTATGCCGTCGGGTACACGCTGCTGATGACGCCAAGCGAGACGGTAGCCATGTATGCAAGCAGCGCACTTGTGCGGGCTCTGTCTGCAACCAACCCACAGACGCGCCACACGAGCTTTCTTCTGGGAACCAAATACTTGCTTTTGGTTCTGTTGCCACTTGGGTGTTGCGCGGCTTGGTTGGCACCTCTGTTTGAGTCGGCGTGCCTGCCCGAAAAATGGCAAGGAGTGGCTCCTGTGCTCACGGGTTTTGCGCTGGGCGGAGTGTCGCTGGGTTTGCATCGTCTTTCGTTTTCGCAATTGTCTGCGCTCCACAAATCTCGCAGTGCAGCGGCCTTGTACGGCGTGCAACTCGTGGTGTTTGTTGGGGGTCTTGTGGGGGTGTCTGTTCTGGACACCGCTCGCTTGCATCCCGAGTCGGTGGCATGGGTTTCTTCGTTGTCGCTGTTTTTCGCGGCGGCTTTCGGAACCGGGATGGTGATCGCCCTTGAGGAGATCTCTGTATGGCGTTTTTTGGGAGCTTGTGTTCCGGCGATCCGCACAAGTTCGGTGGTGTGCGCGGCCTTGTTTTGTGCCGATGCGTTGTGTGCGTGGCTTCACAGAGGACCTTCGTGGTCGCGTTTCCTGCTCGAGGCTGCTTGCGCCGTATTGGCCTATTTTCTGTACCTTGTGCTGTTGGAACGGCGCGTCTTTTGGGAGGTCAGGAACTTTGTTGCAAAAGACCCAAGACAAGTGGAGTAAAAGAGTCCGATGCAACCTTCCCCTGCTAGTTCTTTCACCGACGACCCGATTGCTTGTGAGTTTGTGTCAAAAACGCCAAAGGCTACGCAGCTTTTGGGGGAGTGGTTCGCAAAGGTTTTGCAAGCGGGCGATGTGCTGCTGCTACTAGGACCGCTCGGCGCTGGGAAAACCTGTTTTGTGCAAGGGCTTGCAAAGGGGCTGGGCGTACAAAAGGACGCCCGGGTTAGCAGTCCGAGTTTTGCGCTGGTCCATCAGTATGAAGCGCACGTGCCGGTGTGGCACTCGGATCTGTATCGTCTTGTGCAAGCATCCGACGTGTCCGATTTGGGTCTTTGGGAGGCTGCGGCGTCGGGAGCGATCGTTGTGATTGAGTGGGCGGACAAGTTCCCAAGCGAATGGCCCAACGCATACTTTTGCGTCGAGATGTCGCCCGAAACGCCGACCATGCGACGCCTGCGCGTGACTGCGAGTGGGGAAACAATGACACGCAGACTGCGCGAACATGTTTGCAACAACGGAGGACTACGTGAACGAACCTAACAAGTGGAACATCATCATCGACACCTTGCGCGGCGGCTATGTGGAATCACAGAGCCGAGTTCGCGCGGTGTTGGTGGATGCGCAGGGGCAAATCCTGATGCAGGCAGGGGACCCCCGAGCACCTACGTTCTGGCGCTCAACAGCCAAATTTGTGCAAGCGTTGAGTCTGTTTTCCAGCGGCGCAGTGAGTCGGTTTTCATTCGGAGACAGAGAACTTGCACTGGCTTGTGCGTCGCATTCCGGGGGGCCCGCACATGTCGCGCTCGCGCAAAGCATGCTCGACCGGATTTCGGCGACCGTACACGACCTGCATTGTGGGCCACACACTCCGCTCGGAACCGAGGAAGCCAAACAACTTGCGGCGGAACAGAGGACTCCTACCAGACTCCACAACAACTGTTCTGGCAAACACGCTGCGATGCTCGCCTCCTGTCGTGCGCACGGTTTCCCCCTTTCGGATTACAACCGCCACCATCACCCCCTTCAACAGGAAATTCTGTCGCACCTGGCTCACGTAAGTGAAACTCCCCCGGAAAACATTCAGCTTGCTGTAGATGGGTGTGGTGCAGTCGTTTTTCGGACCCCGCTCGTCGGGTTGGCGTTGTCGTACGCGCGCTTTTTTGCGGGAACTTTGCCGGAGCCCCATCGCGAGGCTGGGCAACGTCTCAAAACGGCGATTTTGACGCACCCAGAACTTGTCGCAGGGCCGGGTCGTTTGTGTACCGACCTCATGCAGGTGTCTATGGGCAAACTCATCGCAAAAGTGGGAGCGGACGGAGTGTATGCCTTGGGGGGAGAACTGCCGGACAGTGGGCCCTGTGGCTTGGCGATCAAGATTGAGGATGGGAATCAGCGTTTGATCGGGCCCCTCGTATGCAAACTCGCTGCTGCGCTCGGTTTCCTGAACGATTCCCAATTTCAAAAACTCCGTTCACATACCTACTACCCCATCGTCAATCACCAAAAGGAATTGGTGGGGGATGTCCGCGTTCGCATCGACGATTGAACGAAACCCATCTTGCCTGACGAAACTTGAGGGACAGTGGCCTCTAATGGGGGTGAGTGTGTGCAGCCACGAATGAACTCCCTTCAGAATACGGTGTGAAAGCACAATTCCCTCGCGATAGGATGGCAAAGATGGGCAGTACTTTTGTGATCGGTGACATTCATGGGGAGGCTTCACATCTCCTGCGTTTGCTCGATCGCCTGCCAGCCATGACCAGCGACGACACGTTGGTTTTCCTGGGCGACTACATGGATCGTGGGCCGGATTCCGCGCGCGTCTTTGAAATTGTCTGGACCTTGCAAGGAAAAGTACCGGCCAAGATAGTTCCCCTGATGGGCAATCACGAGGAAGCGTGGCTGCGTTGTTTGAAGCAACCGGAGCCCGGTTTTTTGCTGCGTCCAGACAACGGGTGTTTTCCGGCCATGCAGTCGCTGATTCACTGTGAACAGCTTTCGGAAGTCGAACAGGCGGGTCTGCTTTTGACACCGCAAAAGTGGTTTCCACAAGAACTGCGGACTTGGCTCGAAACGCTGCCTCTTTATTACGAAGACGAGCACGGAATCTATGTTCACGCGGGTCTCGATGGAGAGGGGGACACTTGGTTTCATCCCGAGGACTCCCGTCCACGAAATCTGCTCTGGTGTCGCGAGCCGGATTTTTACCGGAATTACAAAGGGAAGCGACTCTGTTTTGGCCACACGATCACGAAAGAACTTCCCATGGATCACCTGAGTTGGTTCGCGAAAATTCTGGATGATCCTACCGATGTGTGGTTTCGCGGAGACTTGATTGGCCTCGATACCGCGTGTGGAAAAGGGGGCTACCTTTCCGCCATAGAACTTCCGTCCTGCAGGATCTACACAAGCCGCTGAACCGCGCGCAGGTTGACTTTCGACAGGCGGTTCCGTCATCCTGACAGGGCAGTTTTTGGGGGCACCTACATGGGAAAACGTCTGGTCGAGATCGTCGAGCAGGTTCGCACCCGGAGCAAGGGTCTCCCGAGTGTGAATCTGGCCAGACTGAATCTGAAAGTGGGGAAACCCCTTTCGCGTTTTGCTGCCACTTTGGATGACGATCCGGCGACCGTTGCTGCCGCAGAACGGGCGCTCAAAGAAATTCTGTCGCAGGGGGAACTGTCATGACCCAGGCACTCCGTTTCGATCGAGAGCGGAATCTGCTTCTGCTCGGTGGACGCCGGATCGTTTTTCACTGCCATCACTACAATCTGTTTTTGCAGCAGACCGTGTCCGACGCACTTCAGAAAGACGCAAAAACAGTCGAAGTTGCCGCAAGCAGCGAGGCTTCTCATTTGCTCCTCCTGGAACTCCTTTCCGAGGAAGAACGAAAACGGGGGAAACTCTCTTTTTCGGCAAAAATTGCTTTCGCGCAACAGATGTTCATGGCGCTTGGTTTCGGGTATCCAGAGGTTGCACAACTGACGCCGGCTGGGGGAATTGTCACGCTGACGACCTCGCACTATGCGTTGGGTTGGCATTTGAAAATGGGGCGAGCCAAGACCCCTGTCTGTCACTTTGCAACCGGATTTTGGATCGGTGCGCTCGTCGCTGCACTGGGTATTCATCCAGACCGTGTATTCGGAGAAGAAACGCGCTGCATCGCTTGCGAAGGCCCCGAGAATCCCACCGACTCCTGCCAAATCGAGCTGGAGGTGTTGTGATGGCGATTGACGAAGCAGCCATCATCGAAGCGATCTCGAATCTGGCCTTTTCGGGCAACGAGGAAGGACTGATTCCGGCGTTTGGCCTGTATCTGACCAAACACCTGGCGGACTACTACAACCGCATCTCGTTCGCCACACTCCGCCGTCTGGAACGGGACCCCGCACTTGTCGAAGATGGGCGCTATCTGTTGATTGAATCGGGGCATGTTTGTGCCTTTCATACGTTTGGCGGAATCATGAAATCCGCTGAATGGGATGCAGTCGTCCGCCCGATGCTGGAAACCCGTGAGGATTGGTTGCTGGGTCTTGTGGCGATCGTGAATTGTTTGGGATGGGGACGGTGGTCTGTTGAGTCGCTGGTTCCCTCCGAACGACTCGTGGTTCGTGTGAACGATTCGTATGAAGCGACCGGTTGGCTGCGCGACTATCCTCGAGCTGATCAAGGGCGCTGTTTTCTGGCATGCGGAGGGGTCGCAGGCCTCATGAATTTGCTGTATGTGGGAGACATCACGCAAGCGCCGGAATTGTCCGATGCGGCCTACCGTCGTCTGTTTTGCGAAGAGGACAGTTTCATCGCCAGGGAAACCCTCTGCATCGCAAAAGGGGACGCGGTTTGCGAGTTTATCGCAGAGCGCGCGAGCACGCTGGGTGTCTATGCGGAATGAGCGATGGACTCACGCATCCGCAGAATGTCCCTGCATAGGGAAGACTTCCTTCAAAAAGCCCACCTCCTAATGTTCGACAAGGACTTCGATTTCCCCCAAGCGGAGGACATCGCCGTGTCGCAAGGGGCCAGCCCCAAGCACGAGGGATTTGTCGGCGCGGGACCAAGCGACTGAGGGGTGTCCGCTCCACCACAGTTCTTGTTGCGACACAGACCATTGTCCCAGGCGCATGGGGCCGCCGATCTCTGCGACAGGGGACGCGCTGGTCTCGAGGGGAGACCACAGAAGAAACGTGGGCGGGGCCCCCAGGGCATACGGGTCTGTCCGGGTGAGCAGGACTCCGGCCATTTCGCGATCGGGGCTTGTTGCACCCGGCGTCTTGGGAACGAGCCGGACTTGCAATTGCAAGTGTTCGCCCAAACGCAGCTCGGCTTCGTCAGGAAGGGGCCAAAGGCGCGACCCCGTTCGCTTGTCGTTGACAAACGTGCCGTGACTGCTTTGGTCGAGTACATGCAGCCGGTCGTCGAGCCACACCAGCACGGCGTGTTCTCGGCTGATCGCGGCGGTCAGGGCATCCCGATCGGGCGAAGGCAATGCTTGGCATACGACCTCGCATTCGGATTGCTTGCCGAGCACGGCTCGTACCCCGACGACCACATCCACCATGTGGTGCGGCTGGTCTTTGCGGGAAATCCGATACAAACGCGGAGAACGCCTCCGTGCGCCCTCGCGGAACACCCGTTTTGGAACCGGATGAAGCGCGCGACCAAATTCTTCGACCAGCGCCATGGCCGACGGAAAACGCGCTTCGGGTTGTTTGGCGAGCGCCCGCACAAAAAAAGCATCGAGCGCCTCGGCATTCCGCAGGTTTGGCAAAAGCGTTCGCAGCGGCGGCAACGGACTCGTCAGGTGTTCGCGCAGCAACGTGTGCGGCTCGCGCGAAACAAACGGAGGACGCCCGGCGACTGCCTCAAACAGAACGATTCCAAGCGCGTACCGGTCCGACGAAGGAAAACACGCCCGCCCGTCGGCGCATTGCTCCGGGCTTCGGTACGCGAGGCTTTGCGGAGACAGCGGTACATCGAGCGGGTCACGCGACAACAACTTCGCCACTCCCAAATCGACCAACCACAGATGAGGAGGCAACGCGGGCCGCTCTTCTAAATAGAGGTTTTGGGGCAAAAGCTCGCCGTGCGAAAGGCCCAGCGCAGCGGCCTGATCGAGGGCATCGGCGACAGGCAGCAGCAGAGCTTGCAGCGCAGCGGGCGCGATTCCGTCCGCCAAAAACGAACGCAAATCCACGCCGGACAGAGGGTCGGTCGCAATCCACGGAATCCCGCCGTCCGCCCCTGTGCTTGCGCTGGCCGTGGCGTTGGCCCCGAATGCCAGGGACGGTTCGCCGCCAGAACGCAGCGCCGTCGGCACAAACGGCTTGTCGAGCACGCCGAACGCATGCACCGACGCCAAGTGCCGGTGGTGAAGCAGCATCGCCCGCTCAGCCGTGTGGCGGAACCGGTCCAGATAGTCCGGGGAACCAAAAGGCGCGCTTTTGAAAAATTTGACGACCACGCGCCGGGACATCGGGCGCTGCTCGGCCATGAAACTTTCGCCGAAAAACTCCTCACCGAGCCACGACAGAAGCCGGATTTGCCCGTTCAGCCAGTCGCCCGGTTGCATCCTGCTTTCGTCCTTCCCGCCTACAAAAGGTCTTTGCGGGCCATCGACCGGCGCAACCGGTCCAGCGCGCGTTCCTGAATCTGGCGGATGCGTTCTTTGGACAGATCGTATTTGTCGGCGATGTCCGAGAACGTCAATTCGGGATCGCCGGTCAGTCCGAAACGCAGCCGCAAAATGTCCGCCTCCATCGGGCTCAGGCTGCCGAGCAGGTTCTGGACTTCGCGCAGCATCGCTTCGCTGATCAGACGGTCGCTGACGCTTGGGGCCGCCGTTTCGTCTTCGATTTGTTCGATGAACGTGCCTGCGTGTTCGCGGGACAAATCCCGGTCAAGCGACAGCACGTCGTCCATCAGCGACAGGTCGAGTTTGGCGATTTTTTCCACGGGCAGGCGCGTCGCCTGGGCCAATTCCTCTTGCGTCGGCGTCCGGCCCGTTTCCCGTTCGATGCGACGCTTGTGGCGCACGATGTTTTGCAGGTCCGAAAGCATGTGAACCGGCAGCCGCACGACGCGAGATTTGTCCGCCACGCCGTGCGAAATCGCGTGCCGAATCCACCAAGCCGCATACGTCGAAAAACGAAATCCCCGCCGGTAATCGAAACGCTCGACGGCTTTGATGAGGCCCAAGTTGCCTTCCTGGATCAGATCCGCGAGCGGCAGTTGGTCTTTCTTAAAAAAGCGCCGCGCGATCGAAACCACCAGCCGCAGGTTCGCCGTTACAAAGTCTTCTTTTGCCCGCGCAATCAGCCGTTCGAGGACAAACGTACCCTGGACATAGTTTTGCCAGCTCTTGTCCGAAATCTCCGAGGCAGCAGACGGCGTATTGGCTTGGCGTGCCTCGTCGAGCGAGCGGATGTCCTGGAGCACGCCGCCCACGAGCAGCCGGTCCAGGTCGAGCTGCCGCAGCTTCGTCGCACACCGTCCCGCCAAAAGCGCCAGCGCCTTGGGCGCGTTCGGGTCGCCCCCGCAAGCCTCTCGCGCCGCCTGGCGCAGCGCCGCGTGCTCCGGCGGAACGCGACCCAGCGAGTCCGTCAGCACCTCCAACACGTGCGGCACGAGCGCGGCCAAAGACAACATGTGGACCCACAACACCTCTTCCAAAATGCTGATGCGGCGCGCCAGCTCGTACTCTGCCGCAGGCGACAACACCGGCAGGCGTTTGAGTTCCTGAAAATAGTGCGCCACCGCGTCCGCAGACGCCCCATCGCGGGGTTCCGGGTCCCCCTGCTGCCCTGCCGAAAGCGTGTCGGTTCCGGGCGTGGCCGCAACGCGTTTTGCCGAAAAACCCCGCTCCCGCAACGGTTTGACCGAAATCGGTTTCCCCCGTCGAACCCGCCCAGCCGGAGCAGAAACCGGTGCCAAATCCGGCGAAGAAACGTCCGCGTCTTTCTTTCCACTCGCCATCGCGTATGCCACTTCCCCAAGTGCGGTCAGCCGCCGAAGGGGTCGGCGGTGATTACGTCGTCGCGCAGCACATTTTTGTGAAGCACCTCGCGTTCCTCTTGCTGCATGTGTTCCAGCAGGGAATGGAGGACGTGCTGCAACGGTTGGCCTTGGTCGGGCTGGCCCAGGCCGCTGCTGTGCGACGCCGTCTGCGCAAGCGCCGTCAGTGCCAGACGGTGCTGCTGTATGTGGTGCAGGTCCATCAGGTTTTCGCGCTGCGGACCCCACGAATCCAGCGTCCCAAGGATGCCTTTGAGGCTCGTTTCCTCGAACAGGTTGTGTTCTTCGAGCGCCGCCACAAGCTGTTCCACTTTCTCTAGCAAGAGTTTGGCTTCGTCGCCTGTTCGTGGGCGCGCCGCCAGCGCCGCCACCTCTGAAATCCGGTTGCGCAACGCTTCGTGTTGTTCCAAAAGCTGCTCTCGGAGCTTGTCAAGCTGCATCGGGAAACTCCTGTCGCCAAATCTCGGCCATCGTATCACGCACGTCGCCCCCGTTTTCCGAAACATCCGTCTACAAAGCCGAGGTCTCGTCCAGGTCCTTCCCCTTGGTTTCGGTCACGAACACAAGGATGAGAACCAGCGCCAAAAACGGCCCCAGCGCCGTCGCCTGCACCGCCCGCCCGTATCCGATGTGCAGGCTCAGCATGCCCACACAAAGCGGCGACACCACCCCCGCAAACTTTCCGATCAAATTGCCCGCCACCCCGAACGCCTCGGCCCGGATGTGCGTCGGGAAAAGCTCTGTCGTCAGCGTCTGGAGCACAGCCAACATGCACGTCGTCCCCGCAATCCCAAGCCACAGCCCCACCGTCAGAACTGGCCCGCTCGCGTCCGTGTAACTGATGCAAAGTCCGCCGATCGACAGACCGAACACCAGCACCGTGGACAGCCGCCGCCCCAGCACGTCCAGCACCTTTCCCACCCCAAAACCAAGCGGCAACGACCCCGCCGCCGCAATCGTCAGCATGTGCGCCACCTGTTCGTTTGTAAAACCCCGCACCGTGACCGCGAAATCCTTGAAAAACAGAATCGCGCTTTGCGTGCAAAACATCGTCCCCGCCCAAATCGCCGACAGCAAAAGCAGCCTGGGCAGATACCGGCTCTGCACAAGCCGCAAAAGGGGCAGGCGCTGGCTTTTGTCAACGGGCTGAAACCGCGCCGAATCTCGCACATTCCGGCGCAGGTACAGCACCAACAGCAGCGGCAGGCTCCCGACCACATACACCGTCCGAAACCCCAGCCGTGTCCCCACCAAAAACGGCGTCACTCCCGCGCACACAATCGCCCCGAGCGCGCTTTGCCCCTGGATCACGCCCAGCACGAAGCCTCGGCGTTCTTTCGGAAATTCCTCGGCGGCAAACACCATCACCGTCGCCACTTCCGCCGATTGAAACAGCCGCGCCAGCAGTTGACACAGCCCAAACTGCCACGCCGTCTGAGCCAGCGCCGACAGCCCCGTACACGCCATGTACCCCGAAAGCGTCCACACGAGCAGCCGGCTGCGCCCGAACCGGTCCGCCTGCCGCGCCAAAAAAAACGACAGCACCATGCCCAGGTTCACAAAACTCGCGAGCTGTGTGCCCTGCGACACCGACAGCGAAAACGCCGCGCGAATTTCCGGCAGAAGTTGCGCCAGGGCGTAGTAGTCGAAGCCCTCGAAAAACGACGCGACCGACAGAAAGACAAACAGACGGCGGTGATAGGCCGACAGCGAGGACATGCCCCCACTTTGGGCACGGTCCCCCCTGCGCACGCAAGCCGTTTTTGTCCTCGTGTACCCGATCAAACCGGCTTGCCCAGCGCAACGAGGGGTTCGCCCAGCTGGCGCTTGGCTCTGCCGGATGGCTGGGAACCAACCAACTGCGCGATTTACGCTATTTGGTTGGATTTGGACCGTTTGTTGATGGAGTAATCGGTAGCGCCATTTGTCGTGGCAAGTGTATATGTTTAGCTACATTTGTAATTTCATGGTCTGTCTTAAGCCCATGAGGGCCGGCGGATTGCCTGGTGGTGACATTACAGATGAGCATATCATCCTTGGCAAAATTGATTTCTCGCGCCTCAATCTGACGCAGGAAGTTGGGGTCTGTAACTTCAGCGATGAGATTGCTTTGCCCATCCCAAAATCGCCATTTATTGCCTTCTCTAAATGTGACAGAGACCAGGGTGAGCATCATTTGGCGCGTGGATGGCGGCAACTGTTCTTGGGGTTGCGCAGCGGTGGGCTCTGGCGGTACCAGGGCCGGCAGATCTTCGCGACTGACGCTCTCAATGACAGACGGGAAACCTACCTGCTCAGCAGCATGCGATTCCAGGCGATAAGCAGGATCTCGCACCTCAAAACGCTCAATTCCGCCAGAGCAAATAGGGCGCATCGCATCGTGTATCGCTGTACGCACCTTCATGTCATTAAACACATCGAAAACAGGTTTCTTTATAATGATATATTCGTCATCTACTTCTATCTTTATATTGCCATCTTGGATGACTGTAACACTCTTTGGTACTCGCCCTCTTAGCTTCTTTATGAGCCCAAGGACTGTATTGTAGCCAGTATAAACAGTTCCCTTGGCAAATCCCATTATTTCAATGAGATTTGCAGCCCCAGAAGATACATTGCCAGAGAAAAGAGCAAGAACTATGGCTGGCCATGTTTGTGTAATATCAAGAGCTATTTCAAATGATCCAGGGTGAAACTCAGCGCGCACAAGCACACGCACAACAGCTTTATCGCCATGCAGAACTTTGTTGGCTTCTTGAAATGCAGTTCCAAGCGAGAGCAAGGCGGGTGCCAGATCGCGAACGTCCATGCGTCCGTCGCGCAACGCTGGGCCATCATAGGCCACGCGAAGCATAGAAGCACTCATGGCTGGGTCCTTTTGGGTCTCCATTTGGCTCGACGGTGGCATTGAACCTTCTCTTATGAAATGAGAGGGCGACATTGCCATGAATCTGGAAACGCTCGCAAGAATGCCGCCGGTGGCAGTGATCAAACCGGTTTGCGCAACGAGGGGTTTGATCAGGTGATCAAACTGGTTCGCCCGGCGTGACGAGGGGTTTGCACGGCGGGCGGAAGGGTTTGATCAGGTGAACAAACCGGTTCGCCCGGCTGGCCGAGGGGTTCGCCCAGCGGGCGGAAGGGTTTGATCAGGTGATCAAACTGGTTTGCACGGCGTAACGAGGGGTTTGCACGGCGGGCGGAAGGGTTTGATCAGGTGAACAAACCGGTTCGCCCGGCTGGCCGAGGGGTTCGCCC
>DAOLIT010000011.1:0-92539 GCA_035328405.1 Pseudomonadota bacterium | reverse complement strand
CCATTCCCCCCACCCCCTCAGTCCCAAATAGCCCCCACCTAGCCGCAACACTTTTTGTGTTTTTTGCCGCTCCCGCAGGGGCATGGGTCATTGCGACCGATTTTCGGTTCTTCCCGAATGTACGGTTGCTTGGAC
This sequence comes from Pseudomonadota bacterium, assembly GCA_035328405.1. Taxonomy (GTDB): domain Bacteria; phylum Myxococcota_A; class Polyangia; order Palsa-1104; family JAEUJZ01; genus JAEUKA01. Next base: position 92,404 of record DAOLIT010000011.1, on the reverse strand, counting down.
AGAAGCAAACTCGGGTCCAAGTCGGGGCCGTCGTGGTCGCAGTCGGGACCGTGAACGTGTGGCTCGGGTACTGGTTCGTTTGGTTTGTTCATGAGCGGCACTATAAACAGCCGCTTCCCTTGTGCGCGGTAAAAAAGCGCGAGGCCTCCGCGCAAGCGAAACCGGCCCCCCGCGCCGTGCGCTGTTCACTTGCTCCGCTTGCCCGAAGACCGATTCGGCCCAGGCGCATCCTGTCGCCGCGCCGTTTGCTTTTGTTGCTCGAACACGATCGCGCCGTCCACGACCGTCAGCACCACTTTTCGCATCGGCAAATCGAGCGGCGGGGCCTCTTTTTCATCAAGCGACAGCTTGCCCTCCAGCACCGTCAGATCCGCTCCGTACCCGACTGCAATCTTGCCCAACCGGTCTTCTGCAAAAGCCGCATACGCCGCATCCGCCGTGAACAAGCGCACCGCTTCGCCCACCGTCAGCGCATCCGCCGGAGGCCTTTTGTCCGGCCCAGGCGGTGTGGTTTTCCAGATCGCCGCTTCGAGCGCCAAACGCGGGTCCGCTTCCTCGACCGGAAAGTCGGAACCAAACGCCACATGCACACCGCTGTCGAGAAGCAGTCTCCACGCATAGGCACGCTTCATCCGCTCGGGCCCAAGCCGCACAGGTGCCCATGGACCATCGCTGCGTGCGTGTTGAGGCTGCATCGACGCAATCACACCCAGCGCCGCAAAACCCCCCGCTCCGAGTGCTGCACTGCCAACGACCTGCGCATGTTCCACCCGAAAACGGACGTTTCGATGCAGCCCCACCCCCGCTCGGCGATAGGCCGCAAGCACTTCCTCGACCGCCCGATCTCCTAAGGCATGCGTCGTGAGCTGATACCCGTGCAGCAGCGCAAACCGAGCCATCGCCTCGATGTGATCGGGCGGCGTCACGAGCAGCCCGTGGTTTCCGGGATCATCTGCATATGGATCGGACAGCGCCGCTCCACGCGAACCGAGCGCACCATCAGCGAACAGCTTGAAACCGCGAAACGAAAACAGACCTGTTTCACCGGGGCGATCGAGCTGTTCCGACAGCCGCGAAAGTTCCGCTTCATACGCCAGCGAATGCGGCACCTGCGCGAGCTTTTGCGGCACCGGATCGTCCAAAAACGCATACACCCGCAGCGGCAAACGGCCCTGTTCCGAAAGCCGCTTGTACGCCGCAACCGCCTCTTGGGAAATCCCCATTTCGTGAACGGCGGTCAGGCCCCGCGCCGTGACGTGCGCCGCCCCACGCAGAATCGCCGCTTCCACATCGGGCCCCGTCGGTTTGGGCAGGCTGTTTTCGACCAGCTCCATCGCGTTGTCGATGAAAATCCCCGTCGGTTCGCCGCTCGCATCGCGCAAGATGCGACCTCCAGGCACGTCCGGCGTTTTCCGATCGATGCCCGCAAGACGCAGCGCCGCGCTGTTCGCCCAACCTGCATGCCCGTCGATGCGCCGCAACCAAACCGGATGTTGCCCCGACGCTTCGTCCAGCAGTTTCCGCGCCGCCCCATCGGGAAAATTCGGCGGAGAAAAACGGTTTTGATCCCACCCGCGCCCGACCAAAAAGCGGCTTTTGTTCGGGCTGTCCGACGCCGCCTTCCGCACGGCATCCACCACCCGTTCCACCGAAGCCAAACCCCGCACATCGATCGCCAGCAGGGACTGACCCAAACCGACCAAGTGCGCGTGTGCGTCGGCAAGGCCCGGCACAACCGTCCATTCCCGCTCGGGACTGCCTGAAAGGACCCGCGTGTTGCGACCGACGAACGCTTGCACGCCCGCATCCGACCCGACGTACACAATCCTCTTGTCCCGAATCGCCACCGCCTGGGCCGTCGGTCGAGCCCCATCCATCGTCAGCACCGACGCCTGCCGAATCACCAATTCCGCCGGCTGAGCCCCCGCCGCCACCGGCAAAAACGCCGCGCCAGCCAACATCCAACGCAAAAAACGGAAACAGCCTTGTGTGTGCCTATGGTGTGCCATGTAGAAACCGCCATACCACACTGCGGCCCAAAACGGGAACGCACGGGAATCGAACCCGCCGCGCCGGTTTTTACACCCGCACCACCCATTTTGAAGACGGGGCCGGGCACCAGTCCCGGTCGCGTTCCCAATCGCCGTATACCACACGCGAACCGGTCCGTTGAATTTGGTTTTTTTCGGTGCGGCTCGGTTTCGCGGTGCGGTATTTCTGTTTCACCATGCAAACCATTTCCGTCAAAGCCGCTCTTTCGGCGAACGCTCCCGTCGGTCAAAAAGTAGTCGTGAAAGGCTGGGTCAGAACCCGCAGAGATTCCAAGGCCGGCCTCAGTTTTGTACACGTCAGCGATGGTTCCTGCGTCGATCCCATCCAGGTCGTCGCCACCTCTGCGCTAGGAAACTACGCCACCGAAGTCCAAAAGCTCACCACGGGCTGTTCTGTCGAGGTCCTGGGCACCCTTGTCGCCTCATCCGGCAAGGGCCAGCGTTTTGAAATCCAGGCCGAGCGCGTCACCGTCATCGGTTGGGTCGAAGACCCCGAGCACTACCCCGTCCAGCCCAAAGCCCACACGATGGAGTACCTGCGCGAGATCGCCCACCTTCGGCCCCGAACCAACACCTTCGCCGCCGTCGCCCGCGTCCGCAATGCCTGCGCCCAAGCCATCCATCGTTTCTTTCACGAACGCGGCTTTTTCTGGGTCAACACGCCGATCATCACCACCAGCGATGCAGAAGGTGCCGGCCAGATGTTTCGCGTCAGCACCCTTGACCTGCTCAACCTGCCCCGCACCGATCAGGGCCAGATCGACTTTGGCCGCGACTTTTTCGGCAAAGAGGCCTTTCTGACCGTCTCCGGCCAGCTCAATGTCGAGGCCTACTGCCTCGCCCTCTCGAAGGTCTATACCTTTGGCCCCACGTTTCGCGCCGAACATTCCAACACCACGCGCCACCTGGCCGAGTTTTGGATGATCGAGCCCGAGGTCGCCTTCGCCGACCTTTGCGCCGACGCGCAGCTTGCCGAAGACTTCCTCAAATACGTCTTCCGCGCCGTCCTGACCGAATGTGCCGACGAAATGAAGTTCTTTGTCGAGCGCGTGGACAAAACCGTCCTCACCCGCCTGGAACAAGTCGTCGCCGCGCCGTTTGAACGCATCGAGTACCGCGAGGCCATTTCGATCCTCTCAAACTGCGGCAAGAAGTTCGAATTTCCCGTCCGTTTCGGCATCGACTTGCAGACCGAGCACGAACGCTATTTGACCGAGGAAAAAATCGGTCGCCCCGTCGTCGTCATGAATTACCCCGCAGACCTCAAAGCCTTTTACATGCGGATGAACCCCGACGGCGAGACCGTGGCCGCCATGGACGTGCTCGCGCCCGGCATCGGCGAAATCATCGGCGGCTCCCAGCGCGAGGAACGGCTGGACGTGCTCCTTGATCGCATGCGCCACCACAAACTCAACATCGACAACTACAACTGGTACGTCGATTTCCGCCGGTACGGCACCGTTCCCCACGCGGGCTTTGGGCTTGGATTCGAGCGACTGCTCGTCTACATCACTGGCCTTGGCAACATCCGCGACGCCATTCCTTACCCACGCGCCCCATCCCTGGCAACCTTCTAGGACATCGCCAACACATCCATCACGGGAGGTCTTTTCGATGCTTCTACGCCGTTTCTTTCTGACCACGGGCTTGTGCCTGGGCGTGCTGTGCGGCCTTGCGGGGGCTTGGTTCCCGTCGATCGGTTGGGCCAAAGCGCCCAAAGCCTCGCCCAAAACCGCCAAAGCAATGCCCAAAGCGACCCGGCCCCCTTGCCCGCTCAAATGTGAAGAGGGATTTCGTCCCATCTACACCTTTTTTCTCCACCCCAAGCACACCGTCTACGACGAAAACGGCAAGGAAATGGTCCCCGAAGACGGCCTGTGGGAAGTCTCCTGCGCGCTCCGCTGCGAAAAAAACGAGGGCCAGCACAACGAGCACCTGATCGTGAAAGACCAAGAAACCGCGCTGTGTACAAGCGGCGCAGAACCCGCCCCCTACACCGGCCCCTGGCGCATCACCGACAAGTGGACCCGCGAGTGCGCCGCCATTTATCCCGACGGCTGCGGGCTGTCTTGTTATCCCATCAAGCCTCCCCCTGTGCCCAAAAAGGCCAAAGGGCAGAAGTCCGCTGGGAAGAAGCCCGCCAAACCACCACAGAAAGCACCACAGGGGGCTGCGCCATGACGACTGCGGCGGCCACGCCCAACCCGTCTGCGTGTGCCCTCCCCTGGTGGAAGCAAACGACCGTGTATCAGGTCTATCCCCGTTCGTTTTGCGACACAAACGGAGACGGAATCGGCGATTTGCGCGGCGTCCTCTCCAAACTGGATGTGCTCGCCGAGCTGGGCGTTGAAACGCTGTGGCTCACCCCCTTTTTCGACAGCCCCGGACGCGACCTGGGGTACGACGTGCGCGACTACCGCAAGATCGGCGCAGAGTCTGGCACCTTTGCGGATCTGGTGGAGCTTCGGCAGGAGCTTTCGCGGCGTGGCATGCGGCTGGTGTTCGATCTGGTCTTGAACCACACGTCCGACCAGCATCCGTGGTTTCAGCAGGCCCTCCTTTGCCCCAAAAGCCCCGAGCGCGACTACTATTTGTTCCGCAAAGGGAAAGGACCGCGCGGCGACAAACCCCCGAACAACTGGCGGTCCATGATTGGTCCCTCGGGTTGGCAGCGCGACCCCACAAGCGGCGACTACTACTTCACCAGTTTTTTGCCGTTCCAGCCCGACTTGAACCATCGGAATCCGGCGGTCACGCGGAACATGCTGTCCATCGTCCGGTTCTTTTTGGAACAGGGGGCCGACGGTCTGCGCCTCGATATTTTTAACGCGCTGTTGAAGGACCCCAGTTTCGCGGACAACCCCTTTTCGTTCCGTCCGCTCCCCTCTGAAGAAAACCCTGACGGCTTTTTCCAGCAAAACCTCTACACCATCAACCACAAGGACAGCATCGAGTTTGCCCGCACCCTGCGTGCCTTTGTCGATTCCGTCCCCGAACCCGAACAGCCGGACGGCACCCTTCCCAGGCCCGGAAAAGAGCGGTTTCTGGTCGGCGAGGTCTTTGGCCCTCCCAAGCTCCTCCGTTCGTATTTGGGAATGCCCGATGATGGTCTGAATCTGGTCTTTCTGTTCAAAACGCTGCGCACGCCGTTTTCCGCCGAGGCGTTTTTTGACCTCATCGAAGAATACGAGCGCGAATTTCCCGCTCCGTTGCTGCCGACCTGGGTGCTCGGCAACCACGACAAGCCCCGGTACATCGAACGGCTGGGCAACGACGCAAGGCGCGCAAAGGTCCTGTCCACGCTCCAACTGTGTGCGCGCGGCGTCCCCTTTGTCTACCAAGGCGAGGAGATCGGGATGACGAACCTCGACCTCCCTGCTGACAGCGCGCTCGACCCCCTTTCCAACATGTACGGCTTTGTCCCCACGGAACTGCGCAGGCTGCTCCGAAAGAAAGGGATTCTGTTGAACCGAGACGAATGTCGCACCCCCATGCAGTGGTCGATGGACGAAAACGCCGGTTTTGCGCCTCCGGGCACCCGGCCCTTTTTGCCGGTACACCCCGGTTTTCCGTTCTGCAACGTCGAGGCCCAGCGCAAAGACCCCACCTCTTTGTTCCAGCACTACAAGCGACTGTTTGCCCTTCGGCGCGCCTTTGCGGCGCTGCACGGTGGATCGCTGGCCTTGTGGCACAAAACGAGCGTGCCAAAAGGGGTCCTGGCGTTTACACGGCAGCACGAGGCGCAGACAGTCTTTGTGCTGCTCCATTTTGCGGATGACGAGGCTGAGGTCCGGTTGCCGTTTGCGTGCGAGCCGCTGTATTCGACGCACGGAAGTCCCCTTCTGCCCCCAAGTCGCCGCCTCCGATTGCGGCCTTTCGAGGCCGTGCTCCTAACCCCCATTCCCGGCAGCCTGGGGACGTTCGCTCCCTAAAAACCCCTGCACCACCCGAGAAAAACACCTCTCCCACAAAATGAGGAAGCCTCCGCGAGGCGACAGCCAGTCCCCGTGACAAGAACCAGGCCCCGAACGGGGGCCTATGCGGTGTTTTTGCGGAGGTTAGGGGGTAAAGGATGGGGGGAGGAAGGGGAAACTTTTGTCTTCTCGGGCGAGGTGGAGGTTTGGGAGGCCCTTGCCAAAGTGGCGGAGGGCGGACTGGACGGCGGCGTCGGTGTGGTGCGCGCTCAGGTGGCCGGCCAGCAGGAGAATGCCGGGGTGCTCGCGGGCCATGAGGGCGGTGTGTTCGATGGAACCGTGGCCGAACATTTGATCGGCGATTCGCAAGAAATGGGAGTCGTAGAGAGCCAACTGGCAACCGTCGAGAGCAGCTTCCTCTTTGGCGCGCGTGTCGGGAGTGGGTTCGTGGTCGCACAAATAGGCGATTTGGGGACCACCCGGAACCTTCACTTTGTAGCCGAGGGCGTCCAAATAGCGGCGGCTGGTCCCTTTGCCGCTGTAGTGGTGCAGAGAAAAAGGCTCGACCTGCCAGCCAAACAGATTTTGGGGCTCACCATCGGCAAGGGTCCGAAACTCGAGGTTTTGGACGGTGCCCTCGGCGAGCATTTCGAGGGGCACAAAGGCTGGATGGCGAAGGCCGTGTTGGATGGCGAGCAGAGCCTCCTGAGGGCCACACACAGTGACGGACAGGCCGTTGTCGCGCCGCCAAAACCACTCGGCGTCTTTGAGGCCCTCCCAATGGTCCACATGGGAATGGCTGACGAGCACGACGACGTGGCTTACGGCGGCAAAGCGTCCGCGTCCAAACAGCCGCGACGACAACGCGGTGAGGCCGCGCCCTGCGTCAAACGCAAAAAGGACGTTGCCCTGCGACAGGGAATAACAGGAGGTGAGGTTGCCGATCCGCGACCGAGCGGGAACAAGGTTTCTGGAACCGCGACAACCGAAAATATCGAAGAAAACAGCCTCGTCTGGCAGGACAACCGGCGCTTGCGGCGGACTTGATGGGGTGCTGGATTTGCGGTTTCTCACGACGAAAGACCATTTGAACACGGAACCGGGAGCGCGCGAAACTCCTAAAAAAATCGAACGGTCAGGAAGGTGTGTCGCGATGCTTCCTTTTGAAACACCAAACAAGACAAGACAAACTGAGGACACCATGCGCGCGTCGGTCTTTTGGGAAAAACGGCAAAAAAAAGTCCTGTGCGGGGTGTTTGTGTGCGGGCTTGTGGGCTTGCTTGGGCACGGGACCGCACGGGCGGACCTGTGGAGCTACGAACGCGACGGTGTTGTGTACTTTACGAACATTCCGCCCGCAGGCGACAAAGCGCACAAGTGGACGGTGGTTTCGCGGACGGGACCGGGGAAGGCGCAAACGGTGTCCGGGCAAAGCGGGTGCGACAAAACCCGGGCGGATGTGGTACCAGCGACGGACCAGAGCCCAGAGCGGTTTTATCGGTATGACGCCTACATCGCCGAAGCCGCACGGGTGTACGGATTGCCAGAGGCGTTTTTGCGAGCAGTGATGCAGGTGGAGTCGGATTTTGACCCTCACGTCGTAAGTTGCGCGGGGGCCAAGGGTCTTTTGCAACTGATGCCGGACGTGGCGACGGAACAGAAAGTCAGCGATGTATTTGACCCACGGCGAAACATTTTGGGTGGGGCGCGGCTTTTGCGGTTGCTCGCGAATCGGTTTTCGGGGGATGTGGTGCTGACGATCGCGGGCTACCACGCGGGGGCGGGGGCCGTGCAAAAACATCAGGGCGTGCCTCCTTATGAGACGACGCAGCGGTATGTGAAAATGGTGCTCGCAGCGTACGAACGACAACGCAGCGGGGAGCGGAGGGGCAAGTGAACGGTCTTTTGCGGCGCTTTTCTTCGACGTACCGAAATGCGGTTGCGCATGAAGCGGTCGGCGAATACACAGAAGCCGCAAAGGAATACGCGCTGTGTGGCGACCCTGTGAAAGCGGCGGAAATGCACCTGCTGGCCGCAAGCCGATGCACATTGGCAAAACAAGCGATTGCGGCGCTGCGGGTCGCGGAACACTTGCTCGGCGACGAAAAGGAGGTGCCGGCGTCTTTGTGGCGGCGTTTGGGGGAAGCATATTTGCGCGTGGTGCCGGTCGAGCAACCCGCACTTGCGGAACAGGAAGTTTTTCTGTTGGCGGCAGCGGCGTTTTGGAAAGCGGAGGAGTTTTCGCAAGCGGCTCGGGCGTTTCGCGCGGCAGGGCGAATGGAACAAGCAGCAGAGTGCTTGGAACGCGCGGGCGACATTGAGGAAGTCGAGGCTCTGTACGAGGGCGAGGCGCAAAAACGGCAGCACAAACAGACAACGGAATCGCTGTTTGCACAGGCGGACTTGGCCGACCAACAGGGGAAGCGTGACGACGCAGCGAGACTTTTTCGAGAACTGCTTGGCTTGATTCCGGGGCATGCCGAGGCGCTCGGTCGGCTGCATGCGATCGAAGCGCGTGTGTTGCACAAAGGGATCGTTGCGTTTGGGGTCACGCGCGGTCCCGAAGAAGAGGAGCAACGAATGGTGTTTGCAACGCCTCCGTTTTTTTTGGGGAGAGGAGAAGGTCGCGCGCCGGATTTCGGGGATTTGGGGGTATCGCGGGAACATGCACAAATCGAATGGGGGGCAGCGGTCGGCTTTTCTGTGACGGATACGGGGAGCAAGAACGGAGTGTTTTTGGACGGTGTGAGACTCTCGACGGGGGCCACGCTGCCGCTGCGGTCCGAGGCTGTATTGGGCCTGGGGCGGGCGGTTCGCTTGGAAGTACAAAAAAACGATCAGGAGCTGTTGCTGCGGGTACACAGCGGCGTCCGAAAGGGGTGGCATTTGCGCTCGGGAGTGGGTGAATTTCGTTTGGATGAGGGGTTGTCGCTGCGTTTTGAACACGGACGTCCGTGGATCTCTGCGATGGAAACAGAAAAGAAAACGGCTCAGGAACAGACCGGCGGTTTGATGTTGAATGGTCGGCGGGTGGGATCGCCCGTGCAAGTGAGTCGCGAAGATGAAATCCGTACAAGCAGGTTGCTTTTGAAAGTGCTGGGACCATGAGCATTTGGGAAAGGCTGTTTGCGCGTTTTGGGAAATCGAGGCGAGGCGCACATCAGGCGACGGAAGGATTCCCCCGAGGGGACTCCTTTGCAGAAGACCCGCACAGGTGGTTGTCCCGATTTGTAGATGCACAGGAAAACCAAGGCGCGTTTCCCAAAACCATTCCCAATGAAGTACTAGAAAAGTTGCAGATGTTGTGGGAACGGGGTGAGGAGGACTTGGCGATTCGCTGGGGAAGGTCGTTTGTGCAGGCCGCACCCTCATGTGCAGAAATTGCAAAATGGGTGGGGCAAGCTCTGTGCAAAAAAGAGCGTTTTTCCGAGGCAGTAGGGCCGCTTGCGCACGCGGTGACACTGGTTCCGGTCCAGGAAAAATGCGCGCTGTGGCTTCGGCTTGCAGAGATGTATGACCTGCTCGGGCAGGACGAGGAAGCGCACAAAGCACTCTTGGAACTTCTTCTGCTCGATTTTCACCATCCCGAGGCCCAGAAACGCTTTTTGCAACAACGCAATCACGCCACAAAAAATAGTGGTCCTCTTTTTTACAGGGGTGGACACGGTTTTGTAGCAGCACCACCCATCCACACCGATGCAGAAACGGACCCCCAAGCGTTGGGACAGAGGACCGCTTTTGCGACGGTGGCGATTTCTTCAGAAGATCGTTTTCTGCTCCTAACCGAATTGGGAGTCGGGCGGATGGGAACGGTGTTTCGGGCGCTCGACAAAGAGCTGGGAAAAGAAGTCGCTCTGAAGGTGTTTCATCCGCATGTGCGAAAGCAGGTCGAGGATGATGCGTTGTTTCGCGCGTTGCACGAAGCAAAACTCCTGTCTTGGGCGCGTCATCCGGGAATCGTCGCACTTCATGTTCTGTCCGATTCGGAACCGAGCGGCGCATTGCCTTTTTTGGTGATGGAACTGTGTCGTGGTGGGTCGTTGCGACACCGGTTGGGCCGCGCAGGTCTGTCGTTTCGGATCGCTCTTTTGCGCATGCGGGAGCTTCTGTGGACGCTTTCCGATTTGCATGCGGGGGGCGTTTCCCACGGAGACATCAAACCGGAAAATCTGTTGTTTCGCGGCGACGGTCGGAACCGTTTTGAACTGCCGGAAAAAGAACAGGAATGGGGTGATTTGTTGTTGGCAGATTTTGGCGTATCTCGCTTGGAAAACACGCAACACGGAGCGGGCCAAGGAACGCGCAGATATTTGTCAAAGGAACGCCTGCTGGGAGCACCCCCTTCACCTCCTTCCGATGTGTATTCGGTGGGCATTGTGCTGTCAGAAATGCTCGCGAACATACAGACTGAAACGCAGGTGCCCCTTGATGTTGCTGAACGCGATTTTTTGCAGGAACTTCAAAAGAGCCTGCTCTGCCCTGATCCAGAAAGACGCCCGACTGCAAAAATTGCCGCCTCGGAAATCGAGGGATTTCTGGAAGGAAACTAAGGTTTGATGGAAGTGGTTGTCGCAGGAAACAAACAGAAGGGGGGCTTGCTACCGCATGGCTTTTTCTGCGGACTCATCGTTCAGTCGTTCAAACTGCCCGGTCTCTGCGTCGTAAAAGAAGAGCTGCGCACCGTCGATCTCAAAATACCAAGCGACGAGTTTTAGCGTCCCAGCCTCGATCTTTCGCATGACGGCGGGATACGTTTTCAAGTGCTTGATTTGCACAAGCACATTGAGTTCAGAAAGAAGGTCTGCACGCGATCGGTCGTCGGGCAGTGGTTCGTACTCTTTCAGCAGCTCAACCCCTTCTTGCGCCGTGCGAAGCCAACGATCGACGTTGGGCAACCTTCCCGACGGCGGTTGGAGCACCGCTCGCATCGCTCCGCACCCTGAATGCCCGCAAAGTACGATGAAACGGACATCCAACACATTGAGTGCGTATTCCAGCGCGGCCCCCACAGACATCGGTTGCGTGGTCTCTTCGGAGTAAGGGGGAACCAAGTTGCCGATGTTGCGAACGACAAAAAGATCCCCCGGATCGGTCGAAGTGATCAAGTTCGGAACCATGCGGGAATCCGAACAAGTAATGAACAGTGTGTCCGGCTCTTGTTGGTGCGCCAACCGACGGAAATGTTCTCTGTAAGCCCCAAACACATGTCGTCGAAACGTGAGCGCCCCCGAAATCAACTTATGCATGTTGTTGGCCCTCTGTTGTCGGTTGGCTGCCTGTTTGGGAATCGGTCTGCACAGCGGGACTGCTCGCGCTGGAGAACGAACGGAGCAGCTCCATGATCACTTTCCCACCCGCTTTTTCATGAAGCTCTGAAAAGGACTTCAACGCCTCGATTCCGGCGAAATCCATGTGTTCAACATCAATGTCAAAGACAACTTTGCTCTTGGGACGGATCGCTGCGAGTTTGGCGGTCAGTTTGGGAACCCCCAAGAATGTGAGCGCGCCGCGAATCTCGACCAAATGTCCATCCTCTCTCTCGTGAACCGTCACGGTTACGCTCGTCAGGCGATGCACCAACACAGCCAGCGCAGCGATGATGCCGATCGCGATTCCTGCCAGCAGATTCACAAACACCACACCCAAGAACGTCACAAAGTAGATGCGCGCCTCATGATGTTTGTGAAGCTCACGAATGTGACCAAAGTTCACGAGTTTGATTCCCACAATGACCAGGAGACCTCCCAGTGCAGCCTGGGGAACCTTTCCCAGCGCTGCGCCCAAAAGCGAAACCAACAACACGACCCACACTCCGTGCAGAATCGCGGCCAGGCGCGTTTTTCCGCCTGCGTCCAAGTTTGCTTTGGACCGAACAATCACACCGGTCAGGGGTAGTCCTCCTATCAAACCCGACACCATGTTGCCGACCCCTTGCGCAATGAGTTCCTTGTCCAGGTTTGCGCGCGACCCCGTGTGCAGTTTGTCTGTCGCCACCGCGCAGAGCAGTGATTCCGCGCTCGCAATAAGAGAAATGGTCAGTGCGCCTGTCAAAATCGCGGACCACTCTGTCAAAGGCGGAATCTGCGGCAGACGAATCGCCGCCAACAGACCTCCAGGAAGCAGCACGCGCGGCACATCAAACGTCAAAGAAATCAGCGTTCCCAGGAGCACCGCAATCAACGCGCCTGGAAGAATGCGCAACCGTTTCATCGGCACAAGCGGCCACAGAAGAAGCGCTGCCATCGTCAGGAGCCCCACGATCGCAGCGCCTGGATTCATCGCCATCACGCGCTCGGGTAACATGCGCAGATTCGATAGAGCAGAACTCAGCGGCACCCCCCCAAGCACCACATGGCTCTGTGAAAGCGCGATCAGGACACCGACTCCAGCCAACATTCCGTGAATGACTGCGGGCGAAATCGCCATCGTCAAACGCGCAATCCGCAAAAAACCCATCACGACCTGCATGGCCCCCGCCAAGAGCGTCATCACACAGACTTTCTCGAAACCGTACCGATTGGTCAGGCCGAACACGACCACCGTAAGACCAGCGGCGGGACCGGATACTTGCAACGGAGCCCCCGCCAAAAGGCCCGTCACAATGCCTCCTATCGCGGCCCCCAAAAGACCCGACATAATGGGTGCATTTGACGCGAGCGCGATGCCCATCGACAGTGGCACCGCAACCAAAAACACGACCAGGGACGCGGCGAAATCCTGGCCAACATGCGGAAACAGAACACCTGAACGAGGCGGTTGGGAAGGTAGAGCCTCCACACCAGCCATAGACGAACCCATACGACATCTCCTCTTGCACGCCCGCGCCATCTCGCGTGGGCGACGACAATCTATCGATAGAAACGAAAAAGAGAGGAACAGCTTGTGAGCGGACAGACTCCGCCCACGACAGGAACTTCACAGAAGCATTCGTGTGGTAGGTCGAGGGGAAGTCACATACACATCAGCGGACAGCGATGTGGGCTTTGGAGTCCTACGGACAGCGCAATGCAACCAAGCCGCAACCCGAGCGGCAGAGGATTCAACCCTCGGGGAATGCCAAACATCGGCTTCTCGTTCCGTACGAAGTTCTTTGCTGGTATCACTTGACGGATCAAGATCGCTGCTGCCGTCTTCATCCCCCAGCTCGCCGAGGGGCGCATTCTGGGGGCAGAACTGGACAGTCGGGACAAAAAAAACTTGGAGCCCTCCCAGCAGCGCGAGCAACACCCACAAACCAAGTTGCAGATGCCAACGTGTCCCGGTGCGCTGCGAGGACCCCTGTTTCATGGGGCCTATCATGCGTAGTTCTACGTGCCGCGCCAAGGTCTTTTGTCACTTGCCCCACCCCAGAAACAAAAACGGCCCGCCAACACATACAGTGGGGCAGGCCGTCTTGCCGACCGATTCCTTTTTTTGGTTAGAAGCGGTCGGGAGACCCACGCCAAGCGGTCGTAAACATAGCGCCTGGACACGGGCCCCAAGTTGCCAAGCATTCGGAAAATAAAAAGTAAGGCCGAACACCCAACAACAAAGCTAAGCGAATCAACTACACGCTTCTGGATACAGCAACACCCATGCCAAAGCCCGCTCAACCTGGCTGGTCACGCCGCAACCGGCTGATTCCCTTGAAAAAGACCGGTCGGTCGTGGTACGCGGGGGGCACTCAGCGGGCGAAAAAAACGGCTCGCGGCTCGGACCCTGACAACGGTGTCAGGTCGGACGCTGAACAACGAAACTTTTTTCATAGGCATACGGTATCGTGCCCAACTTGCTAGTCATCAATGCCGATGGACCCGAGACGCGCGTCGCTCTCGTCGAAAACGGCCAAGTCGTCGAAATCTACATCGAACGCCGACGGGAACGAGGCATCGTCGGTAACATTTACAAGGGCAAAGTGCTCCGGGTTCTCCCCGGCATGCAGGCCGCTTTCGTGGACATCGGCACCGACAAGGCCGCGTTTCTGTACGTGGCCGACGTGCGAGGCGCTCCCGAGGACATCAAGTCGCTTTTTGTCGATGAAGACGACGAAAGTTCTCGCAAAGACGACGACAAGAGCCGCGACGCCCGAATCGAAGATTTGCTCCGCCCCGGCCAAGAAATCATCGTGCAAGTCGCCAAAGCCCCGATTGGCACCAAGGGCAGCCGTTCCACATCCTACGTTTCCCTTCCTGGCCGCAATTTGGTGTTCATGCCGACCGTGGATCACGTCGGAATTTCCCGTCGCATTGCGCAAGACAAGGAACGCAAACGACTCCGTTCCATCGTCGATTCGATGCGTCCGCCCGGCACCGGTTTCATCGTGCGCACCGTCGCAGAAAACGTCCAGGAACACGAGCTTCGCTCTGACATGGAATTTCTGATCAAGCTGTGGAACTCCATCGTCAAAAAGTCCGAAGCCGCCAAAGCGCCGTCGCTGCTCTACCACGATTTGGACTTGCTCTTGCGCACCGTGCGCGATCTGTTCACGTCTGATGTCGAAAAACTCATCATCGACAGCAAGCCTGAATACGACCGGCTCATCAAATTCACCGGCACGTTCATGCCTGAATATGTAAGCCGCATTGAACTTTACGATCGCAGCGAGCCCGTGTTCGACGCCTACGGAATCGAGATGGAACTCGACCGCGCCCTCGAACGCAAAGTTCAGCTCAAGTCCGGCGGCACACTCATCATCGACCAGGGCGAGGCGCTCACCGCCGTCGATGTCAACACAGGCAAATTCGTCGGAAAACGCAACCTCGAGGAGACCATCACCAAAACCAACCTCGAAGCGTGCAAAGAGGTCGCAGATCAGCTCCGTCTGCGCAACCTCGGCGGCATCATCATCATCGACTTCATCGACATGGATCGTGAGGCAAACCAAGAAAAGGTCATGCGCGCGTTCCTCGACGCTGTGAAAGCCGACCGCGCCCGCACCAACGTGACCCAGATTTCCGAACTCGGCCTCGTCGAGATGACCCGAAAAAGGACCCGCGAATCTTTGGGCCGCATGCTGACGGAACAGTGCGTGTACTGCGACGGAAAAGGCTATACCAAATCCAAAACCACGATCGCGTATGAAGTTCTTCGCCACATTCGCCGCGACGGCCACGCTTTTTCCGACGACACCATCGTCGTTCACACCCACCCCGAGATCGCCGAACTTCTCGCTTCTGCGGACAACGAATTTATCGAGGCCCTCGAAAAACGGCTCCAAAAGCGCATCGTCATCAGACCTCGCGAACGCTTCGATCTCATCGAAGGCCACATCGAGCAATTTCGCGTCCTCGGGGCAAGCCAAGACGCGAAGGAACAAGCCGTTGCGTCGCAAAAAAGCACTCCTCCGCCGATCGCCGTGGTGGTTTCCGACGACAAAGGGAAATAGACAATCTGCATGGCCACCTGGCTGCTAACCAACACGCACATGGGTCGCGATGTTCTCGTTCGAGGCGACCGTCTGGCAGATGCGTCCTCCTTGCCGCCGGGCCTTGTGCCCAAACGCTTCGATTGCGGCGGCGGCACCGTCGAGCCTGGTCGCATCAACGCCCACACCCATCTGTACAGCGGTCTTGCCCCGCTCGGTATGCCCCAGCCCCTTTCGCCACCTCAGAATTTTCTCCAGATTCTGAAACAAATCTGGTGGCGTTTGGATCGCGCGCTCGACGGTGAATCCCTGCGTGCTGCCGCACGGTATTACGTTGCGCAAGCACTCCGTTTTGGAACCACATTCCTAGTCGATCATCACGAATCCCCCGACATGATCGCCGGCTCCCTCGACATCTTGGCCGACGCTTGCGAAGAACTCGGCGTGCGTGCGCTGCTCGCGTATGGCGCGACCGAACGCAACGGGGGCCTCCGTGAATCGAGCGCAGGCCTACAGGAATGTCGTCGTTTCATCCAAACCAACCGCCGAAAAGGGGTACAAGGTCTTTTCGGCCTACACGCCAGTTTCACCGTCAGTGACTCCACACTGGAAAACGCCGGACAACTGTGCCGCGAGCTTGCGGTTCCCATGCACGTCCATGTCGCGGAAGACGTGGCCGATCTGGAAGATGCACAACAGCGTGGATATTCCGATCCCCTCGATCGTCTTCTCAAGTGGGGTGTACTCCCAACGGGCTCCATCCTCGCGCACGGAGTCCATTTGGACAGGGATGCCGTCCGTCGCTGCAACGATTTGGGTTTGTGGCTCGTCCAAAATCCGCGGTCGAATGCTGGAAACCGTGTTGGGTATCCCCGTGCTCTTTCCCATTCCCGTTTTGTTGCGATCGGAACAGACGGATACCCAGCCTCGATGCCCGATGAAGAAGCCGCTCTGCTTGAATTGGCTCGCAAAGAAACAGAACACGAAGATCCGCGCTCTGTTTCGGTTCGTGCAACCGCTGGTTATGCCTTGGTGACATCGCACCTGCGGCTTCCCTTTGGTGATCTCCTTCCTGGTTCCGCAGCCGATTTGGTTGTCCGTTCCGCCTCTGGTTCGATCCTCCATGTCATGTGCCAAGGACAGTGGGTGGTTCAAAACGGAGAACTTCTTACCGCAAACTTTGCCGAGATTGAACAGGACGCCAAAGTCCAAGCACAAAGACTCTGGTCCAAGATGTCTGTTCTCTGATTTCTCGACGGAACTCTCGTAAATTGAAGGATTCCTGCTCATGTCTTCCCATACATCCCCTAACACGCACGCAAACAATACCTACATGCTGAACAATGCCATTCACAGACTCCGTGAAAACCGCGTTTTGCTGCCACAGTTTTCCCAGTTGGGTTCCCCCGATCGGATTCCCTCTCACATCCTTTCTGCGCTTCGTGACATCGATCCAGACGAACCCCATCCCCTGAATTTGTGGCGCGTCCATTGGTACAACGATGAAACACGCAGGGGAATCCAAAACGTACCCGCTCATTTGGTGTTAGGAAGCGAAGTCACCGGGATTCCTTCCCCCATCGTTGTGCTCTTGGGCGCGCGATTTCCCATGATTTCTGCGCACAAGGTACTTGCTGCATATGGTTGTCTGGTCCCCCGTCTTGTAAACGGAGAATTTGACCCCACACAGCACCGCGCGCTTTGGCCTTCGACGGGAAATTACTGTCGTGGAGGCGTTGCCATCTCGCGGATTTTGGGATGCAGAGGCGTCGCCATTTTGCCAGCAGGGATGAGCGCAGAACGCTTCGCGTGGCTCAAACGCTGGGTACTTGAAGAAAGCGACATCATTTGTACGCCTGGAACAGAGAGCAACGTCAAAGAAATCTATGACAAGTGCAACGAACTCCGTTTGGACCCTCAAAACGTCATCCTGAACCAATTTGCAGAGTACGGAAACTACTTGGTTCACCATCACTTGACTGGGAAAGCCATGGCCGATGTCATCCATTCCCATCCGGGTTTGCAGGCCCGCGCATTTGTGTCTGCAACCGGGTCCGCAGGAACTTTGGCTGCCGGGGATTTTTTGAAAGAACACTTGGGCACAAAAATCGTTGCTGTCGAGGCTGCCGAATGCCCCACTTTGCTCGCCAATGGATTCGGGGAACACAACATTCAGGGAATCGGCGACAAACACGTTCCCCTGATTCACAACGTCATGAACACAGATTTTGTTGCGGCGATTTCCGATCGAAGCACAGACGCCCTCCACGTTCTGTTTAACCACAAAGACGGCCAACGCTATCTGATCGAACGGCGCGGAGTGGCCCCCAAAATGGTCGATGCGCTGGCCAACTTGGGGTTCTCTGCCATCTGCAACATTTTGGCAGCCAAAAAAACTGCACAATACCTTCGTTTGAAAGAAACAGAGGCCGTAGTCACCGTCGCTACCGATAGTGCCGCAATGTATGTCTCCGAGATCCCCAAAAACCAGGCCCGTCTCTTCCCAAAGGGGTTTGATTCCATCTCGGCAGCAGAGACCTATGGCCAGCACATGCTGGGTGTGTCTACCGATCTCCTTTGTGAACTCTCCCTGCGTGACCGCGAACGGATTTTCAACTTGGGATACTTCACATGGGTTGAACAACAGGGAGTTCCCCTGGCCCAGTTTGAAGAACGCCGCGACCAGCGTTTTTGGCAGAAACTCAGAGCCCAAGTTCCGCAATGGGATGAGGCCATTTTGTCCTTGAATCAACGCACCGGAATGCTCGCATGATCTTCTTGCGATGTGCGGGCTGTGGCACGCTAGTTCCCGTCGGGACTACTGGTTTTCCGGCGTTTGTCTGTCCGCGTTCTTCCGATGGCGCAGATCACGTTCTTTTGCCCGTGCTCAAAACACCTTCTGCTGGTGGTTCCATACAGACCAGCTCCCCCTTTTTGCGCTTTTCCGATCGGATGCTCGCGTTTCACCGCTGTTTGGAATCAGGCGAAAGGGGAATCGATCTGTATCGCGCAACCGTCGAACGCCTCTCACTCGCAGTGGCCCGCGTCAGTGGATCAACGTTCTGCCAAACACCGCTTGTTCGCTCTGAAGAGTTGTCTCGTTTTTTCGGTCTCTCTGCCATTCCAGAACGCGGCGGAGTCTATCTAAAAAACGAAACAGAGAACCCCGGCGGTTCCCACAAAGGGCGGCATTTGTTTGGTCTTATGATTGAATTTCTCGTCGGAGAGAAACTTTCCGCCCATGGGCAGGACGCTCCTTCGCGTCCCCCACTTGCGATTGCATCCTGTGGGAATGCAGCACTTGCAGCCGCCGTGGTGGCTCGAGCGGCCGATTGGCCTCTTCAGGTGTTCATTCCCCCGGATGCAGAGAAGTCTGTCGTGCATTCCCTTCGCGAACTTGGGGCAAACATACACCTTTGCGAACGGGAACCCCATCAAGCAGGAGACCCCTGTTATCATCGGTTTCGGCAGGCCGTAGCTGCTGGTGCCCTCCCCTTTTGTTGCCAGGGACCTGACAACGGTCTCACCCTAATCGGTGGACAGACACTCCTTGCAGAGGCCCTTTGTCAACTGGCCGAATTGGGAAAAACCCCGTCGGCAATTGTGATCCAAGTCGGTGGCGGAGCACTGGCTGCAAGTTCCGCAATCGCGATCGAAACGGCCTTGCAAACCGGCCTGTTGAAATCCTGGCCCCGCTTTTACACCGCACAAACAGAATCTGCCTCTCCTTTGGCGCGTGCCCTCCATCGCTTGCGCTGTTCTTTTCCAAAAGAGACCGATTTTTCGGATGAACGGATTTGGCCCACAATCGCAGCAAACAAAAGCAAATACATGTGGCCTTGGGAGTCCGTTCCACGCAGTGCTGCACACGGAATCCTCGACGATGAAACCTACGATTGGTTGCGGATTGCGCGTGCGATTCTTGTGTCACAAGGGGATGCGTTGACCGTTCCAGAAGACACCATCCTTGCAGCGCATTCCCTGACACAACAATGCACCGGAATTTCTGTGAGCGCGACAGGAAGCGCGGGAATTGCGGGCTTGTGTACGTTGCACAAACAAGAGCCTCTTGCCCCAGACGAAACCGTGTTGTGCCTGCTCACAGGAGTTTCAAAATGACGCCGCGCCGCGTGGTCCGTTGTGCCCTGACGCAAACCAAAAATGCGTATCCAGACATGCCTTCCCGCGTCCAGGATTTGCATACTTTGCAACCCCACCTGGATCGCATTCGCTCTGCAAATGTGGAACACAACATCTCTCTTGTCGCGCAAGCCGCAGCGGCAGGAACGCAAGTGATTTGTTTGGGGGAACTCTGTACGGCCCCCTATTTTGCGCTCGGGCGAGACCCGATGTGGCTTGCGTTTGCGGAAGATGCTACGACCGGGCCCTCTGTGCGTGCTTTTCGGCAGGCTGCGCGGGAATACCGCGTGATCATCATCGCGCCCATTTTTGAAACCGAAACAGAGACCGGACATCGTTTCAACACAGCGGTTGTCATCGACGAAAATGGCGCGATTCTGGGCAGGTATCGGAAGACACACATTCCGTGCGGTCAAAATGACAAGGGCTCCTTTCACGAGACGTTTTTCTACGGACCAAGCGATGGAAAGCTCGGTGCCTCCCTGGCCAATGTTGCGCGCAATCCTTTCTTTCCGGTCTTCAAAACTTCGTGCGGGAACATTGGAATCGCCATCTGTTACGACCGCCACTTTGAAGGAGTTATGTATTCCCTCAAGGCAGGAGGAGCAGAACTTGTTTTTTGCCCGGCGATTACATTTGGAAAGAAAAGCCAACGGGTCTGGCATCAGGAATTTCTCGTCGATGCCGTTCGCCATGGCGTATTCATTGGGGGTTCCAACCGCATGGGAACAGAGTCCCCCTGGACCATCGAATACTTTGGGGAAAGTTACTTCTGTGGACCGCAAGGAATCTGCCCGAACCTGTCCCAAAGTCTGACCCCCAAACTGTCGGCGGCTTCCGAATTGGTGGTCGCAGACTTGGACCTTTCTGAACTGTCAGAACCTGACCCGTCCGGCTGGAATCTGCCTCGCGACATCCGTTACGACATCTATTCGCCGCGAAAATAAAAAACTCATAAAAACCCTCTTGCCAGACGCGCGAAGGATGGTTTAGCCATTCGGCATGGACAACGAGAAAACAACGACCCAACAAGACACTCCTTCGCATGCAGAAACGCGCACTTTTTCGACGGAAGTGCAGCAGCTTCTGCACCTTGTCATCCACTCGCTCTACAGCAAAAAAGAGATTTTTTTGCGTGAGCTTGTTTCAAACGCTTCGGATGCGCTCGACACGTTGCGTTTCTTGGCGCTGACTCGACCAGAACTTTCGTCGGCTGCCCAGGAACAGGAAGCGGCGATTGCGATCACGCTGAACAAGGACGAAAAAACGCTGACCGTTTCCGACACGGGAATCGGCATGACCCGTTCTCAGGTGATCGACCATTTGGGCACCATTGCGAGGTCTGGGACGGCAACTTTGCTCAAAAAGGTCAAGGAACAGAGCGAAAAGGGGGACTCCCAACAATCGCTAGATGTGATCGGTCAGTTTGGTGTCGGCTTCTACTCTGTCTTGATGGTTGCGCACAAAGTAGAGGTGGACACACGTTCTGCGGAGCCCGGTGCAGAGCCCGTTCTTTTTTCATGTGATGGCAGTGGAACCTATTCACTGGAAGCGGGCCATCGTCCGTCGGTGGGCACAACGGTCAAACTGTTCCTAAACGACGACGCGAGCGAGTACCTGGAAACGTGGCAGGTGGAGCAGATCGTCAAGCAATACTCCAACTATGTGAAGTGGCCCATTCGCCTGGATGGGAAACAGCTCAACCGCGCAACTGCGTTGTGGTCCAAGCGCCCATCGGAGGTGAAAGAGGAAGAGTACGACGAGTTTTATAGGGAACTCTGTGGGGGTTTCTCTGCTGACGACAAGCCGCTTGGGAAACTTCACATTGTGATAGACACTCCCTACCAATTCCAGGCGATTGTCTTCATCCCGAAAAAGCCTCCGTTTGACATGATGATGGATCAAAACAGACGGCGAGGAATGCAGCTTTTTGTGCGCCGGGTGTTCATTCTGGATCACGCAGAGGAACTTCTTCCGCCATGGTTGCGCTTTTTGCGTGGTGTGGTGGACAGCGACGATCTACCGCTGAATGTCTCGCGTGAAATTCTGCAAAAAAATCAGATCATCACGACGATCCAAAAACAGATTGTCAAAAAAGTGCTCGAAGAGCTTCGGCGATTGCGAGAGCAAAAAGGCGAGGAATACCGAGCCTTTTTCGAGGAGTTTGGTGGAATCCTCAAAGAGGGAATTTTCCTCGACTTTGCAAACCGAGAAAAAATTGCAGAGGTCTGTTTGTGGTCCTCCATGAACACTCCGCTAGGTCAGTTTACAAACTTTGCGGAGTATGTCGAGAAGATGCCCGCAGGCCAAGACGAGGTGTACTTCATCACAGGTCCCTCTCGAATGGTGGTGGAAAGGAGTCCTCACATAGAGGCTCTGCGAAAACGAAACCTGGATGTGTTGCTTCTGACTGATCCCATCGATGAATGGGTCGTGCAATCACTCACAGAGTTTGGTGGGAAGAAGCTGAGGGCCATCCACAAAGGGGATTTCACTCCCCCGAAACTCGCCGGGGAAGAAGACACGGACAAGGAAAGCAAAGACAACACGCCAGAACAGGAGACACAGTTGCAGGCGCTTCTGGCCCATTTGCGTGTTCGTTTTCAGGAACGCATCAAAGAAGTGCGCTTTTCCTCTCGCCTGACAGAAAGTGCCTCGGTGTTGGTCTCTGATGAGGGAGACATGGGGCCCCATTTGGAAGAATTGCTCAAGCGGGCTGGGCGAAAAGTGGAGGCACAAAAGCCGATTCTGGAACTGAATCCCAAACACCCGCTCGTGGAAAATCTGGCGCAACTTCTCTTTACGCGACCGGGCAGCAACGAGCTTTCGAGGTACAGCGACTTGCTGCTGGATTTGGCGTATCTGGCTCAGGGAACCGTTCCAAATCCCGCAACCCTTTTGTCATCACTGCATCAGGTCTTGTCACGTGACCTTTCCCATCTAGCAGCGAACGCCACTGCCAAAACGCAATAGGAATCGATTGGGAATCCCATAGGAGTCGATTCGGAACGCTTGGGACACTGCACAAGTGACGTGAGCAAAACAGGAAGGAGAAATCTGACATGCGTTGGTTGTTGCTTTGTTCCGTCGCTGTCCTTGCGTCCTCTCTAACCGGCTGTGTCGAACACTGCCGAACGAATTACTGCGTCTGCACGTACGATGGGGAATGTGATTTTGGCCTCGAGGTATGCAACCAGAAGGTCAACAACTGCCGTTTTATGTGCGAAATCGGGTCCACTTGCCGTGGTTCCTGCGGTGCCGGTTGCTATGTGACTTGTCGCGGCAAAAGGTGCGAAATCGCCGTTGGTGGCGCTTCCAAGGTGTACTGCGACAACGGGACCTGCGTCGTGGCGTGTTATGGCCCCTGTGCTGTCATCAGAACCGGAGGCTGGGTTGAACAGACCTGTGAAGGGGGAACCATTCCAGCAACGGATGGATATGGGGGTTGCGTCTACCGAAACCCGTCATCCCCAGACATGAAATAGTCGATCGAGTGTTTCTGTTTCCGTCGGAAAGAAAGCAACATGAACAACGAACAGCACCCCTACAATGCGGCAGAGGATTTGGTCCTGCGGAATCTCCCTGCTCGAGCGAAGAAAGCGGCCTACATAGACGATCATGGGGAACTCAGCTACCAAGAATTGGCCGAAAGGATGCGCCGTTTTGGGAGTGCTCTGTTGGGTTTGGGATTGCAGCCGGAAGACCGCGTGATGATCGTCATGCACGACTCCGTAGACTGGCCGGTCGCGTTCCTGGGGTGTCTTTTCGTTGGATTTGTTCCCGTCGCTGGCAACACACTCCTTACGCCGCGCGACTATGCGTTTATGCTGTCCGATTGCCGTGCAAAAGCGTTGGTTGTTTCTGAAGCCCTTTTGCCGATGTTTCAACCGCTGCTTTCCTCCCAACCTTTTTTGCGGCATGTCGTTGTTTCAGGAGACTCCTTTTCGGCGTTGCTGAGAACGGGACATCCAGACTTTCCTGTGGCCCAAACGATTGCAGATGATCCTGCATTTTGGCTCTATTCCTCTGGCTCTACGGGACTTCCAAAAGGAGTTGTTCACGCGCATGGGAGTCTTGCAGCAACCGCTGAGCAGTACGCGCAAAAAGTGTTGGGAATCCGAGAAACAGATGTGGTGTTTTCGGCTGCGAAATTGTTTTTTGCTTACGGTCTTGGCAATGCGCTGACGTTTCCTCTTTTCGTCGGTGCAACAGCAGTTCTTATGGCTGAACGACCGACTCCAAAAGCTGTGTTTGAACGGCTGACAAAACACAAGCCTACGATTTTTTATGGTGTGCCGACGTTGTACGCCGCACTCCTTGCGCATGCGGATTTTCCAACAACGACAGAATTGGCTTTGCGAATCTGTACATCTGCTGGAGAGGCACTCCCTGCGGAGCTTGGGAGAAGATGGACAGAGCGAACGGGGGTCGAAATTCTGGACGGAATTGGGTCTACAGAGATGCTTCACATCTTTGTATCAAATCTTCCGGGTGATGTATGTTATGGCGCTTCTGGGCGTCCTGTTCCGGGCTATCGTGTGAAAATTCTGGATGAACAGGGCAAGGACGTTCAGGCGAACGAAATCGGGGATCTGTATGTATCAGGTCCGTCGAGCGCGCTGCACTATGCTCGAAAGCGGGAGATGTCCCAGAAGACGTTTTTGGGGGAATGGGTGAAGACCGGGGACAAGTACTCCTTTTCACCGGAAGGGATCTACACCTATGCCGGTCGTTCGGATGACATGTTGAAGGTGTCTGGAATCTATGTGTCTCCATTTGAAGTGGAAGCGGCCCTGCTGACGCATCCGGCTGTGCTCGAAGCAGCGGTG
Source organism: Pseudomonadota bacterium (assembly GCA_035328405.1). Classification (GTDB taxonomy): domain Bacteria; phylum Myxococcota_A; class Polyangia; order Palsa-1104; family JAEUJZ01; genus JAEUKA01. Next base: position 68,127 of record DAOLIT010000011.1, on the reverse strand, counting down.
GTCGGGCACCGGGATGATGCGGAACTGGTCAAGCCGAAAGCGTTTGTCGTGTTGCGCACGGGTTTCTCAACAACAAGGGGACTCGCTGCGGAACTTGCACACCACGTCAAGGAACAGCTTGCCCCCTACAAGTACCCCCGATGGATCGAATTCGTCGCAGAGTTGCCCAAAACAGCGACGGGAAAAATTCAGCGATTCAAATTACGAGCAAAATAGAGCACGTCAGTCATCCCATTTTTGACCCCCCACATGAGCGTTCTGCGCGCTTTGCCTGATTTTGATTTCAACTGGGTGAGTTTGGGAGAGAACGCCGCCACGGCTGTCGCGAAGGACGGTGTGGAGCAGCACGCTTCCGGGAACTTCAGGGGCAGTCCAAAGCGTTTCGGCTACATGATTGTTTTCGTCGAAAGGGGTGGCCCAGGTTTGTCCACTTTGAAAACTCCCTTGCGCGGACAACCACGAGGTTCGCAGAGTTTCAGGGGTTTGTGCGAGCGACTGGCTGGCCGGATCAAAACGGAGATAGGTCTCCTGAATCGAATTGGGAAACACAAGTCGCAACAAAAGGGGTTGTCCTGCTGGAAGGTTCTTCGACGAGATCGTCTGCCCATTGTGGTGAATGTGCAGGAGTGCGGTATCTGGATTTCGGTTTGGTTGATACTCGGCTCGGAATCGTGCGGCTACTTCAGGGGTCGCGGATGCCAAACCACACCGAATCCGAATCAAGCCAATTGCCCGCAGTCCCAGGACGCTCACGCGCACCGGTTGGTAGTAGCCTCCGGTTTCATCGGGGTCTCGTGGGCGGGGAGTACCCGATTCACCTGTAGAAGGTGGACTCTGCGGACCAAACAAGGCACACGCATCGCTTGGAACTTGCGTGGAAACGGTCTGTACGTTCGCCGGGAGAAGGCGGACTTCGTTCCCCAAACATCCCGCATCGACCACGTTGTTTTCAACGGGGCGTTTGGGGCTGGTGCAAAAGGCCCATTCGACGGGAGCAGAGGCAGAGAGCAGCTCCCCCGAAGCCTCGACTGCAACCACAGAGAGCTGCACTTTTTCATCTGGAAACACTTCGGGCGGCTCGCTGCGAACAGACAGAATCCGTGGTCCCAAAATCAGGGATTGTGGTGCTCCCAAATCTGGTAGGCAAGCACTCAGGAACGATATGAAACCTATTACATACTTCATATTGGTGTGCTCCACTCCTAAAATGAAAATCGTGCTCCCACGTTGGCCATAAGTGGCATCCCAAGGATGTACGCTTTTTGGCTGTAGTCGTATCGGTATGCGAGGTCTTCAGCGTTCTGTCGTGCGGTAACATTTTGCACCTCGAGCTGCAGCGACAAACGAAGGCGTTTTGCAAACACAAACGTGCGATCAATTTGCGCATCGAGCTGGAAAAAATCCGGCAAGCGAATGGCGTTGGTAGCCCCAAAAAGTGGATCAAATCGATCATCACGGGCGTCGTAGTACGCGCCGATGACCTCGGTTCTGGGAAGCCCGGATGCGTAGCGCAGGCGGACTCCCATTCCCCACCCGAACAGCACGTATCGCACGGCCACTTGCAACACATGCGGTTGGTCGAAATCGGCGAGCCGAAGCGGGAGTTTGGGGTGGTCCCGCCGTTCTGCACGACTTAGGGAGTAGGACAGAGTTCCGCTGAGTTTGTAAAAGGGAAACAGACGTACGACAATGTGGCCTCCGTATGCACGACCCGTGCCCTCTTGATCGATAGAGCGCGCGAGTGGGGGTGTCAGAAGTGGACTGCGTGACCAAAGATCAAACAGACCCCGGAAAAACGAGCCCATTTCGACGGTAAGGGGTTCAGCAATGCGGACCTCTGCACTGACCGCCGCATGCACTGCGCGGGCTGGCCCCAGCGTCGGATTCCCAAACACTGCGCTGAGATCCACGGGGTCCGGTGTTTGATGAAACAGACCTGCGGCAGCAAATAGCGCAAGTCTGGACGTGGGTTGAATGCGAAGTTGCAAGCGAGGTTCCAGTGCAAAATCCAGTCTACGAAAACCAAGCGGAGGGGTGTCTCCGATTCGGGGCAAAAGGCGGCCTACGTCAGACAATTGGGCGACGGCGCGAAGACTGGGAGTGAGCCGAATCCGCCCCAGGCGCAGCAAGACCTGGGAAAACACCGACAGATTGGTTTGATGAACGGAAAAGGAGTCGCTGCTGACTTCGCGACCAGGATTCTGCCCAAACACCCGTCTGTCCCCTTCGCGGGGTGGCCTGGTCAGGGTTCCATCGCGCTGCACATCTGCGAGATCTCCCAAAACATCCGCACCCAAGTCCCATGTCAACATAGGCCAAACATTGTGGGAATGGGATGCGCGCAGACCGTACCGAACGTGCCGTTGAGAGAGCCTTGCTTCCGTTCCCCCAAATCGTGCGGAATCGTGCTGTTCATCGATTCCTATCCATGGGGTTACGCGGGTTTTGTGATCGGGAACTTTGCGGAAATACTCCAGCGCAACGCGAAAAAATTGGCGAGAAATGGACTCTGTTTGTGCATTCGCTTCATCTGCATTTGCCTGGATGCGAGTTTGGGAATCTCCGACGCCCAGCACGCGCAATACCAGACCTTCGTGAAGTCCGTTGCGCCGTTGCAGATGCACTTCCACTTGCGCCTGTGCATCCCAAAAACTTGGCAAAGGAAAGAAGTCAGAAAGGGGCAAGGACGTGAGCAGCGGAAGCAGCTTGTCCACATAACCAAACCGACCGGCGAGCATTGCGTGAAAGCGCGATCCGATCGATGTAGAAAGCTGCGCACTTGCATCGAGCAAATCGGCACGGACTTCACCGTGAAAACCGTCAGGAAGGGATGCAGAGTTTACGGAAAGGACTCCTCCCAACCCCCTCCCATATGCGGCACCATATCCTGCGGGAAGCAGTGTGATTGATTCAACCATATTGGTTGGGAGCACGGCGCGCAGACCCCCCAAGTGATACAGAGTGGGGAGTTCGATTCCTTCCCACAAAATGCGCGTTTCTGACGGTGCTGCGCCCCAAACAATCAATTGTCCCGCACCAAGTTGCGTGCGCGCGACACCCGCCAGGAATTCTACGGCACGAACGGCATCTCCCGAAAGTCCGGGCAGCGTTCTGGCCTCCTGGGTAGAGACTCGCGCTTCAAGGGAACCAGAGGAAAGCCGGTCTCCTTGCACCACCACAGAATGGGAGCCAGAGTCGGGCGATGCGATGGCAGATGAACACAATCCAAGCAGACCAATGACCCAGATTCTGGCCACACACATCACTTCCATTCCCATTCGAGTGCAAGTGTGCCCGTTCCAGGTTCATGAGGGCCGCGCGTATCAGATTGGACACTCTGTCCGCCGACTGAAGAAATCAGTTTTCCATCGACAAAGACAGACATTTCCCAAAATGCTGTTGTTTCCTTGCACAACGAAAACGCATCTATCCACACGCGATACAGGCCGGATAACGGGCGTTGCGGATAGACGACATGTTCACGCTGTTGCCCATCAATCACACAAAGGGAATTGGAATCCTGATCGAGATATCCGGTTGAGCTGCCATGAGAAGGGGACCCTGAACCAGGGTTGAGGAGTGCATTTTTTCGACGTGACCAAATCACTTGACCATCTGGTTGTTGCACATGCAAATCGAGATCGGCAGCTCGTTTCCAACGCAATTGGAAGACGAGGGCACCTTGCGGAAGAGGCTCTGGATCACTGATCAACTGTTGTACGCTGGGTGGGCCATACACACCCTTCTGATCCACGGCGGAAATCCACAATCGGATGGGACCAAGAGGCAAAAGGGGTGAAAAGGAGAGGCGTGCAGAGAACGTAGGAAGATCTTTTCCGGTCACATCGGCGGGTCCTGCTGGAAGAACGTAATGGGCGATATCTCCGACGAGAAAAATGGAGACAGCGGTCGATCCGACAGGCAAAGTTCCTTCCAATGGTTTGTCGATTGTGCCCGGCCAAATGCGCGCACCCAAGAGGACCACGGATGGCACTGCGTGGCCTGATCCTGCTTCTGTTTCCTGGGGAGGCGGACCTTCAACCCGCTGCGCTCCCGCAACGCGCAAAAGTGCAGTCACCGAACTTCGGGAAGAAGCGGAATCACATCCGTTTGCGATCGAAAGCGAAAGCAACAAACAGGACAACAGGGTTGGAAAAGGGCGGATCAAAACGACACCTGTGCACGCAAGACAACGCTGTCTTTTCCCAATGTGGTTGGGATTCCTGCGGCTGTTCTGCCCAGTGCGTTGCGTTGGTTTTGGTATTCCAGCGCGACTCGTCCGTATCGTGGAAGTTGAACTGCAACAGTTGCAGTCAGCGTCGAGAACGCTGTTGAAATGGGAAGGCGCAAAACGCCAAGCTGCTGCTGCCTATCGGAGTCTGGATCATAGAAATCAAATCGGACTCCCATGCGAACATAGGGCGTAATTTCTTGCGTCACGAGTGCGTAATATCCAAACTCCCGAAGATCGCGCCCGGTGGCGATGGGATCTGCGGGATAGATACCGCGATCCAAATTGCGAGCAACCAGGAGTTCCCCTGAAAACTCCAATGTACCAAGTGTAGGAACCCAAACCGCGATCTCTGCATCGACCCCTATCGCGTCTCTCATGAAGTTCTGTGAAGGAACTGCTGCCTGTCCGCGCACGACGAGGATTTCGCTGAGCTGGACTTGTCCATCGTCATTGTCATCGCGCCAGGACAACACATCCTTTCCCGCCGATTGCCCCGGACTGAAACCCTGTCCGTACAAGCCTGAAAAGCCGGCGCGAAATCGAAACAGGCGCGCAAACGTCAGATCGATTCCCAAACGTCCAAGAAAATCCTTGCTTTGATTCGGATCGCGTGCGGCAAACTGTTCCTCTCCGCTTGGCTCTCCGTTCATGACAGAGAGCGCATATCGGAAAAAGTGAAAGCCCCCCTGGACTGCAATTCCCAAATCGTATTCCCCTGGAAACAGAGCACGAATGACTTGGCTGCGTTCCAAAAAATGACGTTCTGGATCGTATTGACGCACCTCATGACCAAACGGAATTTTGAAAAGACCCAAAGTGGCTCGTGCATAGGGAATGTCGCCTGTTCTCGTCGGCCATTGCGCAAACACTTCACCGCCGAGCAGACGAACCTGGGTGCCATGCATGGTATTCCCATCGACTTCAAGTGCGGCCCCCAGATAACGAGACACGGCCTCTGCACGCAAACGCGCGCGGCGAATCACAAAGCGCGTTTCATTCAGAGGTTGTCCGGTCGAACCGTCGAGCTGATCCTCGGAATCCTGACGATAGGCAACGGCGTCGGCCTGGACAAAACCTCCCATGTGCAGTTCAAAAGGGCCCCTTTTTAGCCACGCGGAAGATGTTTCGGCTCGTTGGGTTTCCCATGTGGCAAGCCTTTGTTCGAGTTTGCGAATCCGTGCTGCAAGGTCTGTTTCTTGCGCCTGCAAAGGAGCAGAATTGCAAACGGCGCAGACCCCAAAGAATGTGACACTTTGGAAAAAACTACGGCAATGGAGGGAGGGTTCCATCGGGTCGCAGGAGGGGCAATACCGGCTTTTTGTCGACGGATTGTGCAGAAGTGCAAGCATTCAGGAGTTCAACGTGGGTTTCAGGTTGACTCACACAAGGGGGCTCTGCAACATACAAGTCCGCAGGGCCCTCATCCGTTCCCCCTGTGTCATCTGGACATCCACTCCCAAAACTTAGCAAAAGCACAGCAACAAGTGCTCTAGTGGTTTTCATGTTTATCGTGCCTCGCAGTAACCATGGCGACAGACTCCTGTTTTGCACGGATTGGCTTCGGAACAGGCAGAACACGAAGTACTTCCTGTGGCTTTGAAATCAAAGTAACAACCACAGGGTGTGTCTGACTGAAAGAGGGAGAAGTCACCCCCTTCGGTTTTCCGTTCTACTTTCATGGCACAGCGGGGAATCAAACCGACTTTTACGGTTGCGTCCAGAGATTCAAATGTTGCGGGTGGCGTGACCGGATTGCCGACGAGAATGTCGATGACGCGCCGCGCTGCTGCCTTGCGAGGCTTTCCCATGGAATCCAGTTTTTGGAGCCAATGGGTGTAGGACCACAGGTGGTAGTGTCCGTCGCGTACATTCTGTTTGTCAAAAGCGATTGCAGTGGAGTCTGTGAAGTATGCGCGACGTTGCTTGTAGGCCCGAAAGGCGAGCGCCTTGAGGGTCGAACGGAGGCTGTCATAGACTTCGGACCCAAGGATTCCGAGGGCCTTTTCAGGGTCAGGGGAAGCTGCAAGTTGACTGGCCAGATCTTGCGAAAGATTGATTTTCTGTCCTTGCCACTTTCCTGCGGGAACACCGATGGAGGCACCGATGCTGATGACGGTTCCTTTGGTCACAGGGCGTCCAAGCAGGAGGTTGTTGTCGAGCCAAGGGGTCACTTTTCCTGCCATTCCGAATCCGAAGACAAAGTAGGCTTCTTCGGCGGTGATGGCCGTCTGAGAACTCGCTCGGGGGACCACAAATGCAAAGGACTGCACGGGTCCAAAAATGTCCGCTACATCATTGGGTTTTGGGGTGGGACATCCCTCCAAAAACACGATCGAATTGGCGATGTCTGCTAGCACCCCTGAAGATGGCACGGAACAAACCGGAGGATTCGGAGTGGCCTGTGGATCATACCCCGCAGGAATGTACGAGAAGTTGCCGCTCATCTTCACGTCGCCGTATAGGGTGTCGAGGTTCGTACACGATCCGGTGGCGCGCCAAATGAGCGTGATCTGCTCGGCCGCACGCAGTTTGGCACCCAGCTCTCGCATCAAATTGACTTGGGTGTCACCGACGGAAAGATAGATGGGATTGGGAAGGTTGACAGGATCATCACAGACAGGTTGTGCGTGGACAGTCTGCGCAAAAAGGAGTCCTCCCAAAACAAACAACCAGGTGGCCCTAAAGCGGCTTTTCATGGGGTGCCCTCAACCACGTGCAGGCCGCAGTGTCGGGTGTCATATCCCAAGGCCCTGAGCTCACGTTGGAAGGTCGCCGTATGCAGGAGGTCGAGCATCTTTTTCATGTTTTCTTCCTGGCTTTTGTCTACGTATACATCTGCATCTGCGTTTCGGAATTCATCTGGCCCGGCAGCACTTCTATACAGGGAACGCGGAATCACGAGGTCATATCGTTCTTCGGCAAGCGGAAAAAAAGACAGACCGAACGCAAGTGCGGCGTCTCTGCTAGCAATTCCAGCATCGGCAGCACCGAGGGTGATCGCCATCGCTACGGCATGGTGTCCATGAACAACCATCGTACATTTTTCGGTGTGGGAGTCTGGCAATCCATTCTTTGCCCATTCCCGTTCCAACAGACGACGCGCGCCAGAACCCGGTTCGCGGCATGCCATGCGATTCGGCTTAACATCAGCGACAGAGTGAATCCGTCCTGGATTCCCAGGTGCGGTCAGGAGCCCTACTTCCCAGCGAGCGAGCGTGATCATCGCCACTCTTTTTTTTCGCAGGTGCCGCCGCACATCGGGCAGATTTTGTTCGCCTGTTCTCTTGTCGGTCAAATGCACTCCAGCGAGATGTGTCTGACCGTGTCCGAGTGCCGTCAATGCGCTGGCGCTGGAACGCGAAAACCAGAGAAAGTGGCCAGTGCCGTTGCTTGTGTTCAAGCGATCGGCAAGGAGTCCAAGCGCAGGTGCACATCCCATGAGCACGACGTTGTCTCGCAGGGAAGGGATGGGACGCAAGGGAATCACTTCGGTGCGTTTTCCTCGCGCGTGCTCGACGATTCCGCAGGCCGCACGCCCCGATTCCTGACCTTGCAGGGGATACGATAACCAGTGTCCCCCAATCCGAGCAAGGGCGACTCTGTTGCAGTTCACTGAGCCAACATGCTCTGCAAACAGCCGACTTTGCGGTTGGGCTTGGCCAAACAGTTCTTCAACGGTAGAACCCAAGATGTCAGCCATCCGAAGCGCGAGGTCAACACTGGGGCTGTGTCTGCCAGCTTCAATTGCGAGGATGCTCTGCCTGGAAACACCGACGGCTTCGGCAAGCTCCTGCTGAGACAATCCAGACGATTCCCGACGCGCCCGCAACAAATGGCTCAAGGTCTGTTTCATGGAAAGTATTTTTTACACGATGTCCAGGAAACATGTCACGCACTTGTTAAGGGAAAATCCAACCGATGCTGGAGACATTGTGGGCCTAGGTAGGGAGGGAATGGTGCGCTGTTTGGAGTGCCGGTAGGGAAGAAGACAGGAGGGATTAGGAATTGGGGATAAGGACTTTTTTCAGGTATTGGCCGGTGTAGGAAGAGGGGACGCGGGCGATGTCTTCGGGGGTTCCGCATGCGACGAGCGTTCCACCTCCGTCACCGCCTTCTGGACCGATGTCGATCACGTAGTCCGATGTTTTGATGACATCAAGGTTGTGCTCGATAACGATGACGGTATTCCCGGAATCCACGAGGCGATTCAGGACCTCGAGGAGTTGCTTGATGTCCTCGAAATGGAGGCCGGTGGTGGGCTCATCCAAAATGTACACCGTGCGCCCAGAACCCTTTTTGGAAAGTTCCTTGCTGAGTTTGATGCGTTGGGCCTCGCCGCCGGAAAGCGTGGTGGCGGGTTGTCCGAGAGCGATGTAGCCGAGGCCAACATCACGCAGGGTTTCCAACTTCTGGCGCACTTTGGGAATGTGTCCCAAAAATTCGGTGGCCTGGGTGACGGTCATTTCGAGCACGTCGGCAATGGAGGCCCCTTTGTATTTGACCTCGAGCGTTTCGCGGTTGTAGCGACGGCCCGCGCACTCTTCGCAGACTACATACACATCGGGCAAAAAGTGCATTTCGATGCGCAAAATGCCGTCCCCCTGACACGCTTCGCATCGTCCCCCTTTCACGTTGAAGCTGTACCGTCCAGCCTTGTATCCGCGGGATTTGCTGTCGGGGAGGGCGGCGAACAGGTCGCGGATATGGGTAAAAACGCCGGTGTAGGTTGCAGGGTTGGAACGCGGAGTGCGACCGATGGGAAGTTGATCGATGTCGATGACGCGATCGATGTGGTGGAGTCCTTCCAGACCCTCGTGCGCGCCGACTTGGCATTTGGAGTGATTGACTCTCTGTTTGAGGGCGGCGAGGAGGGTGTCGATGACGAGGCTGGATTTTCCAGATCCAGATACGCCGGTCACGCATGTAAACACACCGACGGGAAACCGCGCGGTTACATCGCGAAGGTTGTGCTCTACGCAGTTTTTGAGCACGAGGTAGCGATTTTGACACTGCCTTCGACTTCGGGGGACATCGATTTTTTTGCGCCCAGACAAATAGGCCCCGGTCAAAGAGGCGGTGGAGGACATGATTTCACCGACGGGACCAGCAGCGACTACTCGTCCACCAAAAACGCCGGCTCGGGGGCCCATATCGACGATGTGATCGGCGGCTCGGATGGTGTCCTCGTCATGTTCGACGACGATGACGGTGTTGCCCATGTCGCGGAGGCGAAACAGGGTCTCGAGCAATCGCTGGTTGTCACGTTGGTGAAGGCCAATGGAAGGTTCATCGAGGACATACAACACACCGACGAGAGAACTGCCAATTTGACTGGCCAAACGAATGCGTTGTCCTTCGCCGCCCGACAAGGTTGCGGCGGTGCGATCGAGGGTCAGGTAATCGAGGCCGACGTTCACCAAGAAACCGAGGCGGTCCCGAACCTCTTTGAGAATTCTTTCGGCAATTTCGGCTTGCCTGGGCGCAAGGACAAGTTCGGAAAAAAACCGATGGGCGTCGCGAATGGGTTTCGCGGTGAGTTCATGAATGGGCAAACCCCCAAGCCGCACAAAGCGCGCTTCTTTGCGCAAACGGGTGCCGTGGCATTCCTCGCAGGGGGATTTGTTCATGTAGGGAGAAAATTCTTCGTAGGCGGCCTCGAAACTGTCGGAACCGGCGGGCGCGGTGCCTTCTTCTCGACGGCGGCGCTCGTATTCGGAGAGGCGGCGCTCCAAGTTGGCGATGACCCCTTCAAATTCCTTTTTGTAGGTGTGGCGACGACCGTTTTTCTCGAACCAAAATTCGACCTGTTGGCCCTTGCTGCCGTAGAGCAACATGTCGCGCATGTCTTGGGGAACATCGGACCAGGGAAGGCCCATGTCGAAGCCGAAGTGCTGGGCGAGTGCCTCGAGAATTTGCTGGAAAAAGGGCCCGTTGCGTTTTTCCCAAGGCTCGATGGCACCTTCGCGCAGGGAGAGATCGGGATTGGGAACGATCAGCTCGGGGTCGAAGAACATTTTGGCCCCGATTCCGTCGCAGGCGGGGCAAGCGCCGGACGGATTGTTGAAACTAAAGAGACGTGGGGTGATTTCGGGATAGCTGACGCCGCATTGGATGCAGGCGAATCGTTCGGAAAACAGGATGTCGCCGTTTTCGTCGGTGATACCAACACCGTCGGGGAGCGGGTCTTCGCCAAGGAGAACAGGCGAGATTTTTACGATGCCCTCGGCGAGCTGAAGCGAAAGCTCGACAGCCTCGGTGAGTCGTTGGCGCACGTCGGGTTTGACGACCAAGCGATCGACATAAACCTCGATGGTGTGGGCTTTGTTTTTGTCGAGCTTGATCGTGTCTTCGGACAAGTCCAAAAGTTCGCCGTTGACGTTGACGCGACGCAAACCCTGCCGACGAAGGGCATCGAGTTCCTTTTTGAACTCTCCCTTGCGACCCCGGACGACGGGAGCGAGGACAGAAAACCGCGTTCCGCTCGGCAGCCTGAGTACGCGATCGACCATTTGCTGCACGGTTTGCGCGGCGATGGGAAGATCACAACTGTGGCAATGCACGGTCCCGACTCGGGCATACAGAAGACGCAAGTAGTCGTAAATTTCGGTGATGGTACCGACGGTAGAGCGCGGATTTTTGCTGGTGGATTTCTGTTCGATCGAAATGGCGGGAGACAGGCCGTCGATGGAATCGAGATCGGGTTTTCCCATCTGTTCCAAAAACTGCCGGGCATAGGTTGACAGCGACTCAACGTAGCGACGCTGGCCTTCGGCATAAATCGTGTCAAATGCCAAAGAGGACTTGCCCGAACCAGACAAACCGGTGATGACGACGAGCTTGTCGCGAGGCAGCTCCACGTCGATGTTCTTCAGGTTGTGCTCGCGAGCCCCTTTGATGACGATCTTGTCCATGCTTTTGCCTTGCCTGCCGCAGCACCTCCCAAGCAGGGGGACAGAAACCGCGCACATAGCAGGTTTGGTCATAACACAAACCACAATGTCACCTCAACAGCAGACATGTGGGGGCAAGTGTTGTTTTTGGTTTTTTGATTGGGCGAAAAACGGGATAGGCTGCGGGACATGAATCGGAATCGGAATCGGGACCGGAAAACGGCGTTTTTTGGGGCAAAAACGAGTACTTTGGCGGGTTTTTGGGGCGCGCTTGGACGCTTGGCTGTTTTTCTGGCGTTGGTGCTTGGTGGGTGTCTCGGAAATTCGGACGAGACAAAAGGGGAGGAGGAATTGGCTGACGACGGGTCAGATTTGACACTGCTTCCGGGGGACACGGTGCTGCGGGTTCACTATCCGCGAAACGATGGTCGGTACACGAAAGTGAGTGTGCGGGGAAATGGTGCCGGTCTATCGTGGTCGTCGGGACGCGCGATGACCAAAGTCCGGGACGGACTGTTTCAGACGCGGCTTCGGGGGATGGCGGCGACGCTTGAGTGGAAACCGCTGCTAGACGATGCGACGTGGTCGCGCGGACGGAACTTCGTGGTGGCACCTGGGCAAACAGTGGATGTGTATCCGCATTTTGTGACGGCGAAAGGTCGGTATTTGCGGATTCCTTCCGTTGCGTCGGCCATTTTGAGCAACTCGCGCGGGGTGTGGCTGTATTTGCCGCCGAGTTTCGAGGAAAACCCGGAAGCGACCTATCCGGTGTTGTGGATGCACGATGGGCAGAATCTGTTTGACCCTCGGTATGCGTTTGGGGGACGAACATGGCAGGTGTCCGAGACGCTCGATGCGGGAATCGACGCGCTTGATCCGTCGCTGAGCTTGCCGGAAGTGGTGGTGGTGGGGCCGGAAAATACGTCTTCCCGAATGTACGAATACACACCGACGAAAAGCAGCGATCCGACGTACAAAGACAGCGGCGGCGGGGATTTGTATCTGCGCTTTCTCGTTGAAGAACTCTCTCCGTTTGTCTTCGAACTGGAGAGTCCGGCAAAGTTGAAGGGGCGACTTGTGAAAGATCCGGCGAAGACGACGCTGGCTGGCTCGTCGCTGGGCGGGCTCATCACAGCGTATGCGGGGGTCAAAAAGAGCGATGTATTCGGACGGTTGGGTGTTTTCTCTCCGTCCACTTGGTGGGATGGTCGGTACATCTTGTCTGCTGTGAAAGGGAGTACGGGAAAGCCCGGTCGTGTGTACGTGGACAGCGGCAACGGAGGCGGGTCTGGGGACGATTGGAAAAACACGGCAGAGCTTGCGCAGACGTACCGAGACCTGGGCTTTCGCGATGGTGTGAATTTTCGGTATGTGATCGAAGAGGGAGGCCTGCACAACGAAGATGCGTGGGCGCGACGGTTGCCGGGCGCTCTGCGGTTTCTTCTAGCGGGGCTGTAGTTCTTTGCGGGCGATGAGTTCTTTCAAGTAGTCGCGCAGAGCATCGCGCCAGGGGGGAAGCTCGAAGATGCCGCGCATTCGGAGCATGCGGCAGTCGAACACAGACTGCGCAGGTCGCTCGGCTTTTTGCGACAGCGACGAGGTGTCTACGCCCTCGAAGGTCCGGGGCAAAGGACATCCCAAAGCCGCCGCTTCGTCGCACAGAGCTTGTGCAAAACCAAACCACGTGGTTTCTTCCAAACAACTTGCGTGGTAAACGCCAAATTCTCCTCGTCGGCACAGGGTCAGAATTTGCCGTGCGAGGGAGCGGCTCCACGTCGGTGTACACCTGCGTTTTTGGTCCAGCCGCAGTGTCTGCCCCGCTTTCAACCGCTCGACGATTTGCGACGCAAAATTTCGACCTCCTCGGCCATACAAACCGCAAACGCGCACGATGTAGCTTTTGGGATTCACAAAACGCACCATCCGTTCGCCCGCGAATTTGCTGCGACCGTACACAGACAAAGGGCGCGGTTCGTCAAATTCGTCGTAGGGACGCGAAAGCCCGCCGTCAAACACGAAATCGGTCGAGATGTGGCACACGGACACACCCAGCTCGCCCGCAGCGCGTGCGACCATTTCGGCACCGACCGCATTCACCATAAACGCTTCATCGCTGTGTTCTTCCGCGCCGTCCACGTCGGTGTAAGCGGCGCAATTCACGACGAGATGGGCATCGATCCCGCTGAGTCGATCGCGCAGCCGGTACATCGCCTCTCGGGTGCAATGCCGCAAATCGCCCGAAGACCGTTCGATCTTGGTCACAAGACAACCGGCAGCCACAAATTCCTGACAAACATGTTTCCCCAAATTTCCCGAAGCCCCCAACACCAGAACCTTCATCAAGCTACCTCCTGACTTGTTCCCAAACGACTTCCGTAGTTCCGTTCGCAGTACGCGCGGTATGCACCGGTCTCGATGTTTTTGCACCAATCGGTGTGGTTTTTGTAAAAGCGCACCGTCTCTACAAGTCCATCGACCAGCGACATGCAGGGTCGAAAACCGAGTTCGTTTTCCGCCTTGTCACAATCGATTGCATAGCGTCGATCGTGTCCGGGGCGGTCTTGGACGAAGCGGATCAGCGAACGGGGCTTTTCCAACAGTTCCAACACAAGTTCCACAATTTCGAGGTTCCTTTTCTCGCAGCGCCCCCCAAAGTTGTATGCCTCGCCCGGCTGTCCACGGCGCAGCGCAGCGTCGATGCCTGCACAATGATCCTCGACATACAACCAATCGCGCACTTGCTGTCCGTCTCCGTAAATCGGCAACGGTTGGTCGGCCATCGCTCGCAAAATCAGGAGTGGAATCAGTTTTTCTGGAAACTGATAGGGGCCGTAATTGTTCGAGCAGCGCGTGATGACCACCGGGAGACCATGTGTGTGGAAGTACGCAAGGGCCAAGTGGTCAGCAGCGGCCTTGCTGGCGGAATAGGGAGAGCGCGGCGCCAGCGGTGTGTGTTCGGAAAACGGCGGATCGGTTGGTGCAAGCGTGCCGTATACCTCGTCGGTGGAAACCTGGACGAAACGATGGACATTGGCTTGCTTGGCCACATCGAGCAGCACGGTCGTTCCAACCACATTCGTTTTCACAAACGGCAGCGACGACAAAATCGATCGGTCCACATGCGTTTCCGCTGCGAAGTTGCACATCGCATCGATGCGCTCTTCCAAGAACACGCGGCTCACCGCATCCGCGTCCGTGATGTCACCCCTGACAAAGCGCCATCCGGTGTCGTGTTCGATCGGCAAAAGGTTCGCCAAGTTCCCGCAGTACGAAAGGGAGTCGAGCACCACCAATCTGTCGTGGGGATGATTCCGACGTTGCCACCTGACGAAATGAGAACCGATGAAGCCGCAGCCTCCGGTGACGAGCAAATTCATGGCGCACATCTTGTGTCAAAAATTGCCCATCCAAAAGGGGAAAAATTGAGGTTCAAAACCAGCAGCAACCTGGGGTCTTTGCTTCCCACTTTCTGAACGCGCCAAACCTCGTCTCCCGTCGGAGCATTGGTTTTCCGCATGTCTGGATCATGTTGTGCAGATTGGCTCACTTCTTGCGGGTTTTTCTGCAAAACCAAAGGAGGTTTTCATGCAAGGTTCCGTGTTTCTTTTCGCTCTTGGTTCGGTGCTGCTGCCGACCACGCTGTGGGCCGCTGATCCTGAAAAATTGTCCGGTATAGGAGACAGCATTTCGCAAGGTTGGGGGGCCAACAACTTCCCCGGCGAACACCCCGAGTTTGGCTTTGGCCAGGGGACGGACACAAAGGTCAATTCGGTCTATCTGCGCTTCAAAGCCAAGTTCTCAGGAATGACCAAGGAGTTCGTTTCGGAATCCGGTGCAGAGATGGTCGGGGGTCGAAACAACGCAGCAGGACAAGCCGCGCGGATTTGCGCGATGGCCAAAAAACCAAACCGCGTGATTTTGGAACTTGGGGGCAACGATGTGTGTTCGCGGGACAAAGGTTCGTCGTCGGATGCAACCTCGAAACTGTACTCTGTGACCACGTATCGGAACGCGCTCAAATCGGCGCTCGATGTACTTGCGGGGTGTCTGCCAGCGGGTTCCCAAGTTCAGGTGTTGTCGATGCCGCGCGTCGATTACTTGTACGAAGCGGGCAATGCAAAGAACTTCATTACGTGCAACTTGGTGTGGTCGATCGCGGGCGTCTGTCGCGTCGTCACCGGAGAAGGGAATGCCTCGCGGCGGGCGGCGATCGGGGCTCGGGTCGATCAATACAACGACGGCTTGCGCGCCGAAGTCGAAGCGGCTGCGTCGCGAAACGCGGGCAAAATCAACTTCTTTACCGACTGGCGTGGCACGGCCACCGCAAACAGTTCTGTGGGCACGTATCGCTTCAGCAAGGATGACATCGACGGCCTGGATTGTTTCCATCCGGCCAAAGACACTGGCCAACGGAAACTCGCCTGCGCAGCATGGGAGGCCGGCGAATA
Organism: Pseudomonadota bacterium; assembly: GCA_035328405.1. GTDB lineage: Bacteria > Myxococcota_A > Polyangia > Palsa-1104 > JAEUJZ01 > JAEUKA01. The sequence continues at coordinate 52,555 of DAOLIT010000011.1, read as the reverse complement.
CGGCAGTCTGTCCAACGTTCCCTCGTGCCTCAAGTAAAGGAGTCTGACCATGAACAAGACCATTGTTTCGTTGCTTCTGTGTTCCGTGTCTTCTCTGCTTGCTTGCGAGGGCGGGCGTTCGACGGGCGAAGTGACCTCGCAAGAAGTCGCTGCACTCGCGCTTCCAGAACCCGCCGCAGCCCAAGACGACTATCAAGCGCGACAAGTCACGTTCCGTTTGTTTGGAACCCAAGGGGAAGGAAATGAAGCGTTTGCGACGCTTGCCGAGCTCCCGAACTTTGAAACCCGCGACGTGGCGGTCGGCGGTACAGTGGGCCGCAACCTGCGCTTGTCTGGGGTTCTTGACCAACAGATCGTCCTTGAAGACACCACCACCGGCCAGCGTCGCACCGTTCGTTCCGGCGAAGACTTTGCCGTGCGCGTGATTGAGCATGCCTACGACCAAGCGGTGAAAGAACAGGCCTCTCACACCTACACCGTAAGGAAAGAGGCGCTCGCTCGTTTGTCCGTGCGGTATGGTGTCGGCGCGGGCTGCGAAGAAGTGTCTTTTGCCGGACGCACGTTCTGCCGCATCACCCGCGTGGACCGCTCTAGCGTCGCTGCCCGCCTGGATTTGAAAGTGGGAGACTTGCTGCTGGACGCAAACGGGCAAACCGTCACGTCCCAAAACATCGAGCAAGCCCTGCGGAGTCTGTCCGAAAGCAAGAGCGAAGCCTTCCCCCTCACTCTGGCGCGCCACGGCGTCCTCTTGAATCGTCTCTATCTTTCCGAATAAGACAAATCACCCCACAAACCGCCGACCTAGGCCGTCTTCCGACCCCCAATGCCGAAGGCGGTTACTGAACGGGCTGCGCGTTCGCTTCCATCCAATTGATGATGTCTTGCAGCCGAATCTGGATGCCCGCCACGTCCTGCGGTTTGCACAGATCGCGCGCCTCGTACAGCTTGATGACGGCCCACGCCGGAAGCGGTGTGTTCGGCACACGCACCTGTTGAACCCCCCCCGGAGTCCCCGGCGTTGCGGAACCCGCCGCAGCCGTATTCCCACTTGAACCGACTTGCACCGTCTCCTCGATCGCTCTCGGAGAACCCACTTGCGAAATCGCTTCCAAAACTTGAGTCATCATCGGCGTGTTTCCCGCATCATCGGCCACCGCGTTCAAGTTGCTGCGCATTTGCTTGAACTGACTCACGCCCGCTTTGGCGTCCGCAAGCGGAACTTTCATCGGTGACATTTTGCGGATGATCGAAATCGCAAGCCGCATTTGATTTTCTTTCACCGCAGGCACCACACCTTTGCTTCCACGCGGCGGTTGGCCAGCACGAATCGCCGTCCGGCCAAACAGCTCGAACTGATCGACGAAAGACGTGTAGGCATTCGCTTCGCACTGCTGAGGTCTTGCGCCGAACGCCTGATCGACGAGCTGATCGGCGGCAAGTTGCGACGTTGCTTTGGCCACCAAACCGGAAATCTGAGCAAAACCGGCTGCGTAATGAACCGCGCAGTTTTGCGCATTTGAGGTCGTTGGAAAAGCCAACGCACCGACGAGAACACAAGCTGAAAAGAGGGTCGTTTTCATGGACCCCATCTTAGCCGAACTGTTTTGCGGCGAAACCCTTTGCTTGCGATCAAACGCAGTTTTTTCTACATCCCCTTTGCAAAAACCAATGCACGTACAAAAAAAGGAAGTCCGATGTGGATGATGGGTTTGGGCGCGTTGCTTGCACTCGTGTTGTGGGTTTCGCTCCTTGTGTGGACCGGTTGGGTGAAGCCGGTTTTGCGTCTGCGCGACCAAGTGCTCGCCCTGTCCAAAGGTGAATGGCACCGCGTACCCTTTCAGGAACCGCTTCCCGGTGAGCTGTGGACCGTCCTTTTGCGCATCGAAGGTCTGCGCCGCGCGCTTCTGCACAGGCTGCGTACGAGCACCGAACTGAATTTGCAGCTTGAAAGCGCAGTTGCGCGCAAAACCGCCGACCTTGCCCGACGAAACGAAGAACTCAAAAACGCGCTCGCAGAGCTTGGGCGAACCAAAGAGGCGTTGTTGCAACAGGAACGCCTGTCCGCCATCGGAGAAGTGTTGCGCCGACTCACCACCGAACTGCGCGAACCCGTGGAAGCCCTGGAGCAGGCGCTCGTTCCGCTCGACGAGGCCTTTGTTGCCTTGCAGCGCATTTTGTCCGATTCAAACCTCGCTTCGTCCGCATCCCACACCCATGCGCTTTTCGCGATCCAACACATGCAAAGACCACTAGAAGAACTTTTGGCGCACGCCGACAAAACCCACAAAATCGTGTCCGCCGCACGCACAATGGTTCGCAAATAAATGACCGCTGCAAAGGAACAGGACGGAGCCTCCACACAAACTGGCGCGGGGCCAAAGGGGCCGCTGTCCGGCTCAAACGCCGTCTGGTTTGCACTGCTTTGCGCGCTCGCAGCAGGTGCGGTTTTGTGCGGCTACGAAATGCTCCGCAGCACCGCCAGCACGCTCTTTGTGAAAACGTATGGAAAACAGGGGTTGCCGTGGGCTCTCGGACTTTCTCTGATTGGGATCGCGACCCTGACGTATCTGTACGGACGACTCCTTTCGTGGATCGGACCCAGGTACACGCTGTTCGCGACCACGATCCTCGCGATGGCGACCATGCTCGGCTGTTTTGTTGCCATTCGGCTGGGTCTCACAGCGGCAGTCGTCGTGCTGTTTGTGTTTAAGGAGTCCTATGTCGTACTCCTTATCGAACAGATTTGGTCCTACATCGACAGCAAATTCGATCCCGCAGCTGGACGTACCTGGAATGGTCCGATTTGCGGTGTTGCGGGCATGGGTGCGGTGCTGGGAGGACTGTTGGTCGGCTATCTGTCCCGCCCCCTTGGAACACTGAATTTGCTGTGGCTCGCGGCTGTTTTCACTGTGCCCGCCCTGCCCGTCTACGCCCTTCTCTTTTCCAAATTTGGCCCTCCCAAGGGAGGCAAAAAGAAGCACTCCCAGACCGACCACTTGGGACTCCATTTGTTCAAAACAGAGCGCGTGTTGGTCCTGCTCATCGGCCTGATTGCAGCCACTCAAGTCGTCTCTGTCCTGCTCGAAATTACCTTCCGAGGGGCACTTGCAGACTACCTGCCCGGCCTGGATGAACAGAATGCGTTTTCCGGCAAGTACTACGCCCTTGTGAATTTTGCTGCGATGTTTCTGCAATTTGTCGGGGCCCCCCTTTTGCTTTCCCTGTTTTCCGGGAGAGTCATCCAACTCCTGGTTCCGCTTGTGAATCTCCTTTCTCTTTTTTCCATGATGCTATGGCCATCTTTGACAACCTGCGCCCTGGCGTATGGCATCTACAAAACGCTCGACTATTCCCTGTTCCGGGCATCCAAAGAACTCCTGTATGTCCCTTTGTCCTTTGACGCCCGATATCGAGCCAAGGAAGTCATCGATGTACTTGGCAACCGCGCCAGCAAGGGGCTCGCATCGCTGGGTGTGACCGCGCTGCAATGGGCCGGTGTGGTATTTTCGGCCCTCCTGTATGGTGCGGTGTGTCTCTCGGCGGTCGCCGCGTGGCTCGGTTTGGCCTGGGCGTTGACCGGCCCCCAAAAAAACAAACAACTGCAAACACAGAAAGACCACAAGGAATGACAGAACCACAGGTCCTCCCAAAAGAGGAACCCGAGCGCACCACGCTCTTTTCTTTTTTTGTGGCGTTTTGGCCGCGGTATGTGATGGGCGGCCTCATGCTCCTCGCGTTTCAGTTTGCGATGAACCGCATCGATTGGTTGTCCAAGCGCGCGATTGATGCTCTGTTTTCCTCGGTGCCTGGCGTGTCACCTCACGATGCGATGCGGCCTCTGTGGGGCATTTTGGCGCTCGCTGTTGTCGCGTTTTTGGTCCGCGTCTCGAGCCGCATGTACTGCTTCAACGCGGGCCGCGACATCGAGTACAAACTGCGAGGCCTTCTGCTTGTGCGTCTCCATCGGCTTGGTTTCGCGTTTTATCGGCGCATCTCAGCCGGTGAAATCATGAGCCGGGCCACCGCCGATTTGACCCAAGTCCGTTTGCTGATGGGTTTTGGTGTCATGAACCTGCTCAACGTCGTGTTCGGCCTCGTGAGCGCGCTGCAAGTCATGCTTTCCATTTCCCCCAAACTGACCGGTGTCTCCCTTCTGACCGTGCCCGTTCTCATGCTCGTCACCAAGTCGTTTTCCGGCAAGATGTTCATCCGCAACCAGAACATCCAAAAGTCCGTCGGAAAACTCACCGAATTTGTCCAAAGCAACCTCGCTGGCATGCGCGTCGTCCGCAGCTTTGGCATCGAAGACAGCCTCAAAACCCGTTTCGAGCAGCTCAACCAAGCCTATTTGCGCACCTCCCTCGATTTGGCCCGGCTTCGCGGTCTCATGTTTCCCGTCACCGGTGCCGTCGCTGCCATGGGTCTTCTGCTCTTCTTCTTTTACGGTGCCTCCCTGTTGCTGTCCGGCGAACTTTCCGAGGGCGGTTTTTTCGCGTTTTCCCTCGCACTCGCCCGCATGACCTGGCCCCTTATTGCCATCGGTTTCATGCTCTCGATCCTCCAGCGCGGCCAAGTCAGTTTCGCCCGCCTCGTCGAGATCATCGACGCCAAACCCGACCTTGTGGATGGGGAGGACGCACTTCCCAAACCTGTACATGCTGATCTTTCCGTGTCTCGGTTGTCGTTTGCTTATGGCGACCGCACGGTACTCAAGGATGTGAGTTTCTCCCTTCCCGCTGGCGCTTCCCTCGCCATCGTTGGGCGCACCGGCAGTGGAAAGACCACGCTGGCGATGCTCCTTTCACGGCTTTTGCCCACCCCCAAAGACACCGTACGCCTGTGTGGAAAAGACGTGTGCGACCTCCCCCTTTCCGAAGTCCGCGAGGTTGTCGGATACGCCCAGCAAGACGCCTTTTTGTTTTCCACCACCGTCGCGCGCAACATCGGCCTCGCCCTTGCAGATCCGGACGGTCAGGACGCTCAAGACAAGCTCCAGCAAGCTGCAAAGGAGGCCCACGTCCTTGCCGAGGTCAAGGACCTTCCCGAACAATTCGACACCATTGTCGGAGAGCGCGGCGTCCAACTTTCCGGGGGCCAAAAACAGCGGGTCGCCCTCGCCCGAGCCCTATTGTGGCATCCAAAACTCCTCATATTGGACGACCCCCTTTCTGCTGTAGATGCCAAGACAGAAGCCGCCATTTTGGAGAGCATCGAAAAGCAGGCCCAAAACCGTTCTCTTCTCCTCATCACCCATCGGGTCGCTGCCGCTTCTCGTTGCCAGCAGATTTTGGTTCTCGATGACGGAAAAGTCGTCGAAACCGGCACTCACAGTGAACTCCTTTCGCGCGGCGGCCTGTATGCCACCTTCGCTGAAGAACAGCGCATGGCCTCTGAAATCGACGCCCTGGGCGCGTTGGATCTTTCGAGCACCCTCCCCGGTTCTCGCAAGGAAGGTCTGTCGTCATGAGCGCCAAACCCACTCCCCAAAAAAGCGCAGCCGAAGCCAAACTCGCCGCATTTCACGACGAGGACACCATCGACAAAAGCTACGACTTCAAACTCTTGTCCCGTTTGTGGCCGTTCATCGCACCCCACGCTCGCTATGTCGTCCTCTCCCTTTTGGGCCTCCTGTCCGTCGCTGGAATCAACCTGCTTCGCCCCCTTTTGATGGGTCAAATCATCGAACACGCCGGACGAAAATCCGCCGACCTCCTCTTCCGAGACGGCGCAATCCTCGCCGGCATCACCGTCCTCTCCCAAGTCATCTCCTTTGGCCAGATCTACTGCATGCAGCTTGCGGGCGCGCTGTCCATGGCCGACTTGCGCAGACACATTTTCGCGTTCCTCCAGACCCTTTCCATGCGCTATTACGACAAGACCCCCGTCGGACGCCTCACCACCCGATGCGTCAATGACGTCGATGCCGTCGCCGAACTCTTTGCATTTGGTGTCTTCAACGCCGCTGGCGATCTCCTCATGCTCATCGGTATCGTCGTCGCCATGCTTCTGCTCGATTGGCAGCTTTCCCTCATCGCTTTTGCTGCCCTCCCTGTCGTCTCTGTCCTGGTCACTTGGGTTCGGCGCGGCGGAAAACGCGCCTACCGCGACATCCGCACCAAAACCGCCCGCCTCAACGCCTTTTTGTCCGAGCAAGTCGGCGGCATTGCCGTCGTCCAAGCCTTCGGACGACAAGACCAAATGGCCCGCGAGTTTGACACCATCAACGGTCAATTCCGCGATGCCAACAAGCGCGCCATTTTCTTTGAAGCCACCCTCGATGCAGCCATTGAAATGGTCTCGACCCTTTGCATCGCCAGCGTTCTGTTTTGGGTCGGCATCAAGAAGCTCGGGAGCACCCCTTTGGCCTTTGCCACCATCGTCACCTTCACCCAATACCTCCGCCAATTCTTCGAGCCAGTCAGCATGCTCGCCCAACGCTACACCGTGCTCCAAAGCGCCTTGTCCGGGGCCGAGCGCATCTTCCAACTTCTCGATCAAAAAGAGGTCGAAACCGCCGCCCAACACAACGTCCAGGCAGCATCGCAAACCGCCCCCAAAACCCAAACGGACGGGGAAGCACTCGCCTTCTCCAGCGTCGAATTTGGGTACAAGCCAGGCGTTCCCGTACTCCGCGACGTGTCCTTTTCTGCAAAACGCGGCGAAAAACTCGCTCTTGTCGGAGCAACTGGTGCAGGAAAAAGCACTGTGACCCAACTGCTTTTGCGCCTTTATGAACCCCTGTCCGGTCAAGTCCGCGTCTTTGGAAAAGACGTGAGCACCTATTCCCCCAAAGCCCTCCGCTCCCTCTTTTCCGTGGTCCCCCAAGATGTCTTTTTGTTCCAGGGAACCCTCTTGTCCAACATCGCCATGGGAGACCCCACTCCCGATGAAGCCCGCGCCCGCTTGGCCCTCGCTCGCATCGGTGCCCAGGATTTTTTTGAAAAGCGCGGCGGCCTCCAAGCCGAAGTAGACGAACGCGGTTCCAACTTCTCCGCAGGGGAACGCCAGCTCATCTCCTTTGCCCGCGCCCTCTATCGCGACGCTGACATCCTCATTTTGGACGAAGCCACCGCTTCAGTCGATTCCGACACCGAGGCCCGCCTCCAAAAAGCCCTCGAGGAGGTCGTCAAAGACCGTACCGCCCTCGTCATCGCGCACCGTCTGTCCACCATCCAGACCGCCGACCGCATCGTCGTTTTCCACAAAGGCCGCGTCGTCGAACAAGGCCGCCACGACGAGCTTCTCTCCCTCGACGGCATCTACGCCCGCCTCTACAAACTCCAATTCTCCCACAAGCAAAAGTCCACCTAAATCCCACTCCTCCTCCCTTTCCGCACCTTCATCCCCCTTTCCCACCCCCAGACACTCACACATACGTCCCCCTACCCCTACCCCAGGACTCCTGCGCGCCTATTTCTCGAAGTTTGCTTTTTCCGCCCCATTTCCCGCCGGACCAAAATCCTGTGGGTCCAGCCCATACCGTTCGATCAGCCGCCGAAGCTGCGTTCTGTGCAGCCCCAACGCTCGCGCCGTCCCCGCCACATTCCCATGATGTGCCCTCAACGCCTGCTCGATCTTTTGTCCCTCTGCCGGATCGACCACCCGCCCCGACGGAGGCGTCGAGTCTTCCGGCAAAACTTCCGGCACCGCGCTCAGCGCCCGCAGCAACGAGCCTGCGCCTTCTGGCAGGTGTTTCGATTCGATCCGCGACGACGCTTTGATCGCTGCGTTTTGCGCCGCGCTCCGCACCTCGACCAACAATTCCCGGATGTTCCCCGGCCAGGGCCGCAACATGCACAACTCGACCAGCGACGCATGGATCGATGCCGAGCTGCTCGTCCGCTTCACCGCAGCCTCGACCAGCCACGGGATTTCTTCGATCCGTTTTCGCAACGGAGGAATGTGTACGCACGGCCTTGCAATCCGGTAATACAAATCCTCCCGAAACCGCCCCAATGCCACGAGCTGCTTCAAATCCTTGTTCGTCGCCGAACACACATGCAGATCGATCCGATGCGGTCGATTCGCCCCCAGCGGCAGAAGTTCCCGCGTCTCGATCACCCGCAAAAGTTTCGCTTGCACCTGCACATCCAGATCGCCCACCTCATCCAAAAACAGCGTTCCCCCCGACGCTGCGTCCAAATACCCTTCCGCATTTTCCACCGCGCCCGAATACGCTCCCCGCCGCGTCCCGAACAACAAACGCTCTGCCACACCTTGCGGAATCGCTGCGCAATTCACCGCCACAAACGGCCCGCTTTTTTGCGGACTGCTTTGATGGAAGTGTTGCGCCACCATTTCTTTCCCCGCCCCGCTTTCCCCCGTCACATGCAGCGTGTCCCCATACGTCGCCGACTGCGCCGCCAGCGAAAACACCTCTTGCAGAAGAGGCCCCAGCACTTTTCCGTGCTGAATCGACACCCCTCGCGTACACAGCGGTTCGATGTCCTGGAACACCCCGAACAACGAATCCCCCATCCGCACCACCCGCTGCACCTCCGTCGGTGTGTCCGGCACAACAGGTCGGCCATCCGCCGCCGTTCCGTTGTGGCTTCCCAAATCCGTCACCCAAAACCGTCGCCCGTCATACGAAATCCGCGCATGTCGCCTGGACATCCGCTGATCGGGATTCATCCCATGCGATCCCCGCCCCAGTTCGAGCGGTCCACCCTCAAGCGACAGCGCAAACACCTGCGGCAAACCGCCCGAAAACAGAAGCGCCACCCCAGGATGGCGTTCCGTCCCCAATGCTTCGTCACTGCGTGGCGTCACCGCCTCTTTCAACGTCGAGGCCCGGTCCGACATGGCAGCATTATACGAAACCAAACGCCGGCACAGGGATGGCACATGACTGTGCCATGCGCGATGTGCCAGTTGCCCGAAATCCCTCCGTACCCCCTCCCCCTTTTCCTGACCCCTGCCCACACAACCCCGATTCCCGATCCCAGACCCAACCCTTGGGAACCTGTTTTGAATTTCACGAAACCGGCCTTGTTTCCCCTCAAAAGAACCCCCTGGAAAAAACAGCGGACCTTGTCCCACACACCGACTTGTTCAGACGGAATTTGTGGCATGGGGTTTGCGAAGTTTCTGGCTTAGATGCCGGCACGCACAGGAAAAACAGTTTTGGGACACGCGCCGGGTTCTCTGTTTCCACAAAAGGTCTTTTCAGGGGGTTTTGCCATGAAACGTCTGTTCGCCTCTTCTTTGCTCAGTCTCTCCTTCGCCCTGTCCACAGGCTGCCAGCCCGGTGCTCTCGATCCCGACGGGTCCGACCAAGCCAGCGCCGACAAGCCCATCAAAACCTGCCAAATGCGCGATCCCGAAACCGGGACCTGCGCGGACACCAACTGTGACAACATCAACCAGCCGTACCAGGGTGCCGGAACTGACTTTACGATCCACAACGCCAACTGGACGGGATGGTCGTACAAGATCACTGGCTTTTATCGCACCGCCACCGGCTGGAAAGTGCGCGGCTTCAGCGTCGATCCGGACCCCGCCGCCGCCGACCCCCACGTTCCCAACGACGGCACCATCCTGGGACTGCGCCGGGGCGCGGCCAGCTACACCCTTGGCGACATGGCCGTTCACAAAACCAGCCTGCGGGTCCAGTTCTGCAACCCAACCACAGGTGTTTGCTCGTGGACCAATACCACCTCGATGAACGTGGACGGCTTGATGCTGGTGTTGCAAGTACCCGGCCCCGCCAAACGAGAAAACTACGTCTATGAATGGAAGTTTGACAGTGCGGAAACCGCGTTTGGCGTGGGCCCCTGGGACAGCACGATCACCGGCCAATTGGTATCCACCAACGTGTCCGGCGGTGCCGCCAGCAGTTTGTGCAAAGGCCCCGCAGGCGTTCCGCAAAAAGTGGTCTTCCAGGGCGAACGCCACTGGGACCCCGATACGTTCTCCATGGCCATCAACCCGGACAACATCACCATCACCTGCGAGGAAGGGGCCATCGCGGCCTCCCTCAAGGCGGGGTATGCCCCTTGGACTTCTGCCACCGTTGATGGTGCCGCCGCATCCATGTCCGACTGGCAATCCGCGTTCGTTCACATGAAGGTCGCCGACTATTGCGGAACCGGCAAGGCCCACACCCAATATGGCACCGCCATCGAAATCCAAGCGCCGCTCGATCCCAAACGGGATGTGGGCCCCATCACCAAACTCGAAGCCATTTGGAGCGCCAAAAAAGCCATCTGCCTCAACCATACCTCGCCCTCCGACCACCGCAGACGCACCGACATTGCCTTGACCTGCCCCGCCATTCCCGATTGCGACGCAGCCACCATCGACGCGCACAAAAGGGATCATCTCTTCAGCGGCATCCCATAACCTCCCACCGCTTCCCACCTCCTCCCCGCTCCCCCTCCGCCGCTTCACAAGCGGCTTACTCTTTCTTCCACAGCGGCCCGTACTCGTTTTCCAAGAACCGATTTTGCCGCAGCGCCTTCTCCCAACTCGCTTGCGCCCGCGTTCTGGCCTCCGCTGCCCGCGCCGGATCGGTTTCCAAGCTCGCCTGCGCCTTCCCCACAACCGCCCGCAGCGCCCACAGCGCCCCAAACTGCGCGCTCACTTTTTGTCCCCGTTCGACCGCAGCCCAACTCTCGGCAAAAGACGCCTCTCGCTTCCGCCCCGTTTTCACCCGCCCCAGCAGGTACGCCGCCCGGCTTTTTTCCACCCAATGATCCAACACCTCCGCATCCAGGTCCGTCGCCGTCGTCGCCGCAGACAGCGCCTGTTCCAAGAGCGGCTCACTCGACCGTCCCTGTTTTTGCTCCCATTCCGCCGAAAGCCGCAACAGCCGAGCCTGCAGAAGGTACGGCTCAGCCGCTTTCTCCCCCAGCTTTTTGCACCCCTCAAGCGCCAAAAGCGCCGCCGCGAACTGCGCAGTCGGATCTTTCCCCATCTGAAGCGCCCAAGCCGCCTCGATCCAATCCGCATACCGCGAAAACAAACAGATCGAATACAAGTTCTTGTCCACAGCCCGCTGCCGTTCCAACGCGAGACGCGCTGCTTGAATCTCAACATGAGGATCACTCCGTCTTTGCACAAGCTGAATTGAATGGTTCAGCAAGAGAACGGAAGTATTCCTTTGGAAAGTCAAATACCGTTCACATCCAACCCCGCACTGTGCTGCGAGTGACTTGGATATCGTGATCATCTCTTCGATTTCACACCCATTGCTCAAACAATAATCCGAATACTGCGCCAACGTGGACACCACGTTGTTGTACGCAAACAAATACTTCGGATCGAGTTCAATCGCCCGTCGCGCAGACGCAATCGCGCGCGTGTAATCCGGCCTCGGATCGTTTCCCCGTTCCAAATGATAATTTCCGATATTCAACAGACACACGCCCAAATCATTGTGCGGCCACGGAAACTGCGGTGCAGCCCGGATCGCTCGTTCCAAAAAACGCTGTGCACGCTCAAACGATGGCATCGGATCCAATCCCTTCGCACCCAATGTATAAGCCAAGTGATTGTACAAGTTTCCCAGCAAATCCAACGTCAGAAAATCCACCTGTTCTTTCGGCAATTCTTCTTCCAATATGCGAATGCCCTCTTTGTATCTTGGCAGCCGGTCGCCTTTGAATTTGCCAGATTTTGTCGAAAAATAGATCGTTCTCGCTTTTTCGTAATATCCACTGCGGTCACTCGGAAAAGCCACAATCGTCTGTTCGGCAAATGCCTTCGCTTGCGCAAAGTGCCCTTCTGCCGCCTGGCCTTGCAACCGGTCCAAGTCCGCCAGATCCAAGTACGCCCGAGCGAGCGCAGCCGAACCCGCCCCGTCCGACCGGCTGATGTCGTTGGCTGTCCGGAAGTGCTGAATCGCAGTTTCAAGCAAGGCCCGCGCCTCTGCGAGTTTTCCATCGGCAAGGTTTTGTTGCGCTTGTTCTTGCGCAATTTCACCCCGCAGGTTCAACGCTTCCGACAAATAGGGCTTTTGCACAAACGCCAGTTGTGCATTGTAATCTGCTTCTGCGTATTTTCCATCATAAAACTCAATCAAACCCTGGATGTATTCCGGCGAATCCAGCACCAGCAAATATCGTTTTGCGAGCGCCTTGCTCAAACGGCTTTTTGCAGGTTCCAAATAGAGTTTCTGTAATTCTTTTTGCCGAACTTCCACCCAAGTGCGTTCTCCTGAACGGCGCGCTTTCACCAATTCTTCATGGTACAATTCCCCAAGCGCTCTTCCCAGTGCCGCGTGCAATTCTGGGCTGTTTTCCCCTTTTTCTTGTGCTTTTGTCAATTCTTCAATCGCTTGTTTGTGTTCATGCAAAGACAAATGCCCACGTCCCAGCGCATAATGACCCAAGCCGTCCGCAATCGAACCGTATTTCTTGAGTTCAAGTTTCAATTGCGATAGTCGTTTTCGCAACTGCGCCTGATCCCGTTCCACGTTGTGGAGCGGAAGAGCATAAGCCACACGAATCAACCATTCGTTGTCTTTGCTCTCTTGCGTGATGTAACGCTGGAGTTCGGCTTGTTTTCTAGACAAATAACTTTGCCGAATCCCATACGCCGAAAAGAACAGAATCAACACGCACAAACTTGCCATCAACGCCGCCGTCGTTGGATTCTGCCGCGCCCGCCATTTCAAGCGGTACACAAGACCCACTTTTTTCGCCGTGATCTTTTCGCTGTTCAGAAAGCGGGTCAAATCGTCCGCCAATGCCTGCGCCGTTGCATACCGCTGCTCTTTGTCCTTGGTCAGACAACGCGCGCAGATCGTCTCCAGCGCCTCGGGCATCGTCGGTGCTACTTTGCGCAAAAGCGGCGCTTCCTCGGACATGACCGCGATCAGGATGTTGGCCACCGTTGCGTCCTCGAACGGGGCCCGCCCCGCCAGCAAGTCAAACAGCGTCGCCCCCAAGCTGTACACATCCGATCGCCTGTCCACGTGCCGCGCCTCGCCCCGCGCCTGCTCCGGCGACATAAACGCCGGCGTCCCCATCACCGCCCCCGATTCCGTCAGCCCCTTGCCTTCCCCCGCCTCCCGAGCCAACCCGAAATCCATCACCACCGGCAAAAATCCCCCCTCCCCTTTCTTCTCAACCATCACATTCGACGGCTTCAGGTCTCTGTGAATCACGCCTTTTTCGTGGGCGTGATGCATGGCTTGCGCGATGTCGCGGAGGATTTCGACTTTTTGCTCGAGCGTCATGCTTTTTTGGGCTTTGTCCAGGTTGTCTCCATCGACAAACTGCATGGCGATGTAGGCTTTTCCTTCGACCTCGCCCACTTCGTACACATGACAAATTCCGGGATGTTCCAGACGAGACTGTGCTCGCGCTTCCTGCAAAAAGCGGTGGGTCATCTGTTCATCCCCACCTTTGATGAATTTGAGGGCGACGGTTCTGCCAAGCCGCTTGTCGCGCGCTTTGTACACGGCCCCCATTCCGCCCTGTCCCAGCAACTTTTCAAACTCGTATCGTTCCCAGTTTTCGACCGGAAATCGATGCGTTGCTGCGGGCCCCTTCCATCCCACCAAAGACCCATCCAGGGTTCCGTCTGTTTCGTTTTCTCCTGAAAACTGGAAATTCTGTGAAGAGTCCAAAAACCCGGCATCGCGGTGGGAAGGAGTCACGACCGGGTCGTCGGAAAGAGGCACCCCTGGAAGCATCGTCAGATCGACGCCGAGGTCCCGTTCCACAGATTGCCGATTGGGCAGAATCGTCGCGTCGCGCTCAATCTTCTCGGTGCGAATTTCCCGAAGGATCGCCAGAACTTTCTCTTCGCTGATGCGCCCGCGCGACAGCAGCCGGTCAATCCGTTTTCCAAACCGCAGGGATTCCCCCACAGGCGGACCCGAACCCGTTTCCGGTGGCACTTCCTCAGCAACCAAATCCCCCTGTGACACAGCACGGGAAAGAACATGTGTCTCTTCTTCCAAAGGCAACGGAAGCATGGCCCGCGATTGTATCTTAATTTACAAAAATTCCATCACCTCTTCCGATGGAACCGATGCGTGTTGGGGGATCAGGCAAAGTGCGCGGTGAAACGGAGGTCTCCCGTAAAGAAGGCGCGCAAATCGTTCACTCCGTATCGGAGCATGGCCATACGTTCGATGCCTGCGCCGAACGCAAAACCTTGGTACTTCTCACTGTCGTAGCCGACGTGACGAAAGACCTCCGGGTCCACCATTCCGCAACCGAGGATTTCGATGTACCCCGAACCTTTGCACGTCCGGCATCCGGCGCGTTTACAAAAGAAGCACTCGATGTCTACCTCGGCGCTTGGTTCGGTAAAGGGGAAGAAGGAAGGACGCAGCCGCAGCCCGATTCCAGGACCAAAAAAACGTCTTACAAAATACAAAAGCGTGCCTTTGAGGTCGGCCATCGTGATGCCCTCATCCACGCACAACCCCTCGATTTGCGAGAACATGGGGGAGTGTGTCTGGTCGTCGTCTTTGCGGTACACCTTGCCCGGCGAAATGATGCGCAAAGGGGGCTTGCGGGACAGCATCGTGCGAATCTGTACCGGAGAGGTATGTGTCCTGAGCACAAGTGGGTCTCTGTGAGGCGCGTCCGACGACTCATTTTGCAAATAAAACGTGTCTTGCATGTCGCGAGCAGGGTGATCTTTGGGCATCGCGAGCGCCTCGAAATTGAAGAAATCCGTTTCGACCTGCGGACCGGTTGCGACCTCGAAACCCAGCTCGGCAAACAGACTTTCAAGTTCCAGACGGACTTGCGTCAGAAGGTGCAGCCCTCCCATCGAATGAGGGCGACCCGGCACGGTCACATCCAACCGGCGGGCCAGATCTTTTTGTCGGCGTGCTTCCTGGAGTGCGGCGAGTTTTTGGGAAAAGAGTCCCTCGGCTTTTTGCAGCGCGGTATTCCCGGCTTGACCGACGGCGCGCTTGTCCTTGCCGGGCGCTTGTTGCAGTGCCTCGGACAGGCGCTTGCGGATTTCACCTTCTTTGCCTGCAAAACGTGAATAGACGATACGGAGACCAGGCTCATCGAGGACCGGCCCCAACTCGTGTTCAAAACGAGTCAAGGAATCGTGAAACAGACGAGCCAATTCAGTTTGGGAACTGTCTTGCGAATTCATGCGCCTACCTTATCGCAAAACATCCCCAACCAGGAAAGGAACGGCATTTTGCCCTTCCCCTTTTCCGTTCCAAAACGCCTTCCCCCCAGAATAACGCCCCTGGAACAGGGCCTGGAACCTATCTCAGGGCAAGTAAATGTGGCCTTTTGCAAAGCCTTTGGCCTGATGACAGGCTGCGCAATTGGCGTGCGATACCGGGTGCGGCATTTCTTTGACCACGTTGTCCTTGCTGATCCGCGCAATCATCTTTTGGAAAGAGAGCGGTTCCGCCGTGAAGAAATTGCCCGTTCGATTCGTGGTCAACGTGATCAGGACCTTCCGGTTTTCGTCCATGATTTCGACCTTCACATCCCGCACCCCGCCTTCGTTGCAAGGCCCGTCTTTCCGGTCGTACACAGTTCCTGCTGCCGTCCAGGGAAGCTCGTGCGCCGACGAATCCGGTTTGTGACACGCGATGCAGTCTCGCCCCGGCAACATCGGTGCCTGCGCAACGGTGAGTTCCTCCGTCGGTTCTTCACAACCAGCAGAGGCCCCCTCCGTCTTGTTCACATCCACCCCCTCTACGCATCCCACCGAGATCCACAGGGCCCCCATACATACTGCAATACCCCATCGTTTTGCGTTCCGCATCTGTCAGCCCCTAAAAGAAATGGGCCACGGTACCGGTGGCCATAAACGCATACGTCGCGTACCCCGTCACAAGGTGCGCGAGCGCCAAGTTCGGTTGGTCCAGCCTTCCCACGCGCGCAGAGGTCACAAGTCCCAGCGCAATCTGCGTCACCATCCCCGCCGCTGCCAGACCCTCTGCAATGCGATGTACCATCACCGTGTCCAGCCGGTACTTCTTTTTGTAGGGATCGGGAGAAAACAGTGCGAGCGCAGCGTTCGCGGTAAACAGAGTCGTGGCTCCCAAACCAAGCACAAAGTGAGGTGTTTCGTACCGCCCCGAAAAGTCCCCGTTCACAAATTGGTCTTGGTAGTTCAGCTGCCCAACCACAAGCGTCGCAGCCATGGTCGCCATCGTCGCAATGCCGAGCACCAAGTGAGTCCGCAACATCCCTCGGCGTATCCTGCTTTTCCGTTCAATCTCTTGAACCTGCGCGACCCCTTCCGGGGTCTTTGGGGGCGCTTTTGGAAGCAGATCAAACGAGAAGTCCGTCTCTGCTCCTGATGACTCCGCAGGATTTGCAGAGCCTGATGACGAGGAGGAGGCCGACGACGGAACAGAAACGGCAGCTGCAGCAGACGGAACCGAAGCGGGGAGCGGAGAATCAGGCTGGCGCGTCGGCCCCTCTGCTCGCAAAACACCGACCCACCCCACCAGAAACAGCAAAGACAGCGCACAGACACCCACAGGCCCCCGTACGGGCCACCGCCGAATCACCTTGCGAACCAGCATCAACGACATGGAACTCTCCAAAACAATGCGGCACACGCCGACACATGATCCATATCGCAGGTTCCCGCAAGATTTTCTCCTTATTTTCGCAGTGCTGTGTTTTTTCCCGCGTCTACCCGCTCGACCTTGGATGGGCATCTTCTGGACAGGGATACACATACAGGCCCGCCGCAAAAGTTCCAAACCCTTGCGCTGGACGCGCTACCAATTTGTGCGGCCCCGTCTGCATGGCACGAAAGGCAGCAAACGGAGTCTGTCGCCCGATCACCGTCTGAAAGCGCGTTGCATCGGGGTTCCACAAAGACAGCGACAACTGCGTCATCGTGGCTTCTCCCGTTCCGAGCACCGCATAGCACCGTCCTGCCTCCAAATGCACCGTCTGAGCGTGCCCCTCTGCTTGCTGTGCAAATCCAGTCATCGGGGTTCCCACGGGTTCAGACAACGCGCGATCGTGAGCCACATGTTCAAGCATTTGCAACGTGTTCGGGCGACTCCGTAGCGTCGTTTGTGACCCTTCCGCATTCCCAGAAGTCGGCAATGAAGAATCAGGGACCACGGCCCACACTTCTTTGGCAACTTCTGCCACATGCGTACTTGCCCGATCCACATCCACCGTCGGCTTTCGCTTCCGAGCTTTGCCAACATGCGACCGTTTTCGCAAGTGAAGGGAGTCTGGAGCTTCCCTTTTTTGTGCGTGTGCCAGGCTCCTCCTTCCGCCTGTTGACTTGTGGGAACGAGCAGGACAATCGCTTTCCCACAAAAAGCCAGCGCCGAAAGCGACCGAGAACACGATGAAACCTGTCAGAACGCGGTGAACAGAGACCATGTGAATCCCCCCAAAAAAATGAAACAGTTACAACGTACAAGTTCAGTGACAGTTACAAAGATCGAGACACCCTCGCTGTCGTTCTGGCCGTCCGCAGCTTTCTCGAACCCTCTGTTGGAGTTTGAGCCAACTGCAAAAAACGCTCGATTGCACGTCCCAAAGGACGATTCCCAACCGCACCCACAAACGCCTGCCTGACCACAAGTTTCTCGTCGAGAATCAGCGTGATGGGATTGGTATCATTTTGCAACGAGAGCCTGAGTACTGGCGACTCTGAACGCAGCGGTTCCGCTTCTGGAACAATACTCCGGTTCTTCTCCCAATACTCCAAGACTTCTGCCTCCGATGTATCCTGCGGAGGATCAGCCAGAAACAAAAATTGCACGTCCGCATTGCCTTTCCATCCCCGCACGAGTTTTTGCAAAAACGGAAACTCTTTCCGACACGGACCACAGTGTGTTGTCCACAAGTTCAGGACATACACCTTCGATCGAGGCGGAGTGTATGGGGCCCATTGTTTTGCAACCGGATCAAACTTCTTCAGGTTTGTCAGACGAAGCTGTCGATGCAGCAGCGAACCCTCCTTGTCGGCTTGCATGACCTCCTCCTGCGCAAAGGACACCTGGCTCTGCGACAGAAGAAAGGCCCCAAAACACACCCTAACAATCGGCACGAAAAATCCATACGCCACGGTCATAGTCTCCTGGTTCTCCAAATGTCGGTTTGTCGGAAGTGCGAACGATCTCCTTGGGATCAACATGGAAACTGTATTTCCATGTCTGAATTTTGCGCAGCGGGACTCCCAATGCGCGCAGTCTTTCTTTTGCAACTTTGGCCCGCCGGTCGGCCTCTTGTTCGCCAGTCGCAGGAGAGGACACGACCAGAAACACGGTACGATCCAAGAAGGCTGGCTTCGTCAACTTCGCCAAACGTTCCAAGCGATGCGGTGGA
Organism: Pseudomonadota bacterium; assembly: GCA_035328405.1. Taxonomy (GTDB): domain Bacteria; phylum Myxococcota_A; class Polyangia; order Palsa-1104; family JAEUJZ01; genus JAEUKA01. Next base: position 34,304 of record DAOLIT010000011.1, on the reverse strand, counting down.
AACGTCGTCGATTTGTGGGACAGATACAGTGGCTCATGTGGGATGTGCGACATCATTTTCAAGAGCCTTCCTCGCCCCGTTGGATCAGCCGCCAGCACAGCTGGCTTGATTTGGGAAGTCGAACAGACTGGCATCTCTCCATTGCCCAGATCCACGGTGCATTCTTTGCTCACGTCCTCGAGCACCTGTCTGATCTCGGGCGTACAGAGTGCCATCGCCAGCCCATCTGCTGCCTGCTTCTGCAACACATCGAGCTTGGTTTTCAGGTGCACCACAGATGCAGACAACGACTTGACCTCTCCCCTCAAGGCCAGCAACTCTGGATGTGGTTCACAGCCACCCAAAAAACCAATAAGCATCACGATCTGTTTGGTTCTCCCCCACATGCGTTACCCTCTATTCCGTTCGTCTCGTTTGTTCCGTTTGTTCCACACATTCCATCAATTCCGCTCCACGCGGATCGATGTCTGTTTGGGTTGATCCTCTTTCGCGATCACGACCAACTGTTGTCGCAGACATTCATTGAACCTCGACTCCAACACAGCACCCGGCGCTTTCAGAAGACTGAGTATTCCACTCCTTCCCAGGTAAATCATCGTGCCGTTTGGCAAGCGAAGGGGTGTCAGGTACCTGGTCGCACAACGCCGAATAGGAGTCCGCACTTTCGGATGAACATCTACCTCTGGACCCAACACATAGCTCCAGCTCTTCGCGCTCGGTCGCTTGCCATTTTTCGTCTGAGATGCATTCCCCGTTTCTTGTTCCGGCCCGCGCTGCACCGGAACCACCGGAACCGGAACGCTCACCTGTTGCTGGACTGCATGAACCACGTTCTCACGGACCGACGATGTGACAGGGACGGGAACGGCCTTTTTCATTTTTTCCATACCCCCTTTCTTCAACCCAAAAAGACCAGCGCAGAGCACGCAAACCCCCACTGCTCCCATTCCCCATTTCCACAGAAGAGATCGCTTGTTGCGCCGGATGAGTGAATGTTCACCCGCAGGTGTTGGCAGGGCATCCATCGAAGGAAGGACAGAACGTGAGTAGACGGTGTGAGACGTGGCCCCGACCGCAGCCAAGAACTCTCGGATGTTCGAAAAGCGGTCCTTGGGGTCTTTGCTCAGCGCCTTCTGCACAGCCCAATCAATCTGTGAATCCACAAGGGGAGCAGGTTTCTCAAGAACCACCCGCTCGAGCGTCGCGTACATTCCTTCGCCGGCGCGATAAAATGCCGGTTGACCGGCCAACATCTCATAAAGAATGGTCGCCAACGCGAACTGGTCCGTCGCTGGCCCAATCGACTTGTGATCCGCCTTGGCCTGTTCGGGGGCCATGTATCCAGGCGTTCCCACCATCGCCCATGTTCCCGTCATCGGAGTTTGCGTAGACCCCGTAAGCTTGGCCACGCCAAAGTCCAACACCTTCACAAGACTCGCGGTCTGTCCGTGGGTACACAAAAAGATGTTGCTCGGTTTCAGATCCCGATGAACCACCCCCAGCACATGTGCAGCCTCGAGGGCTTCCCCCACCTGACAGATGATCCGCAGCGCGATGGGAATTGAAAGGGGGCCGTTCCGTTGCAAAAAACGAAACAGATCCTCGCCCTCCAGGAGTTCCATCACCAAATAGGGCTCCGTCTGAGAAAGCCAATTGAAATCGGTCACATTGACAATGTGCGGATGACGCAGTTCAGCCAAAATCTTGGCCTCTTGCTCAAAGCGGGCCACCACGTCGTCTTCGGAGTTGGCTTGAACATGCAGCACCTTCAGCGCCAATTTCCGAGGCATCCGCAAATGCCTCACAACATACACGTTGGCCATTCCGCCCGTCCCCAGAAGCCCCTCAACTTCATACGTGTCGCTAATCGTCTGGCCCTGTTGCAACATAACCGATCCCCCCATCTTCTTTCACAACACAACGTCTATTCGTCTCGAATCTCTATTTCCATACATGCAGAAACGTCTTTCCACCGCCTCCATCTCTCACAAAGACGATTCGATTTCCGGTTTGATTGTTAACAGAAGAGACTTCGATACCAACAGACAAAACACGATTTTGGGTCTCGAATGCTTTATCTGTTCCGTCATTCTTTTCAACATTCGATTTTCCATCGTTATAAAACACTTGAATCGTGGTTGAGGTAGCAACCACAAAATCTGGAAGACCATCCTCGTCCAAATCACCCAGCGCGGCCACGAGATTCTTCGACGGTTCAATCGGCGTAAGCGTCGGAACCTTAAACTCGGCTTTTTGAAACGAGGGGGCATCGCCAGTTGGCGTTTTTGCCGAATCCTGCAAAAACACCGCCGGATTCGCTCCATCCTTGCCCCACGAAACCAGATCAGCCCTCCCATCACCGTTCAAATCACCCATCAGGACCAAGCCGCGATTCACGTTTTGGACATCCCCTGAAACATGTTTCACTCTCAGGCCGTTTTCATACACCGTCAAAGTATTCACCACGCCACCCACAATACCCGCATACAAAGACCCGGAAACATCTGTTGTAAGTGAAGAAATCCTAGGTGAATTAGTTTCTTTTGACAGCACCTTTCGCCCGAACACCGGAAATTCCTTAAAACCAACATATGTGTCATTCATTTTCCAAAGGACCGCAGCGTTCTGGTTGGACAAAGCCAAGAGATCTGGCTCTTTGTCATCTGGAAATGCATTCACTTGTTCCGAATCTAACGAGTCGGAAATTGCCAAACGATTGTTGATGACGTTTTTCACAACTGGATATCGCGAAAATGAAACCAACAACCCTATCTTCGGGGCAACTTCCGAGTCTCTCTTCTCCAATACAATCGCTTCAGTTTGAGTGGTTGTGCCATCGCTGTACGTTCGCAACCCCACCGAACGCACCCGGCGCGAGGTTTCTTTCTCTTTCTTGTCACGAGCGAGGTCCACTGTAATCTCTTTGGTCAGAGGCAACCCATCGAAAGCGGGTCTCCGAAACAAGCGTCCCGGGATCTTCTTTCCGGTGTCTGTCGTGATGGTCGCGGGGCCCGGTTTCAGTTGGGCTGACAACTGCAACAAATCCACCGATACCTTTCCCTCGCTGTCCAGAGGAGGCAGTTCTACGCTGGCTGTTGTCCCATCCGACGAAAGGGTGTACGTCTTCCCTGTCAACGAGGAACCATCCGATGCACGAAACCGGAAGGTCGTAGTGTCTTTTTGTGTGATCGACCACCTGACGGAATCCACTGTCACTTCAGGCTCGTCCTTTTCCTCCTGACAGGCCGCCTCCTGTTGGAACTCCTCCAGTTCGCATTTCTGCTTCACACAGCTTGTTGAAAAGCTCGCGAAAAGGGAAAGCGACAGCGACAACTCATAAAAGTATCGAGACATCAGTGAACCTCCGTGTAGACGCCTGGTTGTCCCATCGGAACCCAAGCAGTAGCCCGAAAGGATGAGTGCTTCTTCTCATTCCCAACAGGCCAGATCAAGGAAAAACCGAGCCCAACCAAACTCGCACCGGCCCCAGCATACAAACCAGAAAATGCGAGATGAAAATCGAATACACAGCCCATGGGTGCTCCTTGAGGACAGTTCCAACTTGTCTCCCTCTTGTCCAAAATGTTCAGCGTGATCGCGGCCCCCAGCGATAGAACCGTCAACCCCGCAAACACACCCACAACGGCCTTCTGTCCTCTTCCAATGCCCCCCAAATGGGAAGGCGTAGATCGGGAAGAAGTTGGAAATGGGACAAAGGGTCTGTCCGAATTTCTTTGCCGAACATCTGGAACCTGCGTCAACTCAGCTCGCGGTGTTCGGAACGCAGGCTCTGGCTCTCTTTCGGGTTGTGCTGGCGCAAGCGGACGAGTCGGGGGAAGGACAAGGGCAGGCGCGCCGGAGACAGGCGGAAGACTCCCGTTCCTTCTATTTTCCACAGGAGGGGATGTCTGTTCATACCCCTGTCCATTCGGCGTTTCCTGTGTGGCATCCGGTGTCATTTCCGGTACCTGAGAGGGCTGTGCAGTCGGTCTGTTTCCATCGGACATGGCCCGTCCTAGCAAACGGTCTGCACCATCGAGCAAGTGAGCCACAAGTTGTTCAAAAGAGCACTGATCGCACACCCAGTCTTCTTGGAAAGGAACCCGCCGCGCGGCATCGAAAAGCCCCATCGACAGCCTGTACGCATTGGCTGAAAGTCCCAGAATCGAGGCACGAAAGAGATATCGCGACTCCCTGCGTGCAGAGATCTGCAACAGACACTCTTCATCCACGCATGCGCGTTCCTTCGAGGTCAGTTTCACCGACGACACGTTGACTTGGCCGGTCCTTTCCAAATGCTCGGTCAACGATTTTGTCAACCGAGCATCGAACGACTTTCCAGACAGGACTCCCACCACCACAGCTTGATCCGACGCCGCTGAAACGGCTTCCTCCTGCGCATGACTGAGCGCGGGAAAAGTCCCCCCAAAAAGGACTGCTGGAAGGAGAGCAACCTGCAAACATGTCGGCATCATGAAGAACTCCGCTGAGGGCAGAAACGCCTGCCTGCTCCAAGGCTATATGCAAGCACAATGCCAAGTCAGCCGGAGTGAAATACATGAGCGTTGTCCGTCGAAAAAAGGCTCGACATGGGGAGTGTTAAAAGGGTGGAAAGGACCGCAGGCCCACATTCCCCGCCCACTTGCCCATGGGCGAAAAAGAGTGCTCGTGCTGCCCGCATCGGGTCCGCACAGAAAGGCAGACAGTTTGCGGGGTCAGCCCAAATACACGCGCAAATTGCGAAAGGAAAAGACAGGCAGGAAGGGAAACAGAATGGGAACCCGGCGAACGTACTCCTGATATTCAGAGTCGGTTCCGTAGCGTTCATCTTGCTTGAATTCCAACCGCCGAGTGGAACCGAGCATCACGAGCACGATGCAAACATATCCAGCCCCCGCAAGAAGATGATGAAAGACATGGGTGTAGGCTGACAGACCGGAAATCCACGTCCCAGTCCAAAAAAGGACTTCACCAAAATAGTTGGGACACCGCATGTAGCGGTACAAGCCCGTATCACAGAAGCGCTTGGGCTGGGTCCGTTTGTATGCACTCTTTTGTTGGTCTGCGAGGGTCTCCAAAAACAAACCCAGCACCATCACCGCAAGACCCGCATACACAGAAAACAAGACACTCTCTGGGTGTTCTCGACGGAAAAACATCGTGATGGTCGCTGGCGAATACATCGCAACATACAGCACCGCGACAGAGATCCAAATCGCCCACTTGACGGCACCATGAATGTGCAGACCTCGCTTTCGGACCTCCTCCAATTCCTTTTGATAGACCGGACTCCGTTCGCGATGAATCAGAAAGGAGCCCAAACGGAACCCATACAAGACCAGGAGAGCCGATTGCAAAACGGTTGCAACATCCAAAGACGCGCGAAGAAGAAACGGCGTCAGGAGGCCAAGCGCGGCGATGGAAAACGCATATCCCAGGCTGACAAAGTAGTAGATGCGGAAAAAGCCGCCTGCGGACAACAGCAGCGAGACGAGAAACTGGAGAAGGAGCAGCGATGACAGAGACCAGGAAGGGGTTGGCATATCGTCTTTGATGCACCCTATTCATCCCTTGAGTCATCGGGTCGGCTGCACGTACGGTAGTTCTCTGCCGACAAGCCATGAAGTTGCAAATACCGACGAACGGATCTGCGATCGCAACACAGAAGGGCTGCAACCTTCGATATGTTCCCAAACTCGTTGTTCATCAACGTGTCCAGTTGTTCTCTTGTCGGGACAAATCGATCGGGGCGCGACTCAGGCAGCAAAGGGGGTTTGGACTCTGAGCTCTTTGTCGCCAACTCCACTTCGCTGCTGGGTTCCTCGAGCTGGTCGAGCAACTGACAGATCGCCTTGGTGGATCTCTCAATCCTCAGTTGTTGAGAACAGTTGTAAAGCTGGCGAACATTGAGGGGCCAATCATGACACAGCAGGCGCTCGACAAATTCCGCTGACAGAAGAGACTCTGCTTCGGGATAGAAATGAAGCAACAGAGGAAGAACATCCTCTCTGCGATCGCGCAGCGGCGGAATGCAAATCTGAAACTGTGCGATGCGAGCAAACAATTCTTTGCGAAAGTGGCTCTGTCCGTCTCTCCACAACGGTTGATTGGTGGCCGTAACCAGCCGAAAGTCCGTCTTGACCGGCTTTTCGGAACCCACCGGAATGACCTCACGTTCCGAGAGCGTGCGAAAAAGCTGCGGCTGTAACTTCGGGTCCATGTCTCCGATCTCATCAAGAAACAGAGTCCCCCCATGCGCAGCACGAAAACATCCAGGCCGTTCCGCCGCATTGGTGTACGCATGTTTGGTACTTCCAAACAGTTCCGTCGGAGCCAGCGTTTCGGGAATTGCTGCGCAGTTGATCGCCACAAACGGACCTTTCGCTCTCGGACTAAGTTCATGTATCGCGCGGGCAACCACTTCTTTTCCGCAACCTGTTTCGCCCCGAAGCAAAATCCACACATTTTCGGCTTTGGCAGCATTTGCAATTCGACAACGAAGATCCCGAGCAACCAAAGACTGGCCAACAAATGACGGTATATTGAAATCATCTGGCTTTACAGGTTCATGGCGAACCATACAGACGGTGTGCCCAAAACGGACGACATCACCTTCGGAGAGTCGAAGCCACTCTCCACTTTTTTGCATTCTTACTTTGTTCCGATATGTTCCATTCTTGCTCACGTCGCGCAGGAACATCATTCCGTCGTTTTCACTGACCTTGATATGCGCGTGGACTTTTGACATCGAATCATCGAGGGGAAATGAAGTCGTCGCGTCTTCCTTCTCGGCGCGCCCTATTTTTGTTTCTCCCTTCAAAAGGGGAAACACCCGACGGCCCGCATACGAGGGAGAATAGATCACACGAAGTTGTGGTGCCCCTCGTCGCTCACTTCGCCCACTGATGTGATTTGGAATCGTCTTGGTGTGCTCGTACATGCTCTTAGTATCGCCAAAAATCGCCAGCAAAGACAAGCCGGGAATTTGAATGCCTTGTCGACATGGGGCCTGGCGACTGAAACATGAGTTGCTGTGACGAAATGTCATGAACCGCCGCCGAACATCCAACACAGCGACCGTTAGAGCGTAGCCTTCGTTGAAATGGGCAGACTCCCGAATGCCCATGGGCAAGTTTCTGAAGCCCTGCGGCGAAAACCGTTCGGATGCCCTGTTTTCAGACGAGAATATCTCCGACATCGAACTTGGCATGAGTCTTGAAAGCTAGCGTTTCATGATGACCCATCCTACCGGAACCAATGGCCCCGTATTTCTCTCACATCGCGCCCTTTTCTGCCGTCTTCCCGTCCTCCTCACAGGTTTGTGGCTTGTCTTTCTCTCATGTTTGCCCTCTCTGCCCCATTTTGGGTATATGAATTCAATTGTTTCATATATGAAATGGATGTGGGCTGGTTCAGTGACTTGGACATTAAAACTGACAGAATCAGAACAACGCTTACCTGTCAAAAAATATCAAATGAACATCAGATTGTCTGGTGGAGATACGTATGAAACGTTATTCGACAATGAAGCAGGAAATGTGACACGAATGGATTTGGCGGTTCCAGCCCACTTGCTCGAAGCAAAGGAGCGAATTGTAGAAGTCAAAGTGGCTGGCTTGGATGCAGACGATTGCATCGTTGAAGCCGGCACGCGCAGTCCAGAACTGCACAACGAACTTATCAATAGGCGCGGGACACCCAAAGAACCTACAGCAACGATGCTTGCAAGTTCGGGCACAGCCGCTGCGCTGAGTGATGAAGCGGGGTTCGTGTTGGTCGAAATGAAAGTTCTTCCTAGAAAACTTTGTCTGCAATAGGATTCGGGGGCGTTGCGATGCAAGAAGCACAGAAAAGTTCATTTCCAGCCGAGGTCAACAACATGGCAAACCAAACTCCGGCTGCATTGGACGGAATGCTCATCGGCAACTACCGCGTAGGCCGGCGCATCGGGAAAGGCGGCATGGGGACTGTCCATGAAGCCGAACATGTCCTTACGCAGCGGAAAATCGCAGTGAAATTCTTGATGACGATCGTGCAGAGCGAAGAGGAAGCTCGCCTCGCTCAGCGCAGATTTGAGGATGAGGCCCTCATTCTTGGCGGCTTGAAGCACCCGAACCTAATCGAATTTTTGGGTTCAGGGGTCCTTCCCGATGGTCGGTTCTACATCATGATGGAGTACTGCGAAGGGATCACGCTCAAGCAGTTTCTCGTTGACAAAGGTGGACGGCTAGAACCGGACCTCGCGGTCGATCTGATACGCCAAATCGCGCTCGCGCTCATGGATGTTCACAAACACAACATCGTGCATCGAGATCTCACACCAAGGAATGTGATGGTGCTTCCCGAGCCATCCACACCACAGCGTTGTCGTGTGAAAATTCTGGACTTTGGGATCGCCAAAACGCTTGGTTCGGATCGACGAACATCGACCCAAGCCTTCCCGACCGGAACGTGTCAGTACATGTCCCCTGAACAATGGCAATCTGCCAAAAGCTTGGATGTGAAAGCAGACATCTACGCACTGGGGCTCATTTTCTATGAACTTCTCGTTGGTGACTCTCCGTACCACATTGCCGAGGAATCACCTCACAGGTGGATGGATGCGCACGTAAATTGCGCGCCGCGTTCCCTGCGTTTGTCTTGGTCCAAAGCCCCCCAAATGTGGGTCCGTCTTCTGGCACAGATGCTCGACAAAATGCCGGATTATCGTCCGACGGCAGAAGAAGTTTATGCCTGCTTGAACAGCGGACAAGAGATTCCCAAGCGCAGGGGCCCGATCGATGCTTCCCATGCCATGGGGTTTTTGCTGACCGGAGCCCTCCTCCCTGGCGTCAGCAGCATGGGCATTAAAGTAAACGATCTTTTACTCCGGCCCCCTATCGAACAGCGCAATCCTCGAAGTTCTTATAGACTCCCAAAGGACTACTCGAAAGCCGAGATTGCTGCGATGGCAGAACGGGCCCCCAAAGGAATGCTCCTCATTCCCCCCCTCCAATTCCTTCAAGGGGAAACCGAGCAGCAGGCAAAGTCCGCATATGAATTGTGCCTTACAGATAACAACCCAACCCACTGTCCTGTGGAGGCCAATCGTCGTGGCACACGGCAGCGATTTGTTTCGTTGAGCCCCTTCTACATCGACCGTACCGAGCAAACGAATGAGCAGGTGATGGAAATCATAAACCGGCTGCCAGCCTCGGTGCGGGTGGATCAAGCGTCGGGTTGGGTGTACTACCCGCTAGGCGAGAAGAGGGAACTGGCGCTGTTTCAACTTGGAAACGATGCCCACAAGGGATTCCCCGAGTTGGGAAGTGGGCTGGAGTTTGTAAAAGGTACGTTGCGGGTCCGGCCCGGCTTTGAGAAACGCCCTATGGTGAAAGTGACACAGCAGGGGGCCAGTCTGCTGTGTGATCGAGATGGAAAGGAACTCCCCACGGAAGCTCAATGGGAGGCCGCAGCACGCGGAACGGATGGGCGGCTCTATCCCTGGGGCAATTCTCCTCCGCAATGTGAGGGCGTGCAGGTCGCGCGTTCCACAGGGCTTCTCTGCTCACAAAAAGGAATGGTTGGATTTCCGGTGGATGTTGGAACTTCGTCGCTGGACATCTCTCCGTTCGGCCTTACGGACATGGGAGGAAACGTACTCGAATGGACGCGCGAGCGTTTCGTGGCCGTCTATCAAGACTGCGGGGATTGCACCAATCCCGGCGCGAACAAAGGCGGTCGGTCCAATGATGAAACTGCGTTTTACGCCGTTCGTGGAGGTAGCTTTCGTTTCAGTCGAAATGTGGCCCGCGCCACGAGTCGCACGAACGTGCAAGGTAACGAAAACCGACCAAGCCTTGGTTACCGGTGTGTGATGGAAGCGACATCGGACAGGGGGTCTTAAAGGGAAGGAGCGACAAAGCATGTCCGACAAGAGAAGTTTCACCGCGCCGGTTGGAGAACTGGTTCATGAACACAGTGGTCCCGCCACGACTGCCCGTCGGGTGTCTACTGTACCAATCGCGCAGCCACGTCAGTACGTGCACGGAGAAGGAGACACCGAGGACTCTTCCGATGAAGCACAACCAGGGAGTTCCGGGCCAGATCCTGACGAGGGGAAACGTGATGGTTTCTCCTTGGCGTCCAGCAACCGCCCGATGGCGAAAGCGCCAAAACAGGCTGCGGGGACGGCGCTGTCTCAAGCGGCGACTGCGAAGCCCATTGGTTCTGGAAACGACCCCCCCGAGAAAAAGCGAACTGTGCGACCGACAGATGATATGTGGGCATCCAAGTCCGGCGCGCCACGCAGCAAGAACAGTTCCCCGGTCTGAAGGCGCATCTCCTCTTTGTAGGGCTGCCCTCCCGCATTGCCTTTTTTCACATTCCCCGTTTTCCCCCTCCTGAACGTGCATAAACCTGCATTCGGTGTCGGTGATGCCCTGCCATGTGTGCACATTCCCTCTGCCTTGCGCGACCGGAGGTACAGCAAACATAGAAGCCAACGGGGGGTTTCCCTATAATGGTGCCGTGTTTTTTGGGCAAACACGCTCGAATGGGGGGACAAGAGGATGAAAGCGGTTTCGATTGCCGTGATCGGCAATGGTCGTTGGGCGCGAGCACTCTCGGTGCGCCTCAAGCACAACCAGAAGCTTTGGCGGTCTCGGATTCGACGCGCCATGTTGTATCAACCCCCGCCCGATTTGCCCCGGCTCGCGACGTTTGCCGAGCCATCAGAAATGAACCTTCGCGTTCCTGTTTTCCCAACAAAAAAGACCCCTTCTGCGGGTGGGGATGAGACCCTGCAAATGACGGCGGATGCGCTGATGTTTGCAGCGGGCGAGGTATACGCCGATTCGATCGACATCGCTGAACTGCGTGACGCAGACATACTTGTTTTGGCTGTCCCCGCGTCGAAGGTAAAGCCGTTGCTGAAAAGTTTGGCTGGTGTTCTGACCCCCGAACAAGCGATCGTTCACGCGATTGGAAGTTTTGCGCCCGTCGAGGGGGCCGGACGACATTCCATGCTGCCGGTATCTGAACTGATCAAACGCGAAACACCCCTGACACTGTTGGGGGTGCTGGCAGGACCCGCGCTCGCTGAAGATTTGGAAGAAGACGTGCCCGTTGCCTTGGTGTGTGGAAGTGCCCATCCCGAAGTGGGAGCACTGCTCCACCAAGCCCTGCATGGGCCTCATGTACGGCTGTATACTTCCTCTGATTTGATCGGTGTCGAGGTCGCCCGCGCGCTCGTGGGGGTCTACTGTTTTGCGATAGGCGTCGCTGAAGCCATGGAACTTGGCCCGGCTGTCCGTTCACTCCTGATTGCACGCGGTTCAGCAGAAATGGGAAGACTCGCGGCAGCCTTTGGTGGGCAAGACAAAACCCTGCAAGGACCCGCCGGTTTGGGCGAACTTGTCGTTGCAACTGAGCGACGGGGATCGCCTGATTTCCAGCTCGGAAAACTCATCGGAAAAGGAGCCTCTTTGGGAGAGGCTGCGCGACAAATTGATCGCGCATGTGATGCACTCAATATGATTCGCGAAGGACACATGCACGCCCAGCGGCTCCGCATCAATCTCCCGATCGTGCAAGCTCTCTATCGTTGGGTAGGAGGTCGCCACGACCTGCGCACCAGTGTGACGGAACTTATCGAAAAGGAGTTGTTTCTGGTTTAGGTTCCGTCACCGTGATCATCATCGGCTCTGTTTGGATGGTCTGTTCGGGTTCGTAGTAAGGGTATGCAGTGGTTTGTGGAATCTGAACACGGCCCGGATTGAGCGCAGTCATGCTGACGGAAAGTTTCCTTTCCTCATTCGCTCCCAGTCTTCGCAGATACAGATTCACAGAGCGTGTACTCACTTCATATTTTTCGATCCGGCCCTCAGCAACCCATCCGTCCAACACCGGTTTTTCGACTGTGAATCCTGGCGGAACCCCCACTTGCACAAGCGGCATCATGACTTCTTCCCCTGCCTTGAGGAAGACATGTTGCACGAGCACTTCGTCTACGGTGAGGGCCGTTGCAGACAACTCCACACGCATCGAAAGGGGTGCGTTTCCAACAGCCATCAAGGGCTGTTTTGGGGTGTCTGAATTTTTCATGTGCGGCGTGTAATACCTGAGCACAAGTTGATAGTCCAACACACCAGTTCCCGCATATCGAAGTTCTACTTTGTGTTTTCCAAGCGATGGCGAAGGAAAGGAAACCAACCGCATGCTGTCTTCCTTTTTATTCAGTTCCATCGTCGTGAATTTCGATCCATCCAAGAACACTTCGACCCTACCAGTCGCCGTACTCTGTTCGACCTCCTGAAGCAAAAGGAGTGTTTTCAAAGAGCGAATGGTAGCCTGTGTGGAATGCCAAGTTCCAAAGGAATCCTTCGCAGAGACCAAATAGGACAAGGCCTGTCCGCTACGACTCCGTTGATCACCCAAATGCAGTGCCGTTGCAGCCAGCGCCGTTGTTTCTATCGTCGCTGATTTGCCCTTCCCATAGGTGGGTGTTGTCGTCTCTGGAGAAAAAAACACCGACCGTCCATCTCGATCGACTTTGTGCAAAGACCATAGTTGTTCCACAAGGGGTGAGCCAGAAAATCCACTTGCCGTTTTGGGAACAAACCGTGGTCCCAAAAATTCAGCAACAAGAGACAACGTGTACGCATCGCTCGGTATCTTTTCTGCGAGACGTTTCCGTGCATACTCTCGGGCCTTTTCCACAACAGATTTGTACATTCCCTTTGAATCCGTCTTTGCAATCGCCAGCGCAACATAAGTCGTCGTGCGAAGTGTGTCGTCCGTGATGGCATTGATGGCACCCTCTCGAATCCCGGAATGATCCGGATCAAAACTCCCATCGGTTTTCTGTTGAGAAGCCAACCACTTCTGCGTGCGCGCAAGCACTTTCGGATCGATCGAAAGCACCAAAGACATGTCTGCAAATTCTTCCAAGCCATAGGCTGTCAGTACTTTGTGAGCCGGTGCATTCCCAAACCAGGAAAAGCCGCCTCCAGGCACCTCAAACGAGAGCAGTTTTTGATATCCCGTTTGCAAATACTCCAACGCTTTTCGCTCGATCGAAGGAGTATTCCGGCGGGTCTTCCGCAAGTATTGCAAGATCAACGCATTGGGATACGTGGTCGAGGAAGTCTGTTCAAAGCAACCGTGCGGCATCCGCAGCAGGGAATCCAACCCCTCTACAACATGGGAAGTCGGTGCCGGATACAATTTCAGCATCAATTCACTGGTTCCCGGAATGGTCATCGCGGGGAGCGAAAGGTCATGAGAAACAGAAGGCCCAGCGAGACGTTCCTGGGCGCTCACAAGCTGCTCTATGCCGTCGGGGAAGACCTGTACAGGTCGTTCTACTGCGTCCGAAACGGAAGACCCCTTTGCGGATACCTTCAAGACCTGCTTTCCCACTTGCATGGCTTTGATCTTGAAAAACCGGACACCGGATTGGCCGGCAGATAGTTGAATCGTCTCGCTCAGCGTTCCCATGGGCTGAAACCAGGGTTCGGAGTGCAGAGTCAATGTGACAGTTTGCGGAATCGTCAGGTGATTGAACACCGGAACAGGAATCGCCAGCTCATCATGCTGTGTGACCAGCGGAGGCACATCCAGATCCACAAAGAAATCCTGGATGACGGGGATTCCCATAAACAGAGTTCCCAACCTTCCATCCTGCGAAACAGCGTCGGCAAGCAATCGCCACGTTGTGATCGAATCGGCCATTTGCAAGGGAATCACAGCTTCCCCTTTTTCATCTGTGATTACTTCAGGACGATAAAGAAGTGTTTCCGGGAATTGACTTCGCACGGAGTCCTTTTTCGCTCCTAATCCTCCTATCTCTGCGATCGACGTTCGGCTGTACACAACATGCGTCCGATGGCTCGCTGCACCTAGTGCACCACTGGCACTTCCGTATCCACAGCCGCAACCCATTTGCACCGCCGAAAACGCATCCGAAGCAGACACCCCGACAACAGTGATTCGGGAGTCTGGTCGGCAAGTATGGTGAAAGCAGGTATTGTCCGAGGGAAACAAATCGTCTTTGGTTCCAAATAGTCCATCAGGGCCAGCCGATTGAATGACCTGTCGGGACAACAGAGAATGTACTTTGTGCGGCCTTTTTCGCGTGTGCAGCCGCAGTCGGACACCCCAAGGATCGAGCAGAGCAAAACCGGAAAACCCTGCCAGATCTGCATCCGAAAGGAGGACCGAACCATCCACGTCCTTGGTCCTTTTTCCTGCCTTCACATCCGCGGTCACTTGCTTTTGCAACGCGCCATAGATCGCACTCAGTTTCCGATCAAGGGAGAACTGTGCATATTCAGGAAATTCGGGAAAATCGGCGGCCTCAATCAATTTTTCCGTCGTGAGTGGGCGTCGATATGGATCGACCAATTCCGACGCAGACAGAAAGCCGGACGCACGCAGAAGAGAAGGCAACGCAACCTGATACCGAAAGCTTCCCGCCTGCTTGGGATCGCGTTCCCCCAACAAATGAGTGGTTGAGTACCGTTCCAACGCAATGCCCCATTTCTTCGTCAGTTCTTGGGTTGCGGTGATTCGTTCCTGCCATGGATCGGTCTCCCATCCATCCTCCCAAGGTGCTGTTGCGCCAGCCAACAGCAACTTTGCGACCTCCTGTTCGTAGTCTGTCAGGGACCCCTTTTCGACCAGTGCATCGATCTTGTAGCCATTGGGAGTCACACGGTTCTTCTCCGCAGCCTTCCGCGCCTGTTCACTCAATGTGAAGTATGTGCGAACAAGCCCCGGTCGAAGAGGTCGGAGTGCCAAAAGTGCTTCATCGACCATCACCAAACCCAGTGCGGCATGGACCCCAACCCCTGTTTGAGCGTCGAGAACACGAAGTTTCAGTTTTGTGTGTTGCCCCGGACGAAGCGTGGGATTCATCTGACCATCTTCAGTCTCTGTATGCGCACTCACCCGCAAAGCAGAGGGTCGCTCAACATACACAAGCCGTGAATCCTTCCATTTGCGCCCATCTTCTCCGATGACATACGCAAGCAGCGACACCGTTCCGGCCATGCGATCGGACACCGTGTGTGTGATTTTCCCATGCCCATTTGCAATCGGAATCGTCAGCGCTTCTTGCTGTTGTTTGTCGCGAAGCACATCCACGAAACACTGCCCCTGCTTGACGCCGGGAACGAACACAGTCAGTTCCATTGTCTGTCCCCGCGCGTACACCGCCCGATCCGACCGCAAAAGCAAGCCGCCATCTTTTCGCAATGGAAGGCAGCGTTTTTCTTCCAGCCGACTGCCCTCCTTCAAAGTCACAGAAATTTGGGTCTGGATTTCGTGCGGAGCACATCCTTTGGAATCCAGGTTTTTGTCTCCTGTGATCCACTTTTCGATCGAAAAGGTGGCTATTCCCATGGGATCGGTCATGGCAATTACAGGCCTACTTTTCAGGTGAGGAAGCGAAAATGAAACGCTTGCCTGTTCAGCCCCACTACCGTCGGGATATGCCGCAACAACGTACACTTGGTTTGGAACCGAAGGGATGACCTGACCGGCCTCTGGAACCACATCGATTTGCACGGGTTTTGTCACAATGGGAAACTCGATTCCTGTTTCTGCTCGCTGGTTGGCCGCGTCCTTCACCACAGCCGAAACGAGCAGGTTCTGTCCTTCCCCCTGAATCTCTTTTGGGAGAGACAAACGGAAGTCTTGTTTTCCATTTGCATCCAGTCTCCCATGCACCATAGGAAGAGGGGAAGGAGCATGGGGAGACTGAATCTGTGCGCGAATGATCACCTCCGCAAGTGGAACCGGTTTGCCCTGAAAGTAGTTCGCTGCAATGGAAAAGGACACATCTGTTCCGGGTAGCGCGAACTTCTTGTGCGGTGTCACAGACACACGAATCTTGGGAAGTACGTACCGGGAGATCTCAAATGGTACGGCAACTTCGGATGTCGCGGATCGTTCCGTGATTCCGAGCAATTCCGCTCGTGCGGAGTACTTTCCCAACAGCAGTTCCTCGGCCAACGGAACATCTGTGGACGCAATTCCAAACATCGAGACCGGTTGTTCCCGAATGAAAATTCGATTGTCTCGTGAATCCTGTACGGTGAAGCGGATCGTCCCCGATTGCAAAGGTCTTCCATCCTGCGAACGGACAGAGAGCGCTCTCAAGTGTACGGTCTGTCCGGGTTGATAAAGGGGTTTGTCTGTCTGTAACAAAATGCGCGCAGCAGCAGACAACTGTACCGTGTGTTTTTGGGTCGTTTTTTGAACGGAATCGCTGGCTTCAACCGCGAGAACATACTTCCCCTTGGCCCACAGGGGGACCTGAAAACGCGTATTCATATTCCCCTGTGGATCTGTCACGCCGCGCGCGAGGACTTGGTGCTTTCCGGCCCCCGAAAGCGTAACTTCTACAGATACATTCTCGACTGGAAAGGAACTGTTCTCCGACGGTGCGGCGTGCGCTTGGATACGCAACGCGGCCTCTGTTCCTGGAGTGAGCGATTCGCTCCCTCGCACATACAAACCCAGACCACCGACCTCTCTGTTCGGCTTGTTCTCGGCGTGTGTGCGTCCTATCCGATCGGGAGTTGCGACATTCAGAAAGGAGATGAAGAACAGAAACCATGTGAGCCGAAACGGAGAACTGTGTTTGCGTGAAATGCGCTGCGTGGTGGACATGGGGAGGCAGACAAACTCCCTGGCCTCAAGTTCCCAGTTTCTGGTCCGGCTTTTCGGGTCGGGCAGCTCTGGTCCGGTTTTTCTGGCGGGCTTGTCGCGTCTTTAGGCCCACTCGGGCGCGCCGAAAAAATCGACACATTGATATCTGACTGCCCTTTGTAACAAACGAAGGAAACGCATTAGCCTCCGGCTTCTCAAGAGGAACCACCCGGAGATTGTGATGCACAACTGGATACGAGAGAAAAACAGCAGTGATCGGACCACGTTTCAAAACCTTTCCCACGACGAGAGTTTCGGGCAAGCACTTCGGATCAGGCGCGAAGCTGTCGGTTTGTCTCGAAAAGAGCTGGCCCATGCGTCGGGCGTTTCGGAGGCGACGATCAAATTTGTCGAGACCGAGCGTTGCCGCCCGTCGAAAAAAACACTGCTCCGCCTGCTCCAGTTGCCCATCCTCGGCTTTCAGACCTCGGGCTCTGTGCCGGCTCACTTGAGATCGCAAGATCCGTTTGCGCCGCAGGTGTATGAAGCCCCTCCTACCACGTTTTGGTCGGATGACTTTGACAGGTTGTGCGAACTACAGCGTCTCGATCGTGTGGTGTCCGGGGATTCCGGGGTGATTCCGCTGAGTTCTCTGTTTCTTTTGCCGCAAAGCGCATCGAACTACCTTCAGTATTTGACGTGTTCGTGGGAGCACGGTGTTCGGCGGCAAGGATTCCCATTCGCAGCGGCAGCACAAGCGGTCACGCAAAAGCGAACCACGGAGGGTCTGGTTGTGATCGTGTTGGGAACAGGTGACGGACTCCTGGAAGTTCGTTTTATTTCCGAGCTGCTTCGTAACCAAAAACTGTCGATCCAACTGTGGTTTGTGGATCTCAATGACGTTCTGTTGCGGGCGGCATGTCTGCGCGCAGCGACGGATTTGAGGGCGCATCCTGTGCGGCGTTTGGCGCTGCTGACGGACTACTATGGTCTGCCTCAAAATGAAGAAATCCTGTCGTGTATGCCACCCGATTGGCAGCGTTTGGTGGTGGCACTCGACACGGTTTTCCACCTGGATGATCCGTCTGATTTTTTCGACAACTTGGTCGCGAAAATCACACGTCCGTGGGATCTGTTTTTGTTCGATGCACCTGTGCTGGAAGGAACCAAGAGCGGATTTTGCGACAAGCGTGCTGTGGATTCGTACTTGTCCAACTTTTTGCGAGTTCCGTTTGTGTGTTCATCGTCGCAACCCAAACAGCTTGTGTTTTCGGAAATACAGGACTGTGTTCCCGAAGCCTGTTTTTTGCGCAACATCGTCGCCACGTTGAGCGATGATACGCCGCATGTTCGTTCCTTTTCAGTCCTGCGCGACCATGCAGTTGTTGCAAAGGGGTTGCATTACGCGCTGTCTGAAAGTGGCTTTGGGAACATTGACACGCTACCTATGTCCCATGAGGGAGCCGTTCAGCAGAGTTTGCATGTGTGTGTTCGGAATCCCACTTGGTCGTAAGCACCGCACAAGACAATCCCCAAACTTTGGGGACAAAGCACAGCATATCCCCGACGGTGGGAACGAGTTAGTTCTGTGTGAAATGCCGGTCTTCCAACCGTCGAAACCACTCGACACGCGCACGACAATCGAGCGCACGAATCAGAGTAGGCAAATCCGGGGTAGAGCAGAGTCCTTGGTACGCTGTGGCTTCATATCCAAGGCGTATGTTGGGAGCATTGCCCCATACCCACGCAACATCCCATGCCGGATGGACAGAAGGGGGGGGAATCTGCATATCACCGACGAAAAGAAGCGCAGAAAATACGTACAACGATGGGTCCAAAGGAGGCGGTTTGCAACCAGCTTCCAGACTCCCCAATTGAAGATACAGGGCAGGTACTTTGGATTCGGAACGATTCTTCGGCAACTCATCGCAGGTGAGCAAAGTGTGACCAAGTTGCCGGAGAATCTGCGCAGTGTGGTTTATTTCCGACGAGAAACTGTCACGATCCGCGCTTTCAAGAACGAACACAAGGGGAGCAAGAGACAACGCCTGGCGAAAGCGATCCCACTCCAAAAGCTGTTTGTGCGCTTTGTGTATTTGCAACTCTTTTGCATGTGAGGTGAGGGAATCCTCATGAAAGCGGTATTCGTAAATAGGCTCCAAAAAATCGACGTGATGGACACTTAGCAGTGTGTTCGCGAGCAACCAGTAGTCGTAGTCTTCGACGGTAAAACGATGTTTGCTGTAGTCTCCCAAAAGATGGGCAACCCGGCTCCTGTACATGAACGCAGCACCTACAAAATTCCCATCGCCGTGCAGAACAGACGTGTCATGGGGAAGATGAATGTGGTGGCTGCCTTTGGGATGTTGATGCGACGGAAAATGAGGACTGGATTGATAGGGGTCCCCCTTTGCATCAATGAGATCCTCATTTGCATAGGCCACATCCAGTGCGGGGTGGCGGGAAAAACAACTGGCAAAGCGTCTGCAAAAATTGGGCAGGAGCCGATTGTCTGCACTGAGCCAAGTCAGAAATTCGCCCTCGACCAAACGAAAACCACGGGAGAGAGTACGCGGAATTTTTCGATTCTCTTGATGCAAGACTCGGATTCGCTTGTCGCGGGCCGCGTAGGATTCTGAAACATACGGAGTATCGTCCGAAGAACCATCGTTGATGATCAGGAGTTCCCAATGGGAGTAATCCTGAGCAAGTACAGACTCGATAGCTTGGGGAAGCAGAGTGGCACCGTTTCTGACGGGAAGAACGATCGATACAAGACCTTTTCTTCCCGGCGCGTGAAACAGAGACAGGTCGCATCCAAAACGACTCGAACGAAACCAACGAAACAGTCTGTAACGCTGCCTGAGCAGCGCATGCTGGGCAGCATACAGAGTCTGTGTAGTCCGTCCAAAAAGTGATTCAGCCCGTGACATTTTGGTGTCTGTTGAAAACGGATTGCAGAGGCTGGGCCTGAGTCTCCCCGCCCCTTTCTGCTTCACTTCGAGTTCCAAAAGGTGCCGCAAGTCTTCCGGTTTTGAGTACCTCGACAATGCGGGAGGAAGCATGGCCGTCTCCATACGGACTCATGACGGCAGACTGGGCACCTCCTTGGGAAAGCAAACGGTTGGCCGAGTCCACAATCTGCTCTACGTTCGTTCCCACAAGTCTTGCCACACCGGCCTGTACGCCTTCAGGTCGCTCGGTGGTTTCACGCAACACAAGGACACGTTTGCCAAGCGCGGGCGCTTCTTCTTGCACTCCCCCTGAATCGGTCAGAATCAAGTCTGCGGCAGCAAGCGCAGCGACGAAACCTGGGTAGTCGAGCGGTGCGCATAAAGTGACACGAGGATGGTTTGCAAGGTGCGTTTGTGCGGCCTCCTGAACATGCGGATTTGGGTGTACGGGATACAACACATGAAGTTTTGGATGCTGCGCAAGAAGCTGCAAAACGGCCTGACAAATTCGGGAAAGACCGTCGCCAAACGACTCTCTCCGGTGTGCAGTGACAAGGGCCAATTGGGAACCAGAGGGCAGCGAAATCGGCAAGGGGTGACCACCTTTTTGCAGAATATCGACAGCCATAAACAAGGCATCAATCCCGGTGTTTCCCGTCACAAAAACGGCCTCCTGCTTGCACCCCTCTTTTCGGAGATTGTTTGCGGCATCTTCCGTGGGAGCGAACAAATAGTCCGAAAAGACATCCAGCAAACGTCGATTCGCTTCTTCAGGAAAGGGCTGCAACAGATCAAAGGAACGGAGACCCGCTTCGACGTGCGCAACGCGGATTTTCTGATAGAACGCGGCAAGCCCGACCGTAAATGCCGTCGTTGTGTCGCCTTGAACGATCACCCAATCGGGCTTCTTTTCAGCAAGCAGAGCATCGGCACCGCGCAACACATGACCGGTCAGACTCGCCAGGGTTTGCCGAGGCTGCATCACCTGCAAATCGACATCGGGCCGCACATCAAAAAAGGACAGCATTTGCTGAAGCAGCTCTTTGTGTTGAGACGTGATGCACGTCGTCACGGTAAAAAAAGGATCGCGGTGCAGCGCGTGGTGAAGGGGGGCCAGTTTGATGGCTTCTGGCCGTGTTCCTATGGCAAGGAGAACGTGCATCGTATAGACCTCAGGATCTTTGTATAAGTGCGATTGGAAATCGCGACCGGACATCGCGATGTTTTGAGCGGGCTTACTATGCGACGTAGGCGAAAGTCAATCTAGGCATTACTCCCATACGAAATCTGTTTGGTTTCGAGCGAGTTTCACGACGAGGGTTCCGCCTCTGTCTGCCGACCAGAACCATCCACTCGCAACACGCTCCAGGTCTGTGTTGGTTGCGACACGAGACATGACTTCTGACCCCGTGTGAACTTGTTTTGGAGGGACCGGAAAGGGGAAGACGTTGATCCATTGTCCCTTTGTAAACAGAGTGCCTGGTGTTTGGGAATACCGCCGCGCTTCGGGGTCGTAACGGAGTGTCGTTCCATCGTAAACGGAGAACTCACTTTTCGTGTTTGCAGGAATCACAAGCAGGTGCAGGAGGCCTGGATCATTGGAAAAGGAATCGACATTCGGAAGCGTGGTGGGAGAATAGGTATCCACCGTCGGTGAAAGCAATGGAATCAGAGCCCCTTTTCGCACAAACAGAGGCAATTTGGAAAGCGGCGCAGAAACGAGAACGTGGCGAGCAGTTTGACCTGAAAACAGTTCCCCTGTTTCAAAATCGACAAAATCGCCGGGGGGAAACAACACATCTCGAGTGCGTGCTCCACGGATCAACACAGGAGCGACCAAGAGATCATCGCCAAAAAAGTATTCGTCGTTTGGATGTTCCGCCAGCGACGGAAAAACAAATCCAAGCGGGCGCAGAAGGGGGCGACCTGTTTGTGACATCTGTTGCAAGTACGTCCATTCATACGGAAAAAGACGCAAGTGCAGGCGCGCGAAATGTCTGTACAGATCGAGTGTTTCGGTATCGCGGCCATTTTGAGGGGTGTATTCCCATGGGGGTTGGCTGGAAGCGTCTCCGACCTGCATGACCGCGGACAATGCCGTTTGCTGAAACCATCGAATGTACAGTTCCTTGTCTGGAGGACTTTTGCGATACCCTCCGGTGTCTGCGCCAAACAGAGGGAAGCCGGACAGAGAAAGATTGAGTCCCATGACGACCGTTGCAGGCAGACCACCGACGGAAAGCACGGTTTTCCCATCAGGCAAAGTCACGGGTTCTCTGTGGTGTGCAAAAGAAGCATCCATGTCCCCTGGCCAAATCACGGAAGCGTTCGCTTGATCGCCAAAACGACCGGTGCGACACAGCAAGAAGCCGCCGGTTTTGGGAAGCAGTTCCGCATAGGTGCGATGGTATAGGAGTGGATAATCGTGGTGCATGGTTCGCTCGTCGCTCCCATCGGAAAAACGCCATCCCGAACGGGCTCCCCCAAGGCCGACGACGACATCCTCTGCATAATCGAGTTTGAACCCCTCGATTCCACGTTCTGTGTACTTTCTCAACTGCTTTTGCCAAAACAAGCGGGCTTGGGAATTGGACAGATCGAGCGGCTTGCCCCACTTGTTCAGAAGGAGTCCGGTCTGGGGGGGAAAGTAGCCAGACTGCTCTGCGAAAGAGAGCTCAGGACTCCCGGACTCCAGATAGGGCGCATGCCACAGGGCTAGGCGCAGACCCGCTGCATGAATCTTGCGAACCATCGCATCGGGGTCAGGATATCGGGCAGTTTCAAAATCGAAACTGTTGACGCGCGTGGCATACGGTCGATCGATCCAAATCGCGGTCGTCGCCAGATCGAGATCACGAATTTTTTTTACATCGTCTTCGACCACTGCTTGGTTTTTGTTTTCGTTGCGCCAGATCCAGGGGCCGAGTGCCCACGGCGCGGGCAGCGTCGGAAAACCGGTCAGCGCAAAGTACTTCGCGAGCACATCCAGCGGTCGCGGGGCGGCAAGCAAATGAAACCGCAAACCCTGCGCGCTGTCGTTCGCGGTTCCGTACGTAACTTCGATCAAATCGGCTTCTTTGTTGGCGACTGCAAAGACCCCCGGACGACGATTTTCGACAAACAAACCGAACCCACTTGACCCGAGCAACAAAGGAATGGGAACTCGGTTTTCATTGCTGCGCGATTCGAGCAAGTCGATCTCTTGCTGCATCGGTCGGACCTTGCCACGGTGGTTTACGTCGTCGGCAAAACCGCCCAAACCATAGAAGGCTTCCTGCGAATCCGCACGCGGACGCAACCGCAAAAAAACCGGTTCGCGATCGTCCTTTTCGCCTTTCTCGTTTGGGAATACATCGGCGGAAAAAATCCCTGGCCGATTCGTTTCGATGCGGATACGTGCAGTCTGGTCACCCGTAAGAAGCAGCGACAATTCCATCGAAAACCGCGTTTTTTCGACGAGAACGATCTGTGATACCTGGTGCCAAACCAAGTCGTCTGGTGGGCCTTGGGGCAGCACGTCGGCACCATATTCCAACCAATACGGGTTGTAGTTTTTGCGATCGTCAAAACGCTCAACCGTTCCGATTTGCCAAGCATCGGGAGGAAAACGAAGGAGGACGCGATCGGCAGAAACAAACCGAAGCGTTTGATCTTTCGGATCGAATTCGGCGGCAAATTCTCCGTCGCTGATCCGTTCTGGATTGGGAAGTTCTCCGCAACCAAGCGCGACGGTCGCAAAGACTCCCAAGCAGGCCAAATCGTGATGGACAAACAAGCCAGACAAGCGGGAAAAACACACCTTTGGCAAGCGATCGGACGTACACATGGCGCGAGCAAATCATGTCTTTCCATGCAGGAAAAGAGTCTGCTTTGCGGCAAGCGGTGGAACAAAATGCGGGGCTGGAAGTCAGGACGTATCAAGGAGACAGCATGAAAACAGTGCAATGGATGTTGTGGGCGACTCTGCCCTTGTGTGTTGGATGTGCGACGGTGAACCGCCACGAAAAGGATACGGATGCGCAGGTGTTGCCCCTTCGATCTGTGCGTCTATATGAAACGGGGATTGGGTACTTTGAACGGGCGGGGGTGCTGGGTAGCAAACCGACGGTGTTGCCGGTTCCAGCAGGGCACCTGGATGACGCACTCAAAACGCTGCTGGTGCTATCGCAGGGCGCGAAGTCACCTGTGTTCGGCGTCGAATTTGCGTCGAGTGTTAGCCCAGGAATGGGAAGAGCACTGGCAGGTCTTTCTGCGGCGGAGGAAGCACCGATCGATTTTCAACATCTCCTGTCTGCGCTCAAGGGTTCCGTCGTCGAAGTTCGGCATGGGAAAACGGTGGTCCAGGGTCGTCTGGTTGACGTACTCCCGGAAGGAAAACTCCGATCTGCAGAGGCCGATGCAGAGGCCGACAAAAAGAAAGACGACACCCGCACACCTTCTGCAACTCCGAGCGACAAAGCCAGCGGAAAACAACTGCTCCTGCTGACGGATCGGGGGGAACTCGTTCGCCTCTCTTTGTCGGAAGTCACGACAGTGCGGCCTCTTGATCCGACGTTTGCACAAAGGTTGCGGACAGCACTTTCAGCAACGTCACAATCGGGGCGTGGAACAGAGAGGATGTTGCGGCTTTTGAGTCGCAATGGGGGTGCAGTCGATATTGCGTATTTGGCGGAAGCTCCGTTGTGGCGTGTTTCCTATCGGCTGGTGGTTGCTGATTCTGGCAAAGGGGGAACGCTGCAAGGTTGGGCACTCATTCACAACGACACCGACGAAGATTGGCGTTCTGTGCGCGTACATTTGTTGTCTGGACGACCAGATTCCTTTTTGTTTCCGCTTGCTGCACCCAGGTACACGCGCCGGCCTCTCATTACACCTGAGAATCAACTGTCCACAGTCCCCCAACTCCTTTCTGAAAATGCAGACAAGCTGTGGGGAGACCATGTTGGGGATTCCTATGGCGCGGGTGGGTTGGGTTTGTCGGGAATGGGAGCAGGCGGTGGTGGCACAGGAGAGGGAACCATTGGACTGGGCTCGATAGGTACGATCGGCCACGGCAGCGGAACAGGCAGCGGGTCCGGTTCGACCAGCACAAGTTCGTTGCTGTCGATCGGACAACTTGCACCCACCACGTCGGCGAGTGGTGTTGAGGCGGGCTCCCTTTTTGCGTATTCGCTGGGTGAGCCCCTGGATTTGCGGGCGCACGGTTCGGCGCTCTTGCCGTTTGTGTATGAGTCGGTCGATGTGGAACAGATCACTTGGTTGCCAAGCCCAGGCGAACCAGCGCGCAGCAGTTTGCGTCTGCAAAACACGACGAAACAAACGATTCCTGAAGGGACGTTGGCGGTGTTTTCAGATGCGGGGCTCCTTGGCGAAACGGTTTTGCCGCGTCTGAAGCCGGGCGAGCGACGGATTGTCGAATACGGTTTTGAGCTGGATGTCGAAGCGAAACGGAACCGACAAACGCAGAAAGATGACACACAGCGTCTTGCATTTTCGGACGATCGCTTCGAGGAACATTTTGTCCGGCGACGTGATCAGGTGTACGTGTTGCAAAATCGCTCGATGCAGCCAAGGCATGTGTATATGCCGCTGGGTGTGTCGATGAATACCCAAATTCAGGGGGCCGATCGCTTGGAAGTGGTTGCGGACAAAGGGGGTTCGGTGGCGGTGTTTGAACTTCCTCCACAAAGCAAAGTCGAACGCCCGATCGTGACGATGGAAGGACTGTCACGAAAGACCGATCTGCGCGGACTGCAAGCCAGTCGGCTGTTCCACATCGCATCCTTGTCCACGGTTCCAGCGTCGGAAAGATCCATCGCAGCGGAAGCTGCTGCTCGCCAAAAAGAATGGGAGGACGCGGGCAAGGAACTCGACAAACTGCGCAGTGATGTGAAGAAAGCAGAAAAGGATTTGGAACGGTTGCGAGAACACCTGAAAGCACTGGGTTCAGCCGCAGCTGGCGGGACCGATGGGAATCCTCTGCTCAAACGAATTTTGGAAACAGAGGACAGGCTTTCTGCGACGCAAAAACGGGTTGAAATCCTGGACGCCGATCAAGAGAAGCGCAAGGATGCTGTGCGCAAAGTGCTCGAACGACTACCCAAACCCAGAGAGGCGCAGAATCCTTAAAAAAGTGAGTACATGGCAAGGTTCGGAAGGGCGAACGCGCTTCCCAGGATACGATTGCATTGGAGGAGTCGTATGCGCTTAACCAGTCTTGGCCTTGCCCTTTGTCTTTCGAGTTGTTCCGCTTTCTTTGACCCCTTTCGGGCAGAAAATCCGGCTGCCTGCACGAACAAACCGCTGCTTTGTCCAAGCGATCAGACCTGTAACTACAAGACCCGACAGTGTGAGCCTGCGTCGTGTCGCAGCGACGGTTTCTGCTGGGAAAATCCACGACCGCAACTGTTCCAGCCAAACGCCATGTACGGCACAAGCACGGGCCATCTTTTCCTGGCAAGCCGGAATCGGTTGTATCGCTTTTCGGGATCTACTTTCGTTCCGCTGCTTGTGGATCTGCCTATGAACATACAAGCGCTTGTGGGCGCAGGAGAAGAAGCATTCCTGCTCGTTGGTGACAACGGCGCGATTCACAAATGGAACGGAGAACGGCTGGTCGCCGAGGAAACCGGCACGACCGCGAACCTTTTGGCCGCGTGGGGAAATGGGGCGGACAACATTTGGGTGGTCGGTGATCAAGGCGCGGTTTTGCACAAAGACGAGAACGGGTGGAACACCATTCCGACAGGAACGACAGCTTCTCTGTTCGCGATCACTGGCGCGTCGAGCGGAGTGTACTTTTTGGGCCGGGAGGCAGGGAGTGTAAAAACGCTGCATTGGGATGGAAGCAGTGTGCGAACCGAAACGACCCCCATAGACTGTATGGACCTGGCTGGAATCGGTGTACTCCAGGATTCCCCAGTGATTCTGGGGGCAAACAACTGCATGTTGAAACGTACCAATGATGGTACTTGGGAAAAGTATGGCGGCCCCACCACGACCAACAAGACCGACTCTCTTTCGTTGCTTGTTTCCGACGGAACAAACACATACGTAAGTGGAAAACCCGGCTCTCTGTTTTTCAGAACAGACAAGACTTGGTCCTCTCGTACTTTGTCAGGAATGGAAGTGGCAAAAGCGATGGTGCTGCTTCCAGGAAATGACTTGTGGATCGGGGGAACAACGCTCTATCGCGTGTCCGCAGGTCTCCCCAACTTGCTGCCTGCCGGACACAACCAAACCCTGCTTTCGCTGTCTGGAACGACCGATGAAGACATGTGGGCGGTTGGCATCGGGGGTTCAGTCCTTCATCGGAAGGGGAACCGTTGGGAAACCGTTGAAAACGGTTCCTCTGTGACACTCAATGGTGTCTATGCACCAACGAAAGATGCGGCATGGGTCGTGGGTTTTGGAGTGCTTCACAACTGCGACACCAAAAAATGCGTGGGAATGTGGAAGGGCGCAGAGGAACTCACCGCGATTCATGGTGCGAACGCGAACAACGTCTGGGTGGTCGGAAACAACGGTTTCATTGGTCTGTATGACAAAGAAAATGGCACCTTCATCAATGAAAGCGCCCCTGTTGCTGCAAAGATTGGTTTGCGAAGTGTGTTTGCGGTTCCTTCTGCAGGCGCAGCAGACGTTTTAGTCTATGCAGTCGGTGAAAACGGAACCGTTGTCAGGAGAGGCAAAAATGGGTGGACCCAGGATTCCAGCGCACCGACGGGGAGCCAGGCTCTGAATGCGGTCTTTGCGAATTCCGCTTCGGATGTCTGGATCGGGGGAACCAATGGTTTCATGGCGCGGTACGATGGAACGAACTGGAAAACCTATTCCTTGAATGGAGGAAACAGCACAGAGATGATTTCAGGAATCTCTGGTTCCGGGCCACAAGATGTCTGGGCGGTGACAAGCCAAGGTTCGGTTTATCACTACCAAGGCGAACAGTTTTCCTTGGTCTCGTCGGATTTTCCCGCGTTGCAAAGTGTGTTTGCCGTTTTTGGCAAAGTCTATGTTGCGGGTGCGTTGGGAACGGTTCTGCGCAAAATGTGATACACCTTCCGCGATGCAAAAGATCGCGGAGACTGGGAATTTCGAGCTGGGTCTAGATGAAGCGGGAAGGGGGCCAATGTTGGGTCCTTTGGTGCTGGCTGCGGTTGCGCTTTCCCGCACGGCGCAAGAGGAACTAGTGTCACTGGGGGTGCAGGACAGCAAACGATTTGGTGCGGGGGAAAAAGCGCACGTTCGCAGAAAATTCTTGATGACGGAAATCCAAAAGCGGGCGCTGTTTTGCGAAGTGACCGTTGTGGAAGCGCATGAAGTCGATGCAGCGGTTTTCAAAGGGGGTCTCAATGAATTGGAAAGGGAAGTGGCCGCACGACTCCTTTTGCGATCCCCACAAGTCGATCGGATTTGCGCGGATGGAGAACGGCTCTTTGGTTCCCTTGCCAAGCGTTTCCCTTTGCGAAACTTTGTGGCGCAAGACAAAGCAGATTCACTTTTCCCGACGGTAGCGGCAGCTTCTGTCTGTGCGAAAGTAGTGCGTGATGAACGCTGGTTTGCGTTTTGTGAAAGGCATCGCACCGCATTTCCAGAGGAACTCAAAGGCCATTGTGGAGGCGGCTATGTGAACGAAGCGACCCGCCGTTTTTTGCGCGCGTATGTACAGAAACATGGCCAACTCCCAGACGAAACGCGCTTGAGTTGGCCGCGCGACTTTTTGGCGGATGTTTTGCCACAAACCAAGCTGCGTTTTTAGTTGCAGGTCCTGCTCTTTTTGCGATGTCGGGATGCGGACAGGTTTGGTAAATGTATGTTTATGAACAATTTCACACCTGTTTCATCCTCGGTGGGTGGGTTGCTGATCGGAGTGGCCTCGGCGCTGATGTTGCTGCTGAAAGGTCGCATCGCGGGAATCAGCGGAATGGTCGGCGGGCTCCTGCATCCGTCGAAAGGAGACGCTTCTTGGCGGGCGCTCTTTTTGATCGGGATGATGGCTGCGCCGATTGGTTATCTGCTGATCTTTGGGAGGTTGCCGTCGTTTCCCTCGACAGCGTCGCCAAGGATGCTGGTTCTGGCGGGTCTTTTGGTGGGCTTTGGATCGCGCCTCGGATCGGGATGCACAAGTGGTCACGGTGTCTGTGGACTGGGCCGACGTTCGCGCCGTTCCGTGGCGTACACGATCACGTTTCTTGTGAGCGGCGCGCTGACCGTCTTCGTCCTGCGTCACCTGCTGGGAGTCTCCCCATGAGCGCGAAACAGAGTCTTACTTCGTTTGTTTTGGGGGCACTTTTTGGAACGGGTCTGCTCGTTTCGGGGATGGTGAATCCGCAAAAAGTGCAGGACTTTTTGGATGTGAGCGGAAACTTCGATCCGAGTCTCGCTTTGGTGATGGGCGGTGCGGTGCTCGTGACGTTTCTGTCCTTTCCGTTTATTTTGCGACGGCAAAAGCCTGTTTTGGGGCAAAAGTTTCACTTGCCCACAAGCCAAGATTTGGACGCAAAACTCATCGTGGGAGGACTCCTGTTTGGCTCGGGTTGGGGCCTTGCTGGATATTGTCCGGGGCCCGCGATTGTGGCGTTTGCAAGCGGATCGACAAGTGCGCTTCTGTTTGTGATCTCGATGCTGCTCGGGATGGCGCTGCATCGCACGTATCACGACTTTCGGAATCCGATTCCATGAGGCAGTCTGGTTGCATGCGTTGGATGCTGGTCATTGCGACTTGGGTTGTGTTTCCGGTGGGCTTTGCAAACGTGGTTTTTGGAGCAGAGGAGGCAGCGCCGAAACCTCCGGCGTCTAAAAAGACGGTGAATCTGCTTCTCAATGATCCGCGACTTTCTCCTCGGGATACGACGATTTCGCAGGCGGATTGGGGGCAGATTCGGAAAACCGCAGAGGCGCGTTTTTCGCCAAGCAGAGACCTGATTTCAGACGAGAGCAAGGCAACGCTCCTTTCGCGACAACTTGTGACTGCACAACCTGTCGCACCGGAACCTGCGGGGCGCAAATTGAGCACGGACCCGCATGTGGATGCGCAAGATGAAGTAGATGCAACCCGTCGCGCGTACGAACGACCGGCGAAGGAACGCGACACAGAGATCACAGTCCATACGGATGCGATGGGACAAGTCGAGAACATTTTTGTCACGAAACCGTCGGGAAATGCGCGCTTTGATGAAAAGGCGTTGGAGTGTGTGCGGACTGCGTTTGCGACGTATCCACCGATCGAGGAACGGCGTCCGTTTGTGAGCCGTTTTCGCGTCCATGCGGGTTTGGCCGTGTCGCTCCCCAGGACCCTCGCACCCATGACGCCAAGAAGCAGCCATGCGAGGGTGCCAGCGCGCGGTTTGCGTTTGCCGATGCCGATCTGGGGTTCGTTTGACGAAACTCGCGGAACGGCAAAAACCGAACACGCCTTTTCCGATCAGATCGAACGCAGCGTCGAGCTTCTCTATCACGGGCCCAGGTAGTTCCCTTCCAGAAACCTAGCGGGGATGGGGGCGGTCCCTTTGCATTTCTTTACGCGAGCGCAAAAGACGCTTAACACACGCGCACTACGCTTCTACCAAGAAGACAGCAAAAGCACTCGACCTGAGGCTTTTTGCGAGGACTCCCAAACTCAAACAAGGAGGAGCGTACATGTGCGGTTTTATTTTCGGAACGATTTGTCTGTTCGCGCTGTGCAGAGTGTTGCGCAAGGGTTGTCACGGTCGCCACGGTAGCCGATGCTGCGGTTTCGATCGGGGAGGCCACGGTGCCTGCTGTGGACATGGGGGACATGGCAGACACGATGGGCATGAGGGATTTCCTCCCTTTGGAAGGGGGACTTGGTTTCGGGACTTCCTGTGGCGTCGGATTTCGTCGGAAGTAGAGGCGACACCGGCCCAAGAAAAAGCGTTGCGTGAAGCGTTTTCCCATGTTCAAGAGGAGATGCAAAAGAACCGCGAAGCACTCAAGCAAGCGCGCATCCAAGTGGCCAAGACGCTGCAAAGCGAGTCGTTTCAGGAAGAAGCTCTGGCAGAAGCCATTTCCCGCGTGGACGAAATTCACGACCGCATGCGCAAGCTGCTTGTCGATGTGGTCGGGAGGCTTCACACGACGTTCGATGCGCCGCAACGCGCTCGGCTGGCTGAACTGCTGCAACACGGCCCCTTTTCGGCACAGGAGTAACACAACATGCGTCGCAAACTGCTGATTGCACTATTGGGTTTGGGGGTCGCCGTGGGTTACGGCGGCGAAGTTCTGCGGTGGCGAGCCCTGCACAAACGCGGTCTCACCTGCCAAAGGTTCGAGCACGGCCCAGGTCGATGCGCCACCCACTGCCCGCCTCCCGCCGGTCCAATGACCGGCACATCGTGTCCATCTCGTCTTTGGTAGGGCAATAGAATCCAAACAGTGTGGCGCTTTTCAAGGACTCCCATAGTCTTTGTATTGATTGTGGTCACTCGGATCTATCCGTTTCGAGAAGTCCAAAAAAGTAACGTGATGCTTCTTGAGACATTGATATCCTCGATCATCGTGAAGATCGGGGGTTTCTTCTAGCCATCCTCGGGTCGTCGCTTCGTAAATCAGTGGCCACTGTTCCCCAAAAAATCCCGCACGTCCAACCCTGCGCTGATAGGTTTCTTTGAGTCTATCCATGTCATCCTGGCTTTCGCACAGACCATGATGCGCCAAACATATCGCAAGCAGAGCGACTATCGCATCCTCCATCTTGAGGATCGCACTTACCACCGCTGACGACAGTTTCCCCCCCAATTCGTACAGGCCCCACAATGCCCAAACCACTTCACTACTATGCTCTTGTGGAGCATGGGTTTTGATCATTCGCTCGAAGACATCCCTCCATCGGTCCGTATCTATATTGTTCCCTTCCTTTTTGTACCACAGCAAGTCCGTCAACATTTGTCGGAGGGTGCCAGACTCGGCCAGCGCAATCTGGAGCAGCATGTGCTGCAACAGTTTCCAGTTGTTCGGACCGACGTTGACGTGCTTGAGAATGCCGAGCAGGTAACTGTAGACATGCTCTTCGGGGTACTTGCTTCGTGCCGCCGTAGCCAGATCAAACAAGCGGAGCAGTTCCCTGCGTTTCTGGCGCTCTGGAACACCGGTTGTTGCCTGCACAATCCCTTTCAGTTCTGTCACCCAAGGATCTTCCAGCGGGGCAGGCAGGGTCAGGATTTTGGTCTTGCGTGGGTTGAGCGTGAGTTCGAGTTCTGTCCGCAGATGACGTTGCAGCAAGGCCAGAACCTTTTCCGCGTCATCATACGACTGAGATCCAATTTGGTAATCATCGACATTTCGCATTGCAACAACACGTATATTTTGCGCATCAAACTCATCACTCAGTGTCCGGTCTACTCCACAAAGCAGAACCTCTGCCAATAGAAAAGAAGCATCGGGTCCCACCGGCAATCCAATAGACTGTCCGTCTTGCAAGGCTCGAATTTTCTTATCTAGTTCATTCCCGATATGGGCTTCTAAATGGGCCGGTTCATGCTTTTGATCGGGGTGTTTCTTCAGTTCCTTTGCTTTGTCCTTGCCAGCTATCGACCAGCCTATTGTATGGGTATAAATGCTGTGGTAAAATTGCGAGATATCTGCCTGAACTAGATATCGCGATGTAGCTCGTACCTCAGCCCTGGCCTCAACGATCAATCGCTCTTTGAGGGGACGATCGAGTGCGCGCCCGGTACCGGAAACCGTGGGCCTAGACCGGCTCCAAGTCGAACGATCCAGGGCGTGCTGAAGCAGCATCGAGTGGGCCTCAATCTCCTGGCAGAGCTGGGCATAGTACAACGGATGCGGAATGCTCAAACGCCGTCGCAACGTCCCCTGGCGGGCCAAATTGAACGTCGTCGGGACAACCGCGATGCCCTTTGGGGCCTTGCAAGGTTCTAGTTCGCCCTTGAACTGCTGATACGCCGTCCCCAACGAGGCAGAGGTGAAGATGGGGGGAAGCTCCGCTGGCAAAAAGCCACGGCCCAGGAGCTCACTTGCAGAATAGGTCGTCACGAGGAATGCCTCCGAATGAGGCGCGACTATCACACATCAAGAAGAACTTGCAAGAGGATGCCGCCACGGGCACGAGCACCTCGTGAGGCCTCCTGGTCCGTCTTCTTTTGTGGCGAAGTAGTTGGTTTGTTGCGGTCTTCACAGAAGTCGAATCTGGTGTTTCCCATCGCGATATGATGGTCGAGGCTCCAAGACAGGGGCCGTTCCAGTTTCACTGCTTAGGGGGACACCACATGAAAAGAACGACGCTTGCTTTCTGTTTCGTTTTGGCTGCATCGGTAACGGCTTGCGATGGCACGGGCGCGGCAGGTCCGGCGGGCCCGGCGGGAGCAACGGGCGCAGCGGGTCCGGCGGGGAATCAGGCCCCGGCGCTCAACCTCATCACACCGAGCGAAGCGTTTTTCGGGCGGACAATCCCGATCCAAATTTCGGGCGGAGGCACGGCATTTGCGGGGACCGAAACGATCGATTTCGGCGATCCGGGGATCACGGTCAGCCAAGTCACCGCGACGAGCACAGACAACCTGCGCGCCCTTGTGGCGATCGGTCCTTCGGCGAAGTTTGGGCCGCACGATGTCACGGTGACCTCGGGCAGCTCCTCGCTCAAGCTGACCGGCGGATGGAACGTCAAGGCCCCGCTGAAATCGAACATGTCGGGTTCCTATCCGGTGCAACAAGGCGGTTTGGTGCCGTTCGACGTGTTGAATTTGGATTACCAAGCCACCCCGCTCACCAGCGCGTTCCGTTTGACCAGCGGCCTGACCACGGCGCAGGTGCAACTGTCCACGATGGCCCGCCAAGGAGGAGTGGGGCTGGCCGATGCGACGGCCCCCGTGGGCAGCCTGAGCATGCAGGGAACGTGGATCGATCCCCTGGGACAAACGGTGGTGTTGGCAAGTGACCCGGCGGATACGCTGAGCCCGACGGTCACGGCGCGCACGCCCACGGCCTTGACGCTGGGCACGCCACTGGCCGGGCAAGCGCATGCAGCGGGGCTGTCCAGCAACCTGTACCAATTCACGACCACCGCAGCCGACCAAATTTTGTTCGGTCAGTTCACCGGGCTGGGCTCGGCGTACACGGGCGGTACGACGACCATCACTGCCGCATACGCCGGAACGGATGGAAAATTCGGCAACGGCGTGCTGGCACCCACGACGGCGAACGGCACCGCGAACCGCACCATCTTGGGATATGCACCGACGGCGGGTGCGAACTATCTGGCAGCGTTTCCCACCAACGTCCAGGGCGGTGCCACGTATGGCTACTCGGTGAACGTGATGTCGCTCACGGGCGTCAAGTTCTCGGCGAAGGAACCGGGGACACCAGACAGTCCCGGCACCCCCCTGTACACCATCGCAAGCTTGGCCGCCGCCGGGCCCAACTTTGCGACCGACGGCGCAGTCGATATGAACGGTGACTATGACTACATCCGCTTCACCGCTGCGGGAGGGACCAGTCGGCTGCATGTCCAGGTGGTTTCCCCCGGCGCGACCGCGCAGATCATCGAGCACTCGAACGGGACTTGTGCAGCGAGCATTGGTGCCGGCTCTGGGCAAAACGTCGCGGTGTATGAAAGTGCGGCGACACCAGGCACGCAGCGCTGCATCCAAATCTCGATCTTCAGCGCGCCGAAGTTCCCCTGGCCGTACCGCGTGATCATCGCCGCCCGCTAACCCCACCTCCCCCGTCCAAGCCCCC
>DAOLIT010000010.1:0-94719 GCA_035328405.1 Pseudomonadota bacterium | reverse complement strand
CCAACTCGCCGACGCCCTCTCCGCCGCCCACGAAAAAGGAATCGTCCATAGGGACCTCAAGCCGGACAATGTGATGCTTGTGGGGGATTCGGCGGTGCCTGGGGGGGAGCGGGTGAAGGTGTTGGATTTTGGGATCGCGAAGTTGACTGGGCCGGAACACCATGGAGCGGTGAAAACGAGCACGCAGGCCGTTTTGGGAACACCGCTGTACATGTCTCCTGAACAATGCGAGGGGGCCGGCCAAGTCGATGCAAAAACGGATGTGTATTCCCTCGGATGCGTGCTGTTTGAAGCACTTTCGGGAAGACCCCCGTTTACCGCAGATGGAATCGGACGCATCATTGGAATGCACCAATTTCAAGCTCCCCCTTTGCTGCAACATACATCTCCTGAAGTTCCGCAACAGGTGGCTCAATTGGTGGACAGAATGCTCGTGAAGGATCGGACACTTCGTCCGAGCATGTTTGCAGTTGCGCAAGAACTTGGCGATCTGCTGCAAACGGCGGGAGACGGTGCGGCGGGCATTCGTGAACAACCCCAAAAGGACTCCACCAAAGACACGGAGCCCGAGCTGACTCGCGTGCTGTCTCCATCTGTATCGAGTGCCACGTCGGCACCATTCAGTGGCCAAGCCGCAGGGGCAAGAGTCGAACGGACCTGGAAGGTGTTGCTGCTCTTGACCGGCTTGCTTCTTTTGGGAGGAGGCCTGGTTTTCTTTGGATTGCGCGCAAGAGATGCGGATTTCGCACAGACGAACCCGACACCATCCAAATCACTTCCCAGTTCTACGGAATCACAGGCACACACTTTCCAAAACAAAGCAGAAACGGGTTTGGGAAATCCACATTCGACCCCCAAATCGACTGGGCATGATGCCAAGAGCGGAGAGGCAGATCTGCCTGTTTCTTCCACGCAACCTGGAACAGAACGGAAGACCAAACGGGCGACAAATAGCGGCGATGCTCAACCGAACGAGAACCCTCCGACAAAATCGCACCGCCGAAGGAAACACGCAAAAAAGAACTTCTTTGAGGATTGATGGGATTGATCGCATTCCGTTTGCAGGTCACAGTTCACCGCGCACTCCCAATGAGGGCAGAATCGGCAACCCCGTGATGGCCGCTTTCTGAACGTAGTCGTAGGAGTACACGAGTTGCTCTTGCGCCGGATTGTTGTAGATGTTTGAGATGTCCAGGTACACCTGGAACGTGATCTTCTTGGTGACAAACTTCCGATCAATTCGCACATCCAATTGATGGAACGGTGCCAGCCGTTCGGTGTTTCTCTCCGTCTGTGGAACGGGTTGATACATATCAACGTCAGAATCGAAGTACCCACCCCTGACCGGTGTCTGCGGAATCCCAGAAATGTACCGAAAGCGCACTCCCACTTCAAACTTGTATGGAAGGTAGACATGCGCGGCAAAGATCAAGATGTGCGTTTGGTCGAAATCAAACAGACGTTGCGAACAAGTTGGACAATCGGCTCGCTCACTGCGCAAAAGGGAGTAGCTGAGCCAACCAAACAAGTGCTTGGAAAGACTCTGGCGCAGAAGAAAAGTCCCGCCGAAAATGCGACCATGTACTTGTGACGCCGTGCGTTCCGGGCGAATGTCTTGGGGAAAGGGGCCGTCTCCAAAACGTCGATTCATCGACGAAGAACCTGCAAAATCCCACAGGTGTTTGTATAGACCTGTGATTTCTAAAATCAGTCCTTTCCAAATGGCCTGTTCGACTGCAAGGGAAAGATGCGTGGCTCTTTCTAACCGCAGAAGGGGATTCCCAAAAGAAGAAAAGTAGTCCTGCACAGCGGGATCTTGGGAGTACATTCCCAAACCGAGCTTGATCGTGGTGAGAGAGGTCACAGAGAGCTTTGCGGATAGTCTTGGATCGATAGAGTATCGACGGAGAAAGCCGAAGTAGTCGAAACGGATTCCCGGAACGATCGAAACGCGCGGATGGGGTTTGTAACTGAGTTCTGCATATGCGGCAGGATTCACAAAGTAGGCCTGATCTTGGGCAAGAATTTGGGTCTGGGAACCGGGCGGTTTTTGAAATTCCCCCTCTCGAACAGGCTGCGGAACGGCTGCATTTAGCCAAACATAGGATGTCTGAACGTCCATTCCGGCCAAGAGTCTTTTGTCACCTGAAAACTCTCTTTGGACTTCGATTCTGTAGTCTGCTCCGAGCGCACTTACAGACATGTTCACAGAGCGCCCGAGAGCAAGCTCTGTCTGTGTAAAACCAATGGTGCTTTGAAACAGTACGTCCCAACTAAAGAAACGGCGGGTGTATCGCGCTTGCAAACGATGAAACTGGATGTGTGTGGAAAATTGGCCATTTACAGATGGATCAACGTCTTGGGGGCGAGCGAACTTCAACGAGATCTGATCATCTGCACCCAAAACAAGAATGCGCAACGTACCACCCCCAATACTGTACTTTAGGATGGCTTGGTAGTCCCAATACACCGGGGCATTCGTGAAACGGAGGCCGGGTGGATCACCGAGCACTGCTCCTGCCAGGGCCAACCCTGCGTCTATGTAACTACGACGGAGCCCGAGAGCAATCGACCCTTTTGGTTCGCCTGTACGTGGGTTCTTCGGAGGAAGGGGGCCCTCAACTTCGATTCCGATGTGAACAGGATTTGCATCGAGAGCGGCATGCCATCGATCTTTTCTACCGGCACGCAAATCGACATCAATGGTTCCGGCGGTTGCTCGACCGTAGCGGACTCCGAAGTTGTGAGGCAGATAGGTAACAGAGGCCAAATATGTAGCCGGTACCACCGACGTGAAGCCACCGTAGTGATAAAGCTGCGGAACTTCTGCGGTGGCAAGATATACGCGAGAGTCGGAGGGTCTCGCACCTTCAATGATAAAGAGTCCGGTGTTCAAAGGGGAGCGAGCCGCGCCAGGCAGATTTTCGATCGCACGCAACGGATCACCAAGTGTTCCAGGAAGTTTGCGCAGCTCCTCTGTCTGAAGGGTTTGCTTGCTGATTTCCTCGCGGAGGGCGGGATCTTCGGACGTAACAACGGTCTCAAGTGAAGTCCGTCCGAGCGTCTGTGCGGTTGTAAAAAGAATGCCAATGGGAAGCACAGCCAAGGCGGCTTTTTCTATCGAAGAATGGTGGAACATGGTGGGACTGGAATTGAGCAAAGGATGCCTCATTTGAGGCGATGGTAGCATCAGCTCATTGGAGGAGGGCTGAACCTGGACCCTTGATCGGGGGCCTTGGAGGAGCGGGAACTCCTGGGTAGCCAACAAGAGCAGGTGGAACAGACCAAGCGCACGTCATGTTGCAAACAAACGCATAACCGAACCGAGAGTTGCCTGCAAATTTTCGCTTGCTTTTTGTTTTTTGTATTACATGAAGCGATCAGACCCTTTTGGGGATCGAGTGGTTTGCACGAGGTCAGCTTGCTGGACGATGCAGTAGACACACCGTGGTTGCGTTTTCATACGAGAACATGAAAGGTCTTTGGGATGATGTGACCAGGGATTCGGAGCGGTTTGTGGTCTTTTGTCCGGCTCCGAACATGGACCACATGTCAGCCTTCCGCCTAAAAACATGAAATTTTTTGTGTTTTGAAATACAAAACACGCAAGTATGCTAAAGATCGGTTGAAAACAAACGAGGACTCCCCTGCATTGCGGCTGAGGGAGCGTGTCAGGGGGACTCACGTTGCTTCGTATGAGCAAGCGAACCGCGTCACCTTTGCACATTGAACACAGGGAGGAATCAATGAGCCGTCCACTTTTCGCGCGTTCATTGTCTGGGGCGTTCGTCGCCCTGTCGATCAGCGCGTGTACCGCGCCACAAGTTGGCAGTCCGTGTCCGATTCCGACGAATGCCGACAACAAAACGCGGCTCGAGTACGTTCAAAAATGCTTCGGCCTGGTCGCCAACGTGACCAATGACTTTCGGCTCAAGAAAGACGTGGACATTCTGTTCGTTATCGACAACTCACCGTCGATGTCGCCGAAACAGAGAGCCCTTGCAGAGAACATTCCCAAGTTCATCCAAAAGATCGAAGAATTCGATATGAACTATCACGTTGGGATCATCACGACGGATGTCGGGACGACGGTTTCCGAATCCGCTGTGTGGGGGGGCGGTTATGAGCCCGCATGCGACAAGTTTCGTGGCGACGATGGTGAGCTGCAAATCAAGACTTGCGACCAGCGAAACACGGTTTCTCCTGATGCAAGCGCGGCGTGTACCCAACTTTGTCCCGACAATCGGTTTCGTCCGACGAATGGCAACAAATTCATCTCGAAGATTGACAACAAAACCAACGTCCCCCAAGACATTCAGCTCGACCCGAAGACGGGGAAAATGGTGGACTACGGACCGAGCCGAGCCTTCAAGTGCATGGCGTTGGTGGGGGATGCAGGCTGTGGCGTAGAGGGCCCGCTTGAAGCCATGAGACGGGCCGTTGACTTGAAGTCGGCCACCAATACGGGTTTCTTGCGCAACGGTTCGGTACTCGCGGTCCTCATGATCACCGACGAAGATGATTGCTCGGTGAAAGCCTCGAAGCGCACCGAATTGGACCCGAGCTATCGCAACTGCAACGCAGCACAGCCTGATTCCTATGACTGTTACAAGCTCGACCAGCGTTGTCTGTTCCGTTCCCTCAAATGCAATGAACCGATGACGACGCCTGGTGGAAAGACGGGTTGCGTCGAACGGGTAGACAGTTTCTTGGAACCCGTAAAGACCTACTACGAAGCGCTGCTCAAGCTGGGTCGGCCCACGAACAAGTTGCTGGTAAGCGGCATTTGGACGCAACCCAAGATCGACATCGCAAACGGAGGAACCGTGGGAGTCGTTGGGGGGCCGCTGACTTCGGACCTCAAGCGCGACCCGGCGTGCCGCAATGCGACAGACGCGACGATTGTGGGGCAACCCCAGTACCGGTTGTCTCAATTCGCGTCGATGTTCGGTTTCAAAAAGGACGGCTCGCAGCAAGCGTTGGAAGTCAATGTGTGCGACACCGCCGATTACCCGAAAGCGCTCGACGACATTGCAAAGCTGATCGAAGAAAAGTTCGCTCCCTGCATTCCTGTAACGGTGAAAACGCAAAATGGCGTGCCGATCTGTTTGGTGGGAGACGTAGATGAAACCACGC
Organism: Pseudomonadota bacterium; assembly: GCA_035328405.1. GTDB lineage: Bacteria > Myxococcota_A > Polyangia > Palsa-1104 > JAEUJZ01 > JAEUKA01. The sequence continues at coordinate 89,583 of DAOLIT010000010.1, read as the reverse complement.
CGGACGCTGTGCCCAACACGTACTTTCCACAATGTACGTCTACCTGCTGCGATGCTTGGGCGAGCACGGCGACACCTGGGGTCGGTGACGCGAGCATCAAGTCTGCATGCGCAAATGAACAGGCAGACGCTTGCTTCTGCGCAGTGAAAAGCAAAGTCGCTTCAGTCTGTACCGAGGGCGTAAATGGCGGGACAGTCATGGGCGTTTGGCGCAAAGGCGGTGTGAACACTCCGGCGGGCAAAACCGTCAGTTTCCGCTGCGCGGGCTACTAGACCTCCTCTCCCATTCCCGTTCCCAGCCCCGACCCGATCTCCCTAAACCAGGTTTCCCCCCAAAAATCCGGGCCTCCTTTCTGATCCACAGCCACACTGAACCGGAGCAAAAGCCGGTCCAGCATTCTTGTTTTGAAAAAAGCGACTTTTCCGTAAGGTTTTCGCGGCGTTGGCACCTAGTGAGTCAAGGTAGGCGCGAGGTGGTCAGAGTGGCTTGCTCTATGCGCAAGGATTCGGTACGGTGCCGCTCCGCGCCAGTGAACATACCCGGCTCGTTTTTTTCACGTTACGGAGGCTTGTGATGCGACGTTCGACTTTTGCGCTCCCCTGGGCAGTTTTGGGCCTGGGGCTTCTGTCCTCGGCTTGTACCTCTCCGCAGGTCGGGTCTACGTGCCCGGTGCCGACGACAACCGATCCGAAGGCCAAAATAAAAGAGTTTGGCAAGTGTTTCAGCCAGATTGGCGAAAGTGTCGTCGATGCTCGGCTGCGGAAGGATGTCGATATTCTGTTTTTGGTGGACAACTCACCGTCGATGTCGCCCAAGCAGAAGGCTCTGGCGACAAACATTCCGAAATTCATCCAGAAAATCGACGATACGGGGGCGAACTACCATGTGGGTATCGCGACGAGCGATGTTGGCAGCAACATCCAGCCGGGTGTGCCCTGGGGCGGCAACATCGGCAAATGCGACACGTACGAGGGTGACGATGGTGTGTTGCAAAACGCACCCTGCACCACGCGCAACGGCGTGACGACCGACGCGCGGAACGCTTGCAACCAGCTTTGCCCCGACGACAAGTTCGTTCCGATGGATGGCCGGCGCTACATCTCGAAAGTAGACGGCAAGATCAACGTGCCGTCGTCGATTGAAAACGATCCGGTGACAGGCAAGCCGGTTGATGTGGGCCCGATCAAGGCGTTCAAATGCATGGCTCTGGTCGGAGACGATGGCTGCGGCATCGAAGGTCCATTGGAGGGTGCAAAACGGGCTCTCGACGGACACCGCAGCGAAAACTCTGGCTTCTTGCGCCCCAATTCGGTGCTCGCCGTGATTTTCATCACCGACGAGGATGACTGCTCGGTTCAGATGTCGAAACGCGACCAGAACAACCCGAGCTACACCGATTGCGATCCGACCCAGGCCGATCGTCCCGAGTGTTACAACGTCGATTTCCGCTGCTTGGCTCGATCGGTTCAGTGCAACGAGACGACGCTCACGACGGGTGTCAAAACTGGCTGCAAAGAGCGCGCGAACAACTATCTCGAACCAGTCGAGAAGTACTATCGCTTCTTCAACAGCATTCGCCCAGGGAACAAGCTGCTCGTGAGCGGCATCTGGACGTTGCCCTCGATTGAAAAAGGAGGCCGGGTTGAAGTGGCGCGAGCCGGTGGAACAACCTCTCCAAACCTGAATCGCGCGGGTGGGGCGGGTGCATCGTGCGTGTATGTGGGGGACGCAGGAGTGTACGGCCAAGCTCAGCTTCGTCTGTCCAAGTTTGCCAAGCAGTTTGGCGTGGATGGGAATGGCCAGCCGAACTCTCTTGAGGTTTCGATCTGCGACATCGACAACTACCCAGCGGCTTTGGACAGGATTGCGAAGGCCATCGAACAGCGGTTGCAGGCCCAGTGTCTTCCTGTCACGCCCAAGCCGGATGCGGCGGGCCAGCCGTTGTGCATCGTCGGCGACGTGGACGAATCCACGCCCTCGAGCATGCCTGACCCGAATACCGCGTTCCCCGTTTGCTCGGCCACCTGTTGCAACGGTTGGGCGTCCACCTCAACCCCAACTCCGGGAGACGACACAATCAAAGCCGCTTGCAAGAACGAAACGAGCGATTGCTTCTGCGCGATCAAGAGCAAGAATCCCAATGTTTGCAGCGAATCCGTCGTTGCTGGCGTGTGGCGCAAAGGCGGGACCCAACCGCCTCCGGGCAAGGTCGTGAACTTCCGCTGCGTAGGCGGAGGCTGAGCCTTCTGGGCGGTTTCTCCGCCCGTTCTTCCTTCCTTCCTGCCGTTTTCTTCCGTTCTCTCCCGTTTTTGACGTTTTTCGGCTGAAATCGCGGGCTGTCATGCCTGCGGTTGGCTGCTGCTGTGTGTTTGTGGGGAACTTGGCTACGGAGTCGGACGGACGGAAGTCTCGGAAAACAGCTCGGCAAGCAGAAGTTCAGACGCGCTGTACGGATCGACCTGCCTGTTTTCGACCTGCGCCACACAATCTGCACGGCGTTCGAGTAGCGCATCGATGCGACCGAGCAGACGGTCAAGCAAGGTCTCGCGCAGCTCGCGTCTGGCCCGCGTCCTGCGCCGCGCGGTCGCAAAGTGAGCGGTTCGCAGCTTGTGTTTCTCGATTGTCTCGGCGAGCTGCGAAATGCCGTCTCCTCGCGTGGCGACGGTACGAACGATCTCGACCTCGGTCGGTGGCGCGTTTGGACCGAGCGGCGCATCCGTTTTCCTCAGCTCGAGCATCGTCATCAAATCGCGCACGGTTCGATCGGCCCCTTCGCGATCGGCTTTGTTGACCACCAGCACGTCAGCGATCTCCAAAATGCCCGCTTTGATGGCCTGGACCTCGTCGCCCAAACCCGGCACGGTCACGACGACTTTTGTGTCCGCGAGCGCGACCACATCCACCTCACCTTGACCTACACCCACCGTCTCGATGAGCACGATGTCAAAACCCATCGCATCGAGCACTGCGACGACCTCTCCCGTCGAACGAGACAACCCGCCCAGGTGCCCCCGCGACGCGAGGGAACGAATGAAAACCCCGTCATCCAAAGCGTGCCGCTGCATGCGAATCCGATCGCCCAAAATCGCACCACCGGAAAATGGACTCGACGGATCGATCGCCACGACGCCGACGCGCAAACCCTGCTTCCGATAGTGTGCGATCAGGCCATCCACCACCGTCGATTTGCCCGCGCCGGGGTTTCCCGTCAACCCGACGAGATACGCGCGCCCCGTATGCGGCCACAACTTGCCCAGAACCGACTCCGCAAGTTCCGTTCTGTCGTCGAGATCGCGAATCAAACGCGCGCCGAGCCGCAGATCGCCTGCAAGCACCGAAGCTGCAATCTGCGAGATGCGCGTCGAAATCGAATCGGCCATCGCGACTCAGGTGCCTTCTTCGTGGTTGGTGTAGACATTCATCACGTCTTCGTGCTCCTCGAGAGCGGCCACCAACCGACCGATGAGCTCGGCATCCTTTTCATTGAGCGCCACGGTCAATTCCGGGAGCATTCCGACCTCTGCATCGATCGGCGTCATGCCTTTTTTCTCGAAAGCTTCTTTGATGCTTTGGCAGGCACCCGGCTCGGTCAGAACCACGATCGTATCGCCTTCTGCCCGAACATCGTCGGCACCGGCCTCGAGAGCAACCTCGGTCACGGCATCTTCGGTTTGCTTTTCCGCATCAAAAAGAATCTGTCCGCGCTTTTTGAACTTGTGCAGCACCGAGCCCGACGGATCGATTTTGGCATTCTGTCGCTCGAGCAGTTTGCGAAGTTCCGCCGCAGTTCGATTGCGGTTGTCCGTCGCAAGTTCGATGACAATCGCCACTCCGCCTGGACCATACGCCTGATACACCAATTCCTCGACGGAATCTGCGCCCAGTTCGCCCGTGCCTTTCTTGATCGCTCGGTCGATGGTGTCGGTGGGAATGTTGGCACCGCGTGCTTTGTCGATGGCAGTGCGCAACCTGGGATTGCCCCCCGGATCGCCGCCCGAACGCGCCGCAATCGAGATTTCCTTGATGAGCTTGGTCCAGTTTTTGGACTTTTTCGCGTCGGCAGCCGCCTTCTTGTGCTTGATGGTGGACCAACGATTATGACCAGACATGAGGTCTCCTAAGAAAACAATGTGCGCTGGGTTCGTTTCGCATTACAGCGACGGAAGCCAGCGCAAACGAGGATGCCGCGCGGCCTTGGTTTCGTCGAGGCGACGCAATGCGGTGTGTGAAGGTGCGTGTTTGACGAGTTCAGGCTCGCGACGAGCCTCGTCAGCAATCTGTAACAGCGCCGAGGCAAACTCGTCGAGCGTCTCTTTGCTCTCGGTTTCCGTCGGCTCAATCATGAGCGCGCCGGGCACCACCAACGGGAAATAGACCGTCGGAGGATGAAAACCGTAGTCCATCAGTCGCTTGGCCAAGTCCAGCGTCTGAACAGAGGTTTCCTTTTTCAGCTTTTTGTCCGACGTGACGTACTCGTGCATCGACGGTTTTTCCGACACGGGCGGATATTCGTGTTGCAAAAGAGCGCGCAAATACACCGCGTTAAGCACGGCCATTTCCGTCGCTCGCGTGAGGCCGGCACCCCCCATTTCGCGAATGTAGGTGTAGGCCCGCACCAGCATTCCAAAATTCCCAAAGAAACTGCGCAGTCGTCCGATCGATTGAGGCCGGTTGTAGTCCAAACGGAACACGCTGTTTTCATGCTCGACGGTAGGGGACGGCAAAAACGGCACGAGTTTCTCGACGACACCGACGGGACCTGAGCCCGGTCCGCCTCCGCCGTGTGGGGTCGTGAACGTCTTGTGCAGATTGATGTGCATCGCATCGATTCCCGTCTCACCAGGCCGCACTTTGCCCAGCAAGGCATTCAAATTGGCTCCGTCCATGTACACAAGACCGCCCGCCTCGTGGATCACCGACGAAATTTCGGCGATGTGTTCCTCGAACAAACCCAGCGTCGAGGGATTCGTCACCATGAGGGCCGCAATGTTCGACGGATGCTGCGCCACTGCCGCCCGCACGCTTTCGACCGACAACAGCCCATCGGAAGAAGTCTTGACCGGCAAACACTCCATTTGGTTGAGCGTGACCGACGCTGGATTCGTGCCATGTGCCGAATCGGGAATCAGCACTTTGCGCGGCGACAAACCCCGACTTTGGTGGTAGGCGCGAATCATCATCAGGCCGCACAGCTCGCCGTGAGCACCGGCAGCCGGCTGAAGCGTCACCCTCGCAAATCCCGAGATTTCGCGCAGGCATTGCTCCAGCCGATACATCAGTTCGAGCGCCCCTTGCAGCGTCGATTCTGCCTGTGCCGGATGCAGCGCAGCGAACCCAGGCATGCGTGCGACCAACTCGTTCACTTTTGGGTTGTACTTCATCGTGCAGGAGCCGAGCGGATACATCCCGATGTCGATCGCGAAATTCCAGCGCGACAGCCTCGTAAAGTGCCGCGTCACATCGACTTCGGAAACCTCGGGCAGGGCCGGCGGATCGTCTCGATGCAGCTCGCCAAGCACCGACTTCAGGGGAACCTCTGGAACATCCAGCGTCGGAAGGGAAGCGCCCATCCGACCAGTTGCGCCCATTTCAAAAATAGGCTCCTCGGCATGAAGCAAATGCCGTGTCGGGCAGGGTCCGTGTTTTGCCGAATTCATGGGCACACCTCGTCGAGAGCCAGGGCCAAACGATCCAAATCCTCGCGGGAATGCCGCTCGTTGACAGCCACAAGCAATGTGCGATCTGCATCGGGACATTCGGGCAGCGCAAAACCCGGAGACAAAAGCGGAACACCAGCAAAAATCCCGCGCTCTCGAAGCAAAGCCACCGCCTTTTCCGCCGAGCCGCGCATGGTTACGGCAAACTCATTGAACGTTTGTCCCGCGACCGGCAAACGGAAACCCCGCACCGATGAAAGGCGCGCTTTCAAGTATTCCGCCTTGGCCAAATTGATTTCCGCAAGCCGACGAAAACCGTTTTTCCCGAGCAAGCACAAATGGATTGCAAATGCAAGCGCAATCAGTCCTTGGTTCGTGCAAATGTTCGAGGTCGCTTTTTCTCGCCGAATGTGTTGTTCGCGCGTCGCCAGCGTCAGCACGTAACCGCGCCGACCCTGTTGATCCACGGTTTCACCCACCAAACGGCCCGGCATTTGGCGCACATGCTCTGTGCGCGCCGCAAACAGACCTACGCCCGGGCCACCCAGCGACGGTGCCGAAGCCAAACCAATGCCTTCACCCACAACAATGTCCGCGCCCAGGCTGCCCGGAGACTTGACCACGCCGAATGCGAGTGGCTCGGTGGTTGCCACGACGACGAGCGCACCCACCTTTTGCGCCGAAGCACACAGCGACGCCACGTCTTGCAAAACGCCCAAATAATTGGGGCTCTGCACAAGAATTGCGGCCACCGCATCGCCGCATTCCCCGAGGAGTTTGGACAACGCTGTTTGGTCGATTCGTCCATCTGGCCCAAACCCCACGGTTTTGAGCGCGCTTTTTCCCATGTCGTCGATTCCGTCGAGATAGCAGTGCAGCGTGCCCACATAGTGCGGGTGTATCGCACCACATGCGACGACCAGCGAGCGACCTGTCAGGCGTCGCGCCATCAGAACGGCCTCGGCCATCGCTGACGCCCCGTCGTACACCGAAGCGTTGCTGACAAACGGTGCTGGCAGGCCAGGCACAGCTTTCGGCCCAAAAAGCTCAGCCACGAGAGTTTGGTATTCAAACACCGCCTGCAAAGTACCTTGGGACACCTCGGGCTGATACGGGGTGTAGGCCGTGTACCACTCCGCGCGCTGGAGCAGCATGTCCACGGCGACGGGAACGTGATGCGAAGAAAGACCTGCGCCCAAAAACGACGGCATCGTGGGCCGCACATTTTTCGCGCCAAGCTCGCCCAAATGCGAAATGAGCGCCGCCTCGTCGAGCGGATCGATTTCGAGCGGTTTCCCGAGCCGCAACGATTCTGGAATGTGTGAAAACAGAGACTCGACCGACGGCGCGCCAACCACTTTCAACATGGCAGCCACATCCGCATCGGTGTGTGGAATGTATCGCATGAATTGATCCGGCCTGTGTGTCAGCGTCCTTCCTCGCGAGAGAAAAGGACTGATTCATTCGGCAGCAAATGGGGTTTTTACCCTTGCGCCTTCACGTATTGCGCGTACTCCTCGGATGTCATGAGATCCTTCGCCTCGTCGGGATTGGACATTTCGAGTTCGACCATCCAGCCCTCGTCGTAGCAATCCTCATTCAGGATTTCGGGGGAATCGCGCAATGGATCGTTCGTCTTCGTCACTTTCCCCGACAAAGGCGAGTAAATGTCCGAGACAGCTTTCACCGACTCGATGGTGCCCAACACCTGTTCTCGACGGAACGACTCGCCCTCTTTGGGCAGATCGACGAGCGTGATGTCGCCGAGCTGATGCACCGCAAAATCGGTGATGCCCATCACGGCCCGTTTTCCGTCGATGCGAGCCCACTCGTGGTCTTTTGTGTAACGAAGATCGGAAGGGAAATTGCTCATTGAGGTGTGTTCCGTTTTTTTGAATGTTCAAAGCATCGGAAGGCCGAGGCCTGTCCGTTTAGATGGCTGGGCGACGATAAAATGGCGGCTTCACAACCACCGCCGCAATCCGTTTTCCTCGGCAATCAACGAAGAAACGAGTGCCAACTTCCGCGAGCGCCAAAGGCACATAGCCCAACCCAATGTTCTTGCCCACCGTCGGACCCAGGCTCCCCGAAGTCACGGTGCCGATGGGAGAACCGCCAGTCTCAGCGTCATAAATCGTGTAGCCGTGTCGGGCTGTGCCTCGGCCTTCCATCGAAAACGCGGCGAGTTTGCGCGTGTTGCCCGCAGTCTTGATGTTTTCGAGAGCACTTCGACCAATGAAATCGTGGTCCAACTTGACCACCCAACCGAGGTTGGCCTCGAAAGGATGGGTCGTTGCGTCGATGTCATTTCCGTACAGGGACAAACACGCCTCAAGCCGCAGCGTATCCCGAGCACCCAGACCGATGGGTTTTACGCCCAGATCTCTTCCAACGGTGAGCAGCGCATCCCACAACCGCGCAGCACCATCTGCTTGCACGAACAACTCAAAACCGTCCTCGCCGGTATAGCCGGTGCGGGCTGCCCAAATCGGAAGGTCGAGTGCGACGACTTTTTGGAAATGAAACGACTTGATTTGCCGTAGGTCCGTGTCGGGACAAAGCCGCTGCAACAGCGAAACCGCGAGCGGGCCCTGTACGGCGATGAGTGCGATTTCGTCCGATAAGTTGCGAAACACCACGTCTTTTTTGCCTTCGACGTGCTTCCGAAACCACGCGACATCCTTGTCGATATTCGCCGCATTCACGACGATGACGAACCGTTCAGCGTGTTCGCGATAGACGATGCAATCATCGACGATGCCACCGTCCTCGAAACACACGACCGTATAGCGAGCCTGCCCGTCTACGAGCTTGCGCACATCGTTTGTGACCAAGTGTTCAACGGCGGACAGCGCACCCGGCCCGACAAATTCGACTTCACCCATGTGGCTGACATCGAAAAGGCCCACGGCAGTTCGCACGGCTTTGTGTTCTTCGAGGATAGATTCGTATTGAACCGGCATCGCCCAGCCGCCAAAGTCAATCACCCGCGCCCCCAGGGCCACGTGGCGATCGTAAAGAGGTGTGCGACGGGGAGACGAGCCGGAATTGGGGCTTTGTGTACTCATAGCGGGCCGCCATCATCGCAAGGCGCTCGGTGCGAATCAAGCGGCAACGCAACGCCGGCACACCGCACACACCTCAACCCAAAAAATGCTTTGGCCCACGTGTAAAAAACGGCATTCTCGTAGGCCGCTTACAATGGCTCGTGTCGAGTGTTGGCTCGGCAGCTTGATTCTGTACGGCGCAATGACAAGGAAGAGACAAGGAAGAGACCATGCGAGAAAAATTGCGGTTGTGTGTTTGGACGATGGCCGTCGGCTGTTGTCTTGGCGTTTCGACTGCGCGGGCCCAGGACCCGAAGTTCACGTTTGCCGCTTCCCCTGCCGAGGAACCTCCCAAGCCTGTATGGAAAGCGTCGGCGCAGGCAGGTCTGATTCTTGCGACGGGAAACGCCAATACGCTCACGATCTCCGGTGCGGCTTCTGCGTCGCGAGTGGATTTGCGAAACAAGATCGCGCTCGACGTAAATGGGGCCTACGGCACCGCGACAAACTATGTCGCCAATGACACAAACGGTGATGGAAAACTCGATGCTGGCGAGGTCGAAAGCAAGACGCTTCCCAACACCAAAATGTGGAACGTCAAGTTTCGCTACGACCGTTTCTTTTCCAAAAACAACTTGGGCTACCTTTCCGCACAGGTAGGAGGCAACGAGCCAGCCGGTAAACTCGTGTACGGTGGAGCGCAAATTGGCTACAGCCGTCAGCTTCTGAAAACCGAACGAAACGAGCTGTTGGCCGAACTTGGGTACGATTTCACGTTCGAGTTTTATCCTGGCGATCCACCGCCGACGCCCGATCGGTTGATGATTCACTCGCTGCGCGTGTTTGTCGGGCACAACCTGACACTGACCAAGGAAACGGGCCTCACGACCGGACTCGAGGGTCTTTTCAACGTCAATCCGCTGACCGCCCCCGGTTTCACCGAAGAGATCACGCCTTTTCGAGACACGCGGATCAATTTCAAGACCGCGCTCTCGACGACGATTTACAAAAACCTGAGTTTCCGTTTTTCGTTTACCGCGCGCTTCGACAACGTGCCTGCTCCGCGACCCGCCCCAGCAGGTTTCAAGTTCGCCGACGGATACCAACCGCTCGCGGAGAAACTCGATACGCTCAGCGAAGCTGCTCTCGTCGTCAATTTCTTGTAACCCAAAGCGGAATTATTCCTCGTCGTCGTCGGGCGTTTCGTCTTTCCAGCCTTCCAAGTCGTACTTCCTCATCACCTTGCGAAAGTACTTTCGGTCGATGTCAGCCGCTCGCGCCGCGTGCGAAATGTTCCCCTTGTACTTTTTGAGCAAGAAACCGACGTACTTTCTCTCGAACTGCGCGATCCACAATTCCTTCGCGTCTTTGAACTGCAAATCCAGGCGCGGCTCCGTCGCGAGCCCTCCTGATTGGGCATCGACGATCGCCCGAGGGATTTCCGATTGCGGACGCGCTGCCGCCATCGCCGCATTTGTTTTCTGAGGCAGAAAGCCGAGGCTGTTCCCGTCTCGAATGTTGTCCGGCAGATCAACGCTTTGGATTTGGTGGCTTGAGGCAAAGCTGACCGCGCGTTCGATCGCATTCAGAAGTTCCCGGATGTTGCCCGGCCACGAGTATTTGGACAGAAGCTCCATCGCGTCGGGAGCCACCTGCGTACATTTGCGACTTCCGTCTGGGAGTCGATTGTACGAGTGTTCAGCCAAAAACGACTCGACCAGCAACGGAATGTCGTCGAGCCGGTCGCGCAAAGGCGGCAGCACCAAACGCACAACGGACAATCGGTAGAACAAATCCTGTCGAAACCGACCTGCACGCACATCTTCTTCGAGGTTGCGGTTCGTTGCTGCAATGATTCGCACGTCGATTTTCAGCGATCGCATTGCACCGACCCGCCGAATTTCGCGTTGTTCGAGCGCCCGAAGCAGTTTTGGCTGAAGTTCCATCGGCAACTCACCCAGTTCGTCAATGAACAGCGTCGAGTTGTGCGCCATCTCGAACAAACCCTGCCGAGTCATGATCGCGCCGGTGAAACTTCCTTTTTCGTGGCCGAACAGCTCCGATTCGATCAGGTTTTTGGGCACCGCGCCGCAGTCGAAAACCATCAAGGATTGCCCGGCCCGCGACGACAACCGATGAATGGTTTGCGCGACCACTTCCTTGCCAGTGCCCGTCTCTCCCTCAATCACGACCGTCGCTCCCGTCGGAGCGATTTTCTCGATGATCGCGTACAGCTCCCGCATCTTGACGTTTTTGCCAACGATGTCGCCCAGCCGGCTTTTCGACGAAGCCACGATGTCCATACGTTCGTGGCCGACGAAAAACTGAACTTCTGTTTGGCCGATCGAAATCGTCGCACCGTGACCCAGATATGCCTCGCGAATCCGAATCCCATTCACGTAGGTCCCGTTCGTCGAGCCCAGATCGCGCAGCAAATATCCGATTTCGTCCTGTTCGATCCGGCAGTGAAATCTCGAGACCGTTTCGTCTGAAACAACCAAGTCGTTGTCTTCCATCGCACCGATGCGAATGGTGGTCTGATCGAAAAGCTGTTCTCGCCGGCTACCCGATTGCAGAAAGGCCAGACGGCACGTTCGGACTTGGATCGTCTGCGGGCGCGCGCCGTCGTAATGCACCTTGGTAGGCGGCAGGAGGTCTGGAAACTTCCGTCTCGATTCCGACGGTGCGCTCATCCGGTTCATTAGAACTGTAATGAAAATTACAGTCAAGAACAGTGGTTATGTGCTCGATGGATGAGAACTTGAATCCACAATTACCGAAGAAATACCTTCATAATCGAGCTTGTTCCGTCAGTTAGTTTGTCCTTGTGCAGGCTAGATTCTGACGACAATCTGCCAGCCCGGTCTTCGTGTTTAACAAACAGCAAAATTGTTATTTTCCGAACGAAGTAGGGATATGAGGACCGTTTTGTCTTCGCGCCAAGGTCATAATCGAGCCAAATTTGACAACCTTCTGGACAAGGCACGACATGCATCGCCGAGGGTTGTTGCTCTGGCGTCAGAACCCGCTCGTCGTGTTCAGCGGCCAAATCTTCAGCCAAGTGCCCGGCTTGCTCGATCGCCTCTCGCAACGTCAACCGCTGCCGTAACAAGACTTTTGCCATGCCGCCGTAGTCCGACGGCAAACCGATGCACACATCGTTTTCGGTTTGGTCTTCAAAAAACAGCGGCAGATCTGTCGCAGAAATGCGCGCTCCCGTCGGTTGGGATGGTTTGGGAGGCAAACTGTTTCTGAAACTACGCCGTAACACATGCACCTCGTGGACTGGATTTAGTAGCAGGATTTGTGCCCAAAATCACCGCCTCCGCCGCGAAAGGGCCACACACGGCCAGCGGGGCAAACGTGCAGATTGGATGCGAAAAAACCGGCATTGTTTTTTGGGGAACTTCGACTGTAAACAACTGGCTGGGGTCAGGAGTGGCCACGCAGAGCCTTCTGTCCCCACTTGGGCAGAAGCGGCGTTTTTGCTTGGCTTGGCTGCGACGTGATCCTACTGTGCCGGGCAGGAGATGCGCAGATGACCCACATGTACCACTCCATTTGCACGTTGGCGGTCGGTTTTGCATTCGTCACAGTTGGCTGCACCGAGCCCGTTCCTTTTTTGGACGACCCCGACTTGCTGGTTTCTGAGCCGGACCTGAGTGTGTCCCGCGCAGACATGAGTGAACGCAGGGATTTTTCGACGGGGCCTGCGGACCTTTCTCTTGTGTGCGGGTTTGGTCAAACCCCGACGCCTGGGGCCGGTGCCTGTTCCTGCGATGCCAATCACCCGGTTTCTTGTGGGGAAGGCAAGTATTGTTGTGCGCCGGGTCAAACGTGTTTGCCGACGCCGGGGCCGCGAGGCGAAACGCGCTGTTCACTACCAGCGACGGCGAGCCGCTCGAGACATGTGTTTGCTTACGACAAGCTACGGGACGAGTCGGTCGTGCGTTTCGGTGTCCGCGACGAAATCGGCGTTGATGCGCTGTGTACGGACCAATGGCACCTGACGCAGGTCACTTGGAATGCGCCTGTCGTAACCAATCCTCCTGAGCCGCGCATGGATGCCTCACTCATTTGGGACGACAACGCGAAGGGGCTTCTCTTGTGGGGCGGGCTTCTGTCGCTGTCGGATGTCAACAAGGCCACAAATGACATGTGGTTGTGGACCGGGAGTGCCTGGACACAGAAAACGCCGACGGGAGGCCCGGCAGCTCGCTATGCGCACGCGATGGCGTTCGACAGCGTGCGCAAAGTTGCCGTGTTGTTTGGCGGGGAAATCGGCTTGGTCGCGCAAGATGACACATGGGAGTGGGACAACGCGCAGTGGATTTTGCGCACCACCACAACGACGCCCAGCGTTCGTTCCGACCATCGCATGGTCTACGACACCAAAAATCGACGCATCGTGATGCACGGTGGTTTCGTCTCGGGGATTTACAGCCGGGAGACTTGGACCTACGACGGGGCGAATTGGACCGCGCTTCCCGATGAAATGTCGCTGCCGATGCGTGTCAAATTTGGCATGGCCTACGACGAGAACCGGCAAGTCACAGTGGTTTTCGGAGGCGAGACGCTTGGCGGAAATGTGCTCGGCGATACGTGGGAATTTGATGGTCTCAAGTGGACGAAAAGAGCACCGGTTGTCTCTCCGCCCCGACGAGTCAGTCCCGCCATGACCTATGACGCTGGGCGCAAGCAGGTGCTTCTGTTTGGCGGAGATCCGATTTATCTCGATCGCCAAAAAGACTTGTGGGCCTTCGACGGCAGCAACTGGACTCAGTTGTATTAGCGAAAGGGCGCGTGGCAGCCGAAAGGCGCGGTGGCTGCCACGGGAGGTTCTTGGGGAAATCGGCTACTTGTGAAGCAGTTTGAAAGCGTGCGCCCAACTTCCTCGGACAAAGCCTGGAATGCACCACAGTTGGCACAGCGGCTCGATCGCCCGCGCTGACGTGGCAGAGCCCATGTCCTCTACTTCCCAACCAAAATGATGGAGGATTTTCGTGGCCTGTTCTTTGGCCTCGGCGTTGTTGCCGCAGATGAACATCGACGGTTTTCCGCCCGCAAATTCCGGGTTCACCATGAACGGATTGCCGACGCAGGAAAACGCTTTCACAAAGTGCGCGTTTGGGGCTGCCGCTTGAAGCCGTTCCATCAGCGACTCGTTCGGGCCAGTGAAAAACTTGATCACGCCATTTTCTGGCGGTGCATCGGCAATCGGATTCGTCGCATCCAACACCGTTTTTCCGTCGAGCAAGCTGCCAAGGCTCTTCACCACCTCCTCGGCGGCGGTCCCTTTTACGCACAGCACCACCACATCCCCGAATGCCGCAGCCTCTGCAAAAGAACCGACTTTCGCCGAGGCACCTGCTTTGTTTTGCCATTCAGCCAGCTTGCTTGTCTCTCGCGATCCCCGCATGACGGGATGGCCATGTTTCAGAAAACCATTCGCCAGAACCTCGCCGACTTGCCCAGAACCAAGAACTGCAATGTTGTGGATGCTCTTCATGTTCACGATGCTCCTTTACCGGTTGACTTCAGCGAGCCCATCATCGCCTCACAAAGGTCTACAAGACAAGGGTTTTGAAGTGTTGCGGCGAGTTGGGCCTAGGTGAATACGTTACGAGTTCAAAAGCGTTTTTGATCCAAACAAGCGCGTTTGTAGTTTTATCAATACCAATCACATCAAATCTGAACGCATTGCTCTTACAAATGTCTGAATTTTTCACGACAAATTCCATAGCTGCATAACAAAGTTTTCGTTGTTTTCGGAAACCCACCGTTTCGAGCGGAGAACCCAGTTCCGAGCTTTTTCGGAGACGCACCTCAACAAAACAGATTGTGCTGCCATCCAGCGCCACAATATCGATTTCTCCTCGGTGAGTCCGATAGTTCCGGGCAACAATGCGCAAGCCTTGCTTTTGCAAAAACTGCGCGGCCTGCATTTCTCCGCGTTGACCGTCCTCTCTTGTCGTAGACATGAGCACAGCCTCCAAAACGAAACAAGCGACGACCAGGATGAATTGAAATTTCGCGTGTTTTGCTTTACACGCACAAAAATTCTAGCGTAGCAAAACAAGCAATCCTGAGCAGATAACAGGATTTCATACGCGATTCCAACGGAACGCCGTGAAAACGCAACAGGCAAGACACCGAATGAAACAAAAAAACCCATTCGGGCCGCGTGGAATTGCGACAGCCATGTTTTTGAATACAAGATCGCTGGCCCAACACGCACGGCGATCACCCGCCGGCGCGTCGGACAGAATAAAAAGGGTGCTCTAGTTCTGGCCGGAAGTCGGCTCGGCGTTTCCGTCGGTGTGTCTGTTGGTCCGCTCTTTGATGCGAGCGGCTTTGCCCGACCGTTCACGCAGGTAGAACAGACGTGCGCGTCGCACCTCACCTCGGCTGACCACATCGACGCGATCAATTCGCGGGGAATGCGTCGGGAAAATTCTCTCGACGCCGACGCCGTAACTGATCTTGCGAACGGTGAACGAAGACCGCAGCCCGTGATGGTGGCGGCGAATCACAACGCCCTCGAAAGCTTGGGCACGTTCTTTGTCACCTTCCTTGATGAGCACCCACACCCGCACGGAATCTCCAACCCGAAACGCGGGAAGCGCATTTTTGCGCAAGCGGGCTTTTTCAACCAGTTCAACAACGGGGATCACATCGCTCATTTGAAAAACTCCTAGGTTCTGTTTTCTTCTGCAAAAAGTCTGTCTAGCAGGATCGCCGTCGCTGAGCGCACCGACAAGTGATTGTAGGGAGCTTGTCCCTGAAGCGGCTCGAGCACACCATCGACGGTGGCCATAAAATCGTCGGTAAGACCCCAACCTGTTCCCATGACCAGGAGCAAAGGCCGCGTTCCATCGAGCAGTTTCGTCCGCAAGGCAGGGGCGGAAAAAACTCTGTCCGACGGAGACAACCGCGCGGTGGTTCCGACCACCATGGGTTGTTGGCCACGCTCATCCACGATGGATTCGATCGTCTGTTCCATCGAACACTGCACGCACACCCTGGCGAGTGCCGTGCGACGAAAGTCGTTCTGTTGTTGACCGGGCCCGTCGTCCCAGTAACCCAAAATCCGCTGGACCAACTGACGTTGGGCAGAAACGGGATGGACGACGTAATAACGAGCGACGCCATAGGTGCAACACGATCGAGCAATGTCATGGATATCCAGGTTCGTAACCGACGTGCTTACGACTTGGTGTTGCTTGTCATACACGGGGTGATGAACAAGTGCAACATATGATCGCGCGGCAAGTTCCGCGCAAGGGCTGGAAAACGCTCCGTTCATGTGCGAGCCCTTGGCGATGCCGTTTCCGATCGCTCGGAATCCCAAGCGGCGAGCAGGCGTTGGTCTTCACAGGAAAGCATGTGGGCCGAGAACAAATCGGGACGCCGTTCTCGAGTGCGAACCAACGAAAGTTGTCGTCGCCAAAGACGGATTTGCTCATGGTTTCCTGACAACAGCGTCTTTGGGACCGAGTGGCCCGCAAATTCTGACGGACGACTGTATTGGGGATATTCGAGCAATCCGTTTTCAAAAGATTCGTCTTGTGCGGAATGTTCGTTGTGAAGAACACCCGGAAGCAGTCTAGACAGTGTATCAATCAAAACCATTGCAGGAAACTCGCCGCCTGTTAATACAAAATCGCCGATTGAAATTTCGTCATCGACATATTGATAAATGCGTTCGTCGAGTCCTTCATACCGACCACACAAAAAAAGAAGCCGCTGTTCATGGGCCAGTTCGCGTACCAACGACTGTTTGAGCAACTTACCGGTCGGGGAAAACACAATTTTCCGTGCGGGACCGTGCGTGGCCTCGATGGACTGAATGGCTCGAAGCATTGGCTCGACTAGCATCACCATGCCAGAACCGCCGCCATAGGGTGTGTCGTCCACTGAGCGGTGTTTGTCGCTTGTGTGGGAGCGCAAATCGTGTGTTCTGAGCACCAAAGCGCCTTTGGAAAGCGCCCGACCCGTAATGCTGATCCGCAGTGCCGGATCAAACATTTCCGGGAAAATCGAAATGACATCGACGGATAACGGCATTACCTGTTCTCCGTCATATCCAGGTCGAATAGACCGTCGGGCGGTGTTACGACAATCACGCGCCGTTCTGCATCAAACGAGGACACAAACTCGGGGATGACAGGCAAAAGGGCTGATTCTCGCGGAGGTCGCTCAATGACCAGTTGGGGTTGGGCCCCCAAACTTAGGATTTCGCGAGCAACACCGATTTTTTCTCCGGCAGAAGTCACGACCTCGCAGCCGAGCAAATCGGAAAGATAGAACTCGTCGGCTTCCAGATCGGGAAGTTCCGCTTTCGATACCAGCAAGCGCGCTCCAGTCAACTGCTCCGCTGTCGTGCGATCGGCAATTCCATCGACCGAAAGGACGAAAAAGCCCTGCGACTCACCCCGACATCGCTCCAATGGCCACGCTTGCGGTGGTTCGGAGGGTTTCTGTGTCCACACATGCGCGGCGCTCTCAAGCGTCGTCGATGCTGCGTTGTGAAGTTTGACGCGCAGCTCGCCGCGCAGGCCGTGCGGACGACAAACCACACCCAATTCCAAAAGGTGAGAAGACATATCAAAACGCGAACACGCTCACCCGGCGAAATCTCCCGACGGGCGAGCGAAAGCGGCGAGACCGGCTGCTACTTCGCTGCCTTGGCTTTTTTGGCCACGCTGATGAGGTGAGCCACCGTGTCGGATGGTTCCGCACCCTGGCTCAGCCAATAGTCCACGCGCTCCATTTTGAACCGGACCTCGACGGGCGTCCTTGTCGGGTCATATACCCCAATGTGCTCGATGAACCGCCCATCGCGAGGACTGCGGGAGTTTGTCACCACGACCCGGTAGAACGGGGCCTTCTTTGCTCCAGCTCGAGCCAGTCGCACTTTTACAGCCATTTCTTTTGGTCCTATCTGTTTCGCCAACAAAACATCTGCCTCGGAACACGGACATTCCTCGACAGATTTCATGCATTCAGAGGACCCACAGAAAGGCGACAGCCTTGGTTCCGTGCGCAGTGGGTCACTCGCGAGTCGGAGAGCCTACTTGCACCACACTTGCGCTGTCAAGGCATTGAAAACAGGGTGAAATTCGCGCTGTGTCAGCATCAGGCTGCGGCTTTCGCGGTTTCCTCTTCCTGAGAATCGCTTGCGGCCTGGCTGAGGGACTGAGGATTGACGATCCCCTGCCGCACCGTCGCGAGCACTCGTTCGCGCAGGGCTTCGGCCACGTCGGGATGTTCGGAAAACCACTGCATTGCGCGTTCTCGTCCCTGCGCAAGCCGCTCTCCGTCGAAAGAATACCATGCGCCATTTTTTTCGAGGAAGCCGTAGTTCGTAGCCAAATCGAGCAGTTCCCCGACGCGGTTTACGCCCACACCGTAGAGCAGATCAAATTCGGCATCTCGGAACGGGGGCGCGAGCTTGTTTTTGACGACTTTGACTCGCACGCGCGAGCCGACAACGGCCTCGGCTTGTTTGATTTGGTTCAGGCGACGGATATCCAGACGAACCGATGCGTAGAACTTGAGTGCATTTCCTCCCGTTGTCGTTTCGGGATTTCCAAAGGTGACACCGATTTTCTGTCGAAGTTGATTGATGAAAACGACCGTGCAATTGGCCTTAGCCGACGCTGCGGTGAGCTTTCGCAGTGCTTGCGACATGAGCCTGGCCTGCAAACCCATGTGTGCATCGCCCATTTCTCCGTCGATTTCGGCTTTCGGGACGAGCGCGGCGACCGAATCGATCACGATGAGATCCACGCCGCCCGAACGCACCAACGAGTCGGCAATTTCGAGACCTTGTTCGCCGCAGTCCGGTTGCGACACCAGAAGTTCGTCGAGCTTGATGCCCAATTTCGCGGCGTAGTTTCGATCGAGTGCGTGTTCAGCGTCGATAAACGCACAAATTCCACCGCGCTTTTGAACTTCGACAATCGCATGAAGGGTCAGCGTGGTTTTTCCAGACGACTCGGGACCATAAATTTCGATCACGCGACCGCGCGGATAGCCCATGCAGCCCAACGCAGCGTCGAGAGCGATCGAACCGGTGGGAATCGCCGGTACGTCGGCGATCTCGTGGCTGTCGAGTGCCATGATCGCGCCCTTGCCGAATTGTTTTTCGATGGCCGCGATGGCGCTGGCGATGGATTTGAACTTCTCTTTGACGGTTTTCGAGACGGACATGATTTCTCCTTTGTGTGGGGCGTTGTGGGGAACGGTGCTGCATGTCACCGGGCGCTCGGCAGATCGAGGACCCGAAGCGAGAGCGCCTCGGCAATGTGGGCAGCACCAACGGAAGGTTTTTCGTCGAGATCGGCGATCGTTCGGGCGACGCGGAGCACTCGATGGACGGCGCGATTCGAGAGGCCGTGTTTTTGAGCATAGGCAAGAAGCAACTTCTCGCCCGCCGCGTCCGGCTTGGCGACGTTCAATACTGCGTCGGGGTCGAGGGTCGCGTTGCTGTGTGCGTAGTTGCCGTATTCGGTCGCTCGAAGGTGTTGTGCCGCTCGGGCGAGCACGACTTTTTCGCGAACCTGGCTGGATGATTCGCCGACGCGCTTCTGCTCAAGGAGCGTCTGGTATTCGACGTGGGGGACCTCGACGTGCAAATCGAAGCGATCGAGGAGGGGTCCCGACAGACGCGACATGTATCGATTGACGACACCGGAATCGCAACGACATTTCCGCATGGTCGAGCCCCGAAAACCACACGGACACGGGTTCATCGCGGCAATCAGCGAAAACGACGACGGATATTGAATCGAACAGCGAGCGCGAACAATGGTGATTCTGCGCTCCTCAAGAGGCTGGCGCAGGGATTCCAGGGCAGCACGCGGAAATTCTGGCAACTCGTCTAGGAACAGCACACCGTGATGAGCCAAGCTGATTTCGCCCGGGCGGGGTAGGCTGCCGCCACCGACGAGACCCACGACGGAAACTTCGTGATGTGGAGCGCGAAAAGGACGCTGGGTCAGCAGCGACTGTTCTTTGAGCAAACCTGCGGCTGAATAAATCGCGGTTGCGGAAAGGGCTTCTTCCTCGGTCATGGGCGGCAAAATGCTGACCAGCCGTCGGGCAAGCATGCTTTTTCCTGTTCCCGGCGGGCCGATCATCAGCAAGTTGTGGCCTCCAGCGGCAGCGATCGCGAGTGCTCGCTTGGGTTGCTCATTTCCGCGCACTTCCGAAAGATCGCAGTCGGTTGTGGTCGCGACCCCGGCGCGTGGAAGCTTGGAAACCTCGGGGAGAGGTGGGCCGCCTTGCAACATCTCTACGACCTGTCGCAGGGACGTTGCCTGCCGCACAACCAAACCCTGTACTGCTGCGGCTTCCGTCGCACAGGCGGCTGGAAGAACGATTTCCCGGCGGTCTGTTTTTTGCGCCCACATGGCGATCGGAAGACTGCCGCTGATGCGTCGAATGCTTCCGTCTAAGCCCAACTCGCCGAGCCAAATTCTGTTGTCGAGAACGCCAGGCGGGATCAGTTCGAGTGCCTCGAGCAAGGCCAAAGCGATCGGCAGATCAAATGCCGCACCGTCTTTTCGGATGTCAGCGGGCGCGAGATTGATCGTGACTCGACGGGGAGGTAGGGCAAAACCCGAATTTTCGAGTGCGGCACGGACGCGCACGGCCCCTTCCTTGACGGCGCTTTCAGCCAAGCCGACCAAGTTGTACTGAGGCAAACCGAGGCTGACATCCACCTCGATGTGTACGGGAAACGCTTGGATGCCCAACAGGCCGGCAGAAACGGTTTTGGCAAGCACGGTTGGTTGGAAGAGCAGACACCGTGCCAAATACGAAAACGTATCTTCCCGTCGAGAAGGACGCAAAATCGAACATCAGGTGGTTCGGAGAAACGGATTTCGTCCGGCGGGCCGGACAACGCTCATTCGGAGGGAAGGAGGGAATGCAGGGCAGCGGGCAGTTCGGCGTATTGAAAGGCGTATCCCATCGAGAGCGCGCGTTCGGGAAAAACACGCTGGCTGGCCAACATCACATCGGCGGCTTCGCCGAGCGCAAGACGCAGCGCGAGAGCAGGAACCGCCAAACGCGACGGCCTGTGGAGCACGTCTCCCAGCGTTTTTGCGAAGGTCGTCATGCGAACGGGCTTGGGCGCGGTCGCGTTGAGCGGGCCTGACACAGACGGGGTTTCGAGCGCAAATTCGATGAGCCCAATCAGATCGTCCAGGTGAATCCACGACACAAATTGCTGGCCGCTTCCGAGCGGGCCACCAACGAAAGCGCGAAACGGCGGAACCATCTTGGCGAGGACTCCGCCGCCGTTTCCGAGGACGATTCCGATGCGAAGCAGCACGACGCGAACACCGAGCGACGCGGCTTTTTGGGTTTCCTCTTCCCAGCGAACGCACAGACGAGACAAGAAATCGTCGCCGGGGCCGGATTTTTCATCGACCGCTTCATCGCCTCGCGAACCGTAAAAACCAATGGCCGAGGCTGCAACCCACGTTTTCGGTCTTTGTTCGGGCGGAAGTTGCGAAAGAGCGGCACACATTTGCCTGGCACTCTCGACGCGGCTGTCTAGCAGTCGGTCTTTGACCGAGGTGCTCCACCTTTGTGCAAAAAGCGGTTCCCCGGCGAGCGTCACGAGGGCATCCATGTTTGCGCATTGGGCTTGCCAAGGTCCGGGCTGGCCGGGATCGCCTTCGACGATATGGAGGCGCTCGGTTTCGATCGCCGATGAAAAATGCCGTCGATTTCGCGTCAGCGCGGATACGTGGTCGCCTCGCAAAAACAACCGACGCAAGAGCCGCTTTCCAACAAAACCCGTCGCTCCAGTGACAAATGCGTTCATGAGTGACCTTTAGATGCCGGCACCTTGTTGGAATACCTCGCTGCTCGCTTGCGCCTGCGTAATTCGGCTGTTCGGCGGCACGCTGCGCGTCAGCCACACGTTCCCGCCGATGCTGGAACCGCGTCCGATGGTGATGCGCCCCAAAATCGTCGCGCCCGAGTAAATGACGACATCGTCTTCGACGATCGGATGGCGCGGGATGCCCTTTTTGGGGTTGCCGTGCTCGTCGAGGGGAAAACTCTTGGCTCCGAGGGTGACGCCCTGATAAATGCGAACACGTTTTCCGATTTCGCAGGTCTCGCCGATGACGACGCCCGTGCCGTGGTCGATGAAAAAACGCTCGCCGATTTGTGCGCCGGGATGGATGTCGATGCCGGTGTCGCTGTGCGCAATTTCCGACACGATGCGCGGAATCAGCGGAACGCCCAAACGGTGCAGCGCATGGGACAAGCGATGGTGGGTGATGGCTGCAAGGCCGGGATAGCAAAAAATAGCCTCGTCGGGGCTTTGCGCGGCCGGGTCTCCGGCAAACGCGGCGGCCACATCGCTGTCGAGCAGCGCGCACAGAGCCGGAAGCTGGGCGGCAAATTTCATCGTGATGTCGTCGGCTCGAACGCGGGCTTCCTCTCCGCAGCAGGTCCCGGCGAACGCCAGACCCCGACGAATTTGCTCGCGCAACGTGTAGAGCGCGCGGTCGAGGGAATATCCGACGAAATGATCGACGGCGTCCAACGACAAATCGGGTGGCCCAAAATGCGCTGGGAACAGTGCCGCCCGAAGAGACGCCACGACGGAAACGAGCCGTTCTCGCGAAGGCAATGGTTCATTGTCGCCTCCGCAGCGTCGAATCGGCGCTGGGTGTTGCCGCGCCTGCCGGAGTTTTTGGACCACCTCTTCCAAACGCTCAAATTTCGCTTCGCTCACATCGTCCTCCACTTCCGCACCTTTGTGCTCGGTGTGTCCTCCATGTTCTCCGAAAATGGGCATGGTTGCGCAAGAACGACGGAATGCTCGTCGGAAAAGCGGGTGGAGGTTTACGCGACCGGTTCGCCGCGTTTTCGATTCGAGAGACGATTGCCGACGTAAATGCCCAGGCCCGCACCCAGCGCGGTTGCCAGCACCCAAAGACTGAGGCCGAGCACGCTCCACAGCAGCAGGTTTTTGGTTTGCAGGTTTTCCAGCGTATTCATCTGCGAGGCGACCGCGTTCATCGGCCCGACGAGCGCGGCGGTTTTTTCCAGTGGCGCTTCCAGCCTCGAGACACGGTTCATCGGCTCTGCCAGGCCCGTCAGGTTGTCCATGGGCTGTTTCAGGTCCGCCACGGCTTGCAAGGTGGGCCGAAGACCCGCGACTTCGCCCATCGGTGTTTTGAGGCTCGCAACCGCCTGCATTTGCGGCCCGAGCGTGGCCATTTGCTCCATCGCGGGACGCATCGCGGCCAAGTCGCGCATGCTGTGCGCCATCGCTTCAAAATCGCGCTGCATCGCCGCCAGCCGATCCATCGAGCCCTTCATTTCGGCGAGTTGTCGCATCGAGCCATCAAGCTGCGCGACGTTGTCCAAACTGGGCTGCATTTTGGTCATCGACTCGGACGCTTGGCCGATGAGCTGCCCCGATTGCCGAATCAAACCGCTGGTTTCGCGCAGGTGCTGGTTGGTTTCCTGGATACCGCGCGACGTGTCCCGAACCATTTTCATGAGATCGCAACCGGGCAAAAGCGATCCCAGCAGACAAACAAAGACAAAAACCAAGCTTCTAGAAAGCGTCTGTTTGCGCATCCCCCAAAACCTCACGCGCGACGGTACCACACGTCCGCGACAACCAACTGAGGCTGCCTACAAGTCCGCTTGGTTTCACTCAAAAAAGTGGCTGCGGAGTTTGCGGTCAGCGAACGCGGGGCGTTTCGTGGGGACGAAACCGATTCGACGAACCCCGGGAGGCCGGCTGCGGCGATTGTTCCGGTGCCCTCGTGCTGGCATGCCCAGCAGGTTTTGCGCGGGGAAAATCGGGTTTTGCGCGGGGAAAATCGGGTTTTGCGCGGGGAAAATCAGGTTTTGCGTAGGGAGGTTCGGCTTCGGCGCGACGCGCGGGCGGTTTGTGTGTACTCGGTGTCTTTTGCTTTTTTTGCGTCGGCGGCACGAGGGGTCGGCCTGGCGCAGGGGCCAAACCACACAAAAGCCGCAGGTTTTTCACCTCGGCAGCCGACAAAGGCCGAGATTCGCCCATCTCGACACCTTCCGCAGAAAGACCGGCGTATTGCACCCGCGTAAGTTTCAGCACCGACGAGCCAACCGCCTCGGCCATGCGGTGAATTTGGCGGTTTTTGCCCTCGTGCAGCCGAATTTCGGCCCAGGTGTGTCGGGACGTAAATTTCAGCACCCGAACTTCGGCGGGCGCACTTCGTTCGGGAGGCCCGAGCGGCGCAGGCTGTGCCAACGGCACGCCGTCTTTTCCCAAAATGCGCGGAGGCGGAAGCTCGACGCCCTGACGAAGGCGCGAGAGCATGTTTTGCGTGAGTTCCTCGCGGAATTTGGCGTGATAGACCTTTTCCACACCCCGGCTTGGGTGCATGAGGGCGTGGGCGAGTTCTCCGTCATTTGTCAAGAGCAACACGCCTTCGGTGTTGAAATCGAGCCGTCCGACGGGAAACACGCGCACCGGCACGTTTTTGAGCAAATCGAACACCGTGGGCCTGCCGTCGGGGTCCGCTGCGGTTGTGACGTAGCCTTTTGGTTTGTGCAAAAGGTAATACGCAAGCGGCTCGGGCTCGACGAGTTTTCCGTCCACCCAAATGCGATCGGTCGCAGGGTCCACGCGCGTGCCAAGCTGCGTGACCACATGTCCGTTCACCGAGATGCGACCGCGCACGATGAGCGCCTCAGCGTGTCTGCGCGACGCGATGCCTGCTTTGGCCAAAAAAAGTTGCAAACGGATCTGGTTCATGTGGGTGTTCCTGCGTGGTGCGCGTGGGTCGCGCCCAAGTCGTGGGTCATGCCGTCGTCGTCGTTTTCGGTCGGCTCAGGTTTTTTCGGGGAAGGGGTCAAGGTGTGTGCGTTCGGGTCGAGCAGCGGAAACGCGGTCTGCACGGTGCGGATCATTTCGTCGATGCGCGCCAAATTGTCCGCATCGTCGGCAAGCTGTTTTTCCAAAAGACCCGAAAAAGTGTCTTTGGCCCCAGCGCGTTCGTCGCTCGGTGTCGAGGCGGATTCGCCGACCTCGGGCGATTCCGCATGGGCGGTTTTCGGGGAAATCAGCGTCGGCAGCTCGAACCCAGCGGCTTGTACGGCCTCGCGGCCTTCGTCGGACAAGTCTTGATACTCGCGCAGCGTCGGCAATTCCTTCAGATCTTTTAAGTGGAAAAATTCCAAAAAATCCCGCGTCGTGCCCCACAGAAGTGGCCGACCCGGTTCCTCTTTTTTGCCCAAAATGCGAACCAAATTGCGGTCCAGAAGCGTCCGCAGCGCCGCGCCGGAATCCACGCCTCGGATGTCGTCGATTTCGGGTCGCGTCACCGGCTGGCGATACGCGACGATGGACAGCGTTTCAAGCTGCGCACGCGACAGTCGCACGGGTTTTTGTTTGAGCAGCCGTTGCACAAACGGCGCGTTTTGTACAGCGGTGCGAAGCTGCCAACCACCCGCGACCTGCAAAAGACCGATGCCTCGGCCTTGCTTTTCCAGCGCGACGGCGAGCGCACCCAATGCGTCATCGATCGTCTGCCGGGTGTAGAGCGGCGGCCCACTTTTCTCGACGGGACCTTTTGCCGTTTCTTCCAATAGATCGTGGATCTGTTCGGTGGGAAGCGGCTTGTCCGACGCAAACAGCAAGCTTTCGAGCACCGATTGCAGCCGCTCCGAAGACAGCGCGAACAGCGTTTCCGGCTCATCGTCAGAAAAACCGGACCAAAGGGCCGGCGCGGCGTGTTCGGGAGGCTCGTCGTGAACCGGCACGGCATCGTCTGACGGCGAAGTTTCTGCACGAGGCTGCTGGGTCGGTCGGTTCATGGTTTAGGTGTTCGCAAAAGAAACAGCGGGCGGGTCTGCCTCGTCGGGCACGGCCAGCGGCAGTTCGCCCTGAAGTTTCTGTGCGTGGCGCGGCAAGATGGCACCTTCGACACGCCGAATCAATAGCGCGGAACGGTCTTCGATCTGCACAAGAAGCAGAAGTTTCAGCCGCGAAAGCTCGAGCACCGCCATGAAGGTGAGAACAATCTGGTATCCGAAGCCATCGACGCTGTCGCTGCGTTTTGCGAGCGTCGAAATCACATCGAAAAACGTGTATTCGGGCTGTTTTTCCAAAAGGTCGCACAGCTCGTGGATGCGATCGGACAGCGACAGCCGTTCGACCGTGACTTCGTGCGAGAGCTTGCGTCGCGTGCTTTTCAAAAGCCCGGCGAGTGCCGTGATGAGCTCCCACACCGGCACTTCCGCAAGCGGCGCGTCTTGGGCCGGTTCGGGCAACACCGCCGGGTTTTGGCCTCGGGCAAACACGTTTTTGCCAAACAGAGGTCGATTCAAAAGAGACTGCGCAGCCTCTTTGTATCGCTGGTATTCAAGCAGCCGCTTGATGAGCGCCTGCCGAGGGTCTTCTCCGTCGTCCGCGTCGTCTTTTGGGGGCTCTTCGGGGCGGGCCTCTGCGGGCAAAAGTTCACGCGATTTCAGGTACGCGAGCGTCGCGGCCATGAGCAAGTACTCGCCCGCAAGGTCCACGTTGAGCGACCGCATCTGCTCGAGCATTTCCAAATAGCGCGCGGTCACAAACGAGATCGGAATGTTGAACAAGTCGAGCTCGTGTTTGCGCACCAAGTGCAACAGCAAATCGAGCGGCCCTTCAAACTCGGGCAAAACCAAATCGGTCGGTGCAAGGCTCACCTTCGGACTATATCCCGCAAAGGCGGGGCCAAGGCTGCCGTGCGTCCACCCCGGCCCGCGTTTTTGGCCTGCGCGCTGTTTTTCACGCACCGCAAAAACCGACGCAAGGTTTGCCAGTCCGCGCGCAACACCTAGGCCTTTTCGCGTTCGTCGTCGAGCTGCTTTCGCAACCGCAAAAAATCAGAAAGGGTGTTGGCGACGGTTTTTGTTGCTGGCGAGTCGGATTGTCTCGCCCAAAGCGCGGGGCCATTCACACACGGAACCATCTGGGACAGGACCTGCTTCATTCCGCCGGAAAACGCCGGATGGAGGGCCAGGTGCGAGAGCTTCTCACTGCCGCGTTCCAGGGCTTCCAGCACGTTTTGTTCGATGTCGCGCAGCCGTTTGTCCTGCGGGACAAAGCCGAGCAGCGCCGAAACGTACACAAGCACGCGCAGCGTCGCAGTAGCGTCCCCGAGTACATATCCGAGCAAGTAGTGCGCAAATGCGGGCTGATCTTCTTCGAGCGCGGCGTGGACTTGCTTGCTGACAGCTTGGGTCCACACCGGAAAGTCGGTCGGCATTTTCGGCTCTTTTGGAGGTTCGTGGCCAAACACGCGCAGCACCGCCGCGACACGCGCCAAGTCGCGTTTGACCGCTGGATAGGTGCTTTGGAGTTGAGCCAACTCGGTGGCGAGATACTGCGTCAGCTTGGGGTCGGGGCCTTGGGTTAGCGCCAGGAGCGTTCCCGCCTCGAAGTAGGTGGAAATCCCAGCTTGGGTATCCCCGAGCAAATACGCGATGTTTGGACTGCCCATGGCCTGCGGTCTCCTTGAAACGGACACTTGCGTCGAAACCAGACCATAATCTCAACGGCGCGACGCACAAAGTTTGTTTTTGTGGGAAAGACATCGACTCTGTGCGGAAGACACCGTTTGGAAAAGGGAGCGTACAGCCGGGGGGATACAGCAGGAAGGGCCGGGGAAGGGCCTAGGGGGTCGGCGAGGGGCTACATCGTTCGTTTGTTAGACGGCGGGCTTGGGGTCGTGGTCGTTCTTTTGTTGTTTGGTGCGCGTGTGGGCCGCTTTTTTCCCGACGGCAGAGCGGTATTCGCGCGTCGCTCGGTACAGACTCATGAGGTCCTCGTTGCCGGGAATCTTGGCGCGTTGTTCAACGCTTGTGGCGATGCTGCTGATGCGCTGGTGCCGCTCATTGTCGAGGGCAGCTTCGGTCTCGGTGACAAGCTCCAGCAGTTTGCGCAGCGGTTCTTTGTATTTGCGGGTGTGCTGAAGTTGCTCGGTCAGCTTGTCGAGCGCCTTCACCTCCTCGTCAACAATGCCCGCTCGGACCCCGAAGAGTTTTTGATTGGCTGCAATCTCCGTCAGCAGCGCGTCGAGGCCTGCGCGTTCTTTGCGCATGCCGGTCATCGCACCTGGGGGCAGGTCCACAATCAGGTCAGCAATGGGCGTGCAATCGATCGCGAGGTCACCGGGAACAGGGTTTTTTGGGTCTTTGGCCATGAGGCGGTCTCCTTTCTCGCAGAGTGCGAGTGCCACATGTGTAGTTCAAAAATCTCGCGCCGCAAGGGAAACGCTGAAAAAAAGCAATTTTTTTTCAGGATTGCGTGGTTTTTCCATCACAAAAAGTGAACACAGATTCACAAATCGGGAGCGATCCTTCACCAAGTCTAGGTCCAACACCGCCAAGGCCACGTCCAAGACCACCAGGTCTAGGTCCAAGACCACCAGGTGTCAGTCCAACACCACCAAGGCCCGGTCCAAGACCACCCAGTCTAGGTCCAAGACCACCAGGTCTCAGTCCAACACCACCAAGGCCCGGTCCAAGACCACCCAGTCTAGGTCCAAGACCACCCAGTCTAGGTCCAAGACCGCCAAGGCTAGGTCCAAGACCACCAGGTCGAGGTCCAAGACCACCCAGTCTAGGTCCAAGACCGCCAAGGCCCGATCCAAGACCACCAAGTCTGGCACCCAGACCGTGAGGTCGCAGCCGAAAAACAGAACGGGAAAAACGAAAAAGCGCCCGACGACACTGCGCTCAGCCAGATCGCTTCGGTCATGCCACGCACGCAACGTCCGAGCAGATCAAGCGCATGAAGGAGCTTGGGATCTACGCGGAAGTCAACCTGACCAGCAACGAGCAAACCGGCTCGCTCCAGCCGGTACGAGGGGGCCGCGACAACACCTTCCAGAATCACTCCCTCATCAACCTGATTGCTGAGGGGGTGCCAACCATCCTCAGTACCGACGGGCACTCGGTGATGCACACCACGCTCAGCAAGGAATACAAGCGCGCCGAGCAGCTATTCAAGGCATATATGAAGGGCCGCTTCCCCATCGAGATGGATGGAGAACTGAAGTACTTCCAACAGATGTCAGACGAGCAGCGGGCGCGAATCGCGCAGGGCATGAGCCTCCTAAAAGAGTCCGCAAGCGCCTACGGCGATCAGGTTTCCGACGGAGACGCACGGGACAATGCACGCCTTGACCAGGACGCGGAGTGAGCTTAGGGTGGCCCAATGTTGAGCTGGCAAGTCGAACTCTCCAAAGAGGTTCAACGGGAACATCGGCAGTGGCTGGAGCGGGGAAAGACCGGCGCGGGCCGCATCGATCTCGAAGGCCATGAGTTCCGTAAGTCACGCGACGCCGGTTGCATTTTTCTAGGCGCTCGCTTCGTGAGCTGCGATCTCAGTGATTCGCAGTTTCAGCAGTGCGGCTTTGAAGAAATCGAGCTCATTCGCTGCGTCTTTGATCGCGCCAGTTTGAGCATGTGCGCCTTGGAGCGCGCTCGCATCGAAGGCTGTCGCTTCGTGGGCAGCACGCTGTCGATGATTGACTACGACGGTGGAATGATCAGCGACTCGGATTTTTCTTTTGCGATCATGGATCGGAGCTCCTTTCCAGAAGCGCGCACGCTCCGCTGCAATTTCACCGGCGCAAAACTCAACGACATGACCTTCGATGACAGTTTGTTCGAGTACTGCAACTTTCGCGGTGCGAAGCTCACCCGAACCGGGGGACCGCCCCTAGGCAGCGCGTACCGGACCCGCTTTGTTCAGTGCGATTTCCGCAGCGCCAACTTCAACGGTCTGAAGCTCAAGGATGCAGTGTTCGAGCGCTGCGCGTTTCATGGCGTTCAGGGGGAACCGGTGATGGAAGGGGCCTGTGAGATCATCAGCCCTGATTTTTCTGGCGACTTCGACGGCGGACCTGCACCTGATGTGACGACGATTCCTGCTTGGCTCAAGACAGGGACGCGCTGAGCGGTTCGAGCATGCTGACGAGTTTTGTGAACGGTGGAACGAGCGCAGGCGTGGGAAAAGCGTTTGGAAACGGTCCAAACGGGATGAATCCGTACATGTTCTCGGCCATCAAGGGCGGAAGCAGCAGCGCAGCGGGCCAGACCGCCGCCAATGTGCTCGATCCCAGCATGTTTTCTGGCCGTCCCGAAGACATCGCGAAGAAATGGGTGACGTCGGTGGGTGGTGCAGGACTTTCGGGGTCGCTCGACAGCATCGCGGAGACCCGTGCGGAGCTGAAGGAAGCGAAAAAAGCGCAGGCTCAAACCCCAGATCAGGGGCCAGACAAACCGAAGGCCGAGCAAAACCAGGGGGGCGATGCGGGGTCAGAGGAAGGTGCGCACGGCGACAGCAAGAAGGGCGACAAGGACGACGTGAGCGAGGTGCACAAGGAGGTGGCCGCCGAAAAACAGAAGGGGAAAAACGAAAAAGCGCCCGAAGAAGCGGTGAAAGAAAGCAAGCAACAGGCGGACCAGGAAAAAACGCGGCACGAGGAAGCCAAACAGGACGACCACCCGGTAAAACCCAAGACCGAGGACACCTCAAAGCCGACCCTGGGTGACGAGACTCATGACGACAAGACGACTGCCGTCTTGACTGCGGCGGACGTCTCCAACGCGGAGGGGCCCAAGAAGTTGCCGCCTTCCGCCAATGAGGTTGAAAAGGCCGTGAAGTGGGCGATGGACAAGCTCGACGTACTGCCGAAGGAAGGTCGCCTCAGCCGCGAGCGCGAAGCCGAGCTCTTCGCGTCTGGGAAGATAAGTCTGGAGGATCACGACAAGCACCAGCTTGAGTTCAATGGCATGGATGCCTTCGTAAACAGCGAGGCGGGAAAGGCCGCTGGCTTGACATCGGGCTCGACGCCCGACGAGATCATCCAGGCCGCCCACAACCATTTGCGCAAGCTCAACGAGTCGAACTACGAGCGCGTCCGAAGCGGCGAGGCCGAGCACCCGAACGATGTCTCCGCCGAACGCTTGAAGCTCGCGGTCCAGGGAAACGCGGACGGCGAGCGGGTGCCGCTGACCTATAAGGGGGCACGCGGCGACGTCAACGATCTCGCCGGAGCCACCGAGCAGATGCGCGACTTCCAGGGGGGCCTCGCCGCCATCGCCGACCGTAATGGCATCACCGACATGCAGGTCGTCCAGGTCGGCTCAGGCACCACCGGCTGGAAGAACAACCCGATGAAGCTCCTGCAACACTATGGTAGCGGACGCAACGACGAGGATTGGTTCCAGCGCGGCGCGTGGACGCCCGAATCCGACACCGACCTCGCCGTGTTCAGCGACCAGGCCAAGGTCGGAGCGATGCAAATCGACAACCCGATCAACGCCGACTACGGTATCTTCAAGACCGGCTCACCCGACGGCAAGCCGGGGTTCTCCAATACCGACCTGGGCGGCGATCTCTACCGGTACGGCAAGGAATGGGACCAGCGCGCCTATGACCCGGCCACGCTAGCAGATCCGAAAAACAAGGACGGGCTGTTCGACTTCAAGCTGAACATTGGAAACGACCCGTTCACGACGCCCCCGACCCTGTACACTGGACCCGACAGGGACTAGTACTCCTAGATTGCGAGAGCACGAATGAAGACGACCTACATCACCTGGCGGTTCAAGACCGACAACGACTATTTCGGTCGATTGAAGAAATTGCTCGAACCGGCGACGAAGCGCCCCTGGGTCCATTACAGCACCGAGCGGCGCTACGAGGACGACTGGCTCAGTGCGGACATCGGCGACAAGGCAAGACTACGATTCTACGATCACTACAAGGGTATACTCGACGCGGTCCTGAAGGTCGAATCCGAGGACATGGAGCACGACGAGCGCGTGGCGAACGCCCGGCACAGGGTGCTGACCGAGATTCTCCCGGTCGCGGGTGCCCGCGAGGTCGAGGAGATTGAGACGACGAAACACCGGTACTGAAGGCAGGATGGAGAGAATGCCTATCCGGGGTAGTTCGGGCGGAGACGGCGGGAGTGGAACCTGCAAGGGAGTCCCTGACTTCGGCCAAGGGAGTCCCAGACCTCGGGCAACAGGAACCTGTGCCTGTTCGAGGGCGATCTGTCCTGGCTCGATGCGCAGTAGGTAAACGGTCTTCCGTAGACCCAGTTCCCCAAACACGACCTTCCCTCGAAACAGACACTTGCGTCGAAACCAGACGATAATCTCAACGGCGCGACGCACAACGTTTTGGGGGGCAAGATGTCGTTGTTCGATTTTTTTCAGGGCGACAAGAACAAACCGACCACGCAAAAGCCCGACGCTCAGAAGGGCGGAGAGCAGGGGATTTGGTCCAAAGTGACCAGTTTGTTCGGAGGTGGCAACAAAATGCCGCCGCCGTCCAAGGGGCCTGGAGGACCTGGCGACCCCGTTTCTCCGATTGGCCCGGTGTTGCCAGGGAAGTTGCCCGCTGCGTTGCCAGACAAGCCGATGGACAAGCGTGGTCCACAAGTTGACCCGAAGCTCGATCCGAAGCTCGATCCGAAGCTCGATCCGAAGCTCGACGCGAAAAAGGCGGCGCCGGCAGTTGAGGAGAAACCGATCGATCCGAAAGCGGTTCGGGATTCGGCCAACCAGCTTTTCAAGGCGATGGATGGTTGGGGCACCGACGAAGACGCCATTCACAATGCGCTGCGAGGGAAGTCTCCTGCGGAGGTCAAAGCGATCAAAGCGGCGTATCAGGACCACTTTGGCCGCAGCCTGGACAACGACATCAAAGGGGAGCTGGGGGGCAAAGACCTGGAAGAAGCGCAGGCGGCTCTGTCGGGAGATCCGGTCAAGAGTGCGGTTGCGGCGCTCGACAATGCGGCCCATGGCGGAATGTTTGGAATGGGAACCGATGAGAAGAAAATTCAATCGGTTCTGGAAAATGTGACAGACCCAGCGCAGCGCAAACAGATCGTGGCGGCGTATGAAAAGAAGACGGGCCAGAGCCTGGACAAGATGCTCAAAAGCGAAATGTCCGGGAACGATTTGGCACTGTCGAAAGCGTTGCTTGAAGGGGACAAAGCAAAAGCGGCAGCAGTGAAGCTGGATGAAGCGATGAATGGCGGTTTTCTCAACCTCGGTTTGGGGACGGATGAAAACGGGGTGTATGACGCCATCGAATCGTGCAAAGACGAAAAAGAACGCAAGGCGCTGGCGGCGGCGTACCAGAAAAAGACGGGCGAACCGTTGACCAAGGCGCTTGGGCGCGAGTTTTCTGGGGCCGAAAAAGATGTGGCGTCGAATTTGCTCAAGGGCGACAAGGCAGGGGCAGAAGCGGCTCGGGTCAAAGTAGCGTCCGAAGACTTTTGGGGCACGGACGAAGAGGCGATCTTCAAGTCGATGGAGGGCAAATCGCCAAAAGAACGCGAACAACTGATTGCCAAATACAACCAGCAATATGGCAACAAAGCGGGCGGACAGAATTTCGACCAGATGCTGAAAAGTGAGCTGTCCGGGCTCGATTTGGAAAAAGCGAATCAACTGAAAAAAGACGGAAAAATCAGCGATGAGTTTGCGCTGAAATATGCAACGAACGGGATTGGCACGAATGAGGAACTGATTCGCAAGACGCTGGAAGGCAAGTCCAAAACAGAAATCGATGAGCTGCGGAAAACGTACAAAGAGAAATACGGACAAGATTTGGATGCGTTGCTCAAAGGCGAAGTGAGCGGGCGCGACGGCTTTGAAATCGGCCAAATGATGAAAGGCAAACCCGAAACGCCAGAGGAAATGGTGTCGCGGGCGAACGAGGCCTACGAATTTGATCGCGGCAGCGGCAGCAACTGGTTCTCGCGCGGTGTGACGGATCTGTTTTCGGATTCTGGGCAAGTGCTCGATTACCAACACCAGCGAATCAACAACTTGGCCCAGCAAGCCCAAAAAGACGGGTCGTGGTCTGGGGCGGCCAAAGATCGGTTGGGCGTGCTGACGGAATACCAAGGTCAGGACGTGCAGAACTACCAGGCGGCGAAGGATTCGGCGACCAACGCAGTGGCGACGGGCGCAGCGGTGGTGGTGGGGGCAGCGGTTTCGATTGCGACGGCGGGCTCGGCGTCTCCCGCGGTGGTGGCGGCGCTGTCCGCGCTCCTAGGCGGAGCGAGCAGCATGGCGGTCAAAGGGGTGATGCTGGAGGGCGGATATGCGCTCGAAGACATCGGGGTGGATGCGGTGACGACGCTGGCGAGCGCGCTGACGGCAGGTGCGTTCAAACTGCCCGGCCTGGAAGGACAGCTCAACAAGCTTGTGGGGATTGCGGACCCGAAGACGGCGACGATGCTGCAAACGATGTTGAAAGGGGGGTTGTCGAGCGCGGGGCAAAACGGAATCAACAGCTTGGTGGGCGGACTGATGAACGAGCAAAACTACCAGGGGGACTTTGGCGACTTCGTGAAAGGAATGGGTAGCCAAGTCGGTTCGAGCATGCTGACGAGTTTTGTGAACGGTGGAACGAGCGCAGGCGTGGGAAAAGCGTTTGGAAACGGTCCAAACGGGATGAATCCGTACATGTTCTCGGCCATCAAGGGCGGAAGCAGCAGCGCAGCGGGCCAGACCGCCGCCAATGTGCTCGATCCCAGCATGTTTTCTGGCCGTCCCGAAGACATCGCGAAGAAATGGGTGACGTCGGTGGGTGGTGCAGGACTTTCGGGGTCGCTCGACAGCATCGCGGAGACCCGTGCGGAGCTGAAGGAAGCGAAAAAAGCGCAGGCTCAAACCCCAGATCAGGGGCCAGACAAACCGAAGGCCGAGCAAAACCAGGGGGGCGATGCGGGGTCAGAGGAAGGTGCGCACGGCGACAGCAAGAAGGGCGACAAGGACGACGTGAGCGAGGTGCACAAGGAGGTGGCCGCCGAAAAACAGAAGGGGAAAAACGAAAAAGCGCCCGAAGAAGCGGTGAAAGAAAGCAAGCAACAGGCGGACCAGGAAAAAACGCGGCACGAGGAAGCCAAACAGGACGACCACCCGGTAAAACCCCAAGATGTGGCAGACGGGAAAGCCGCCGATCCGCACGAAAAGAGCCAGGACGCTTCTGCGCAAGAGAAGGGCAAAACGGACCAGGCCAAGCCGGTGGGACCGGAATCGGGCGAAAAGGCCAAGGACACCGAAGCGGACGCGAAAGTCAAAAAGAACGCCAAGGCTGGGGTGGGTGAAGAGAGCACCCTGGATGACAAGGGGCGTCCGAAGCGGAAGCTGTCGGCAGACGAGCAAGCTCTCGAAGATCTGCGCGCTCAGGCGAAGACCACTGAAGACCACGAAATGGTCAACCAGTGGGAACAGGAAATCGCGGCGCGGAAAAAGGGCGACGAACAGGCGTTGCGCGAGCTGGCGGCTGAGGCGGAACACAAAAAGGCGGAAGGCCAGAAGAAAGCGGATGGTTCTGTGCTCGGTGTCGATGAAGCGCGCACGTTGCAGGGTTTCGCGACCGAGCTGGGCGTCGATCCAAAGACGATGCCCAAAGCCAGCACGGTCGAAGAACGGCTGCGGTCCAAAGGCTTTACGCCCGACGAGATCGAAGTGCTCAAGGGCACCATCAAAAAGAACCAGCAGGCGACGATGCCCGACAGCGTGGCGCGCGAGTTGGAAGCGCAGACGAACGCTGGCAAACCCGCGACGGAACATCGGACGATCGGGGCGCACTCGGAAGTCGATGCGCTTGGACAAACGCGGGGCAAGCTGACCGACCAGGAACTCAAACTGCTGCTCAAAATGAACATTGCGCTGTTCGAGGACGTGCAAGCGGGGCAAAAAATCGCCAAGGTCATCGGCGGCGATACGGCGGACAAGTTCTACAAAGAGGGAACCCCGAATTGGACGGTCAGTGGGGATGTGGGTCTGCTCCAGAACACCGAGGGGATGAACGCCGACCAGCGCATCAAGAACCTGGGCCTGGATTACGTGACCGCCGACCCGACCAAAAACCCCTACGTGAACCGGGAGTCTAGTGGCCTGGCGACCGTCAATCCCGACGGCGCGGAGAATTTGCGTGTGCTCGAAGCGACGCTCACGCCGGAGATGATTCAGAAACTGCAAGTTCCGATGGGCTACGACTTGCAGCAAGCCGCGCTCGCGGAACGAAATGCGCAACTTACGAACCTGCGGCAGACGTTTCCCGATGCCAAAGCGGCAGAGTTGGAAGCCAAACTTCCGCAGCTTCTCCGGTGGAACAAGGAACGCAAAAATTTCCAACACATTCAACTGCGGGGCCGCTTTGAATCCAACGATCCTTCGACGGGCATGGGGATGACGGCCTCGCAAGGACTGCGCGACGAACACAACGATCCGTTCTTCCAAATGAACCAGGAGCTGACGTTTTCGGGCCGAACTGCGCTGGGGCGCGGGGGGACGGTTTCCTCTCTGGATGACGATGGGGTTCCAACGGTGCAGTCCACGATGGAGGACCCCGACCGCGAGCCCTGACCGCGATTCTGTTTCGGGACTCCTTTGCGCAGCCACGCGATGCCTCCCAAAGACCTGCCCTCAGAAAACTGCTTCTGTTTCCTGACCGACCCACCTAACCTGGATGGGGGTTTTGCACATGCCTGACTTTGAACCGCTCCCTCCGTTGGACGATTTGTTTGGGTGGCTCCCGCCGCCCGAAGACCTTGTGCCGTTTACGTTGCGACCCAGGGATCTTCAGCGGATCGTGGAATGGAAAGACCTGGGCACGTTCGATGAAGTTTTTTCTCTTAGCGATGGGCCATCAAGTGATTTCGCGGTTGAACGACGGTTTTGTCGCGATGGGAAAAACTGGATGCGAGTCAGCGAACTGTATGGAGAATCCTGCGCCGACATCGAGATTTTGCCCAATGGATACATGGGCGAGATCAAGGCTGTTCCCCCAATAGAAGCGGTCTATGAATCGCGGTTTCGGAACTTCATTTTCTTTCCCAGCCTCGCCAAGGACATCGCGAGTTTTCTCGATTACGGCACATTTCAGGAATTGCTGGATCTGCACGACGGGCCGTTCCGCAATTTTTCGTTCGTGCGGACCTATTCCGAGGGAGACCGGCACATGGTTCGCATGATCCGTCACTTCTATCCCTCGTTTGTGGACATCGAGCTTCTGCCAAACGGTTTGATGGGGGAGATTCGCCCGGTGCCGCCCATGGAGGCGATCGAGGAAGCCCGCCGCACTGGACGGCACTGCGGCCTGTTGCGCTGAGGCCTGTGTAGGGATCTCTCGAAAGAAGCGGCACGCTTGTTCGGTGCCCTCGACCGATATCGTTTTGTTGCGGGCCGGGTTGTGTTTTGGGGGCGTGGGCAAAGGGCGGAAAATTCGGTAGCGTGCGGCCATGTGCGGACGATTGGCTCGGCTTGTGTGGCTTGTGCCTGGTTTTGTCGCTTGTTTTTTGCAGGTCGTGCGGGCGGAAGAACGGCCAAGTGACTCGCCAAGCGAAGAAGAAGTCGAACCTCCGCCGCTTTCGGAATTGTGCGAATTCCTCGGCGTCGTCAAAGAGCAAGGCACGCGCGACCCGCTGCCCTTTGTGAAGCTCGCGGTGTCTCGTTGGCCCGATGACAAAAAGCCCGTGGTCACGGAAACGGACGAGGAAGGCCGGTTTCGTCTTGTCGGTCTTGCGCCGGGGACGGTGTACTTGACGCTGCGGTCGGCGCGCATTCAGACGACAAAAGGCCAGCAGGACCTGCCCAAGGGGCGTCTTGAGATCACGCTGTTTGCGCCTCCCAAAGGCAATCCGTTCGAGGTGGTCGTCAAAGCCGCTCCGCTGCGCCGCGAGGTCGTCTCGACCACGTTGTCTGTGACCGAGCTCAAGAAAATTCCGGGCGGACAAAACGATCCCATCAAAGCGATGCAGAACTTGCCCGGCATCGCGCGTGCGCCGTTCGGAGGAGGGCAAATCGTCGTGTGGGGTTCTGCGCCATCGGACACCCGCGTCTATGCGGACGGGGTGCAAATCCCGAGGGTCTATCACTTTGGCGGCGTGCGTTCGACCATCAGCGCCGAGTTTGTGACGGACGTGTCCTTTCGTCCGGGGGCGTACGGGGCCGACTACGGAAGGGGCCTGGGCGGGGTGATCGAGGTCGCCACGCGCCGCCCCAAAAGCGATAGGTGGCACGGGTCCATCACGCTCGACCTGATCGATGGGAGCGTCACGGTCGAAGGCCCGGTTACAAAGAAACTGCACGTCGCAGCGGGCGGGCGCGTGTCTTGGATTTCTGCGCTTTTGCCCCTTTTCAATTCGGGCAGCACGCAGCTTTCTCCGTTTTATTGGGACTACCAGCTGGCTGCGCACTATGCCGCAGGTCCGCGCGACGACCTGGACCTGCTCGTGTTCGGAGCGACCAGCAACATCACGGCGAAAGTAGACGACCCCGACCCCAACAGCCGCGTCCACATCGACAGCAAATCGTATTTTGGCCGGGCGCGCTTGCGGTACACCCATCGCTTTTCGGGGGATTCGGTCCTGTGGCTCATGCCTTCGATCGGGGGGGACACGTTTTCGGTGGTGACAGGGGATCAGGGGTTGGGGGGCAAGCCGGTGGCGCTCAAGGTCCTTCAGCTTGGGTACAACCTGCGCGGCGAATTTCACAAGAAGTGGCGGCAGTGGTTCGATGTGGGGCTGGGACTCGACTTCGAGGGAGTGCGCGCCCGAGTCGAAACGCTCATGCCGCTGGCGCAGGGGGCACAAGACAGCCAGAACCTGCCGGTCGGCGGAGCGGACATGGTGAAAGACGCGGGCCGTTCGGAAAATGGTTTCTTTGGGGACGGTTTTTTCGCGGATTCCACAGGGCCGGTGCTGCGCGAGCTGCTCCTCTATCACTTGCTGCAAACGTCTCCGTATCTGATTGCGCGGTTTCATCTGTTCGACAATCGGCTGGAATTGTCGCCGCAGCTTCGGGTGTCTGCGGACCATGTTCGCATTCCCAGTCGCGAGGAGGACAGTGAAGCGACGGCCCTCACCACGGTGTCGCGGACGCTTTTGTTCGTCGAGCCCAGGCTGACGCTGCGCGCGACGCTTGTCCCGGACAGGCTGTTTTTGAAAGGAGGCATTGGGGTCTATCACCAAGCGCCGCAAGGGGCCGAGCTGTCGCCTCTGTTTGGGAATCCGTACCTCGCGTGGCAAGCGGGCACGCACTATGTATTGGGGGCGGATGCCGATTTGCCGGGGGGACTGCACCTAGAGGCACAGGGGTTTTACAAGGACCTGCGGCAGCTCGTCGTGTCCGATCCGCATACGATGTATTCCAACGATGGGCTCGGGCGTGTGTACGGAGGCGAGTTTCTGGCCCGTCAACCTCTGTGGCGGGGACTGTGGGGTTTTTTGGCGTACACCCTGTCCCGTTCCGAACGGCGCGATCACCCAGAGGAACCTTGGCGGCTCTTTCGGTTTGACCAGACGCACATCTTGACCGCCGTCTTGTCCTATCAATTGCCGTGGGGGCTGCTTTGCGGGGCGCGGTTCCGGTACGTGACCGGCAATCCCACCACCGAGCTTGTTGGGGGCCTCCGCGACGTGTCCGGGCAGTACTACCAAGGCGTTTCGGGGGAACCCAATTCCGTGCGCCTGCCGGACTTTCACCAGCTGGATGTGCGTGTGGACAAGACGTTTTTGTTCCGGCGCTTTCGGTTCGGTTTCTATGTGGAAATCCAGAACCTGTACAACCGCAAGAACGCCGAAAGCCTCTTGTACGGAGGCCGCCAGCTCTACCAACAAGGCCGAGTCGTCGGCCTGCCGATCTTCCCCAACCTGGGCCTCCGTTTCGATTACTAAGATTCACCGCAGCGCGTTTGCTCGACTGAGCGGTAACAGGGCTGTGATAGATTCCCGGCCATGTTACGCAAGGTCGAGCTCACCAACTACCGAGGCTTTGCAGCGTTTCAAGCGGATCTCTCCGACGTGACCGTGCTGATTGGCAAGAACAGCTCGGGCAAATCCACGGTGCTGCAAGCGATCCGTTTGGCTTGTGAGTCGCTGGCGCAGACCGCCGCGTTCCTCCCAGAGCGAGTCCCGGACGGATGGATTTGGACTTCTCGCAAGGAAGTGGTGTCCGATCCGAGCGCGCTTGTGGGTTTGTCCGACTGGACCCAACTGTTTCACCATGCGCAAGTGGGGGACGGCACAAGCCTGGACATCACCCTGGCCTTCGATGAGACAGATGCGCTCCAGGAACTGTGGGTGAGCTTTCACTACGGACGCAACCGGCAGCTTTTGCGCAGTGTAGCGGTACGGTCTCGTCAGGCGTTGGCATCGGTATCGGGAATGGCTCGAAAATCGGACGTGAAAGCGCGTCTGCAGATGGACCTCGGGCGCCTCTATCCGCTGTCTGTGTTTGTCCCTGCGTTCTATGGGGTGATTCGGACAGAGGAGCATCGGTCGCGTCCCCTGTTGACTCGGTTGCTGGGCAGCGGCGATCAAAGCCACATCGTGCGGAACTTGGTTGCTCGACTGGATGCCGCCGACCTCGAGCAGTTGAACCGCACGCTGCTTGCGCCGCTCGGGACGCGCCTGACGCGGAGAACGGCGCAGGCCGACGCCGAGAACACTGCCGATCTGCACGTCTACTTTCAAGATGACAACGGAGAGCTGGAACTGTCTTCTGCGGGCTCGGGCCTGGTCAACCTTGTTGCGCTGTTTTCGGCGATGAAGCTCCTTCAGGTGCAGCGAGTAGAGAGCGAAAACCGCCCCGTCCTGTTTCTGCTCGATGAACCAGAGGCGCATCTGCATCCGCGTTTGCAGGCCGAGGCCGCCGAGGCGCTTACCCAGTTGGCGCTTCATACGTTTGGCGTTCAGCTTGTGTTGGCCACCCACTCGGTCGAGGTGACAAATCGCCTGGGACAGCGCCGGGATGCTGTGCTGCTTCACGTCGATCGAAAGGCCACGCCTTCGGTGGCTGTGCTGCGCAACGATTCTGACATCGTGGCAGCCCTTGGGTCCTTCTGTGATTTGACGCCGTTTACGGCCTTGAACTTTCTAGCGTCTCGTCGCGTTCTTTTTTACGAGGGGCCGTCGGACTACAAGTTTCTGCGAGCCTGTGCTCGCCTCTTGTACGCAGATCAACAGGATCGCTGGCAGCGCTTCTTGGACTACACGCCCGTTCCGCTCAACGGTGTGGGCAACGCGAGCGCCCAAGGCGTGTTGAAGGCACTGCTCACGCCTGCGCTCTTCCCCACCTTGCAGAGCGGGGTCCCGGTGAGAGCGGCCCTCGTCAAAGATCGCGACTTTGGCCGCGAACCCAAAGCGCCCACCAGCACGAATCTGGCCAACCACCTCGTGGTGGTGGAGGCTACGTGGTCTAGACACAGCATCGAGAGCCTGTTTTTGGACTCACGCTGTTTGAGTGCTTGGCTTGCGCCGCACATCCGCCTTGCGCCTGAGGACCTTGTGGCACAGCTTGACGCAGCGGTGAAAAAGGCCGACGAAGACCGAGCCCTGGAAGATCAGGCGGTCGATGGTCGGCGTGCGGTGCATCGCCGCCCGGACAAAGACGGCAAGATGCTCGATGAAAACACCGCCAACCAGCGGGCCCGCGCCGATGTGCGTGAAAACCCGGCGGTCTTTCAGCATGGAAAAGACCGGTCCCGCGTTCTTCTGCAGGCGCTGCGCGACACGTTGCCCAAGGGGTCTTTTGCGTTGCGGGGTTCGCTGGTCGAGATCGTCGAGCAAGCAGAGCGAAACCTCTTGCCGGACCTCCATCGGGCCATTCCTTTGGAAATCCGAACCCTGCTCGATCTGCTGACCGCGCCATGAGCCCCACCACAACGTCCTAAGCCCCACGCCGATTGCCCGAAGCCCCACGCCAATTGCCCGCGCAACCACGCCAATTGCCCGAGCCCCCACGCAAATTGCCCTAAGCCCCACGTCAATTGCCCGAGCCCCCACGTCAATTGCCCGAGCCCCCACGCCAATTGCCCGAAGCCCCACGCCAATTGCCCGCGCAACCACGCCAATTGCCCGAGCCCCCACGCAAATTGCCCTAAGCCCCACGTCAATTGCCCGAGCCCCCACGTCAATTGCCCGAGCCCCCACGCCAATTGCCCGAAGCCCCACGCCGATTGCCCTAAGCCTGGTGAGGATTGGCTGCGGCTTCGTGGGCCCAAAACCGCCACCGTCGGTTTTTGGCGAACCGTGATAGGGTCGGCGGCCATGACGCTTTTTGTCCGTAGACAGCCCTCGACACGGGTTCACTTCGTTGGGATTGGTGGCATCGGCATGTCCGGCATCGCCGAGGTGCTCTTGGGGATGGCGTGTGGGGTTTCTGGGAGCGATCTGAAACTCGGCGACACGACAAAGCGGTTGTGCGAATTGGGCGCGGTGATTCGGCAGGGACACGACGCGAGCCATCTTTTGCTGCTGGGTGAGGAACCGGATGTGGTCGTGACGACGAGCGCCGTGATGCGGGGGAATCCCGAGGTGGAGGAGGCCCGGAAAAAGGGAATCCCGGTGATTCGCCGCGCGGAAATGCTGTCCGAGCTGATGCGGCTGCGGTACGGGATTGCGGTCGCGGGTTCGCACGGAAAAACGACGACGACCTCGCTGATTGCGACGGTGCTGCACGCCGCCGGATTGGACCCGACGATCGTGGTCGGAGGCCGGTTGCCCGCGCTCGGGTCGAATGCTCGGCTGGGCCAGTCGGAGTACTTGGTGGCCGAGGCGGACGAATCGGACGGCTCCTTTTTGCACCTGACACCGACGGTGGCGGTGGTCACGAACATCGATCCAGAACACCTGGATTTTTACGGAGACGAAAGGGCGTTGCGGGCGGCGTTCTTGGCGTTTTTGGAAAAAGTGCCGTTCTTTGGGCGGGCGGTGTTGTGCTGGGACCACGAGGTGTTGCGCGACCTGGCACGGGCGCTGAACAAGCGGGTGGTCACGTATGGGTTGTCGGAAGGGGCGCATTTTCACGCGCGCAAGTTGGCGTTTTCGGGGCTCACGTCGAGTTTTGTCGCGTATCGGCAAGACACCTGTTTGGGACCGGTGGAGCTTCCGCTCGTCGGGGCGCACAACGTGCAGAATGCGCTCGCGGTGCTGGCGGTGGCAGAGGGGTTGGGCATTCCGTTTGAGGTATCTGCTCAGGCGCTGCGGACCTTTTCGGGGGTGTCACGGCGTTTCTCGGTCCGGGGCAGGGTAGGTCAGGGCGAACAGGAAGTGCTGCTGGTGGACGATTACGGGCATCATCCAACGGAAATCCGAGCGACGCTGCGTGGTGCGAAAGCGGCATTCCCCTCGCGGCGGTTGCTCGTTGCGTTTCAGCCGCACAGATACACACGGACGCGGGATCTGTTTGCGGATTTTTCGTGCGCGTTTGCGGATGCGGACCTGCTGCTCGTGACGGACATTTATGCGGCGGGGGAAACGCCGATTCCGGGTGTGGATGCTCGGATTCTGGTCGAGAACATCCGGGAACAGGGGCACAAAGGGGTGCGCTTTGTGGACAAAGAAGAGCTTGCACAAGAGATGGCGCGCGGCTGCAAACCGGGCGATGTGGTGATCACGCTCGGGGCCGGGGACATTTCCGCAGTGGGGCCCAGGTTCCTCGCGGAACTTGCCGAGGTGCCCGGTTTTCAAGACGCGGAGTGCAAAAGTGTCGGCTAAGGGAAGGCTCTTTGTCGTCGGTACGCCGATCGGCAACATGGAAGATGTGACCCTGCGTGCGCTGCGCGTGCTGGCGACGGTCGAGATTCTGGCCGCAGAAGATACGCGGAAGGCGTTGCACCTGCTTTCGCACCATCAGATTGCAGTCGGGAATCGTCGGCTGGTGAGTTTTTTCGCAGGCAATGAAACGGCACGCGAGCAGGAACTTGTGTCGGAGCTTTTGGCGGGAAAAACCGTGGCGCTCGTGACGGATGCGGGCATGCCGGGCATCTCGGACCCCGGACAGGGTTTGGTGGCGGCGGCGCACGCACAAAAGATTCCGGTGGAAGTCGTGCCGGGACCGAGCGCGGTGCTCCACGCGCTGGTGGTGTCGGGTTTGCCGACGCAGCGTTTTTTGTTTGTGGGTTTTCCGCCTCGGGATGAGGGTCCAAGGCTCGCGCTGTTTGGCTCGCTTCGGCAGGAACCGGGGACGCTCGTGTTTTACGAATCGAAAGAGCGCGTGGCGCACACGGTGGGCGATTTGGCGAAGGTGCTGGGCGAACGTCGGCAGGCGGTGGTGGCGCGCGAGCTGTCCAAACTGTTCGAGGAAACGCTGCGCGGAACGCTGGGCGAGCTTTCCCAAAAACTGGTTGCGCAGCCGGTGCGCGGCGAAATCACGCTGGTGGTGGCCGGGGCGGAAGAAGGCGCGCTTTGCGACGGCGAGGCGGCTCAATTGGATGTGGAACAGGAAGTGCGAAAACGGCTGTTGCGAGGGGAAACGGCCA
Organism: Pseudomonadota bacterium; assembly: GCA_035328405.1. Taxonomy (GTDB): domain Bacteria; phylum Myxococcota_A; class Polyangia; order Palsa-1104; family JAEUJZ01; genus JAEUKA01. The sequence goes on along the minus strand of DAOLIT010000010.1, from coordinate 45,562 downwards.
AAGACATCTCGACGGCGCTCACCGTGTTGACCGGCCAACCGAGGAGGAAGCTTTATCAGCTTGCGCTGCACGTTCGCGCGACGGACGTTTCGCTTTCTTCTGCGAGCGAAGAAAGGTCTTGAGCGCGGCTTCCTGGTTCGGGTGAAGCGACAAAAAAGACAGGCCAGACATGCGGACGTTGTGGCGTTTGCCTTGCACGACCTCGAATACGAGCGAACACGGCACGTCGCAGAGAACAGCGCCCGTGGGCAGATCAAACGAAACGAGCACGATGCTGTCGGTGTGCAGCCGGGGCTCGTCTTGCTGGGCGAAACGAAACAGCCGCATGCCTCCCAAACCTACATCGGTGGACTGGCCGACCAGGACAAGAGGCGGCGCGGTCGCAGAGAAAACCCGCGTCGTCACCGTCACGCGCAGCGCCACTCGAGCATGGTTGCGCCGCTCAAGCTTGAGAGGCGGCTTTGCAAAAACTGCGATGTCCGAAGAAGACGTGCCCGACGGTTCCATGGCGGGACTGTAGGCCGAAGTCTTTGGGAATGCGCAGCGTTTTTGTGCCCGAGGCGGGAATCGAACCCACACGCCATGCGGCTAAGGATTTTAAGTCCTCTGCGTTTACCAATTTCGCCACTCGGGCTCGCGAGGCGGTCGCAACAAACCGCCCATACATAACAAATTTTCACCGCCCGCCAGCATCCACTTCCAAACACGCGGATTCGGCACCTGTTTTCGTTTCTCCTCAGCGTGGTTCAGCGTGGCAGGGTAGGGGCTTCGGGTTCGGGGACGAGGACTTTGGTGGCTCGGGACGAGACGCGCACCGTGATGGTTTGGGTCGCGGGGACGAGGTACGTGTTCTCGTTTGTGCCATCGAGCGGATCGCGAAGCACCTCGACAAGCCGCGTGCCGGAACGGAACGGAACCTTCATTTGAATGCCGGAAAATTCCGTCTGGCTGGTCTGGCCGTTGTGAACATTCGTGACGACGAGCACGCTCTTGTCGCCGTCGGTGCGCGTGAACGCCAAGATGCCCGCGTCAGCCTCGTTGCCCGTTCGATCGGTCGCCCACGTCACTTTCAGGTCGCCTCGGCGAAGCGCAGGAATGGCTTTGCGCAGCGACGCAAGACGAGCCACCCACTTGAACGTCTCGGTGTCTTGCGAAAAGCCGGTTTGGGACATCGTTTCGCGCTGCATCGAGGACGCGCCGCGATAGACGTTTTCAATCAAGTTGTCGAACATGCGCTCGCGGTTCGCGGGGTCGTTTCCGCCGGAAAATTCCTGTTCGGTGCCGTAGTACAGGCACGGAATGCCGTCTTGCAAAAACAGCAGACTGACCGCGTTGTGCAGCCGCCGAACGGCCTCTTTTGCATCGACATAACAGCCGTCGATCGGCGACAAGAAGCGCGCCACGTCGTGGTTGTCCAAAAAGTTCACAAGCAAACGCGCGGGTGCGACGCCGTTGCCTTGGCTGTCCACGGCTCCGCCTGGCAGCGGGCTTTGGTTGTAAATCGGTTTGCCCGCGACGGGGTCGGCCAGCAAGGCACCATCCATGGTTTTGAAGCGGCCCGGATTCCGGTACGGACCATGAACCGCCGGTGTCATCGAAGTCGTGTCAAAACGCAGCCTGTCGTTCCACAGCCGCGCCGCCCCGCTCGTCTTGCCGCTGCACTTGACCACATCCTGATACACCTGAAACTTCTGGGAGAAGTAGAAGACGGAATCGACCTCGTTGTAGTACGTGTACTCACCGAGCAGCGCGTCGTCGCCGTCGAAGGCTTCGCCGAACATGAACCAATTTTTCTTGGGTCGCGACAACGGCTCGACACCGTAAAGACCTTGCTCGCCGCGCACGTAACCGCGAATGGCGGGTGCAAAGTCTTGCCAAAACTCGTGTTCGACGTGTTTGAGCGTGTCGATCCGAAAGCCGTCGAAATCGTACTCTCGGACAAGTTTGGCAAACGCCGTGATGAGACCTTTGCGTACATCGTTGCGCCGCGTGTCCAGGTCCTTGAGCCCGCCTGGAAAATCTCCCGTCGTCAGTTGTTCCCACTTGTCGTAATTGGTGACGCGACCGCGCCGGTTGTACACACCGGGCCGCCTGAAATCGAGCACGTCGTCCTTGCCTTCTCCAAAACGGATCGGGTCGGGCACGACGCGGTTGATTTCCGGCATGTTCAGGAAACGAATCAGCGCCGGGCCCGCTGGTCCCAGACCGTTTCGTCCTTGAATGCCGCGCCGGTCAAAGTCCGGGTCATACTCGTCGGCTCGAGCCAGCCGCGCCATCGGATCAACCGGATCGAGCGACTCTGAACCCGTCACAATTTCGTCGGGCTGCCCGTTTCCGTTGATGTCGTAGTAAAAAAGTTGCCCGACGTGGTTCGTCACAAGGTCGAGCACGACTTTCATCTTTCGGTCGTGCGCTTTTTGCACCAGCTCGCGCAGTTTCGCAGGCGAGCCGAAGTGCGGATTCACTTTGGTAAACGATTGCGTCCAATAGCCGTGGTATCCGTCGAAACCCGCGTCGTAATCGATGTTTTTCACGACCGGAGAAATCCACAGCGCCGTCACACCGAGCGCTTCCAAATAATCGAGATGGTCGATGAGACCTTGCCAATCCCCGCCCTGGTATCGCCCGAGTGCGCTTGGCATCACGCGGTGGTTGTTGTTCAAGTCCCCGTCGGCAAATCGGTCAACGATGACTTGGTAAATCACCTCGTCGCGCCAGTCACCGCCGTTCATGATGGCCGTCGTCTGGAAATCCTCGCCGTATTCGCTGTCACAACCGGCGAAAACGGCGGGCGAAACCGCAAGACCCAGCGCGAACGCAAAACGCAAAGTGTTGGACATGTTCCCTCGCTGGCCGGGAAACTAACGCGGCTGGCACGGGCGGGCCAAGAGGCAAAAACACAGAAACCCCACAAAACCGCACGCGAAACCACAGGCTCGGTTCAGAAGTCTGCTCGATTTCGTGCTCGAAAAGGCAGGCCGCGTTGGTGTTAGGATGGCGGGAGAAAACGATGCGCGACACGAAACGAAACACACGCCTTTTTGCGCTGCTTTGGATTTGCGCGTGGACCGTCGGATGTGGAAACGGTGCCCCCGATGCGAGCCCGGCGCTTCTTGCCGGCATGCCGCGCTGCGATGCGTCCTTGCTCCATCCCAGGATTGCCGTCGGCAGCGTCGCCGGTCAGCCCAACAAAACGATTGTCTACGTCGATGGCGTGATGGCGTGCGTGGACGACGCGGGCAAAGTCGATCAAATCCTGTCTCAGCTGGAACAAAAAAGTCCCGGCATTCTCGCTCGCTGAGGTTGTTCTTCCTGGTTTCCCCCTTTCCCCATTTTGGGCCAAGCTTCATTTTTCCCGACTCCGGTTTAGTCTTCCGACGGCTCGGTGGACTGCGTTTCGCCTGGTTCGTTTGGCTGCGGTTTCATCTCGGGCATTTTGCGCATGGAAGGCGGGCACGACGACGGCTTGTGGGGTGCCAGCGCGACATTCCCCTGGGTCCAGTGCCACAGCGTCGTTTCGATGGCCAAGAGCTTCGCCGGGTCGCTATCCGCCTCGTTTTGCAACCGGCAGCGTTCCGCCAGCAGCCGCGCCACCTGTTCCTGCCATTTCAAGCGGAGCAGCGTGCGGCGGTGTTCCTCTTTTGCGATCGAAAGCTCGTCGGAAGGATGCACGAGTTTCGACAAATCCCAGCTCGCGCTGACCGCGTAATTCAAACGGTCGTTTTCCGGCGCCTGGGAATCGATGTACATGTCCCGGCTCGTCGTCAGTTGCCAGCCTCGGCCAAACGTCATCCGAAGCTGCGGCAGAAGCGCCGAAAGGTGCCGTCGAACCTTGAGCCCCCGCAGCGAATCCTTCCCAAGACCCGCGTTCAGAAGGACTGCTCGCAGAATCGCCTGATCTTCGGGGCTTGGCTGGCTCGGCGCGGCCTGCTCGATCATCGTCGTCGGAGGCGGCGGACCCGCCCACGCGCACGAAACAGACGTGACCGAAGACATCGAAGCGACCCAGGCCAGATACAGAACGAAAAATCGAACGAAACACATGAAACGCTCCTTTTGTTGAAGGTTTTTGACGAGATGTGTTTGTTCGGCCAACCCCCAAAAAAGTTGCGCACACAAACGCACTTTTCCACCAAACATCACAAAATCCACAAAACCCCACAAAAACGGAGACAAACCATGGTGACCATCGAAAAACAGGACGGCGTTTGGACGGTTGTGCTGTCCCGACCCCAGTTTCGCAACGCAGTCGATCGAGCGACCGCCGAAGCACTCTCGCAAGCCTTCCGCGACTTCGACCAAGATGAAACCGCGCGCGTCGCCGTCCTTTTTGGAGACGGTGGACATTTTTGCGCCGGGGCCGATTTGAAAGCCATCGGCAACGGCTCACCCAACCGCCTCTCTCCCGACGGAGACGGTCCGCTTGGGCCCACTCGGCTGCGGCTTTCCAAACCGACAATCGCGGCAATTTCCGGCTATGCGGTCGCAGGTGGTCTGGAACTGGCGTGTTTTTGCGATTTGCGCGTCGCAGACGAAACCGCCGTTCTGGGCGTTTTCTGTCGCCGCTTCGGCGTCCCCCTGATCGACGGAGGTACCGTTCGGTTGCCCCAAATTGTCGGTCTTGGGCGTGCGCTGGACCTGATTTTGACCGGTCGCCCCGTCGATGCTGCCGAGGCGCTGTCCATGGGTCTTGTAAACCGCGTCGTTCCCGTCGGAACCGCGCGGGAAAGCGCCGAGAACCTCGCCCGTGCTTTGACCCGGCTTCCACAACATTGTCTCCGCTCCGACCGGCGCGCGGCGCTTCTGCAAATGGATGACCCCAAACCCCTGTCCGAAGCGTTGAGGCGCGAGTTTGAGCTTGGTATGCAGACCATCCTGACCGGAGAAACCCTCGGAGGCGCAACCGCCTTTGTCTCGGGCACGGGCCGCCACGGCCAATTCCTGCCCGAAAAATAGCCCTGCCCGAAAAATAGCCCTCCCCAAACAACACCTGCCCGCACCTTTCCCCAAAAAACGTGTGGCTTTTGGGAGGGGAAAGTGGTTTAGGGGGGAGAGGGTTTTCGATGTCTTTGTCTGGTTCGCTTTCGCTTGCTTGTGCGCTCCTGAACACGTTGTCGTGTGTGCTTCTTGTCGTCGGGTTTGGTTTTGCCAAACGCCACCAGCCGGAAAAACACAGGCGCATCATGTTGTCGGCGCTCTTGGTTTCTGCGCTATTTCTTGTGGTGTATTTGGCGCGCGTCGTGCTGTCCCAAACACAGCACTACCATGGACCCTACAGGAGTCCGTATTTGGTGATTCTGTTTTCTCATATGGCGCTTGCTGCGTTGGTTCCGCCGCTGGTGCTCCGGGCGGTGTACCTGGCGCTCAAGAAACGCATCGCAGAGCACCGGCGCTTGGTTCGGTGGGTCTTCCCGATGTGGCTCTATGTGTCCGTGACCGGCGTCGTCATTTATCTGTTTCACCACCCCTGAAAAGACCGGCCCCAGACCCTTTTCCTTTGTTGTGTTGGGTGGAGTTTCAAAGCAGGAAACTCGATGAACGGAGCTTCTGCGCGTCTCTCGGCGATGGGAATCGCAATGCGAGTTCTTCAATCGGCCCTGTTGATGCGGTTTTGTCTGGACGCAGGCTGTTTCGCAGCGCCAAGTGTTGTCTTTTTTTGTGGGGGGCGCAGCCATTGTTGAAACATTTGCGAAAACAAGTGCTTTTGGCTTGTGTGATATAAGTCACTGTTTGTTGTTTTTGGGCGTGCGACTATCTGGTTGCCGCAAAGCGGCTTTCCGTACGCTCACAAACACCAAGGGGACGATCCTATGCCGGATTCTATTTTTCTGGGTACGCGCGGTATCAACCTGAACACAAGCTGGAAACAATTTGCGACACAGGCATTGGAGCTTTGCCAGCTCGAGATCCTGGGTGGCCTGACGGCAGCACCGGGTCCAGACGGTCGCATGGTAGAGGGTGGTCCGGCTCGTTCGGAATTGGCGGCAGTGGTGCAAAGGCGTTTGGCAAGTCTGAAACCAACCACGAAACGCGGGCCGCGTGATTTCCAACGAGGTGCGTCAATCCGCACAGACGAAATCCAACGGACAAAAGCACTTGCGTTGCGATATCGTGTGAATCTGCGCGCAGACAAAACACCGTTGGATCAAATTGATATTCCAGGGACATTTGCGTATCTGCGCGAGGAAGCAACGAACGAACGCCGCGTTCTTGCTATGCACGATGCGCTGTTTGATGTCCACATGTCGGTCCCGGCACCGGTGCCAACGCCTCCGCAACACAACAACCTGATGTTCCGGCTGCACCAGGTTCGGTGCGTGGACGAAACGAATCCAGAGTGGTGGGGGTCGGACGAGATTGCGATTGGCGGCGTGGCGATTTCTCCGAATGGCACGTCGGCGCAAATCTCGGAGTACTCGGTGGGGGGCGGTTTTGACGATGGGGACACGAAAAACTACTCGCCTCCGCGTGTGCTGCACACGTTCCCGCTTTCGGGTCTGAGCTATCCGGCGGTGTTCAGTGTGGCGGTGGCGCTGGCCGAGAAAGATTCCGGGGGCTTTGGGAGCTTCCTGTCGAGCTTGTGGAATGAGGTCAAGAAAAAGGTGTCGCAGATCATCGCTGCGGCGGTTACGGCCATCACGGGTATCTCGGGGCCGATCGCAACGATCATCTCGAACGTGGTGACAACGGTGCTGGGCTGGCTGGTGGACTGGCTGATCGGGCTGTTTGGGGATGACGTGTTCCCGGTGCGCACGGTGTCGATTCGTCTGGAAAGCCGGACGGCGCATTTTGGGGGCTCGGATGCCTCGGCGACCTACACGCTCAGCACGGCGGCCTACGGCGGCTCGTACCGCGTCTCGTATAGCTGGTCCTTGAGCTAGTTCCCGTCTGCAAATTCCAAAGGACGGCGGGTGAGTTCTACGCTGACGGATTGGGCGTTGGGGATGGCGGCGGGTTTTTGGATGCGGACGGTGACGGACAAGACGCGGGGGGCGTGGTCTTTGACGATTTGCTCGGCGAGGTGTTGAGCCAAGGTTTCGATGAGGGGATAGTGCCGGCGGGCGGACAACTCTTGGGCGCAGCGGGCGAGCTGGTCGTAGTCGAGGGTGTCGGCGAGGCGCTCGGTGCGGGCGGGCAAAGACAGGTCGAGCTCGCAAGACAGGTCGATGAGAAGCGGTCTTAGGGCCTGCCGTTCTTCGGGATAGACCCCCACACAAGCCAACACAGAAAGTCCCTCGATGCGAATGCGATCGGTCATGGCGTGGTGTGGGTTGGCCTCCGGGCGAGACAATACGTCGGGCCAGTGCGCGGGAAAAGCCCGTTGTGGTTGGGGGCAAAAGACCGCGTGGCAGGCTCGCGTGGCCGTTCCATGTGGAAGACAAAATGGATATGCTCCGCGCCCATGTCGCCCCCCGTTTCCGATTCGAGCTCTGCCGGTCCGAGCCCTGCCGGATATCCACACCTGATTTACCTGGTGAGTGACGAGCCTGCGGGCGAAGTGGCCGACCTTTGTCAGGCGTTTTCGGAGAACCCGGACTACGTGGTGAAGGTGTTTCGGAATCCGAGCGTCGCGTTGCTCGCGCTGCAAAACGAACCCCTGTTGCCGCCACTTGTGCTGTGCGAGGAACAGTTGCGAGAGCAGGACGGGATTTCGTTTTTGGCGAAAGTGAAGGCGGTGTCTCCCGAAACGGTGCGGGTGTTGCTGTCGCGGCAGGCAGACAAACAAACGATGCTGCGGGCGATCAACGAGGCGGGGATTTTCCAATGCGTCGAAAAGCCGTGGGACAAAGACAGCTTGCTCCTGACGGTGCGGAACGCGCTGGAACGGGGCGATTTGCTGGGGATGCTGCGGCGGACGGTGGGCGAGCTTCAGCAAAACAACCAGGCACTTCAGCAAGCGCTGCGGCAAATCCATTCGGCGCAAGAGCGGCTTTTGGACAGCGAACGGATGGCTGCGGTGGGACGAGTGGCGTCGGGCATCGCGCATGAAATCGGCAACCAACTGTCGGTGCTAAGTTACGCGGAGCTTGTGCGAGATCGCTACCCGGACGATCCAGAGGTCAAGCTGTTTACGTCGGCGATTTTGACGGCGCGGGCGCGGCTGGGCGGTTTGGTGGGGGAAATCCGCGATTTTTCGCGCGTGCATGGGGTGTTGCAGCTGCCGGCGGCGACAGAGGCGAAAGACCCGCAGCCCGTGCTCAGTCTGTCGCCCGAACCAGTGGTGCTGTCGGTCAAAGAGGCGCTGTCGATCCTGCGGTTTGACCCGGATTTTCGCGTGCGGCAGGTGAACAAAGACCTGCAAGACGAGGCGCAGGCGAATGTGAACCGGGACAAGTTGGTGCAAGTGATGTTGAACCTGTTGCGCAACGCGATGGATGCGACGCAGCCGGGCGGGAGTTTGAGCCTGCGCATTTTTTCGGACCCCTGGGAACCTGCCCAAGCCGGCCCGTCTGGCCCGATGGTGTACGTGCAGATCGACGACTACGGCAATGGCATTCCGCCGGACATCATGCCGCGCATTTTCGACCCGTTTTTTTCGACAAAAGGCGATCGAGGAACGGGACTGGGGCTCGGGATTTGCCGCAGCATCGTGAGCCAACACGGCGGTCGGCTGCTGCTTTCGTCGCCGTTGCCGGACGATGCGCGGCGGCCCGAGGGCGAAAAGACGGCGGGCACGCGCGTGACGGTGGCTCTGCCGAAGGTGGCCAAAGAGGCCAAAGTGGCGACAGCGGTGACAGAGGTGACAGCGGTGACAGCGGTGACAACAGCGAACAGGGCAAGGGAGGCGTGATGTCTCGCGAAGGGTCGATGGCATGGTTTGGAGAGCACCTGTCGCACGTTTGTTCGCAGGCGCAGCTTGGGGTCGTGTGCGCAGGTCTTGGGATCGATCTTTGGCAGGTGGCACCGGGACAGCTTGCGCCCGAGGAACGGATCGACCTGCTTTTGGAGCATCTGATCGAGACGCGGCAACTTTCGGCGTTCGGTCGGGCGCTGTTGTCGGACGTGTCGGTGGGTGCCGAAGCGCGGCGGCTGGGTTTGGCGGACGTTGTGCCGCAAGACGAGGCGAAGGTGGTTTCGGGACACACACGTTCGGGTGAGCAAAAACCTCCGCCTGACGCTGGGGCAGTCGAGACGCTGGTTGCCGCGTTTCACAGCCGACTCGCAGGCGGAGATCCGCTGGGTGCGTACGACATCCTGACGGAGGACCTGGGCGGTTTTGAGCACCTGTTCTGTCGTCTGGGCCGGACGCAGCTTTTTTTGGAACTTTTGCGGAAACTGTGCCCGGATTTGGCCGCGCGGGCTTTGCAACAGGACGAGGCGGCGCGGGAAAAATACGCACAACTATTGCGTTTTGAGACAGAGGCGTTGCGTGTGACAGGACAGCTTGAGGCGGCGCTTTTGACGACGCAGCGGCAGTGGCCTTTTTCTTGGGAAGAACAACCGGAACTGTGGCTTGCGCAGGCCCGGATTCAACGGCTGTCGGGGCGGTTGCGGCACGCAAGGCGGCTTGCTCAAAAAGCGCAAACGCTGTCGCCAAAAGTCTCGGTGCAGGGCGCGGCGGCGGCGGAACTTTCGCACTTGGCGCTGCTTCTGGGCGACACGGCGATGTGTCTTTTGCATCTGCGGCAGTCGCTGTCGTTGTGGCGCGAAGCGGGGCGGGCCGAAAAAACACAGGATTTTTGGCCGATTCGGCTCGAAATTCTGCGGGCGGCGCGGGCGTTGCGTTTGCAGGATGTGACGCAAGCGCGGACGTGGCTGGAACAGACGCTGGTTCGGGCAGAGCAAGCGGGCGACTTGTTGTCTTTGGCGGAAACGCGGGTGCTTTTGGCGGACGCGCTGCGTCGCGATGGAGAGCACCAAGCCGCTGCGCAACAGTGGGCCGAGGCGATGCAGTTTGCGAGCTCGTCGGGTGCAGCAGAAATCCTGTGCGCGGCAGGTCGAGAGGAAACGAGGCTTCTGCTCGAACAGAACAAATACGAAGCAGCGGCGGCGACGCTGGGGACGGCGCTCGCGATGGCCGAGGAACTCATGCTTGGGTGCTGTCGGATCGATTTGCTGAACTTGCGTGGGCATTTGGCGCTTCGGCGCAGCAATACGGCCCAGGCGGAAGAGGATGCGCGAAACGCGCTGGCGCTGTCGATGTCGCCGGAATGTGGGTACGCCTGGGGAGAGGCGGACAGCTTGCACCTGTTGGCGGTCACGCTGCTTTCTTCCAGGCCGCAAGCACAAAGTTTGCGACACAACGAAGCGATCTCGCATCTATCGGATGAGTTGGAATTGCGCGACCGCATGCAGGACCCGACCGCTCCCGAAGTGCGGTGGTTGATTCGTCGGTTGCGGACGTTCGCCTAAAACTCAATCGTTTCTCGAAAAAGGAGTGTCCATGAACCGTCTGTATTCCGCGCTGCTGGCGGGTGTGTCGCTGCTGGGGTGCCAAAAAGTCAGTTCGGGAGGGGCGGCGCACGCTTCGGTGGCCCAGGACCCGGTGAATCTGTCGGTCAGCCAAGTGGCTGAGATCCTGAAAAACGATCCGCAAGTGCAGCTCGTTGATGTCAGGACGGGGTTTGAATGGAATCGCGGCTACATCGCGGGCGCAAAACACATTCCCGTCGGTGATATCAAAGCGCGGATGAACGAAATCGACCCGAATCGGCCCGTGCTGCTGTATTGCGCGGCAGGAGGTCGCAGCCACCACGCGCTCGAAATTCTGCAAGAGGCGGGGTACAAAAACGTGCGCCACATGGCCGATGGCATTTCAGGCTGGAAAGCCGCCGGGATGCCGACGACCAAGTAGTCGAGCGTCCGCGCCCGCCTTCGATGCAGCGACTTTCGCCCTTTTTTGCCGGTCAAAACCTGCGGGGTTTCGCGTTTTTGCGGTTTCTTTTCTGCAAAATCGCGTCTTATGATGAAGTCAATGTTCGGTAGCTCTCTACTCATTGCGGCGGTCCTTGCTCAGGTGCCGCTGAAGACGGTGTCCGAGGCCGGAGAGAAGCGTTCCTGGCTGTCTGCTTCGGTGGTGGGAGCGGCGCTCAAGGTGCAGCGAGGTTTGCAGGCCGAAACTGCGGTGGGATACGCAAACACAGTGCCAGTGCCGCTTTTGGTCGTGGATGTGCCGGGTTCTTCGGGACTTCCGGTGTGCGCAGAAGTCCACACGGCAGTGGCTTTTTTCCGCATGAGGAATGCGGCGGCCCGCTATGGTCTTTCGCTGTCCGTGAACAGCGGTTTTCGCACGCAGGAACGGCAGCAGGAGGTCTTTGACCTGTATCGGCGGGGCCGTGGTCCATTGGCAGCGCGGCCTGGGTTTTCCAGCCACCAAAGCGGTTATGCGATGGATTTCGATACGCGGTCGCTTCGGGTGCGGCGGTGGTTGTTTCGCCATGCATACAAATACGGTTTTTTGCGAACCGTCCCGAGCGAGAATTGGCACTTTGAATTTCGCGGCCACGCGGAACCCCTGTTTCAACCCGACCCCCTTTCCCCAAAAACCAGCTAAACCAAACCATGTCCCGCGCGAAGTCATCGGTTTTGGCCGGGAAGAACACATCGTCGTCGTCGAATCCACCGGAAAAAGCGCCCGCGAAAGACGCAAAACAGGCTGCCGTTTCCGAACGGGCAGACCCAAGCAAGTCTTTTCTGACGCTCAAAGCGATGTGCGAAGGGGCACACACGACGCCGCGCGCGGTTCGCTTGTACGAAGCGGAAAACTTGATCGCGCCTGCGCACCGTTCCGAGGGCGGACATCGTTTGTTTGCCGTCGGTGAACTCGAAAAATTGAAACTCATCATCGACCTGCGCGGTTGCGGTTTTTCCATCGAGGACATTCGCAAACTTCTGCTGGCTCGGTCGGAAAAGCCGTGCAGGGAATCTGCGTTGGTGTTACACGCCTTGCTCGAACGGCATTTGGTCGAGATTCGACGGAAACTTGCGCTGATCAGCAACTTGGGAACGGAACTTGCGCAGGCGCTTTCGACGCTGGAACGGTGCGCTCACTGTGATGCAAGCGAAAGCGAAAAACGGTGCGCGTCCTGTGGCGTGCTGACGAGCGAAGCAGCGCCTCGGTGTATTCGTTTTTTGTAGACCCGTCGAGAATTGCGCAACTTCCCAATGTCTATCGGTCGGCTTCTTCCTCGGGCATCGTGACCATCTCGACGAAGCGAGGGTGCGACCTGAGTCGATCAAAGTCATTCATGCGGTACATCGACGTTCGCAGTGAAGTCTCGTCTTTGGCCGCTCGCTGCCAGTTGTCGCGACGGGTGGTTTCCAAAAACCGTCTCACGGCGAGGCTGGTTTCGCCCATCGCCAGATGGGTATAGATCACCGCCACATCGGCACCCTCGGCGGCGAGGTCGGCAGGCGAGATTTTTCCAAATTCTCGTCGAGCATTTTCGTATTGACCTTCTTCGGCCAACATCGCGGAATAGCCGAGGGACACGTCACGACTCAAACGGCCTTGGAGCAAAATCGCTTCGCTGTAGGCCTCAAACACACCTTTGGCTAGGTTCGTTTCGGCTTTGCCGGTGAAACTGCGCACGGCCAAAAAAATGTTGTGCAAAATCAGCGCCCGAAGCTGAACCGACGTGGCGTAATCGCTGCCTCGATCGGACCGCAAACTCAAGTGGTCGTTGATGAGCTGAAGCTGATGCACCTGGCCTTCGACATACGAAATGCGGACGAAATGCCGACGAGGCCACGGACCCAAAGTTGGCCCGCGCAAATACTCGCGATACGCAAGCACGCGCGCTTGCCGAAGTTCCGACAGTGCGTCTCGAATGTGACCCTGGCGGATTTCCCGAATGCCGGCGGAATAAAAGCGACGGATTTCCCCTCGCATGCCTGATTCCAAAAGGCCGCTCGGCGTTTCTGCGACGACCTCTTTCGCGACATCGGTACCGACTTCGACGGTGGGCACAAGGACGCACATTGCACACCCAAACAAAAAGGCCAGCACGCTATTGCTCCAATGGAATTCGTCGGTGGGCCAGCGCGGGCAGCTCGGCTCGAATTTGGAAGAGAGAATCGAAATTGAGTTCGGCGATCGCCACGCCTTCTCCGTCGGGGCATTCGCACAGCACCGTACCCCACGGATCAGCAATCAAACTATGTCCGTAGGTAAGTCGCGTCGGGCTGTGTCGGCCTTGTTGGGCTGCGGCCAGCACAAAACACTGATTTTCGATGGCTCTCGCCCGCAAGAGCACATGCCAGTGATCTTTCCCAGTGTGCAGCGTGAAAGCGGCAGGAATGGACAACATGAGGGCGGATTTGGCGACGAGCCGTCGATAGAGTTCAGGAAAACGCACATCGTAACAAACCGAGAGTCCCAAACCACCCCACGGTGTATTGCAGACGACGGCTTGTTTCGGGTCGCCTGGCTCGACGGTGGTGGATTCACGCAACGCGGTTTGGGCTTGCGCAAACTCGACGTCAAACAGGTGGATTTTTCGATATACGGCGGCGATTTCTCCGTCGGGGCGCAGGCACAAACTGGTGTTGAACACACGGCCCGGCGAGCTGCTTTTTTCGGGCAAACCGCCCAGGACCAAATAGACCCCGAGTTGTTGAGCAAGCTGCTGCATGTGCGACACAATCGCCCCGTGTCCGACAAACCGGCGGTCGTCCGTTGTCTCGACGACAACAGCGTGGGCAAACTTGTCGTTTTCATTCGATGAGAGCAGCGCGAAATTTTCGGGCAGCACGACAAGCTCGGCGCCTCGAGTTCGAGCGTGCCGACACAGGGCTTCGACGCGGAGCAGGTTTTGCGCGACATCGGCTGTCGATAGAAGCTGCACCACAGCGGCTTTTAGGACCGACATGGCCCGCAGTATACTGCTTGCCGAGAAACCGTCGTTCTTTGTCGATGCCGGGATATTGCGCTTGTGGACTTTGCTGCTCAACTTCTGTTCGGTGTTCGGTGTTCGGTGTTCGGTGTTCGGTGTTCGGTGTTCGGTGTTCGGTGTCCAGAGTTCCGTGTCCAGAGTTCCGTGTCCGGTGTCATCGCGCCCAATGACTGACCTGGCAAACCCGCTTGTGAACCGATGACACGGCTTTGGGCCGCCTCAAGCCAAACAAAAGCCAAGGAGAAAGAGAATATGTCCCGAGAAGAAACCACAACGCACAACGCCTCGACTGGGCGATCTAGAGAAGAACAAAGCCCGTCTGAAACGACCGCCGAGGCTGGATCGTCTGAGGTCGATCTGAAAGCTCAGCTTGAAAAGTTGTCCGACGAGAAACGAGACTTGAACGACCGCCTTCTCCGGCTGGCCGCCGAATTTGAAAACCACAAGCGTCGTGCTCGGAAGGAACAGGAAGATGCGGCGGCGCGAGGTCTTGAAAATCTGGTGCGCGAGCTTTTGCCAGCGATGGACAATTTCGATCGGGCGCTGTCTGCGAGCAAAAATCCTTCGACGACGTCGGCTTCGATTTTGGAAGGTGTGCAAATGGTCCAGCGCAGTTTTTTTTCGGCGCTCGAAAAGTCGCAAATCAAACCGTTTGACGCCGAGGGAAAGCCGTTCGACCCGAACTTTCACGAAGCCATCGGTCAGATCGAACACCCGTCGCTGCCGCCAGGGCATGTCGGGATCGTTTTTCAGCGCGGATACATGATCGGAAACCGGCTTCTGCGACCGGCGCTCGTGCTAGTGACGCGCAAAACGGAAACGGCAGACGATCCCCAAAAACCCGAGGTGCCTACCCAGGCAAATTGAGGCATTTCTTGGCTGAAACACGGCGCGACTTTTACGAAGTGCTCGGTCTGCCCAAAGATGCAGATGCGACGGAAATCAAGCGGGCCTACCGAGCGTTGGCTTTGCGCTACCACCCAGACCAAAACCAAAACGACAAACACGCCGAGGAGAAATTCAAAGAAGTTTCCGCAGCGTACACCGTTCTGTCGGACCCGGAAAAACGCGCTCGATACGATCGCATGGGTCATCTGGGTTTGACACGAGACGCAGCGGGCATCGATCCGCTGGTCGTCGATCTGGAGGCGATGAAGGCGCTGTTCAGCAACCTGTTCGGCGACCTCATTGGCGGGAAAAAGGGGAAAGGTCGCGATCTGCGCTACACGCTCGACATTTCGCTGGCCGAGGCAGCCCACGGCGCACAAAAAACGATCCGTTTTCCGGTGCGGGCCGATTGTCCGGACTGTCAAGGCACGGGCGCTCGGGGTGGAGATGCCGGGCGGAAGACCTGTGCGACATGTGCGGGAAAAGGCGAAGTGAAACCAGGAAAGGGCTTCTTTTCATTCAGTCGCCCCTGCACGGTCTGCCAAAGTACCGGAAAAATCGTCGTGGATGCTTGCGCTGAGTGTCGCGGTGCAGGCCTTACGGAACAGGTGCGCGAATACACCGTCACCATTCCGGCTGGCACCGACGACAACACGACGCGCCGGATTTCTGGCCAGGGTGAACCGGGCCGCCGGGGCAGTGCCTCGGGCGATTTAAATGTGACGGTCAACATTCTGCCGCATCCGATCCTGCGACGAGAAGGGCCCTTGCTGCTGGCCGATTTGCCGCTGACGGTGACGCAGGCTGCGCTGGGTTGTTCAGTCGATGTTCCGACGCTGGAGGGCCGTGTCGAAATGAAGATTCCGCACAGCACGCAGTCTGGAACGGTTTTCCGTTTGCGAGGACGAGGCTATCCAACGCAAGTGGGATCAACGACGCGCGGTGATTTGCATGTGAAAGCGGTGGTCGAAACGCCGCACGCATTGACCGAAGCCCAGCGGGCGCTTCTGCGCCACATCGACGAAAAAATCCCGCAAAACGCTTATCCCCGCGTGAGCAAATTTCAAGAAGCGGTGAAAGAACTCTTCGGGCCGGCGGATACGACGACGACGCCGATTGAGAAGACACGCGGTAACGCTGGAAAAAAACGCGATTCGTAGTCGGGGGAATGTTGAAGGTGGGTCGGGACTTGTGGCTATTGCTCTTCGGTGAACTCGAGCGGGATGGCCACGTCGCCCAACACTTGCTGGCCGGAACTGTCGCGGATTTGCCATCCGAGCGTCAGTGAGGTGCCTTCTCCGCCGGGGAGTTTGGGGAAATAGAGAAAGCCGCCCGTTCGGCCTCCTGGTGGCAATCGACCCTCGGGCAGTGCCATGTGAACCAGCTCTTGGCCGCTGAAGTTGATGGGTCCCTGTTGGTCGATCCAGAAAGAGCTTCCATACCAGGACAAGCCATAGCTGTTGCCCCACAACCACGGATACGCGCCGATAAAGAAGGGTCGGGCGTACATGCGGGGGCGACCGAAATAGCCAGAGCGGCGGTAATAACCGGGCCGACTGTAGTAGCTGGACCTACCGTAATGGCCAGACCTGCCGTAATAGCCGGATCGACCGGAATAGCCGCTGTGTCCGAAGCCGCCTCTGTGGCCGAAAGAACCGCCGGATCGGTATGCGGGAGGTGAAACGCGAACGCCGCCTCCACTCGGTCCACGGTAGGTAGGGGCCGAACGGAAACCTCCGCCACGTCCGCGCCAAGCCAAGAGGAGGGGCTGTTCGGCAGTGGTTTCCTCTTTCTTTTGCAGTTTGAGCGCGAGCGGTTCGGGACGAAGGGGCGTGTTTTGCGCGCCGGAAGGATCGACCAAAACGAAACCATCCGGGTTGATCAGGATTTCGCTTTGGGAGCGATTCTCGATGACGACCAAAACAGGCGTCATTTCTTCGAGCACATCGCCTGGGTAATCGTCGGGGCCGAGCCTGGGCACATGAATGGTGACTCCGGCCACTTGGGCAGAAGCAACGGGCGCGGAAGCGACAGGTACAGGTCGCGGCACGCTCGCGCAGCCGGAAAAGCACAGAAGACCAAGCAGCGCAGCGGTTTTTGCAAACAAGGGAAAGTGGGCCATGGACTTCCTCGGTTTTCGCGATGCGTTATTGCGGGACAACGTGCCGAAGCACTGGTCTCAAGGTAACGCGGCAGCGTCGGTTATACCAGTTTCACGAAACAACTCTTTGCCGACTCTGAAAAGCGGTGTTCAAGACAGGAGTGCAAAGCAGGTTCCGTTTGAGAGATTTCGATGCCAAGTTGCGAATGTGCGTGACGCGATAGGATGAGGCGATGCGCACGTTTCACATCACGGGACCTTGCGTGCCGGGGCGGCATTTTGCGGTGGATTTGTCGAGTCGGCTGGCCCGACCTCTTACAGCAGTGCGGCGAGGCGAGTCGCTTTTGATTGCCCGAGGACGACAAACCGGGAAAACGTCGTTTCTGCGCGAACTCGCTGTTGCGCTGCGCCGCGATGGGCTTGCGGTCGCGTTGTGTTCGCTTCAAGTCGCCGAAGACCAAAGCCTGCTCGGTTTGTGCCGACACATCGAAGCAACGCTGCATGCGTCGTACCCGTTGCCCGCGTTGCCCAAGTGGAGCCCCACGGAACCTCAAAGCCTGTCGTTCTGTTTCTATCTGGGGGAAATCCAAAAACGGCTGTGCAAAAAACTGGTGTTGCTGCTCGACGAGTACGACGCGCCGCCGCGTAAGTTGACGATCTCGCTGTTGCGCACGTTTCGTTCGGCATTGTGTTTGCAAGACGACAGCAGGCCGTTTGTTCACGCGATCGTGCTGTGCGGCAAAACCCATGTCCGGGACCTGCGGGACGACCTGCGACCGCAAATCGACGAAACGCGGGGCTCAGGATCGTTATGGAACGTGTCCCACACGGTTTTTTTGCCGGTGTTTTCCGAAAGTGAGGTCGAACAACTTCTGGCTGAATACTGTCTGGAAAGTGGGGTGTCTTTGGACCGGCGCGCCCGGACGGAACTTTGGTTGAAAACCCGAGGGCAACCGTGGCTCGTCAGTCGCGTGCTTTGGCAACTGGATGAACAGCTCGGATATCCGCGCAAAGGGAATGAACCGAACGCGAGCAAAACCATATCCGCCCACGAAGTCCGAGCCATCACAGAGCAGATCGTGTCGGAGGATTGCGTACACCTTTTGTCCATTTCCGACGCGGTAAAAGACAGAAAAGAAGCACAAGAATTTCTGCAAAGGCTTCTTTCAGCGGAACCGGTGCCATTCGATCGTTGCGACGAAGTGCAGTCTTACCTTATGGACGCAGGTTTGCTTACAGTGTCGGACACTGCGCAGTGCGTTGAAATCGCGAACCCGATGTATGAAGCGCATCTGTTGCGCCTGTTTTCATGACGGTTTTGAGGGAGTCTGGTCGCGGTTCTGGCTTTCGAGCGCCGCAAGCAGATCGGCCCCGAGCCGCTTGTCCGCACTCGTGAGCGTCTCAAAAATCGCAGACCTTTCGGGAGAATAGCGAAACTTGAAGCAGCGCCCTCCGTCGGCCAGTTGTACCGGTTCAAACCAATTGTTTTCGACCAGCGCACGCAAGGATCGGTAGATGTCCGACACGGACAACGAGGACGGCAAAAAATGCAGCAAATCGGCCTCGGAGAAAGGTCTCTGGAGGAGACTTGCCGCTCGCAGTACCTGTCGCGTTTGAGGGTCCAGTTGGCGTGTCCGGGCTTGCGTCATATACGCCACGGCTCGTTGTCCACAACTGCGTCCGAAAGACATGTCCCGAACCAACCAATGGAACAACAACGGCAAGCCTTGGGAGTGCTCTAGCAACGCTTGCGTCTTGTTCTCTCCGTCGATATTGAGTCGGACGAGACTCTTTTGGATGGGCTTGTTTGTATAGCGTTGAATCGAAACGTGATCGATCGGCAAGCCATCGAAAATCCGCGGATGAATCTCGCGCAAATCCGGGCGGGCCATTCCCAAAAGCAGGACGGGCAAGTCGAGGAGCGTGTGTGTCAGACGAGTCACGACCTCGATGGAAGCGGCATCAATCCATTGAAGTGCGTCGATCGCGAGCACGCACGGTCGCGAAATCGCAGTGACAAAGGCAGACAGCGCCTCTACGACGGAAACAATGCCCACCCGATCTACGACAGACTCTGCCGTTCTTTTCGTCGCTGGGCCTGCTGTAAGCAAACCCGACAAGATGGCCACGTATCGTTTCGCTTTTTCTGGTGGATATCGATGCTCGATAAAAGCTCGCCACAATGGAGCGGGCCCGTGTGGAGTCGAGACGACTTGTTCGGCGCTGTGCAACCAACCCAGCGGCACGGACAGCGGCGTTGCAACGGATTGTGGCCACAGCCGCGCCACCAACGGCACAGCCGTCGAATGATCTTCCGCAAGCCGCTGCAAAAATTCGTCCAACAGCCTGGTTTTCCCCGAGCCGGGGGGACCAGAAAATACGACGGCTCGAAACACTTGGTCCGTTTGGACGCCCTCAAAACTGGCATGAAGCATCGAGATTTCGCGGTCGAGGCCACACCACGGCGGATTTCTCGCAAGACGAGCGGATTCGCCCAAACGCGCACCCAAAAGACCGACCCCGACGGTGTCCACGGTCACATGAAAACGGTCGGCGATAAGTTCCGAAGTCACGTCGTCCATGACAACCTCCAGCGCCGCTTCTTGAGTTGTCGCCGTAGACAAAAGGCTTTGCAGCAAATCAAAACCCGGCCCCGAGGCCAGCGGACCCTCGTGTTCAAAAAGGTCCGTCACAACAACAATGGCAAAGCCGCGCAGTTCATGCCGCAGAACCACCGCGCCTTGCATGGCTATGTGGGCAAGATCCGTCGCCACGGGCGATTGGGTCGCTGCGGCCCATACAGACCCATCGCCCAAAAGCTCGGCTCGAAGGCCCATGTTTCGCAGACGCTCGACGGTAGCCGTCATTCGCGCTTGGTACGTCGCCGCGTCCGCTTGCTTGGCCGTTTCGTTCGTCGCGATCTGTTGCTGGAGCGGCGTCGCCAAGATCGTCGTGAACAAAGACATCTCTTTGTCGGACAACGAATCCAAGGGTGGTAGGGTCGTCGGTATGATGTCTCCCGCCGCAGACTCATCATCGGTCACGACGATTTTGGAGAGTCGCTCTTGAACGGCTTCTGTACTTTGAGGCCGTCGGGCAGGGTCTTTTTCCAGCAGATCGGCGACCAGCTCAGATAGCGTCCTCGGCAAAGCAGGTTTCCGATGATGCAAGCTGGGCGCGGGCTCGAACAAAATTTTTGACAAAAGGCCTGTGATGTGCTTCGCAGAAAATGGCTTCTGTCCCGTAAACACTTCAAACATCACACAACCGAGGCCAAACAAGTCGGCGGCGAACGTGATGTCTCGCAGTCCTCGGGCTTGTTCGGGCGACATGTATTCCGGTGTACCCACCAGGACGCCCGTGCGCGTAAGCTGCTTGTGCAACGCGCCTTTTCGCGCGACGCCAAAGTCGAGCACGACCACATCGTCGAACTGGCCCCGACGCAGAAACAAGTTTGAGGGCTTGATGTCGCGATGAATGATGCCTTTTCGATGCGCCTCGACGAGCACTTCCGTAACGCGAGAGAATAGTTTTTTCCCGTCGGTGGGCCGCAGTGGGCCTTTCGCAAGCCGACGAGCAAGGTCCTGTCCTTCCAGCCATTCCATCACAAGGTACGCCTGCGTGTCGGTCTGACCATGCGCCAGGTATCGCACGATGCCCGGGTGATTCAGTTCCGCGAGCAACGCAACCTCACGTTCGAATCGGGCCAATTCCTCGGTCTGGTTTACGTTCAGATTCAGCAGTTTGACCGCAACCAAATCCTTGGTGACAAGATCGCGCGCTTTCCACACGCTGCCCATACCACCTTCTCCCACCAACGAGAGCAGCGAGAACCGACCGGCCAACGGTTTCATGAGAAGAGAGGTCATCGAACAAACACCTTTGCTGCGGCGGCGATCTTACGAGAGCTTTTGCGAGACAGGAAAAGGAAAGTCGGTCGGTTCAAAAAACGCGCGTCTCAAAAGTTGCGAAAAAAAGTTTGCTTCGACAAGCTGCCTCGCCATGTTTGCGCGCATCCGAACGGATATCCCTGGCCCAAAATCGCTCAGGCTGACACAAGCGGAAAAGGAGTGTCTGGCTCCGGGAATCCAGCAGATTTCGCTGTTGTCTGGACTTGCGATCGAGCGCGGCGACGGTGCAGTGCTGGAGGATGTCGATGGCAATCGTTTTTTGGATTGGGTCGCCGGAATCGGTGTCGCCAGCATCGGTCACGGGCACCCGAGGTTGGCGCAAGCACTGGCCGAGCAGGCGGGCCGATTGTGTGCGACCAGTTTCACTTCCGCGCCGCGTCTTTCGCTTCTGCGACGACTCACTGAGCACGCACCCCATCCGAGTCTGAACCGCGTTCAGTTCTATTCATCCGGCGCGGAAGCTGTCGAAAGCGCGTTGCGTCTGTGCAGGGCAGCCACCGGTCACACAGAAGTCGTCGGTTTTTGGGGCGGTTTCCATGGAAAAACGCAGGGCGTTTTGGGACTCGTCGGGAGTGAGTGGAGGCACGGTCAGCTTCCGGTGCTGCCCGGCCAACACCTGGCACCTTACGCTGAATGTGCGCGGTGTCCGCTCAGGCTCACGTCCGATCGTTGCCAGATCGCGTGCGTCGATTTTTTGCGAGACCAAATCCGTTTGGCGACGGCAAATCGGATTGCGGCGATTCTGGTTGAACCTATCCAGGGCACGGCTGGAAATGTCGAACCTCATCCCGGTTTTTTGCCCGCGCTCGCGACGGTGGCGCGAGAAGTGGGTGCGCTCTTGGTGGTGGACGAAATGATCACGGGTTTTGGGCGGACGGGTGCGCTTTGGGCGACGGAAACAGCGGGTGTTGCACCGGATGTGGTTGTGTTTGGGAAGGGCGTGGCGGCTGGATTTCCTCTAACGGGACTCATGACGCGGGCGGACTTGGCCGCATCCGAGCCGTGGTCTTTGCCGTCGCATTCGTCGTCGTCGTTTGGTGGGAACCCGCTTGCCTGCGCCGCTGCGGACAAGACGACCGAAATCATTTTGCAAGATCGCCTAAGCGAACACGCCGCGAGTGTGGGCAGTCACCTCAAACGCGGACTTGCTGTTCTGGCTGAGCGACATGGCTGCATCCAAAACGTGCGCGGTCGCGGTCTTTTGCTGGGTTTTGATCTTTTGGAAAACGGTGCGCTTTGGCCGAAAGAAAAATGTGTGGCCCTGTTTCGTGCGTGTCTCAAACGTGGTTTGTTGACGATGGCTTATACGCCTCGCGTGCGTATCAATCCGCCGCTTGTGTTGACTCATGAGCAGGCAGACGAGGGACTCGCGACCTTGGACTGCGCGCTGCGCGAGTTCGATGTGAAACGTGTTGAAAGGGCTTGAAAATTTTTCTTCTGCCCCCTTGCGCGAGAAAACTCCGTGAATAGAGTAGCTGCCGGTTAGCACTCGCCCCGCGTGAGTGCCAACGGGTTTTTGTCTTCTCAATCCAAAAGCCTCGCTGTCCGAACGTGTTCGTGCATCGCGCTTTCAAGCGGGGCCTACAGAACTCCAACGCCAAAGCAAGTCAAACCAGAACAAGTCAAAGGAGAACGAACCGATGACAGGAAACAAGATTCGACCCCTCAACGACCGTGTGATTGTCAAACGCTCCCCGGAAGAGGAAATCACCAAGGGCGGCATCATCATTCCCGATGCAGCGAAGGAAAAGCCCATTCAGGGGGAAGTTATCGCCGTCGGTCCGGGCAAAACGCTCGACAATGGCAAAGTGGTTGCGCCGGACGTGGCCGTGGGCAACAAAGTGTTGTTCGGCAAGTACGCGGGCAGCGAAGTGAAACTCAACGGGGTCGAGCATTTGATCCTGCGTGAGGACGAAATCCTCGCCGTGTTGGATTGATTCATCGAGTCAAAAGCGCAAACGCTTTTTAGGTTCAGGAGAAACAAGAAATGGCTGCCAAAGAAATCCTTTTTGATGAGAGTGCTCGTTCCCGCATGCTGACCGGTGTAAATGCGCTGGCGGATGCCGTGAAAGTGACCCTTGGGCCGCGCGGTCGCAATGTCGTCATCGAGAAGTCCTGGGGTTCCCCCACGGTGACCAAAGACGGCGTTACCGTGGCAAAGGAAGTCGAGCTCGAGGACAAGTTCTCGAACATGGGCGCTCAAATGGTCAAGGAAGTCGCCAGCAAGACTTCTGACATCGCGGGCGACGGCACCACCACCGCGACCGTGTTGGCCCAGGCGGTTTTCCGCGAGGGCGTCAAGATGGTTTCGGCGGGTCACAACCCGATGGAAATCAAACGTGGGATCGACTCCGCAGTGGGCAAACTCGTCGAGAACCTCAAGACCCAATCCAAGCCCACCAAAGGCCACAAAGAAATTGCCCAAGTTGGAACGATCAGCGCCAACGGCGACGCCGTGATTGGCAAACTGATCGCCGACGCCATGGAAAAAGTGGGCAAAGAGGGCGTCATCACCGTCGAAGAAGCGAAAAGCATGGAGACGACGTTGAATGTCGTCGAAGGAATGCAGTTCGACCGCGGCTACATCTCTCCGTACTTTGTCACCGACAGTGAGCGGATGGAAGCCGTTCTCGAAGATCCATATATCCTCATTTCCGAGAAGAAAATCTCGAACATGAAGGACTTTGTTCCGATGCTCGAGCAAATTGCTCGTTCGGGCAAACCGCTGCTCATCATCGCCGAAGACGTGGACGGTGAAGCGCTCGCGACCCTGGTCGTGAACAAGCTGCGCAGCACGTTGAATGCTTGCGCGGTGAAAGCGCCCGGTTTCGGCGACCGTCGGAAGGAAATGCTGAAAGACATCGCCATTCTGACCGGTGGCCAGGCTGTGACCGAAGACCTCGGCCTCAAGCTCGAGAATCTGTCGATCAAAGACTTGGGCCGTGCCAAGCGCGTCACCATCGACAAGGACAACACGACCATCGTGGATGGTTCGGGCAAAAAAGCGGACATCGACGCTCGCGTCAAACAAATCCGCGCCCAAATCGAAGAAACCTCCAGCGACTACGATCGCGAGAAGCTGCAAGAACGGCTGGCGAAACTCGTCGGTGGCGTGGCGGTGATCAAAGTCGGTGCCGCGACCGAAACCGAAATGAAAGAGAAGAAGGCCCGCGTGGAAGACGCGCTGCATGCGACTCGCGCGGCAGTGGAAGAGGGCATCGTGCCGGGTGGTGGCGTGGCGTTGCTTCGCGCCCAGGCTGTGCTGGATCAGGTCAAACTCGGCGAAGAACAGATGTACGGCGTTGCGATCATTCGCCGTGCCATCGAAGAGCCGATGCGCTGGATTGCGCAAAACGGTGGCGTCGAGGGCAGCATCGTCGTGAACAAAGTTCGCGAGGGCAAAGGCGCGTTTGGCTACAACGCCGCGACCGACAAGTACGAAGACCTGCTGGATGCTGGCGTCATCGACCCGACCAAAGTCGTGCGCACTGCGCTCCAAAATGCGGCCTCGGTTGCCAGCCTCATGCTGACCACCGAAGCGATGATCGCTGAGCGGCCCAAAGAGAAAGCCGAAGAAGGCGCTCACGCCGGCCATTCGCACTAGCCGCCTGCCGAGCGGCCTCTCTTTCGCGAAAACCACAACGAAAGAGGGGCCGTCTGTTTTCCGTCCTCCTTTCTCGCAATCTTCCCTCCCAAATCCACAGTTCGTTCCTTTTGCGGTGTGTGTTCCGCTTGTGCAGTGCTGTGTTCGTGTGTCGAGCCGCACGCATGGCGACCCATAGATCCTGATATGTGTGCCTAAGTAGGGAAGGAGGACCGTCACTGTTGCGCCCGATTCAGCGCAGCGTGACGGATTCAGGGGATTTGGCGGTCGGTCAGACGGGGATTACTGCGGCGCGGCTTGTGGGGGAGTCGGCTGGTCGGCGATGTGAAACTCGACGCGACGGTTCTTGGCTTTGCCTGCCGGGGTCTTGTTCGTGTCTACCGGACGATCAGGACCGAAGCCTTCGGCGGCCAGGCGTGCCTCATCAATGCCGTGCGCCAAGAGCCAGTTGCGTACGCTTCGGGCCCGGCGCTGCGACAGGTCGATGTTATAGAGCCGATTGCCGTCGCTGTCGGTGTGGCCCTCAATGCGCACAAGCCGAATGCCAGGCGTCGCGACCAGTGCGCCCGCCACAGCCTGAAGGACCGGGAAGCTTTGCGGCAAAATCACGTCCTTGTCCGTCGCAAAGAAGACCGGCCTCATGATCACGATCTGCCCACCTCGCACCTCGAGCAAACCGGGGCAGCCGTTCTTTTTCGGATCGGGATTCGGAGCGCCAGGCTTATCGGGACAAGCATCGGTCTTGTCGGGCACCGAATCCTTGTCGCGGTCGGGCAGCGGGCAACCCAAGCGATCCGGATCGGGGAAATACCCAATCGGTTCTTGCGGACAGAGATCGCGCGGATCTTGCACGCCATCCATGTCGGTGTCTGGGGCCGGGCAACCGAGCCGCAGTGGATCGGGCACCTCACCCTTGGGCAAATCGGGACACAGGTCGTCACGATCCAAAATGCCGTCGGCGTCGCGGTCCACAGCCTGCTCAACAAACGGACAACCGGGCTTTTGCGGATCGGGTTTCTTGCCTTGATGCACGTCTGGGCAAATGTCCACGGCGTCGGGAACTCCGTCCTTGTCTCGATCCGGCGGCGGCGGGCAACCGTGTGTCGCGGGTTTGCCAGTCCGAATGCCTTTTTCGTCGGGACAAGCATCATCCACGTCAAGAATGCCGTCCCCGTCGCGGTCGTGTTTGCGATCGACCATAGGCGCATACGCGAGCCGAAACAGTGCGCGGAAGTCCGGCGTGCCCGGTTGACGCACAAAGCCAGCACCGAGCGCCAAACCGGTTTGGATCATGTGTGCGATGTTGTAATGCCCCGCGAGCAGAAGTTCGAGGCTCGTGCCAAAGCGCGAAAAAGAGTCCTCACCCGTCGCGGCGGTAGAAAGCAGCAGTTCGGGACCGACGGCAAATCGGCGGTCTTCGTCGAAATAGGCGGCAGAAAGACCAAACTGGAGCTCGGATGCCGCGCGCCCCACGCTGGAAGCGAAACCTGCGGGCGTCATCGTGACAGCCTCGGGCCGATACAAGAAACCGAACGTACCCGCCCACATAAACTTGTTCCACACACCGCCGAGCATCAGTTTCGGCAGCACGCGCACCGCCTGATCGCTTGCCGTTGAAGACACGCGGTCCGTCATCGCGCGCAGCGGAATCCACACATCGAGGCCCAAGCTGACCGAAAACGGTTGCAGATAAGGCTGGCCATACAGCCGTCCTTTCACGCCGAGTCTTGGATCGCCCACCGATGCGCCGTGCGAAAAGGCTGCGTCTCCGGAACTCAAAAACACCACTGGCAAAGAAGCCGTGATCAGCACGCGGTCCAAAAACGAACCGGCCAGATCCAAATGTCCCATCAGTTGGTGCCGAATGAGCGTCTCGGTTTGACTGAAAATGCCGTTTTGATCTTGCGTTCCAGCGACGAGCGGGTTGTGTGCGTAGTTGAGCGTGAGCCCAGCCGCAAAATACCGCGTCGAGGAATACCAAGGATGGTCTACGGCAAACGACCATTCCCCGGCAGCCGTGGGTTGATATCGGTTGAGCTCAAAACCTTGTTTGGGCTCGGCGTAGGCGTTTTGCGCACACAGACCGACACTGACGAGAAAGCAAAAAGAAGCACGAGAAAAGAAGTTCATGGCGAAGGCTCCCTAAGATCGCTTTCCGATACGGCGGGCGCTGCGTGGCACAAGCAAAGCCACAAGGCAAAGAAGCAACGCAACCAGCGCGCCGCTGCCAGCCGAACTGTTCTCTCCGCGAACCGAACAACCGATTCCACCGCCCGCGATTCGCCGATTCGCCCCGTATTCACTCCAGTAGTTGTCCGCCGGATTCGGGTCGAGAGCGCCATCCGATCCCGCCTGTGCCTCCACTTGGCTGTCGGCAGCGACCGGGTTCGGATTCCGCACCACAACGTCCACCGCGTGCGTTTCCGCGCCGGCAGGCAACGGTTCGTAGCGAGTGCAATACACCGTTCGCTCTTGTTGTGTACACGACCAACCCGGACCCGGAGTCACCTGATCGATCACGCCGCCCGGCGGCACTTTGAACGTCACATGGATCGGGCCCGGATCGCCCGTCCCACCGACATTCTTGACATCCACACCGTAGTTGACTGGCGTGTTTGGGTCGGGGAATGGCGGAGTTTTCGTCACGACCACGCGCAAATCAGCCTGTGCGTTGGGCAGAAACACCACCGTTGGAGCACCCGGTTGCTCGCCGTTCCCCGACGGAAACGTCACTGGAGGCAGATTCGGATTCCCAGCCGTTGTCGCTGTCGTTCCGCTCTGCGTCGGAATCTGTTTCGCCGTCGTATTCGGATCGGTTTTGAGTTTGTACTGCACCACCACCGGCGTATCCATCGGAGACAGACGGCCTCCCGTCGTGCCGTTTGCGCCTTTGCCGATGCGAATCACCAGCACCGGTTTTCCTGTCACCGGATCTTGCGCAATTTCGGCTTGATCGTCTCCGATCGTGTCCGTTTTTTTCCCGTTTTGCGACGGCTCCGGCCCGCTGACAAACACAAGCGAACCCGGCACGTACACAAGTCCGTCCGGCAGCGGATGCCGAATGACCAAATCCGTTCCGTCGTCGTCACCGATGTTTTTGGTGGTCGAAGTGAACGTCACTGTGTCCCCCGGACGGACCGAACTTGGATCAGCCAGAAGCCTGGTTTCGATGACCGGTTTGCGGCTCCGAATCGACGTAAAAATTCCGCCCACGAAATACACGTCATCGACGGAATTGGCTTGCAGCGACGCCTGCGTGTCGTTCGCTTTCAACATCGACGAAATGTCGATTTGATCCAAATCCAGCCCTGACATGCTTCCGGCGGTGCCCGTTAGTTGCGGCAAGTCTCCCGTGATCGAAACCGGCGAACCTCCGAAGCTGCGCGTGCTGTTAAACACATTGTCTGGGTTGTTTTGCGCGTCACCGACAGGCTTTCCGTTAAACAGAAACGAATCTCGCTTGTCCGTGTCGCCTTCGTATCCAATCAGGCCCAACCGACCCTGTGGATTGCCACCCTCGGGAACGCGAAAACCGATGACGCCCAGGTTTACGCTGCGTCCCAAGTCCACGCTGTCGAGGCCGTCGTAAATCGTGATGTTTCGCACCGGCTCTTTGTCGTTGCGATACACAACCACCATCGACCACGCATTGAACTGCACGTCCTCGTCGCGGTTTACAACGTTTCGACGCACCACTTTGCCGCACCGATACGCGCCCGACCCATACCTTTGCAGGACAGCGGTGATGTCGTAGCTCGCTTGGTACACCTGACCGCCACCACCGCCGACACTCGCGTGAACATCTGTCGTTGGGTTTGGCAACACGCTCATCGAAAAACCCTGCGCGCCCACTTTTTCAAACGCGATCGCGCTTTTCGCCAAATCCGGGTCCTCGCCCAGATTTCCGCCCCAATACAACCGCGCATACAACACCTGCGACGACGGAGGCAGCGACAACATCGCCGTGCTGCGCGCATCGCCGATCGTCGTGCTCAGGTCCGCGTTTGCCGTCGTATCGTCGGCTCGCCACAGCACGTCCGACGAACTGTCCTCGATCGTCGCCGCGTCGCCGCAATTTCCGACTTTTCCCACCACCGGCTGCGGAGTCTGCATGCCCAGTGTGTCCGACGCTCGGCACTCCTGCCCCAGCGTGTTTCCGACGAGAACAAGGTCGCCCTTCACGTCCGTTTGAAACCGCAGCTTGGGTGCCGCCGTCGCCCACGGTGAGCCCAAACACAGCATCAGCAAAGAGAACAGAAGAGACAACACACGCTTTTTCACCAGGGACTCAATTCGCATAGAAAGAACCTCTCTTAACGTCAGGTGTTTCATCTTATTCCAGGACATCGAGAATGTCGTGCAGAGATTTGCTCGACTTTAGGGGCATTTCATATGTCTGATAAAACCCACATCGGATGAAAAGACAGGGGCTGTATTCCACCGGAGAGCGCCGGCACCAACGACCAGATTCTGGATTTCTAGAGGACAGGGACACTCGAAGACAAGGACTCCGGTTGCTGGGGAAGAGGAGAGCGAAAGAGCAAAATCGACCAAACGAATAACAAACCATTGCGAAAAAGAAGAAGGAATACACCAGAATAACTAAGTGAATTGAGCCAAGGACCTCGCCACAACAGTTGCGACAGAAAGAGCACAACGACAAACATCATCACCAATAGTTTCTTCGCACGAAACGATAAAAATATACTTAGAGGAAGAATCCAAGTTAGATATTGTGGGCTAAAAACTCTGTTTGTGACCATATAAATCACAAACAGCGTGCAAATCGCTCGCAAAGTTCTTTCTGTGAACGCCTCACGCGAAAGAGCGTGCATGCGGCGAAACAAACTGAAGAGGATCACCATCAAACCAACACCCAAAGCAGGCCACTGCATCGCCAAAAGAAGTCGAGACAGCGCAGAAAATCCATCTGTCAACGCGATTACATTGGCTGAGCCGTATCCATCTTGGACGCGCAAGCTCCCCGGAAAAAATAGATTCAACAAACCCAAAAGAGCCGCGCCAGTGCTTTCCAGTTGAAGCGGTCTTTCGCCGTGATATCGAAAGGCGTCCAATATCGCGAGACCGCTGGACGCGACGACGGGGATGGCAAATAACAAACCGCAGGCCAGTCCAGCCACACACGCTTTGGCAAAAGGCTGCCACCACGGCTTTGCAGGGGTCGTTTTCGCATGTTTCCACAAAAACAACATCCAAATGGGGGCCAGCAAAAGAGGAATTCCTTTGCAAACGACAGACAACGCAAACAATGCGCCAAATAGGTAGAAATGCGATGAAAACATCGCCAAACATTGAGCCATGATCAGAAGGGCAATGAGCGGATCAAAACGGTGGCAGAGACATGTTCCCAAAGCGAAACAAGCCACGGCGGAGAACATCCACACGGTGTGCGTTGTTTGGCCGACATCAGTTCGAGAGGAAGTCAAAAACGGCTGGAAACGAAGCGCAAAATGAATAGATACACCAATAAATAGAATCATAAGAGAGACAAATAGTTTTGTATATAGATCTCCATAATCTCCAGCCGGAAGAACGAGTGCGGGCAAGAGAGACGCAACAAAGAAACCAGGAGGATATTCAACCAAATAGTCTCGATAGGGAACCATCGGCGAAGTTGGAAAACGCAATGTAGAATCACTTTCAATTTGCGCTTTTCCTTCTTTGAAATCTTCTCGCCAGGATTCTGTGGTGCGAACATAATAAGAATAGTGCGGCTTTCCTAAGAAGGCGTTTGTGTAGGCATAATATCTTCGTATATCCCCAGAATCAGTCAAAAATGAGCGACCGAGGCGGTATACACCGATTGCAGACTGGTCCCATCGACCTTTTTGCCATTCAGCCTCTATCTCAGTTTTCATTGAATGAGGCGCACCTGCGAGCTGAATCAACAGAGTTAATAACAACCACAGCTTAAACCCTCTACCGTGAAGTTTCATGAATAGCGTTTTTCGTTTTGCAAAAGTCATTTGGAAACTTGAAAGACGTAAGGGGCGGAAGGCGTTGTGCCAGGTGGAAGGTGGAAACGCAACTCGACGGTCTGCATCTGTCCGGCAAGCAATTCGACGAGCGGCTGGGGTTGGGCCGATAGGGGTGCCTCGGTGGGCGACGAGTTTGTCGTCAACCGGACCGTCTCAGGATCGAGGGTCTGTTTCGTTTGGGTCGGGTTGATGACGAGCAACAGCAAACGCTGTTCCTCTTCGGTGTCGTGCTTGCGCAGAATGCTCACGCGCAGGTCCCGCCATTGACCCGACGCCCCGATGGCGACGGGCAGGATGGCTGGAAGCGGTGGCGGCGGTGGTCGCAGCATCCGAACGTGTGCAGCCGCCTGTTTGAGCGGGCTGGGCGTGGCGTCGAAAGGAGCCCACGCGAGCCATGCACACACAAGCGTACACAGGCATACAAGCGGGGCGATCGTGGCCCAAGGAAAACGGACCTTGTTCGGGCTCGGGGGATTGGGCAAAACCGTGTCCCAGGTTGCAGACAGCGAGACGGCGGTTGCAGCCAGCGGCGACAGCGTTTTGGGCAAAGGCCCAAAGGTCGCGGGACCCGCGTTGCCCCAATCGGACCCGGTGGCATCGCCCGTTTTTGCAGCGGGCAAGACGCGCGAAAGTTCGAGGCCGATGTGTTCAGACAGGGCGAGGGGTGCGCCCAGGTTCAAAAGTTCCGCCGAGAGTACACGGAAAATACACAACAGCGTCGGTCGTTTTTCGGCATGGACAGAAATCCCGCGATCCGAAAGGGACGACAGCGCCTCGGGCAGCGGCTCGCGGAGCGGCAGGGATTTGAGCAACACACACAGCGAATACACATCGGAAGCTACCGTCGCCAAACGCCAACTTTTTCGCACCTCGGGCGCAATCGGATCGTGCAGCGCGGAAGGTTTGCACAGGGGCGCAAAACACAAGACCTGGACGCGACCTTGTGGACTCACAAAAATGCAGCTTGCATCGACGGCACCGTGGCCCTTTGGGAAACCCCGTTGACGAAGTTGGTCGTGCAGCGCAACCAGGCCGCGTGCCGCTTCACACAGCACAGCGACGCCCCACCACACCGGGAGTTTTTCCCCGGCGGTTTTCACGATGGTGGCAAGGTCCAGACCCAGCGGTGCGTCGCTCATCGCATAGGCGGTTTTTGGATCGGCGGGCCCGCATTCATGAAAACGCAACAAGTTGTGGTGAATCACGTTGCGGAGCGGCAAAAGGTGGTGGGGCAGAAGTTCGGACAGCGGGAACCACTCGACGAGCATCGTCCGTTCGGGTTGATGCTCGCCGCCGGCCAAGACAGCTTTTCGTCGCCATCTTGTGTGGGTGAGGGTGGGTGCAGGTCCCGTGCTTGTGCGGGGCTCTACAATCCAAGTCGGCGGTTCCTGTCCCCCGTCGGCCAGCCAGAGTCGATTGGGCAGCGCCATGGCGTGTTTCCTAAAAAGCCCCCGACGGCGATGCGGACGGCCTGCGGGGTTTGCCAGACGGAAAGGCCGCGCTGGTGTTGGAGAGCACGATCGCGCCGTTCTGCGCGCACTCAGTGGCACGGCTCGAGACGTGTTGAACTGTAGCGACCCGTGGGACATGCCCCCCGAGTTCGATCACGGAAAAACCGTAGCCTCGCGCGTTCGTTTTGCCGGAAACACCCGCGTGCGATGCAGCCTGCGTGGTGACGATTCCGACGGGCGTTCGCAAAGGACGCAGGCACGGGGACAGATCGCGCCACGGTCGGAAGTTGAGGCGACGCCCTTCTGGGACCAGATCGAATACATCGGACCAGTGTGTGTGTCCGGCCAAGTGCAACACCTGAAGTCCCCGACGACCGCCCTCGATCAACAAACGCTCAAATTCGGCGCGCCCTTGATCCATGCGTCCGAAAAACCCCGCCCCCATCGGACGGAAGGTTTTGGTCAGCGCGGCCCGCGATGGTGCATGCGAGAACATGACAACACCTTTGCGACCTTTGTCGGCAGCTTGATTCAGGTCCGCCGCAAGCGTGTCGAGGCTGTCGCGATGCAGGCCTCGAGTCAGAATCCGAAAGGAGCGCACAGCGGGACCGCTATCGAAACCGACAAAATCGTATCCACCGAGTGACACGGAAAAATGCAGGAACGGATGAAACGCCCGCGCAAAGTGAACCCAGCCGGCACCGTACCGACGAACTGGGGCTCGAAACAGGCCGAATTCAATGTCGTGGTTGCCCAAAATGACCAGCACGGGCGCGCGAACGTGACGCAGAACCTGTTGGGCACCAAACTGCATGCCAGATATCTGGCCACGGTGGACCAAATCCCCGGTCACGACGACCAGATCGGGTTGTTGAAGATTCACTTCGGTGATGACTTGAAAGAGGCGCGCAAGGATTTCGGCAGAGTGTCGGTTGTCGCCCTTGCCTACATGTAGGTCGGACAAATGCGCGACCCTGAGCGTGGACAGCGTTTCGGGGTTGTCGTTCCGAAACCAAACCGCTTGGGGGCTCCGTTGAAATTCACTTTTCCCGTCGGACAGAACGAAATCATAGCCACCAGGGGACAGCGCAAAAGACGGACGGGCTTCGTACAAAACCCATGCCGCCTGCGGGCTCATCGGTCGGCGGTCTTTTTCAACCAGAGAAAGCAGGGAACACTGGGGAGAATGCTCACCCGAAAGACAGCGTACACTTTCTTCAGGGGAGGCATCGGGGGCAAGCAGCGCCGCTCGCAGCGACGGTCCACCGGATTGCTCGAGCAATTCAAGGGGGAATGCCGCACCCGTTTGAGCAATCGCGGGCACACCGAAGCGGGGACGCAGAAGACCGGCGCGCGGGGTCTGTGTGGACGGAGCAGGAAAAAAATCATTGTAACGGTGCAACACCTCGGACATCACCCACTCGTCGCGCAGTGGCACGGGCCGCAAACAACCCGCGTTGAGCATGAAAAGGAGTGCTAGTACGAGCCAGGGAAGGCGCATGATGAAACCTGATTACCGACGGCGAAAGGCGGGTTGACCCGTCGGCGGTGGAGGCTGGACGACGCGAGTCGCCGGGGAATGCATAGGGGGCTGAAACACCGGAGGCCGGTGGACCGGAGGCGGAACGGGGCGCGGTTCAAAAGTAGGGCGCTGTACCGGAGGCGGAACGGGGCGCGGTTCAAACGTAGGGCGCTGTACCGGAGGCGGAACGGGGCGCGGTTCAAAAGTAGGGCGCTGTACCGGAGGCGGAACGGGGCGCGGTTCAAACGTAGGGCGCGGATAGGAAGGGGGCCGATGCTCTGGAACTTGGGGCTGCTGCTGGGGCGGCATGTTTGGATGCGGGTGTTCATCGTGGCCAGGTCGTTGAAAAATCGGTGGCCTGTGCAGCGGTGGCTGAGGTCCTGGCTGGAAAACAGGGGGTCGTTGCGTCGGCTCCGTTGGGAATCCCGGCCTTTGAGAGGGCGGAGGGAACCCCGGACGCTGATGAGGAGATGGAAAACCCGGATTCTGCCCAGCCGGCGGGAACCCCGGACGTTGATAAGGGGGCGGGAACCCCGGACGTTGATAAGGAGGCGGGAACCCCGGACGTTGATAAGGAGGCGGGAACCCCGGACGTTGATAAGGAAGCGGGAACCCCGGACGATTGGGTGGTCCCTGGAATGCTCCCGGTCGATTGTAGGGAGAGTAATAGCTTCGCTGAAACAGAGGCACGCCAGGACGCACAACGACGTGGGAACGTGGCAACGAAATTTGGATGGAACCGAGCGGAGCAGGCACGACGCGGACACCGGGGAAGTGATGCAACGGAGGCCCGACAATCACCCGGTTTGTGCCGATCGATCGGTAGTCGTTCGCAATCGTTGTTCGCAGAAAAAGATTCGGCAGAAGGTGCAGGCCGATTCTGATGGGACGGGGGGCCAAAATTTCGTGCGCAGCCACGAATACCCATGGCAAAAAGCGCGCTCCCATGACAGGTCGCGGGATCACCATGCCGCGCGGCGGAAGAGGAGTCCAACCGACATACCCGCCGCCCGTTCTCCAATGAACCCAAGCGGGCCCCCAAATTCGCCCAGGCACCCAAGACCAACCAAACCCAGGCAGCACAAGCCATCGTCCGTAATGGAAGGGGGCCCACCCCCAGTTGTATTCGGAAACCCAGGTCCAGCCATAGTCGGTGTAGTTCCAGCGGCCCCCGGTGTAATACGGCGTGAAATCCTGCCCGACTGCATCTGAGGAAGGCACCCATACTTGCCCATACTGTGGTGTCTGCACCCACTGTCCGTACGGCGAAAGCGCGTCTCGGAAGTCGTCGAACGCGCTTGGGTCGTATCCGTCGTCGAGATTGCTGTAGCTTTGGAAGTCTTCGTCTTTGCTACAGTCGTACATTTGGTTTTCGTCGTCGAAACAGATGCCTTCCGGTGGGGGTTGATAGACTTGGCCCGTTTGGCCGTCGTCGATCGGGTTGGTTTCGGGTTCGTCGTAGTTTGGGGTTTCCGCCGGACCGTCGGCGCGCACCACCGAAAGCGGAGCACTGAGCAACGCACAACACAAAAACGCTCGCAGGGTCAAGGTCATGGAACGGGACTCCTCACGCTTGATGACGAGTGTACGTCCGCGATCGCTCAATCGGCAGAGGAACCTTCGCCTTCTGAAACGGGTTTTTCCGCAACTTCGCTGTCTGGTGCCGTTTCCTCAGCCTCTCCGGTTTCTGGCGATTGTCTCGTCAAGTTTTCTGGCGAAATGTCTGGCGGATTTTCTGGCGGAATTTCCGTTGGAAAGTCCGTCGAAATTTGTGGCGGATTTTTTGGACTGGGCAGCTTGGCTCGACCGGACAGAAACGGATACAGCGTCGGCAAAATAAAGAGCGTCAGCAACGTGGAAGTGACGAGCCCGCCCACCACCACCGTCGCAAGTGGCCTTTGCACTTCGGCGCCTACACCTTTGGCGAGCATCATCGGAACAAAACCGAAGGCAGCGACAAGCGCCGTCATGAGCACGGGCCGAAGTCTCGAGAGAGCTGCCTCGCGCGCAGCAGTGTGGGCTTCTGCGCCGTGTTTTTCCAAATCGAGCAGCGTCGCCACCAGCACCACGCCGTTCAAAACCGCAATCCCCGATAGAGCAATAAAACCAATCGCCGCCGAAATGGACACTGGCATTCCGCGAATGGCCAGCGCGACCATGCCTCCGACGCAGGCAAACGGAACGTGTGCCAAAAGCAATAGTGCCGGGCGTGTGCGACGGAACAACAGGATGAGCAATGCGGAAATTCCGAGCAAAACGACCGGAATCACGACGCGCAAACGCTTTTTTGCCGCCGCGAGCGTCTCGTACTGACCGCCCCATTCGATGCGATAGCCCGGCGGCAGTTTCACGGTTTTTGCGACTCTTGTTTGCAGGTTTGCGACGAGAGAACCCAAGTCTTTTCCACGCACATTGAAACCGACGAGCAGCCGACGTTCCCCGTTGTGTCGCAACACAAGCGCGGGCGCTTTGCGCAGCTCGATGT
Organism: Pseudomonadota bacterium; assembly: GCA_035328405.1. Classification (GTDB taxonomy): domain Bacteria; phylum Myxococcota_A; class Polyangia; order Palsa-1104; family JAEUJZ01; genus JAEUKA01. The sequence goes on along the minus strand of DAOLIT010000010.1, from coordinate 9,766 downwards.
CAGCCACGCGAGAAAGCGGGACGACTCCGCCTGTTGAGATGGGTAGCGGCACCGTCGGAAGCGAGAACGCCGTCGGTGACTCGGAGAGCATGCGCAACTGGACCGGTATTTTTAGCGGCCCGTCGAATGTGACACCTACCTGTATGCCCGTGCGCAACGCTTGCACGGCCTCGAGGACTTCGCCGACGGACAGGCTCGCCAAAGCAGCGTCCATCGGACGGGGGCGCACTTCCAACAGGGCAATTTCAGGCGGAGCCAAAATTTTGACATCCTCGGCCCCTTTTTCCTGTCGGCACTCGGTTTCAACCGCTTCGGCCAGCCGTCGGAGTTCGCGCAGATCTTCTCCGAAAACGCTCACCGCCACGTCGCTGACCGCACCAGCGAGTATTTCGTTGAAACGCATTTGAATGGGTTGCGTAAACGACGGATCGCCGCCGGGTGCTCGACGTGCAAGAAGTTTGTCGATTTCCTCGATCAGGGCTTCTCGCGACAGTCCTTTCCGCCACGATTCGCGCGGTTTGAGGGCGACGAACACATCGGCTTGTTCAAGGCCCATGATGTCGGTCGCCACCGACGGACTTCCGACGCGCGAAACCACTTGGGTGACTTCTGGAATCTCCGACAGCAACACCCGTTCCAATTTTCCAGCTTCCGAAACCGCTTGAGGGAGCGAAATGTCCGACGAGCGCGTGGTCTGAATCACCATGTCGCCCTCGTCGAGCTGGGGGACAAATTCACTGCCTGCACGCAAAAACAGACCCAACCCGACGACGAGCAGCAACGCAGAAGCTCCCCCGACCCACAGCGGATGACGCACCGACCAAAACAACGCCGGTCGATATGCACGCAAAAACCATCGAAACAAGAACGGCGGCGCAGCCTGAACTTTGCCGACCTCTCGTCGAGAAAGCAGGAAACTTGCGCTGGCGGGAATGAACGACAACGCCAGGAGCAGCGACGTAAACAGCGCAAACACCACCGTCGCCGCCATCGGTCGAAACATCTTTCCCTCGACGCCATCCAACGAAAGCACTGGCACATACACAAGCAAAATGACCGTGACGGAAAACAGCACCGGTTTGGCCACTTCCTGGCACGCTTGTCCGACGGCGCGTTGCCAGCTTGTCGCGTCGTATTCCTGGGTCGCGTCCAGGCGATGAAACAGATGCTCGACCATCACGACGGAACCATCGACGAGAAGGCCGAAATCAAGCGCGCCGAGGCTCATCAGATTGCCCGGAATGCCAAACGCGACCATGCCGATCGCCGCTCCCAGCATCGAGAGCGGAATCGCCAGAGCCGTCAGAAGCGCCGCGCGAAAACTCCCGAGGAGCAAGAGCAACAAACTGACCACCAACAGCGCGCCCTCGAGCAGGTTTTTTCCGACGGTGCGCAGCGTGTTCATCACCAAATGACTGCGGTCATAAATCAGCTCGACACGAACGTCTTTCGGCAGTTGTTCTTTGATGTGCTCCATGCGCTCGGTCAGGCCAGACATCACTTGGAGCGCGTTTTCCCCACGGAGCATTTGCGCCATCAGGTAGACCGTTTCCCCTTGGCCATTTCTCGACGCTGCCCCGAGCCTGGGACGTTCTCCTTCCAAAATCTCGGCCACATCGCCGACGCGCACGGGCGGCACGCCGTCCTCAGACGGAGCATCCGAACCGGCTTCGAGCAACAAACCACCAATCTCTGCCGGAATTTGCGGATAGAAAGTCCCTCGCAACAGGGCTTGCCCCGATCCAGCCGGCAGTGCAGTCCCCGCGACGCCGCCGATGCTGTTTTCCAACGTGTTTCGCACCCGTCGAAGATCGAGTCTTCTCGTCGCCAGGCGCATCGGATCGACCCGCACGTCCATGGTTCGTTCTTGCCCTCCCCAGGTGTTGACTTCGACCACACCAGGAACCGAACGCAAACGTGGTGCGATTTGGAGCGTGGAAAGTTCTAGAAGTTCTCTAGGTGTCCGTTGGGAAGAGGTGACAGCGACATGGAAAATCTCGCCCAAGCCACCCGTAATCGGTCCAAGTTGAGGTTTCTCGGTTTGCGAGGGCAAGTCGGCTGTATCGAGCCGCTCGGTGATGAGCTGACGGGCATCGAGCACCGGTACCTCGTCCTCGAACACTGCCGTCACCGACGAGATTCCGAACCGCGAAATGCTGCGCTGCTCGACGAGTCCCGGCAGGCCACCGAGCGCAACCTCAATCGGGCGCGTCACCAACCGTTCGACTTCCTCGGGGGAAAAACCCGGCGCGCGTGTCAAAACCAACACTTGGTTGTTGGTGATGTCCGGCAGCGCGTCGAATTTGAGCCTCGTCGAAAGAACCGCAAAAACCGCCATCACTGCCAGCCAAACCAGCACAGCAGTTCGACGGTGGAGCACGGAACCTTTCGCCCATTTCGCCACCCACGAGTTCGTTTCTTCGTCTGAATGGGCCCCGCTCATCGTTCCACTCCGCCCACACCGCTCAATTGGTGCTGGCTGGCGTCCTGCGCAATCCAATCGTCGTCGCGGAGTTCCGGCGCAGAAACCAGAGCCTCGACGGAAGAACTCCACTGCACTCGAACCGAAACGGGTTCCGGTTGGTCTTTTGCGCCGCGCCGAACAATCTGCGCTCCCGTGCCCACAATTTTCAGTGCTCTCGACGGAACGACATACGATTTGTCCTGTCCCTGTTGGGGTTTGGACAGGACAACCACTTTTCCCCACAACCCCGGAACGAGCTCTGCTTCGCTGGTCGCTGGCGTATTTCCGGTCAGGTTTCCGGGCGCGCCGCTTTCCTCGACGACCAGCCACGAAAGCCGCGTTCCATCTCGGCTGTCGGCTTGCGGAGAGCGTTCCAGAAGCCGCAGCGGCATTCGTTTTCCCGACGGCAGCCGCAGTTCAAATCGCGCATGTTCCGGCACGTTCGACAGAAGCCGCGCCTCGATGCGATGGTCCTGCGCGCCCACGATTTTCAAAAGCGCGGTCCCCGGCGAAACCACATTTCCCAGATTGACGCTGACGCTGACCACCACGCCCGCAATCGGGCTGCGCAACGTGATTTTTCCGCCGTTTTGCAAAAAAGTAGCCGCCTCGTGCGCCGAAACACCCGCCGCTTGCAACACGGCTGTGGCCTCCAGTTGCGTGGCTTTGGCCTCAGCGATCCGTGCGTCGGTTTCGAGCTGATCCGAAAGCCGCGCCAAACCCTCGTTTTTGAGCGCCAAAAGCTGTTCTTTTCGCTGAAGGTGCGCTTGCAGCCGCAGACCCGCGCCGACAAGACTGCCTGCCGCTCGCAGGACTTCGGGGGCCAGCACGATGCAAACCGGCTCACCTGCCGCCACGCGCTGTCCCGGTTGCACCAAGAGTTTCGTGACCTGCGCCGAAAACACTGGCATCACGTTGGCGATCGAGCCCGGCGACGGAAGGATTTGCGCCGGACCCTCGAACAACGGAGTTTGCGCGCTGGGCTGAAGTTTCACCCACGGCGTGGCTGCGCTCGTGAGCCCTGCGGTTTGTGCTGCGTCGGGCAAGGTGTGATGTTGCGCTACCTCAACGGTGTTTTTTTGGCAACCCCATGCGGTCCACACCAGGCCAACCAACCCGAGCGCCATTTCCCGCTTCATGGCTTGGCTCCGACAGTGGGTGTATGTGTCGGCGTGTAGGTCGGGGGTGCCGTGGGTGGCTCACTGTGAAGATGCTGCAAAAGCTGCGACAGGAAAAAGCGGCTCGCGGCGTGTTCGGCTTGTGCGCGACCCAGACGGCCTCTTTGCGAGAATGCCGCCCGTCGCTGAAGCAACACTTCCAAAATCGTTGCTTCGCCGAGTTCCAAAAGACGTTCTTTCAGCCGCAGCGTTTGTTCCGTCGCGGGCAGTGCCGTGTCGCGCAGCTTTCGCACGATCTCGTCGCTGTGTTCCAAATCGTGCAGCGCCCACGTCACACGAATCCGCGCCGCCAGCGTGCTTTCGGCAAAATCGCCCTGTTTTTGTGCGAGCACCGAAAGAGCGTTGGCTCGTTCGCGTTCGCCTCGATCGAACAGCGGCAATTGAAACCCCAAAAGGCCCACCAGCGAATACGGCACCGTCGGTTCCCGTGCAAACTGAGCCCCAAGCCACATCGAACCTGCCTTCTGGCTGCGCAATTCTTCGAGCCGCGCTGCCTCGGCGGCAACCGCCTCCTGTGTTTCCTTCACCGACGGAAAAAGCGCCGCCTGTGAAAACAGCGTTTTGCGCATCGCGTCGTTCATGTCGGGCAACGCAATCGACGGCAACTTGCCTTTGGGCCGAAGAGGCGCTTGCCCACCCCGACCAAGACTCGCGGAAAGTTCCAAACCTTGCTCGAACGCTTCTCCTTCCAGCGACAGCAGACTCAGTTCAGCCTCGGCCAAGTAACTTTCCGCTTCGCTTTTGTCGGCCATCGTCATCGCGCCGATGTGCACCGCTCGCGCCGTTCGTTCGGCCAATTTCTGGGCCAATTCGACCTCGTGCTCCGCTGCGTGAAGGACTTGCATCGTCCCCCACAAACGCAACCAAGCTCGTCCCGCTGCAAGTGTTCGGTCAAACCTCAGACGAGCCAGTTCCGCTTCAAGTTGTTTTTGTTCTGCGTGCGCCGCCTGTTTTCGAGCCCGCGAGTACTGCCCGAACGAGAACGGCTGCTGAGCATTCACTTGCGCTTCCAGACCTCCCACCTCTGTTTCCCGACGATATCCGGCCTGGATAGCAACCTGAGGGTTGTTCGTCACCGTCGAGATGTTTCGATCCATCTCACGCTTGTCCGAAAGGGCCTTCGAGGTGGCAGTCAGCCTCGGTGCCGACAAAGCTTCTTGCAGCGCAGAATCGAACGAAAGTTCTGCCAAGCTCCCATTGTCCGTTGCTCCAATTTCCGTTGGCAAAACCGCGAAACAAACAACCAGCCACCTGACGCACGCGACGCGGATACGCATGGAAACGGGATGTACACTCTTTTTTTGCCGGCGAAAAGCGCGCTTTTCTTACAGCCGTGTCCGCGCTTCGTCGAGAACCGCCCGAATTTTTGGGGACACCTTGACCGGATCGAGTTCAAAGTCCGGTCGCAGGCGCAACAGCGCAAGAAACACCCCGATCGACAAGTCCCGTTGCCCGAGCGCAACATATCCGCTCGCCAAAAGCTCATAGGCCTGCACTTGCTGGTCCAGCGTCGGTTGGGTTTCCGCGAGCGTTCGAGTCAGCAACACCACCGACTCGACATATTGGCCCGTCTGAAACAGTTGTTTTGCCTTCAGAAACCCCACATCAAACCGAGCGCGTTCGACTTTGTGAGACGGCGACACCACCGCCACCGCTCCCCTCGCGTCATGTTTCTGAGGCGCGCCGGTCATCTTCATTCGACTCGCCACCGTGCTTTTCGCCGGTCCCACCGATTCTGTCCGAGCCAAGGCCGGAAAAGACCCTGCCCAAACGACCCAACCCGCGACCCCACACGCTTGAAGATGCCGTCTCATTTTTCTTGTCCCCAGCGCTGCATGCGGACGTGCATCGTTCGGTGTTCGCCTGCCGAGAGATCCAACACCTGTCGAACGGGCCGAAAAAACGGGCCGCGCAGCTCGACGAAATGCCGGCCCGGCCACAAGCGCAAAGGCGTCGCAAACGGCGTCGTTTCCACAACCGTCTCGTCGATGACCACTTCCGCCCACGGATCAGCCGTCAGGGACAACCGAGCCAGTTTTTCGTTCGGCACCGTCGGTGCGGCAAGAGGCGATGGCAACAAGCCCGGCAAGAGTGCCCGCACGAGCGCCACTGACGACAAAAACAAGACCAGCACCGCTGCATGCGCAAGAGGCAGTCGCATCGCGTTTGGAAGTACCAAGCGTCGCCGAGCTTTCACCGTCGCGATCGACCGATCCGCAGCGAGAGAGGAACGCGGTTGCAATCCATGCTCGACCAGAAACTCCACGATGTGTGCATGGCCGTTGGCTTCCACGCGCTCCCCGACGAAACCTTCCAGCGCGCAAAGCAGTTGTTCGGGCGTCCGGTATCGATCGTTTTTCTTTTTGTGCAGGCAGCGGTTGACGATGTTCGCAAGCTTCGGCGGCACCCGAGGGCAGCGTTTGTCCATCGACGGATGCGGCTGCGTCCGAATCTTCTCGGCCAGGGTGTGACGGTCGTCTTCCACAAACGGCTTTGCTCCCGTCAGCATTTGGTACAGCACCACGCCCAGCGAAAATTGATCTGAACGCCAATCCAGCCGTTCGCCCACAATCTGTTCCGGGCTCATGTAACTCGGCGTTCCCAGGGTCGCTCCCGTCGCGGTCAGATCTCCTGCGTGCCTGGGATCGTCCGCAATCCCAAAATCCCCGAGCTTGACGATGCCGTGCCGGTTGAGCAGCACATTCGCTGGTTTCAAGTCACGGTGCAGCACGCCCATCGTGTGCAGATAGCTGAGCGCCCGCGCGATTTGCAGCGCGATGCAAGCCGCGACCGTCGGAGGAATGCGCGGCACTTTTTCCAGCAAATCGAAAAGGTCGATGCCTTCGACCAGCTCCATCACGATGAACAGCGCGCCGTGTTCGCGCACAAACTCGTAGACGTGAATCAGGTTCTCGTGCTGAAGCTGCGCGAGTGTGTGTGCTTCTCGCTCGAACCGCTCGGCGAACACCTGATCCTGCTGAACCGACGACTTGAGGGCTTTCACCGCGACGGGACGGTTCAGCGTTTCCTGCACCGCGCGGTACAGCACCGCCATGCCGCCCGACGCCAACTCGGCTTCAATGCGGCAGGAACCGACTCTCTCGAGCATCGCAGATCCCTTCCGCGCCGCGCGCGTTCCATAGTCTTAAGCGCCGAGAAGAAACGGGTGGGCGCAAGGGTGTTTCTAAATGCACGTCACTGAGATAGCATATCGCCCCGAGTCATCCTCTGTCTTTTTGAGGGTTTGGGTGCGCGACGAAGCCAACGAAACGCTCATGGTCCGATTTCGAGGCGGCGATCCGCGCGCCTTCGAGCTTTTGCTCGAGCGTCACCAGAAGCCCATTTTCCAATTTGTCTTTCGTTCCGTCGGCGTAAAAGCTGTCGCCGAGGAGCTGACGCAAGAGACGTTCCTGCGCGTCATCAAGCAAAAAGATCACTACGAAGAGCGGGCGCGGTTCACGACTTGGCTGTACACCCTCGCCCGCAACCTTTGCATCGATCACTCTCGACGCATGCAGCATCGGCGGGCCAAAAGCCTCGACGCGGTGGACGAGGAAGGGCACAGCCTTCTCGAACGCACCGCAGACAAGGCGCTGTCCGTCGAAAGGCAGGCCGTATCCGAGGAGCTTCAAAAGAAGCTGCGCGCAGCCATCGAGACCTTGCCCGACGACCAGCGCGAGGTGTTTTTGTTGCGCGAAGAGGCCGATCTTTCGTTCAAGGAAATCGCCGAGATCGTCGGAATTTCCGAGAACACCGTCAAAAGCCGAATGCGATACGCCCTGACCAAGTTGCGGTCGCTTTTGGAAGAATATGAAGACATGGCGCGAGCACTCTCATGAGCGAGCAGTGTAAATACGACGAACAGGTGCTCGACTATCTGTACGGCGAGCTGGCCGACGCAGAACGGGCAGAGTTTGCAGGGCATTTGGCCTCCTGCGCAGCGTGTACAAAGGAAGTCGAAGCCCTGTCTTTCGTGCGACAAAAGGCTGCTGCCTTGCCCAAGCCGTCGCTTTCCCACGACGCGGCGGCGCGGATGAAGGCGCAACTCATGGAGGCCGCCCTCGGTGCCCCAAAAGGCTCTACCGTCTCGACCGGAGGCGGGAAAATCCTGGCATTTCCCTCGGGCAGAGTTCGCCGGTTTATGACCCATCCTGCGACCGCCCTGTTCACGGTGGCTGCCGCTGCCGCGCTGCTCGTCGTGTTTACGTCCAGCGAACCCAAAGTTCTCGTGTCCGATACTCCGGTTCCGAGCCCGTCTGTCGGCCCGACCGTCACTGTGCCGGTCTCGAAAGAAGCACTGTCTGCCTTTGCAGATCGCCCCGCCCCGCCAGCACCACCGACGCAAGGACCCGGTGTTGCCGCGCTGACCGCAAAAAAGGCCGAGTCCGCCGCCCAGCCCGTTGTGTACGGCAACGCCACCCCCGATTCCAAGCCAGCCGACCGTGCGGGCGTGTCCCGCGTGGCCGGTGACGTTGTTACCGTTGTTCCGTCGGCCCCGCCGCCCAAACCCATCGCGGAAAGCCCCGCCTTCGGACAGGCTGTGCGGTCAGACGATGTTCCCGCCGAGCCGTCGAAGAAGACCCTGGCCCAGACCGGTGTTTCGACCGGGGCCTCGAATGCCGGTCCCCGGGAATTTGCGCAGCCGCCTCCTGCGCTTGCCGAGGAAGCTGAGCCAGCCGAAAACCGAGCGCAGGTCCGTGGGCCAGTCGTCGCCGGTTCGAGCGTTGCAACAGCCCCCGCCCAGGAGCGCCGCTCGGGCGGACTTGTCGAGCAACAGGAACAACAGCAACGGGAGCGCACCATCCAACAGCTCGAGCGCGCCGAGCTGGCCCAGGTTCCCCCGCCCACCCAAGCGCCTGTGCAGGCCGCATCGCCTGTCGAAGCCGAAGTTCAGGCTGCCCGCGCCGGGACGGGCCAGACGCGCAACCTGCGCCCACGCGACACAGAAACCTTGGCTGACGAAGACAAGGCCACAGGGAATGCGGGCGTCCCGGCTGCCGACGGCAACCTTGCTGGCGAGTGGTTGGCCCAGGCGAACGAGTCGATTCGGCTGCGCCGTTGTGACCAGGCCCGCGAGACCCTGACCAAAATCGAGCGGCGGTTTCCATCCGCCCCAGGTCTCGTCGAAGCGAAGCTGTCCTGGCAACAGGAATGCGGCACGCGCGCGACCCCGCAGAACAACCTGCCTGCCGCCAATCGCGATCAGGTCGCCCCGCAGCAGAACTACCAGAACTTGCAGCAGCGCAACCTGGCGCTTCCGTCTGCCCCGCGCCCGATCTCCGTGCCCAAAATGGAACGCGCGTTCGAGCCGAGCAGCTTCAAACGCGCCGCCGTGGTCAAGAAGGCCGCGCCGCCTCCGTCGCCTGCGAACAACGCCCCCGCCAAAGCCAAGGCCCAGACCTCCAAAGCCGACGCAGCCTACTAACTCCTCCCAAACCCGCGCCCCAACAAACCCCGGCCAGAGCCGCCCCGAACCAGCCGAATCGCGGAGTCTCGCCAGGGTCATGGGGATGTTCGTTGGAGACCAGCGGATACTCGCGGGGGTCATGGGGATGTTCGTTGGAGACCAGCGGATACTCGCGGGGGTCATGGGGATGTTCGTTGGAGACTAGCGGAGTCTCGCCAGGGTCATGGGGATGTTCGTTGGAGACTAGCGGATACTCGCCAGGGTCATGGAAATGATGTCTGGAGGTCAGCGGGACCTCGCGGGGGTCTTGGAAATGATGTTTTGAGGTCAGCGGGACCTCGGAAGGGTCATGGAAATGATGTTTGGAGGTCAGCGGGACCTCGGAAGGGTCATGGAAATGTTCGTTGGAGGTTGGCGGGACCTCGCTGCTAGGATGCGCGGCAGATGCGCACACGGGTGTTTAATACGGCGGGGCCTTGTCGGGCCGAGTTTGATTACATGCTGTCGGCCACCTCTCGTCTGCCCGAGGTGCTGACCCTCATCGAGCAGCAAAAGTATTTCGTCCTGCACGCCCCTCGGCAGATCGGCAAGACGACGGCGATCGGGTCGCTGGCTCGGGACCTTCTGGCCGAAGGGCGGTACACTGGCGCGCTCGTGTCCGTCGAGGTGGGGGCCGCGTTCCGACACGACCCGGCGGCCTGCGAGCGCGCGATTTTG
>DAOLIT010000009.1:56750-94905 GCA_035328405.1 Pseudomonadota bacterium | reverse complement strand
ACTAGCGCGGTACCAGGCCCAAACCGGGCCGATCCGACAGAATCAATTTCCCCCGCCGCGTCCCGACCGATTCGTGTGTGTCGTTCTGAATCAGCAAAAAACCATCCAAGTCCGCCACATCTGCCAGCGGCGATAGATGCGCCGCCGCCGCAATCGACACCGAACTCGACACCATGCACCCGAGCATCACGCGCAACCCGTGCGCCCGAGCGACCGCAATCATGTTGCGTGCCTCAAACACACCGCCGCACTTGTCCAGCTTGATGTTCACCCCGTGGCACGTGTCCGCGATGCGCGGAATGTCCGACGACGCCAAACAACTTTCGTCCGCAAAAATCGGCACGGGAGACCGCGTCTTCAACCACTTCGCCTCGGCCAGCATCGCCGCCGGCAACGGTTGTTCCACCAGTTCCACGCCCTGTTTTGCCAAAACATCCAATTTCCGCGCCGCGATTTCTTTGCTTTTCCACCCTTCGTTCACGTCCACGCGCAGCGGTTTTTGCGTCACTTTTCGGATCGCCGCAATCGTTTCCTCGTCGTGGTTCAAACCCAGTTTGATTTTCAGCACTGGAAAATCCGCCGCTTCCTGCACTTTTTTCTGGGTCATTTCCGGCGTGTCCATCCCGATGGAAAGCGTCGTCACGGGCGTGGCGTCCGCATCCAGCCCGAAATACCGGTGCAGCGGCACTCCCAATCGTTTTCCCACCCAATCCGCCAGCGCCCCGGACAATGCCGCTTTCGCCGCCCATTCTCCCGGAAGCCGACGCTGGATTTTTTGAAGCAGCGAGACATGCAGCATCGGATCGGACTGCTCGACCAGCGACCGCACCGACTGCAACGCCCGCAGCGCCGAGGTCGCCGTTTCCCGATAGCGCGGAATCGGCGCGCCCTCCCCAAGTCCCGTCACGCCATCGCGAGAAATCTGCACCCGGACCACGTCTCGAAACTCACTGCTCGACATCACCGTCGTCCACGTATGCCGAAGGTGCAACCTGACCACCTGCATCTCGACCACCGTCCCCAACGTCGCCCCGCTGCGCGCCGGCTCGGCTTTCGCGCGGCTCGCAAACGCCATCGCCATCCCCGCCATCCCCGCCGTCCCCGCCGTCCCCATCCACCCGAGCCACGCGCGCCGCTTCATGTGCCTCCCCCGCCCACCTGCACCGCCCCTGCCGGTTTCCCCGCAAGCGACGAAGAGCCCGCCACCCCGAATGCCGCCGGAGGACCCGGTTGCGCCGCGTTTTGCGCCGAAACCGGCAGAAACAACTGGTATTCCGGCATTTTCATGAGTTTTTGCTCATACTCCGGGTACTTCCGTCGCTGGACTTGCCGCTGTATCCCCGTAATCGTGTTGTGAGGGATTTTCTTCGACACCTGATTGATGATGTACGTCGGCAGCGAGCCTCCCGGATCGGCGTGGACTTGGTATTCCACCCGCGTCCACTTGCCACCGTTGGTCGGCCACAAATACCAATGCCCGCACAGGTGTGGCATCCGCACGACGCCCTTTTTCGCCGGCCACTCGGGATGATCCACTGAGTGCATGTCCACCTTCACCACTTTCGCCTTGGCATCCACCGTCGTCACCGCTCGAACCACCGAGTCCCGATCCGACACCGGCCACGGTGCCCCCGTCCGCGTATAAAACGTCTGGTCCCGATCCCCCGACCGACTGATGAGCTGCTGCGCCACCGCCTGATCCATCCATTCCAGCCGATGCTCCGCGTCGTCCAGCACCGCGAGCACCGCCGTGATCGGCGATTCGATGACGCCCGTTCCCTGAAACTCGTGCAGCGGAGAATTTCCGACGATGCGTCGATAGACTTCGACTCCCGCATCGTTGCGAACCAGCTCCCACGGACCCACCGCACCGTGCTCAGACCCCCGCGCAATTCCACCCCACAGAAAGCACAGCGTCGTCGCAAATCCAGCCCACACAGAACGACGCAAAAACGATACCGACACAGTTTCTCGATCCATTTCATTCTCCAACAGAAAATCGCTTCACTTTAGACGAACAGCGTGACACCCGCACCGACGAGTTTGAGCAATTCCTCTGGCTGTTTCGGCAAATCCGCCGTCAGCACCTCGTGCCCGGTCGCGGTGATCAAAATGTCGTCCTCGATGCGAATCCCGATACCACGCCACGCAGGGCCCAGCGCGTCGTCCGGTTGAATGTACAAACCCGGCTCCACCGTCAGCACCGTTCCCGACAAAAGAGGCCGCGCTTCTCCGCCGGGAAAGTACCGACCTGCGTCGTGAACATCCAAGCCCAAAAAGTGATTCGACCGATGCGGAAAAAAGCGCAACAGCGCACCCGTCTCGACCGCGCTCGCCGGATCGCCCGGCAAAAGACCCAACGCGCACAGCCCCGACGCCAAACGATGACAAGTGAGCGTGTGAAGCTCCTCGATCGTGACGCCCGGCCTCACCGCCGCGATCGCCGCCAGTTGTGCGTCGAGCACGATGTCGTAAAGCTGCCGCTGTTCTTTTGAAAAACTCGCTTTTTGCCCCGCCAACGGAATCGGATACGAGCGCGTCACGTCGCCCGTAAAACCATCCAACTCGCAACCCGCGTCCGCCAAAAACATCTGGCCCGCCTGAAGTTCGTCGTTACACGACACGTAATGAAGCGTCGTCGCATTTTTTCCCGAGGCGACGATGCTCTGAAAACCGGGCAGGCCATTTCGCCGTCGGAAAGCATAGTCGATGAGCGCCTCGATTTCGTACTCGCGTTTGCCCGCGACGCAAGCCCGCATCGCCAAGACGTGCGCCTCGACCGTGACCTGGCAACTTTTTCGCAGGCACAACACCGCCGCTTCGTCTTTTTGCACCCGCAGCTCGTGCAGCGTCCGATTCAAATCCACAATGCGACCCGGAGCACGACTTCCGTCGCGTTCGCTTCGTCGAAGCTGCGCGATCGTCCGCCCGACCAATTCATCGTATTCGCTGCGTTCTCCGACCAGGAAATGCACTTCTTCGCAGCCGTTGAACAACTCGAACAGCCGTTTCGGAAGTTCCGCGACATCGAAGGCCTGGTCCGCGCCATATAGTTCCGTCGCGCCCTCGAGGCCCGTGCGATGCCCTGACCAGACCTCCGCCCGCCTGTCCCTGGGCCGACAAAACAGCGTGAAACGTCGGTCTTTTCCCGGCGTGAACACCGCCACCGCGTCCGGCTCCGAAAAACCCGTCAAAAACCAAAAATCCGACGAGGGCCGAAACCGATGCGCATTTTCCGCGTTGCGACGCACTTCACGGCCCGAAAACAGCACCGCGCAAGCATTCGTAGGCAGGCGCTCCAAAAACGCCGCTCGTCGAGAAACACAAGCCGCCAGCATGATGTCCTTCAGGCTATCAAAACCGCCCAGGCTTGTTCGTTTTTCGCTACTTCGTACTATTTCAACGACAACACCACGCCGCCCCGAGCGGGCACCGTCACGGACAAACGACCACCTGCCGCCGGAACCACAAACGTCTGACCGCTCAGTGTGTCCACAAGTTCGGCCCCAACTGCAAAGCCCATTTCCGACGGAATCGGCACTTGCGTCGTCGATGCAACAGACAGCCGGTTCAGAACAACCAACGCACCTTGTCTTACATCTCCATCCGGGCGACCAAACGCGAGGACATCCTCCGACACCAGCGCCGGAACATACGAGCCGCGCCGCAAACCCCGCAGCGTTTGCCGCACACTCATGAGCTTGCGCATCCGCGTAAGCTGTTTTGCCTCGCTTCCCGAAAGCTGCGTCCCTGCACGCAACATGTGCCGATTGTCCGGGTCCCCGCCGCCAAATTCGCCGTATTCGTCGCCGTAATACAAAAGCGGCATGCCCGGCAACGTATACAGCACAAGCGACGAGAGCCATTGCCGATCATACGGTTCCTCGTCGGGAGGCTGCACCGGAAGTTTGTCCCACTTGTTGTACGCGATGCTTCGATCCCACGTCGAACCCGCCGCCGGATCTCGATACGTACACAGCGACGCAAACCGACTCGTGTCGTGGCTGCCCACGTAATTCACCATCGTGCTGCCCTGAAATTCCGAAAGACTCGCGCGCGTCCAAAAATCCAAATGGACAAAACGCTTCTCGTCGTACGCGAACACCCGATAAGCATTCGCGTGGTGCCACACAAAATCGAACTGCCCATCCAACCCAAACTCACCCATGTACCGCTTGATCGTGTCGTACTCTTCTCGATTGGCTTTCACGTCGCCGTCGCGCCACCCCATCGCCGTCTCGCCGAGCAAAAAATACCGCGTCCCCGCTTGCTCAAACCGCTGACGAATCCGCGCGGTCAGATTCAACACCGCCGCGTCCTCGACATGCTTCACCGCATCGACGCGAAGACCATCCAAATCAAAGTGCTCCAGCCAATACATCGTGTCGTCGATAAACTGCTCCGACGCGTCCGTCACCGTCCAGTCGATGTCCGGCATGTACGACGCAAACAAACAAGACAATCGCTTTTCCGTCCAATCGCAGCCCGGCGAACCACAAATGCACCCCGTCCGAAACCACGCGCGCTTTTGCGGGTCTTGGAAATACTCGTGTTGCTCGTGAACGTGGTTCAGAACCGCGTCCATGAGAACCCGGATTCCTCGTCGGTGCGCGGCTTGCACCAATTTTTGTAGCGCCTCCTCGCCCCCCAAACTGTCGTCTACTTTCCGAGACCGCACCGGCCAATACCCGTGATACGCAGCGACCCCGTACTTCCCACTTTGGTCCATGTTTGCCGACGGAGGCTGCTCGTAAAACGGACTCAACCACAGCGCGCGTACCCCGAGGCTGTCGAAATACCCGCTTTCGATTTGCTGTGTGACGCCCGCGAGATCGCCTCCCTGAAAATTGGCTTCTTTGCGAACACCCGCAACAAAACCCGGATTCTTTCCGTCGCCATCCACAAATCGATCCGTCATCGCCATGTACAGCGGCGTGTCCGAAAATCGGAACGCTTCGGGTTCCACCCAAAACGGAAGAAGCAAGCGTTCGCCTTCTTTTCCACCCGCCACGGGCACAAGCGAAACCAGATATTTTCCGTCGGGAAGGTCGCTCAGTTTCAATGCCGCGCTTTGTCCATCCGGCGCGATTTGCAATTCCGAGGGCGACAAAGACCCAAGAGGACTCGACAACACGCTGTCCGGTTTGCGAATTGATGATTGAACTTGACAAACACCCTGCACTTGTGCATTCGCCGCAGACCGCACGCCGATTTTTGCCACAGCCTCGCCCCGCCCGCTTTCCGAGCGCGTCACGCGAAATGAACCGGGCACCACGTACAAACCCGGTCGAAAACAATCCTCGACGCGCAGGCCCGAATTTTCTGTCCCACCGACGTATTTTCGATACGGATTCCGAGGGTCCAGCACCCACGTCGCATCGTCCTCGACAAATTTGTAACCCCACACGCCCGGCTTAAGAGAAAGCTGCAACGTGTAGGCCCCCGACGCATCAGGTCCGCTCAGAGGCTGCGCCGTCGTGCTCCATCCATTCCATTCGCCCGCCAGCGCCACTTTGCTCACCGAACTTTTGGGAACGTAGCGAACGGACACCGAACACGTCGCATCCGCTGCTGGCTCAGGCAACGTCGCACACGCACCTTTCGACGACGAAGCATCTTCCTCGCTGTTTTCGCCCCCATTCCCCAAGTCCTGCTTTCCGTAATTCGGCAAGTTGCAGGCCCCGCCCCAAAGCAGCACGGCAACAAAGAAACAGCGACGAAACAAACCAAACATGATCAGACTCCTTGAGCAGTCGGATGTAAAACTGGATTTACTTCTGTGGCGAGGATGAGCCGGTTCGGACCTCTGAAGAAACGTCCTTTTTTTCGCCGCTCCCCGCGCCAGGCGACGGTCCAGGCGGACTTGTTGGCGAGGGCGTTTTCGGCGCGCCCTTGTTTTCTGGCTTGCCTTCTGCTTTGTCCGGTTGCGCATAACCCCAATCGCGCATCACCGTCGCCACCTCGCTTTGTGTCGAAGCCCCGCCGCGCGAAAGACTCGTCACGATCGCGCCTGGACTCGGTTGATCTCGCCAGAGCAGCACGTCGCCGCGCTCTCCCTGGACCGGCGGATACACCGCGAACAAACGATTGAGCACGGACCCCCTCAGCGTCAACGTGACCGGCTCGCCGACATTGGCAAAAAACGCATCCTGCTTTCCCGTGTCCGACGGATGTTCTCTCGACGGAAACTGCGCCGTGGCCAACAGCGGCAAACTGTAGGGTCCAAGCAAAAGCTGCTCACTGGAAAGAGGCAGTCCGTCGAGAGTGAGCTGCAAATCGACACGCGCCTCAGGGTCGATGTGGACATCCAATTGGCCGCCCGGCAAAAGCCGAATTTCGAGCTGCCCCGGACGCAACGGCGTCACCTCCCCATTTTTCACACCAGCGACGGAAAGTTGCAGATCGCTGCTTTCAAAAAAACCGTGAAGCTGACGGCTCGCTGGCCCCGGTGCGAGCGCCAAATGCAAAAGCGGCAACTTCGCGTCTGGCAGACGAGGCGCGTGTTGAGAAAACATCTCACGCATCGTCTGCAACGTGCGATCCACCGTCTGCGTTCGCTGCCCGACAAGCAAATTTTGATGCTGAAACGGATCGCTCGCGAGGTCGTACAGCTCTTCGGGCATGTGAAACAGCGTCGTTGCCTGCTCGATCGGTTTGAGCCTTGGGTCACTCCGTCGCAAATACAAATGCCCCCCAAAACGCAACGCGCGAACATTTTGTCCCTCGACAAACGCCGGTCGCTCCGTCGGCTCTTTTTCACCCAACAAAAGCGGCACCAGGCTTCTGCTTTGCTGAAGCGGCCCATTCGGCAAAAGCGCGCGTTTTTCCCAAAGCCCGAGCGATTCCAGCACCGTCGGTGCCAAATCAAACAAGCGCACCTGCTCCTTCACCTCCACACCTTGTGGCAGACGCCCTGGCATCGCCAAAATCATCGGCACGCGCAGGATTTCGTCATACGCCGACCAACCGTGGTGATACAGCGTCGGCTGCTTGAGCGCCAAAACGTAGTGGTTGTGATGAATGTCGAACACCTCGCCGTGATCTCCGACGATGACGACCAGCGTTTTCGACGAAAGACCCAGTTTTTCGACGGAAGACAGCACCTGCTCGATTTGCGCGTCCGCATAGGCCGCCTCCGCCAAGTACAACTTTGCGGCTGTTTCCGACGGAACTGCCGCTTGCCCATTTCGCCGACCTGCCATGCTCGCGGCTTGGTTCACATAGCTCGGCTTGACGTATTCCGTCGGAGGCGAATACGGCCAATGCGGCGCATCGTAATGAAGCTGCAAAAAAAACGACCGCTGTTGGTTTTCCTTTAAAAAACGCAGCGCGGCCCGAGTGATCGCTGGCGTGTCCTGAACCGGATGCCGCACGTCGGACACCTCGTCAAAACCGAGCGACAAACCAATTTGCGGATATCCCAACAAAAAGAAGTTGTTGCCGATCGCCGCAACCTTCATTCCCGATTCTCGCAGAACCCGTGGGAGCAACTTCCGATCGAGCGCGTAAAAACGCTGGCGGTCCCGTTCTTTTGGAATCATGTCCTCGGCGTTTTGACCAATTGCCGACGCCAAATCCCCTCCCAGCAGAGACAAAAGCGCAGGCCGTGTCCACGTCGCCGACGTGATCGCCTGTGAAAATTGCGCTCCTCTGTTTTGAGAAAAACGCTGCACCGCTGGCATGGCCGACAGCGCATCCGCTCGCAACGTGTCCACGATGATGAGCAAAAAATTCGGGCCCGCCGCGCCCGCATCCTTGGCCCACACCGACGGATCTCCAAACACGGGAACGCCGATCGGCGCTCCTTCCGATTGCGCACACAATTCCCAATCCTGCGGACCTTGTGCTTCGGTTTTGGGCAGCGAAACTTCGTGCCGCTGCCACCTGTTTGCCAACGTCTGCTTGTACGACCACACCGCCTGTTTCTGTATCCGCAAGGACAGTTCGACCGGCGCTTTTCCCGTCTCGGTTTTTTGCGGCAAAAGAGCCGTGTGAAAGACAAAGGTTCCGCCTGTGGGCAGCGCAATCCGATAGCGATAACAACTGGCCGGCGGAAGCAACAGCGACAGCTTCGATTCGTACACACCCCGATAGCGATTCCAGACCGGATCGAAACGCGGAGGCCCCGCCGTGTCCTTCCCGATTTCTGGATACGTTTCGACGTTGGGAATGCCGATCGCAACCTCGAGCACGCGCAGCGCCGTTTCCCCTCGCAAACCGGAGTATGGACTCACCAGTTTGTACGGCGTTTCGAGGCCCGCCAGAACCTGCGACAAATTCGGCGTTTTTCCGACGGAAATGAACTCGGCGGTCCCGGCCAAATCCGTCAATCGGGCGACAAGTTTCTCGCCCGGCACAGGAGACGGTTTGGGCAAGCGCAGTTCGTCGATTTTCGGACGAAGTTTGGTCTCGACCACCGCCTCACTTTTGGTGAGCGTGGAAGCCGGCGGTCCATTTGGCCCACACGCGAAACCCAACACAAAAAGCGCAACCGACAGCCAGCCCCACTGCGACGAATGCAGCGAACAGAAAACTTGCAGTTTTGCGGCGATGCCGTGTTTCACGATGACGACGAAAATGAATTTTTACAGCTTGGGCAAGCTGCAATACGTCGAAAACTCTGCCGGTGTTCCGCCACCCACGCCGTGACGGTAAATGAGCTTGCACTGGAACGACGAAAAGCTGCCCGGCAGATCCAAGTCGGCTTCCCAACGCTCAAAATCTTGGTCGAGGTCGCTTTTCCAATGCAGCACGTTCTTTGTGCCCGCAGCGCCCATGCCGATCTCGTGACTTGTCGCCCATCCGTCGGTGGAATACACAAGTTTGAGCACTTTCGTGTAATCCAAATCCTGCACGACAAAATTGAGCCCACCGTGAACGCCCGTCGCATCAAAACGCGCCGTCGAAGACGCCCAATCTTGCGACAACGTGGCCCAATCGTTGGCTTGCCAGGTCATCGCGTACCGCTGTCCGTCGTTGTCGTCGTAAGACGTACCCCCTGCCCCATTTTCATACCAAGCGGTAAACAGGAACGTGCCTCGGAAGGTCTCGCTTTTGACCGGAACGTGCCATTCCTCGTACCCATCGCCGTGTGTCGAGAAGTAGTTTCCAACGACGGTGATCGGATCGGTTTTGCCAGCCTCGCGAAACACCACACCGACTTTCTTTTTCGACAAATCGGCACTGGCCGCAGGCTTCACGCGCAGTTTGAGAAACACCGTCATCGAGCGACAGCCAAAACGACTGTTGCAACCCGACGTGTCGCGCCAAAATTCGCCGTAGTACTGAACTTGCGAGCGGTCCCGCATCCCTCGGAGCTGAACCCAATCCGCTTGGCCGTATGCGATGACGTTGTGTTGCAGCGAATCCAGCCGATTTTCATCGCCAACATCGGCACCTCCCGGATCGCAGGCTGGAAGCAAACTGCCGACGGTCGCGAACAGCGAACCGACAGCCAGCGACCGATAGGCCACAGAAGTCGGGGAAAACAAGGTGGTCGAAAGGGAACCAAGCAGGGACAAGCGTGTTTGTGTCATGAACGGTCCATTTGTTTCAGGCTCAGGAGGAAAAGGAGGAAGCACGCAGGGTCAAAACGCCGGTGCGCGCGGGCGTTCTATATCAACAAATCCGATACAATTCCAAGCTGCATGCGGTTACGTCTGGCAGTCACAGAGGAAACGCCTTCTCCGCTCGCTGAGGCGAACGACCAGGCGGCCTTCAAGGCGGTGTTGCCCGAGGCTGAACGGCAACGCTTGGACACCCTCACAGGTGGTTTCGATTTTGTGGGCGAACAGAACGGAATGCGGCTGTTCGTGGCGCAAAAAGCACGCATCGAGCTGCGCATGGGTCCGCTTGTCCAACGCTCCCAGGCCCAGCGCGACGAGCAAATCCGCGCACTGCTTTCGCTCGGCGTTTCTTCCACGCAAAACCTGCACATCGTGTCCGATGAACAGGGTCAAAGCCATTCCGCTTGGCCGCTCCGCATTGTGCACGCGACGGTGCAATCCACCGACACATGGCAAGGCGGCGAGACACTCCACCGTTTTTTGGCGAGCTATCGGTTCTTTGAACACGAGGGCGATGCGCTGATGCAAGTGGGCGATGAGCGTTTGTGGCAGACGCATCGAAACGAACTACTCGCTTTGCTCCGCAGCGGATGGCCCCAATTCGCCCCGCTGCACACCATCGCGGTCCTTTCCGAACTTTGGCAGTAAGACCGCAGAGCCACTGCTGGGACTTGAACCCAGGACCTGCGGTTTACGAAACCGCTGCTCTACCGCTGAGCTACAGTGGCAAAAACGCGCCGGAGTGTACTTGCCTTGTTTCCAAAGAACAAGCCTTTCCAGCGCCAGCCGAAAACCGCTGTTTCGGCCTAGTTCGGCTTCGCTTGAAACAGTTCGGGAAACGCATCTCGGATGCCGCCAATCAGGAATTGCACCGCGATCGCGACCAGCAGCAAACCCATCACCCGTTCCAAAATCGCCCGGCCTGACGCGCCCAACATCCGATTCACCAGCGATGCCGCGCGCAACATCAAGTACGACCCCAGCGCAGTGACCACGATCGCCGCCCCCAGCACGACCACTTGCCACACATGTTGCGTCTGCGCCACAAGCACCATGACCGTCGCGATCGAACCGGGTCCGGCCAAAAGAGGCATCGCGAGTGGCACGATGGCTACATCCGGCTTTTTAACCGCTTCCGTTAGCTCTGTGTCGCTCGTCTTGATCGATGAGGTCAAGCTCCGCAACATGTCGAGCCCCGTCAGCGACAGCAGAATCCCTCCCGCGATCCGAAACGCCGCCAGCGTCAGCGAAAAGAGTTTGAAAATCAGGCCACCGGCCAGAAGGAACGTCAGCAAAATGCAGGCCGCCACAATGCAGGCCCGCAGCGCCATTTGCTTGCGTTTGTGGGCCGAATCTCCCTCGGTGATCGTGATGAAAACCGGCAGGACCGCAATCGGATCGACGACAAAAAAAATCGCCGACAGAGCAACCAGCCCATAGGTAAAAAACTCTCGCGTATCTGGAACTGAAAACGACAACAAGTAGGTCATGCGACGTGCGGCCCGGACGGTATCGAAGTTTTAGCGCAGCGAAAAGGGATAGGTGACGACCTGCGAAGACCCCGACACGGGAAAAGACAGGCCCAGCACGACCTTGCGCACACAGGCATACAGTCCGTGATCCAACAAATACGCAGGCGCTTCGACCCGCACGCCGCTGACCTGTCCACTCCGCCGCACACGAAAAGCGACGGCCATGTGTCCCTCGAGCAAGGCGTCTCCACGGGCATCGTCAATGCAGCCCAAAATCTCGCTTTGCCGAGGACGAAACACCTGGTCGAAATCTTGTTGGGAAAGTTGGCGATCCGACACAGTGGCTTCCTCCATGTTCAGGAATTCCGTCGTGTTGAGTTTGTCGCCAACAGCCTTCACTCGCTTGTCTTCGTCCCGCAGCACGACCTGTGGCGCATCCACGCCTGTGCCCGCAGCCTCGGTCGGTGTTTGCGCTGCATTCGGCACAGCAGGCGTTCCGCCCGTCGAATTGGCCGCTCGAACTCGCGCAGTGCGTTTTTTGGCAACCGGCTGAGCCTGCACCGCCTGAGCGATGCAAAACTCCGCCACGCATCGCGTGCCCGTCGAACACACCCGGCACGGATCGAACGGCGCAGGTCGCAAAAACTGATGGTACGCCCCCGCGCACAACATCGCACACACCAAAAAACCGAGCAGGAAACCTCGCATGCGGAAAAGAGTTTCCAAAACCGACGACATTGGCAAGCACTGCATCGGCTATTCGTCGGTGTGATACGATCTCACCGCGTCGTTTTTCACATGGCATTCCGTTCCGGGCCCTCGAAGCCCATTCTCTTGCACGTCCTTGAGGACCGATTTTTCCGCGTCAAGGTAGACCGAGATGCGCATTTTCTGTACATTGTGCGCTCCCAAGAGACATTCCACGACGCCAGCGAAACTCGCCAAGTTCACAAGAGACTGGTTCACGCGGTGATGCCCTACCTGCGTTTTCGCGTGCTCGTGGATTTGCGTTTGGCCAAAGGAAACTCGAGCAACGACATCGAGCTGGCCATCCGCGAAATCTGGTTTCCTGTTCTGGTCCAGTTCACGCATCTCGCAGGTCTGGTGGCCACGGCAGCAGGACGCCTGCAAGTCACCCGGATGTTTCGAGAACACGGAGCAACGGGAAAGGGCTTTCTAACCCTCGCCGATGCCTTGGCTCACCTGGGTCTTCCCCCCAACTATCCGATTTCGTGATGGATGTGCTGAAGCGACACGCGAAAAAACGGCGGGAAAAAACCGGACCTGGCGTTACCAAAAGGCGTGAAGCATCACTGAACCGCCGAGCGTGTTGATGTCATCCACGCGATACCGACGGCCTGGCTGGTTGATCACCGCTCGATAGGTCGGATTCCAATCCATCGGACAGGACAAATCGACGCGAGACGCATTGCATGCAGGTGGAACAGGCGGCGACACCGTAATGACTCGGTTTGCGGAATCGAACCGATTGATGTTCGACGGATAGTTGGTCGTCCCGGCATCGTCGTTCGTAATCAAATGCCCTTGCGTCCGAGCATAGTTGAAGCCCAGCCGAAGGCGTGCGTGCTTGAAAAGCTCCAGGACAACCGCTGCGTCGGCGGTAAACGTCATGTAGTTTTCAATCACCGTCACGCCGTTGTACGGCTTGAGGTAGTACGGACTTTCCTTGGGCAGCCGATACCCGTTGTGAGGAACGTGATCCTGGACCGTATTCGGTGTGCGGCAAGCGGGATTGAACGTGCCTTGAGTCACAGTGCCTCCGCCCGTTTGGCCCGGCGCAGGAGGAATCGCATCGTAGGCGTTTGAGTCCTTGTAGTTAAACGATGGGGGCAAAGCCGTCTGGTCGTCGCAAATCAGCGCGTTGGACGACGCCAAAAGCTCCCACGCTTCGGAATAACCGCGACCGAGGAACGTAAAGTTCAGCCCACCCCGAAAATCGAGCGACAACCGATGCCCCTTGTCCTTTTGTTCCCACGGCGTCGCTTCAAAACCGAAGGTCAAGTTCGCTTGTTGTTGCGGCGACGGACGTTTTTGCTGGAACCCGTAATCCGTTGCCCACGGCGTATCCGAGCGACGCGCGATCGGCAATATGTAAGCAACCGAAAAATAGGGATCGACGTATTTGAACTTGTGCGATAGGGCGGTGCGCGCAACCAAACGATCCAAACCATCGCTTACGCCGCGCCAACCTCGTTCTGAGGTATCGGCATTGGCCATGAGCGCTTTTTGCGCGTCGGTTGGATAGGCGTCCGGATCGTAGCCAATACGGGCTCGCGTATTGTCGTATCCCATCACATTGCCAATCGAAATCTGGTACTCGACACCGATCACCCAAGTCGGCTTGGTCGGATCGCGTTTCTGCGAAACCGGCGCGCCCTGAATCCACAAATTGATTGTGTCAAAAGCGTCCCGGCTCGTCCCTCGCAAGCCTGTCGAACCTCGCGTGGGAGGCTTGAAGATGGTCGAGCCCACCAGGTCAGCCGGTTCAACGGGATAAATGCCATCCAGATACGTCGAGGATGCGTTCGCGATGCAATCCCAGCCGCTTTCCCCGCCAGCGCCATCGCTCACGGGTGTCGGGCAATTGTTCCAACCCGCATTTCGATCGAGGCCATACGTCCGTTCATCGCGCAGCACGATGGGCAAGCGCACGCCGATTTCCAGATCGCGAAAAACTCCAATGGCAAGCTCAGCGGTCAGCGTTTGGCGCTTCTGCGTGAACAACAGATCCGGCACCGACTCGGTCCGGGCCAGTTCCGCCCCGCCATATTTGGTCAGGAGATAGTTTCGCGTGGTGTTGTTCTGAAGCAGAGGCAACGACTCGCGCCCGATGCTGGCGGTTTTGTACGTGTATCCGTAACCAAAACCGGCACGAAAACCAAACGGATGTTTGTTCTCGAAATCAAAGGAGCTTGCCACGTTGGTCGGTTCAGCAGCTTGAGCGGACAGATCTGCACAGGTAACGAACCCCAGGGTGCAGACGGCGGCGGCGAAAAAGACTCGCATAGCGAAACGGTACCGCCTGCTCCGCACATGAGTCAAGTACCCGGTCGCACTATGTGAAACCCATCGACGACTGCAACCACCGCCGCGTCGATGGGTGTGGTCGGTGTACCTGAAGCGGTGGGAGACGTAGGTGTGGGTGTGCTCGACAAATGCGAGCGTGGTTCCGATTCGGCAGCCACTCGCGCCGCATGGCCAAAGGCGACAATCACGTCATCGCCGACTCCCGCATCCAGCAAGTCGATGCACACCACCGCTTCAGCTTTGACATGGCTGGGCGGCGACGTGTTCGACAGCCCAGGATGTGTCTGCACGGATTTTGCTGGGCCCTGACATTCAACGGCGCTTGTTGACACCGGCTTGTTCAGCGGGTGCACAAGCAAGTCCGCCAAGTGGTACGGCCTGACCAGCAGCAACTTGTGCCCCGACACGCCCGGCCACTTCACCGACGACCAAACAGTCCCGACAACCTTGCCCACAAACATGGGGCTCTCCTTCCAGATACCAGTCCAGATACCAGTGATGAGCTGGTGATGAGCTTGTTTTGAGCCGGAGCGTCCTTTTTCAAGAGGTCCTTTTCCAAACAACCCCTTTTTTTGAAAGTCTCACCCGACGGCGTTGCTTTCACGGCTCGCTTGCGTCCTCTAAAAGAACCGCCACCGCTGCATCCGCGAGGACCGCGCGGTTTTTTGAACCTGGTTCGATCACGTTGCGAGCCCCCGATCCATACGCAACGAGCACCGGCTGTCCCAGCTTGCCGTCTAGCGTGTCGATCGCGACCGTGAGCGGTGCGAACAGAAGCGCAGAATCGTCGAAGCCATCAGACGATATGCCCGATTCCCGAGGCGCATTGGGCAACTCGACCACAAGTTTGAGCGAACGACCCGCAAGGCCACTCGCTTTCCGAGTCGCCCACACTTCCCCACAGAGCACCCCGCGCTTCATGAAGAGGCCTCCTGTGAACCAGGCCCACCGACGGAAACGAGCGTTTCCGCAAAAGCAGACGACAACACAGTCGAAAGGGCCTGGCCCCGAAACGTCCCAGCGTCCGCGTCCACAAAAACCCGATCCACGATCGCCAAGACAGCAGCTTCTACGGGAAACATCGCGCTTTTCGCGTATCCAGGCACACCGCCGCCCGACGCAGGAAAACCGCTGATCGACTGACGAGCAGGCTCTCCCAAACACACAACAACATCGTCCCCGATTCCCGCGCCCAACTGGTCCACGGCAACCACGTGAGCCACCTCAAACGGCGGGCCGTACCAATAATGCGGTTCGACGAGCAGCAACTTTTGCCCATGCAAGCCCGCGTGCCGCCGAGCCGCCCACACCTCCCCCACGACGCGGCCCAAAATCATCGCTGTAGCTCCGTCGGAACGCCATCCGTTGCGTCGATCCCATCGACGATGGCAACAACGATGTCCTTGTCGGCGACCTCTGCCCCCACCGTCAAATCCCGCACCCTCGAACCGTGCGCGACAAGAACCCACTCATCGGGGCCCGCACCGAGCGCATCCACCGCACTCAACCTTGCGCCCCCCAAGGTTTCAAGCAGAAGCAGCTTGCGGCCCACCAGGCTGTCTGCCCGCCTCGTCCCCCACAGCGGTCCTACGACGCGAGCCAGCAGCATGGGATCACTTCTTTGCGGCTTGCGCCTCGCGGCTTGCGCGCTCGACCGATTTGTACCGATCGAGAAGTTTTCCAATCGGGAGCGTGACGAGCTTGGCCCGAAAATCCGCGTCTTTTCCCCGCTTTTGCAAACCGAGCAGCGCGTCCACCAGTTTTTCTTTGCTTCCAAAACGCTTCGAGACATCGCTGCCCATGGCGTGAAGCCGCATGAGCTTTGCATTCGAGGCCGACTGAAGTTGTTTTTTCCAAGCATCCTTGTCGTCAGCTTCTGGACGATCCAAAACGCCTTCCGGGAACGCAACCAGCGCCTCGACGAGCTTTTCTTTGCTTCCGTGAACTTCCTTCATTCGCGCGAGGGGTGACTTTTTCATTTTGCTTTCTTGCTCCTAAACCTTTGACATTTGCGACGAGAAACGGGTTCGGGCCAGAAACGACCCGACACAAAAAGGCCCAGACGGCCAACACCCGACGCAAAGAAGTTTCGGGACTTTATCACCGGCTCGTTTCCGTCCTCAAGCCTGTTTTGTTGTCTCCAAAACGATCTTCAAAACAGGGCGCAATACACCCTGCCTGGCAATCCAAGCTAGTTCCCATCCAGAAACGTAGCCTCAGATTTGTGTCGGGCGAAGGCGGGCGAGCGCGACAGTCCCCGACACGAAGTGTGGGGGGCAGAAGCCTCGGGGCTGTGAGCACGAATGACATAGCCAGCGCCCACCGCAGTCCTTTCTGGATGGGAACACGCTATCGAAGAGGCGTGCCCGACGGTACATCTCGATCGCTTGTCGCCAAACCCAGCAAGTTCTCGTCTCCGACGGCAAGGATCATTCCTGACGACAAAAGACCCGCGATTTTGGCGGGTTTCAAATTGCACAACAGCACGACGTTTTTTCCAACCAGACTTTCCGGCGATCCCAATGCCGCAATTCCGGCGATCACTTGCCTCGTCCCGAGCGGCCCGACATCCAAAACCACCTTCAGCAGCCGATCTTTTTTGGGAACTCGCTCCGCAGAAACAACCTTGGCCACGCGCAAATCGATCTTCTTGAATTCGTCGATCGAAATTTCCGGAGCGGCAGCGTTTTGCTGAACGTCAGGCTGTGGCGTCGCTGGCGCAACGGACGGCTTTTCACTGACTGTTGGGCCTGCCGCAGTCGCCTGATTTTCCGCCACTGCGCGTCGAGCCGATCGCCATTTGCCCAGCAATTCCGCCTGTCGATCTGGCTCGATTCGTGGAAACAGCGGCACTCCTTTTTGGACCGCCGCGCCGTCCGGGATCTCGCCCCACACCGACGGCCACGCCACCTGCGCATGCTCCACGCCAAGTTGCCGCCGAAATTCCGCACAGCGTTCAGGCATAAACGGTTCCAGCATCAGGCTCAGCCAACGCAACAGTTCGAGCGCGTGATACAGAATCGCGTCCGCCCCACGCGGATTCGTTTTCACTTTTGTAAAAGGCGCTTCCTGTTCGAGGTACGTGTTCCCCTCGCGAACCAGCGCAAAAATCGCCTCGAGCGCCTTTTGCGGCTGCAAATCCGCCATCGCCGCTTCGACGGAACTTCTCGCCGCTTCCGCGCGCACCCGAAGCCGCTCTCCGCACGACTCGAATTGTTCCGTCCCAGCAAACCGGCGCGCCCTGCCCTCGCAAAACTTTTCCACCATCGCCAGCGTGCGGTTTAGCAGGTTCCCCAAATCGTTCGCCAGCTCGCTGTTGTAGCGTTGCAAAAGCGCGTCGTAGGAAAAATCCCCGTCTTCGCCAAGCGGGATCTCCCTCAGCAAAAAGTATCGCAACGCGCAGGGCGACAAATCCCGCGACAACGCCAACGGATCGACCACGTTGCCCAGCGTTTTGCTCATTTTTTCCCCGTCCACCGTCCACCAACCATGCGCCAGCACTTTGCGCGGCAGAGGCAACCCCAGCGCCATCAGCATCGCCGGCCAATACACCGCGTGAAACCGCACGATCTCCTTGCCCACCAAATGAATCGCGAGCGGTTTGTCCGACGTACCCCAAAACGCCTTTTTGTCCGGCGCATCTTGTAGGGCCGAGTAGTAGTTTGTAAGCGCATCGATCCAAACGTAAATCACGTGCCGTGGATCGCCGGGCACCGGAATCCCCCATTGAAACGACGATCGCGACACGGACAAGTCCCGCAAACCTGTTTCGACAAACGCCCGCACTTCATTCAAACGGCGAGGCGGCGAAACAAAATCCGGGGTCGCCTCATACAAGGCGAGCAGTGCCTTTTCGTACTTCGACAGCCGGAAGAAATAGCTTTCCTCGCTGCGTTTTTCGACGGGCCGTTTGTGGTCCGGGCAGACATTCCCCGGAAGCAAATCCTTCTCTAGGACAAACCCCTCGCATCCAACGCAATACAGCCCTTCGTACCGGTCGAGGTAGATGTCCCCATTTTCAACGAGCTTCCGCCACAAATCCTGCACGACAGCCTCGTGCCGAGGCTCTGTTGTGCGAATGAAATCGTCGTGTTGGATGTGCAGAACCTGCCAGGCTTTCCGGTATTCCTCGGCGACTTGATCGACAAAGACTTGCGGAGACAGTTGCTTTGCCTGCGCCGCGCGCTCGAGTTTTTCGCCGTGTTCATCCGTTCCCGTCAGATAAAACACATGCTTTGCGCCGCGACGCATCCTTTCATACCGCGCAATCACGTCCCCCACGATGGTCGTGTACGCATGACCTACGTGAGGCACATCGGAAACGTAGTAAATCGGTGTCGTGATGTAGAAAAGATCGCTCGCAGGATGTGACATGGGGGCAAGAAAGTACCGCCCTCCTTTCCCAAGGGCAAGAGCGCGGTCACCTAAAACCCTCCGCCTCCCAAACGGGCCAAACGGGGAACTTGTGGAACCCTAATCCAGGGCCCGCACCAAATCGTCGCTCGTCAAACGATCCGCAGAGAGTCCGGTCGCGTACTGCATAAGCCCCGCCTCCTCATACCTGGGTTGGATGCGCGGACTCAGCAGACCGATTTCGCGCAGATTCGGAATCAACCGCGAAAACATCACCTGACGAAACAGTGTCATGCCTGGAGACCGACTCCCAAACTCCCGCCATTTTTCCCGCGACAGACGACCCACGCCCCATTCCTCAAACACTTCATACGCCAAAAATCGATTCCGCATCAGCAGCGCCACTTCCAGCGCCCAATCCTCCCGCTCCTGCCGTTCCCGTTCCGACAATTCCTGTTTGATGTGATCGCGCAGCGCAAGCACTCCGTAATGAACGTGCCGCGCTTCATCCTGAATCACTTTTTTCACGATCTCTTTCAGAAGCGGTTCCTTCGTCATTTTGTACATAACACCGAACGCCCCTAGCGCGAGTCCTTCGACCATGATTTGCATTCCCAGGAACTTCAAATCCCAACGGGAATCGGTCATGAGGGCGTCAATAATCACGAACAGATTGTCGTTGATTTGATACATCTTCTGGAGCTTCTCATTGAGATACCGATGGAAGACTTCCACATGCCTTCCCTCGTCCATCACCTGCGTTGCCCCATAGAGTTTTCCGTCGAAAAACTGAACGGCCTCTGTAACTTGCGCTGCCGCGAGCAGAGCCCCCTGTTCCCCATGCAAAAACTGGCTGATCATCCAAGCCGCAAGGCTATTGATCACCCCTCTTTTTTCTTTTTGTGTCAGCTTGACGCCCGCGTCCTCGAGCAAATTGAAATCCAAAAAAGTCTCGGGCAAAAGACTCGTTTCGGGGTTCTCTGGATCGACGCTCAGGTTCCACGGCATCATGTCCGAATCCCACTGCCCCTGTTTCGCGCGTTCATACAGTTTCGCCATTTCCGGGTTGTCTGCCGGACACGAAAAATCGAAGTACGCACGATGAGAAGCGGGCATCTTGGCCGGAATCCCCTGCTTCCCCCTTTTCCACACCAAACCCCGGATTCCTGATGGCCCCAGCGTCAGCAAAAGCTTCGGATCGCGGATTTCACGCAGCAGACTGACGACCTCGAGCGCTTCATCCAGGCGATCTTGGTAACGAGCCGGAAGATGAGACGTGATCGAACGTATATCGAACATGTTGGCCTCCCTAGGATTGTGGAAACGTGAAAGTCACGGGACTTTGACACGGCACGAGCCGGTCGGATGTGCAACACAGAGCAAAATCTGGCGCTCTGTTCGTTCTTGTTCTGAAAGGCAGTTCGGTTCCGAAAGCAGAGCGTTTCCCGAAAGGAGCTCCCCTTTGCAAGCTCCGCAACCGCCCATCGTGCAGGAAAACGGCAACGAAAGTCCGTTGCGCAAACCCGCTTCCAAAATCGTCTCATCCGGTTCAACCCAAACAGTTTTTACTTGTCCTTCGTGCGATACCTCGACGGATTGAGCGTCTTTGGGAAGCGCGGTCTTTT
Source organism: Pseudomonadota bacterium (assembly GCA_035328405.1). Taxonomy (GTDB): domain Bacteria; phylum Myxococcota_A; class Polyangia; order Palsa-1104; family JAEUJZ01; genus JAEUKA01. Next base: position 74,841 of record DAOLIT010000009.1, on the reverse strand, counting down.
CGAGTTGAGGGGTTGCAAAATGTTCCTCATGGATGCGCTCTGCTTGCACTCCTTTTTCTCGCAACACAGAACGCGCTGCATCCATCATTCCTTGCGGCCCGCAGATGTAGTACTGAACGGTTCCGTCGTCATCGGGCAAACGCAGAAGTTCCAGCGCGACGGTTGTCCGATCCAAGATTCCCACCGTTGCAGGAAAACCGTCTTCCGCTTTTTCAACAACATGCCGCAGCGCAAACCGTTCGGGAAATGCCTCAGAAAGTTTGGACAGACTTTCCCGAAACACGATGTCATTGGAACTGCGATTCCCATAGATCAGGACAACCTGGCTGTCCTTTTCCTCGGCCAAGACTGATTGCAAGATGCAGTGAAGCGGAGTGATTCCAGAACCACCCCCAATCAGGACCAATCTCCGTCGAGAATCTTGTCCAGCGTTCAACGTGAAACGACCCGATGGGCCCATAACCTGCAAGAACATTCCTGGTCGCAACGTGTCATGCAGAGCTGTGGATACCCGCCCCTCTGCCTGTCGTTTTACAGTCAGCGAAAGGGTCTTGTGATTCGCAACATACGTACTTGCGGAATAGGCCCTCCGTTCCGTTCTCCCTTGCAACGGAAACAGCACCGTAAAGAACTGACCGGGAAGGCACGGAATCGGCAGGCCGGAAGGATCTCCCAAGACGAACGTGACCACGTTCTCTGTTTCGCGCACCACTTCCAGTACGCGCAACGAACGCCTCCCATCACCCACCGAAACCCTACGCGTAGGCCGCTGCGATACAGGAAAAGAAGGCGGAGGGGTCTCCGCAGACAGAAAGGAACCCAGCGAACGGAGATCGCGTTTTGCCGTCGCCCACTTCTCGCGCAGCCGCCTGGACCATCGCCACATGTCCGACATGTTCGGGAGCCTAGGCCTGTTTGTACCTTGTGTAAAGTGGCACTTTATACGCAGACATTGAACGAACAAGTCCCACCCTGCTCAGCATCGGCGGGATTGGTTGTTGGAGACGGGCGGTGGAAGTGCGGAACTCATCCCAGATCGGTCGAGTTCCAAAGGACGCACAACACGACAGAAACTACGGTTTGTCGGCGGGTTTGACGTTTCCGCGATGGCAGGTGTAGCAAGTGACGCGGTTCAGCGTGCCCGGCCATTTCGCGTTGATTTCGGCGACCATCCGCATCATGTCGCGCGCTTTCTCCTTGAGCGGCGTTTCCTTGGCGGGGTCTTTCGGATCGTGACAATGCGTGCAGTCTTTCCCGAGCGCCACGACCTGGGAATTCATCTGCGCGATCAGCGCGGCTTTGCTGACGTTTTTGGGCATGACTTGCAAGTTCTTGAAGTTGGCGCTCGCGGCAGCCCCCGACAAAAGCAGCATCGTGCCAAGCAGAGGAAACAGAACGAGGCGACGAACGCGGTGGAAGGACAGAAGAGATATAAATGACGGTTTCCTCATCGGTGCGGCCTTTTTTACAACCTGTTTGCAGTGTGCGATGTCGTGACGCCGCATTTTATTCGGTCGAGCCACCACGCGATAGCACTGTCCGCGAGGTTGTCATTTGCTCTTCAAGTGAGCGGACGCAGGATGTGGGATTTGTGGGACGGTCGGGCCCGGCAGCTTTTTGATGTGGAACAACCCCGGATTGGGGTCCGCCTCGAGTTGGTGAGTGACTTGATAGACCGTGTTCACTTTGGGATGACTGACCCACTGTTGGAAATTCTGCGCATCCTGCACGACATACATGTAGACACCGTTGGGCCGAGCGCGCGTGCGAAACACGAGGGCAGCCTCGGCATAAGGCAGCGCAAGAACGCTTTTTCGGAAACCTTCGGTGTACGTCCAATACCGTTCGGCGTTCGACAAGTACAGCACCTTGAGTTTGACGCCCAGCGACGTGAGCGCATCTGCGATGCTTTGCAGACTGCGCCCCACCGTGAGATCGCCCCGCACCATCACGACCCGTCCGGCGCGAAACAGTTGCGACACGTGCGCGTACTGGTCGAGATCGGTCATAAACCACGGAATTTTGTGGATTTGGTAGATCCCCGCGACCTTGCGAAAACGCGCGAGCACGGAATACCGCGACATTTTGTACGCCTCGACAATCGCAGCGCGCTGTTTGGGGTGTGGGTATGCCTCGGCCAAAAGACGCATCGCCGTCGCTTCGTTTTTCGTCTCCCACAGCGAACGAAACTCGTCGGGCGTGTTCGCTTGGATGAAAAACACCCGATAGACGTAGTGCAGATTCACGACCACTTGGTCAAAGTCGAACAGCACCAGCAATTCCGGCTTCTGCCATCCCGCAAGCACGTAGTTCTGATCGGTCCCGACGCCGATGTACGCTCCTCCCAGGTTGTCGATGGTTTTTTTCCACAGATCGTGGCGGTCCTCATTCGAGATGACGTAGTGCGTGCCGCGCACCAAATGCGGGGGCGGCGGATCGGACACGATCTGGTTTAGCACCTGGGTCCAAGCCGCATTGACTGGCGTGAGCGGTGTTTTTTTCGCAGCAGCAGAATCCGCCGGAGCGCCTGCGTTTGGGCCACCAGCCAAATCGGCTGCGCTCGTTGCTGCGGCGGTTTGCAGCGCCATGGGGGCCGCCAACACCATTTGCGGCGGTGGCGTTGCGGTATCTGCCCGCGCTTGCCAGGACCCCATCGTGACAAGCACGGCCCACACACACGCAGGCAGCGCAAAGTCGCGAAACTTGGTCAAAAATAGCGAAACAACTGTTGACGAGAAACCAAAAGAGCGGTCGCGGGGCGTTTTGGTTTGCGGCATGGAGTGCGGTGCCTTTTGGGGGGCACTCATCGCGGTGAGTCGCATTCCCCCGGCACCGATCATACCGCCAAAAAAGCCGGTAAGTAAACGGGCTTACAATTTTTTCATATGATTAACTGATCGATGACGCGGCGCAGCGAGGCCAAGTTGTGGACCACCTCGGCGCGGCTTACATGGGGCAGATAGTCGCGCATCGCGCTGTCACCAAAAACCCACGAGGATGGCTGTTCGGGATTGAGCCAAAGCACCTGTTTGGCCCTGGCTTTGATTTGTGCCAGCGCCGAGGCGTGCGACGGAAAATAGTTCGATCGCCCGTCGCCCAAAATGATCACCGTGGTCCGTGTCGTGACGGCTGTCAAATGCCGCGCGACAAACTGCTGGAACGCCTGTCCGTAGTTGGAATTGGCGGAAACCCGCACAACCGCACCGGAATACGCTTTTTCGATCGCTCGGTCTGGATCGGAATTTCGGAACAAATCCGTCGCGTCGCCCACATCCGACACAAACACGAAAGAGCGCACTTTGGAAAAACGCTCCTGCACCGCCCACACAAACTGAAGCGCAAACCGAGCCACTTGCCGGACTGAATCGGAAATGTCGCACAGCAAAACCAGCCTCGGTTTGTGCGGTTTTCGCACGCGGAAGAACAGCCGAAAAGGCACGCCGCCGGTTTGCACAGCCGCGCGCAACGTCCGTCGCATGTCGAGCCGTCCATGCGGTTTCCGTCGGGGTTTTTCCTTTTTTTGGTTTTTCAATTTGTCCGCCAGCCGAATCACCTCTTTGCGCAGCTCGGAAAGTTCTGCGGCAGACAGTCGAGCCAGCGGTTTTTCCGACAGAAGCAACGACCGCTGTGTGTCCGCGAAACGGAGATTCTGTTTCTCAAACGCTTTTTGGACTTCGTTGCGCACGGCTCCGCGAAACTGCCACAGGTTTTGCTCGGCCTGTTTCAGCACCGTCTGCGCGACGTGTTCGCCAAGCGTCGGCGTCAGGTCGGCCAAGAGCGCACGCAGTTCTGTCTCTGCGCGGCGAAAACCAAGCTCGTCGAGCAGCCCTTGAGTAAAAAAGCCGATTTGCAGCGGGCTCTGCATGCGCGAAACGTCGATGGTTTGGCCCGACAAACGCAAGAGCAGCGACAGACCCGCGCGCCGCAAACCCAATCCAAGCCGCGCCGTCGGATCGAGCCGGGCGGCCTGGGTCATGAGTTCCGCGATCACTTTTTCGATCTGCTCGTCGGTAAGCCCGGCTTGTCTCAAAGCGGTCACGAGCGGCGGTTCATTCCCCTCGTCGTGCAAAAGAAAGTCCCCTTCTCGATGGAAAAACAGGCTGAACAGATCCTCGAAACGGCTGTCGTCTGCCGGTCGTTTGCACAAACAAGCTCTCAGCGCCTCTTTGACCACATGTGGGTCACAGAGCCCCACCAGCTCCAACGCCCGCAGCGCATCCAAAAATTCGGACGTTCCGACCGTCACGCCGTTTTTGCGCAGCAGCGACACGAACTCTTGCAACTTGTCGAGCATGAAACTTTGTGGCTCCGCGCACGATGGTACGTGCGACAGACGCTTCCCCAAAAGCCAAACGGCCCAGTACACTTTTGGCGGGGGAAAATTCTGTGGGGAAATTCACAGGTTGCGCGTTGTGGATGCTGCTGTTCGCCGTCGCCGCTTGTTCGGAGTTTCACGGCGGCGAAACGCTGGCCGTGACTCGGCTGGATGGGCCGCGCTCGCACGCACAGCTTTTGCCGGTGGAGGGCAGACTTCGGTCCGCTCGGATGGTCAACGGAGAAAACGAGGTTGCCGAGCTGGTTTTTGTCTATCCAGAACCCGATCCCGTGGACGAACCCATCCGAGGTGCGATTCGCACCCAGTCCGTCTCGCCCCCATTTTCGCTTTCGGAAACGGGCGTGCGCGTCGTGGCCTTCCCAGAAGAGCCGATTCACGGATATTGCTCAGCGACGGAAAGCAACGGTTTTGATTTTCCAAAACTGTATCTACACAAGGCCGGTGGCGTCGCAGCCGGACCATACACTGCGCTGGTTCAGCCCAGCGGTTCCATCAGACTGCTCTGTGGGCAGCACGCACTTGCGGCTTTCGGAGCCAGCCGCGACAACTTGGGGATTGATGTCGTGTGGCTCGGGAAGGACGGACTGTTTCATCACGCGGTTTGGCCGTGGCCCAAGGATGCAGAACCCGCGTGGGGACAGGGACCGCTCGGTTTCGATTTCGACGAGCGCGTGCTCTTCGTCCTGGGTGCAGATTTGGTCACACGCGGGCTTTTCCTCGACGACGGAATCAGCCAGGAATTGGGCACGCTCTATTGGGGAGCTCAGACGAAAAACGGCGAGTTGTTCGTCGATGTCGAGGGAATGCTCCTGCTGTACGACACCCATCAGAAAACCATGCGCAGGCTCGGCCAGCGGCTTTCCCCCGAGGGTGCCGTCCTGGGCTTCGATGAAAGATACGAGGCCGCGCTGACCTGTGATTGGGATGGCGTGCGCCGCGTTTCGCTCTGGTCGGGACAAGTGCAAATCCTGGACCCAGAACCTTGCGGCGGCGTCGGATTTGGCCGCACCGCAGAAAAAGCCATCCTGTACTTTTCAGGAAATGAACTTCGGCAGGTTGCGACCGACGGAAACAGCCCGCCAATTCGGATCACCAACATGGTCGATCAACAGATTTTCGCGTTGTGCGACGATGGCGCGCTCGCCTATTCACTCGATCCACCGGCGCGGTACGGAACGGGTGTCGGCGACGGATACATACAAGGCCGCCGTTTCATGGAACGAGGCCGCGACGTCCGTTTTTCACAGGATTGTCGTCGGGTGTATTTCAAGGAACACGCCGCCACGCTGCGCCGTTTGGGTCAACTGCGCCGTTTCGACCGAGACAAAACCGATTCGGACGCGACGGTGCGTTTGGCTGAAAATGTGGGCTTTGTCAGCGTGCTTTCCGACGGACGTTTGCTGATCCAAGACAACCTGTCCACCGTCGGGGAACACAACCGGATTTCCCTCATTGATGAAGACAAATTGACCGCTCGCACGCTGCTGACTGGCCCGCTCGCCGTGCTCGCCCTGCGGCAGCTTTCCGATGCAAAAACGGATGGCCGGGAAAGTGCTGTTTTGTTGGAAGTGGACACCGCCGAAATCACCGGTCCTCGTCGGGTGTTGCGGTTGGAAATCCCACCCAAATAGACCCGGCCAACAACACTTCGACGGCGGCTGTCAATGCGTTTTTCGGACGAGCGACAAGCCCGAAAGTTGTGCAGTCGGCCAAATCTTGAAACCGACGACACCTTTGCGGGCCAGCAGCACATTGTCCGGGTGCCACAGCGGAAGCATCGGGAGCTCTTGCGCCAAGATCTCTTGGATTTCTTTGTAAATCGCTTTGCGTTTTTCGCGATCCAACTCGCGGCTGCCGTCCTCGAGAAGTTTGTCGAGCGCCGGGTTTCGATATCGCATGCGATTGAGCCCAGCCTCGTGGTTTTGCACCGTGGGAATGAACGACGAGTGAAAGAAATTGCGAAACAGACTTGGCTCGGCGATTTCCGCAGACGAGAGCATGTACAGGTGGAAATTTCCCTTTTTCACGTCGGACAAAAACAGATGAAATTCCAGCGGACGCAGCTCGACGGCTACATCCAACTCGGCCAATTGCGAGGCAATCACACGCGCAATCGCCGTCGCCATCGCGTCCGTCGATGTTTTGAATTGCAACGTCAGCCTCGGTTTTCCGCCGGGCCCGTCGGGGTCCGGGTAGCCTGCGGCATCCAGCAGACGTTTCGCTTCCTCGGGGTCGAATTGCAAACGCGATGAGGATTCTGAGAAAGCCCAATGAAACGGCGGCAAAAGACTCGACGCCAAACGCGCTTTGCCCCGCAATTTCGTCCGAATGATGCGTTCGCGATCGATGCCCAGCGCAATCGCCCGTCGGACCTTGGCATTTCTCAGCCGCCCGTCCTCGGTGTTCATCCCAAGATAGAGCAGAAGCGCCGACGGAGCCGACTCGAGTTCCAACCGGTTTTTCCAGCGCGTGACCGAATCAAACAGCATCGGCGGAACCGTATTCTGTGTCAGGTCGGCAGACCCTCCGACCAGAGACAAAAGACGCGAATTGGTGTCTCTCACGACGCGCACCGTCAGTGCAGCCACGCTCGGAGGCCCCAAAAAGTAGTGCGGATTTCTTGCAAAGCGCGTGATTTCGCCCACATCGCCCGACAACACGAACGGCCCCGCCCCAATCGGCCTCGCCCGCCCTGCTTCCGCCGTCCCTGAGCGCAGGATTCCAAAATCCAAATCGGTCAGGTAGGACGCTGTAGGTTTGGCAAACGAAATCCGAAATTGCTTGGGCGACAGAATTTCGATCGGACGCACCAGACCGTTTTCCGAAAAACGCGATCGCATGGACGGACTGCCCGCCTTTTCGTCGAGCAGTTTGTCGAGCGTGTATCGCACATCCTCCGACGTGACCGCATGGCCATCGGAAAATTTCGCATCGCGCAACGTCACTTCCAACACCAGGCCGCGCTCGGGAGTCGCCGACACAACCTGCACTTGTTCCGCCAGTTCCAGTTTGGGTTTTAGCGCATCGTCATCGACGGAAACGAGCCGCGCAAAACACAAATACGTCAGCTTGAAGTCATACGACGTGGTGGCGTAACGCGGATCGACGTTGCGAGGCGGCTGTTCGATGAGCAGCACCAATTCGTCCTGAGGAATGCGCTGCCTTCGACACCCCGTCGAGGACAAAACACACAGCAGACCCAGCACACACCCAACTACACGACCCGCAAGGGCAAAAAAGCGCGCAGAAAAACAGGTTTTGCTAGGCTGCCGACATGCTGTTTGATCGTTCTCGCTGTGACCTGCGTGGACCGCACGCACATGTGGTTTCGCGTGGTTTGCGCGTGCTCGGTTTGGGGCTTGGGCTGTGTTGCGCCCACACATCGGAGGGCCAAACTACACTGGCCGCATCCGACGAGCCAATTTTCGCGCAGGCCGGTGGAAAGGCCACTCCTTCTGGAAACGGACAGAAGGCCGTTCCGCCAGCAGCACCGGTTTCACCTCCGACGGGACCAACGGTTTCGGAAACGGCACCTGGCGCTCCGCAAGAGGGCGACAAAACCAGCGCAGGTCCGCAGCTCCCTCCGGCAAGTCCGCCGCCTGCCGACCCGGCGTCGCGAAAAAAATGGCTCGAGCAGCGGATTGACCAGTTGTGTACGACGCTGCTGCCCGGAAAAAATCACATCGGCATCGCCGTGCTCGACCTGGACAGCGGGCAGTTTTTGTACACACGCAACCACGAAATGCCGCTGAACATCGCGTCGAATGTGAAGCTGTTTACGACGGCAGCGGCGCTGACGTTGCTGGGACCAGAATATCGCTTCAAGACGGTGATCCTCGGCGAGCGCGAAAAAACGGACAAGCCAGGCGAATGGAAAAATCTGTACCTGCGCGGATACGGCGATCCGTGGTTCTCGACGGAAGACTTGTGGAAATTGACCACAGAAGTTTCGGTGCGCGGTGTGAAAAAAATCCGTGGGGATGTGATCATCGACGACACGTTTTTCGACGAGCAGCGCGTCGGTCCGGCCTTCGAGCAGAAAAACCAAGACGCTGCGTATCGCGCACCTCAAGGCGCCGTGTCCCTGAACGGCAATGTGATTGCGGTTCGCGTTTTGCCCGCGCCCGTCGCCGGCCAGCCCGCACGAGCCATCGTCGATCCGGGCTCGGCGTATGTGTCGCTGGTCAATGAGGCGCGCACCGTTTCGCAAGGCCGAACGAGCGTGTTCGTCGAGGCCACGGAAGAAAAGGACGCACCGGCGGGCAAGGAACGAACCGTTGTCCGTGTGCGAGGCACCATTCGGACAACCGACGCTGCTGGACTCGATTTTTACAAGCGCGTGGCGCACCCTGATTTGTTCGCCGGACACACCCTGTTTGATCTTTTGTCCCGACGAGGCGTGCCCATTCAAGGCCGGGTGATTCGCGGCACGGTGCCACTGACGGCGCAGATTTTGGGAACGCATTATTCGCCGCCTCTCGGCGTGATTGTGCGAGACGTGAACAAACGCTCCAACAACTTCACCGCCGAACAAATCCTAAAAAGTCTCGGATCGGATTCGTCGGGAAAGCCCGGCTCGTGGCCCAAAGGTTTGCAGGCCGTTGGTCGATATCTCGAGACGGTGGGCATTTTGCCGGGCAAATACCAAATGATGAACGGCTCGGGTTTGTTCGATAGCAATCGCTTTACTGCGCTCCAGGTCGTGACGCTGTTGCGAGCGGCGTACCGCGATTTCCGCATTTCGGCAGATTTTGTCGGTTCGCTCGCGATCGCAGGTGCCGATGGAACGGTCGCGCACAGGCTTTCGGGGACAGTCGCGGATCGTTTGGTGCGAGCCAAAACCGGCACACTCAACGGCGTGTCGTGCCTGTCGGGTTTTGCCGGAGCGCCCCAAAATCCCCAACAGACGCTGCGTTCGCCGCTCGCGTTTTCGATCCTTGTCAACGAGGAAGAAACCGCGCAAGCCAAGCGGCTGCAAGACGCTGTCGTCGAGGCGCTCGTCGCCTTTTCGACCCTGTAAGCGAAAACACACCTGTCGGCTTGCGGGTTATCCGAAAGTCGTGCCACAAGGGCGTGTGGACTTCGTTCCGTTGTGCGTACCTGCCGAAGTGTTTTCCCCCGCTGAAAAGAGGCGCTGCTTTCGTTTGGCGCTTGAAATCAGCGAGTCTGGCTTGCGTTTGCGCTCTCCGATCGAAACATCGTGGCAACGCAAGGTTTTGCGCGTGCGTCTTGTGCTGCCGCCTCCCAGCGAAGAAGTCGCTCGCCTTTTTCCTGACGAGTGGGATGGACACCTGCATGTATGTGCGACTGCGAAAGCGGAAGTATCCAATCCGGGTTTGCCAACGGAAAAAGAGGTATGCCGACTGCTGGTTTTCGAGAGACACACGCTGGACCCGAGCATGAGCGCAAAAATTGCTCGGTATGTCACGTTGCGGCAGCAAGCCGGGTGATTCGCAACGGCGATGCTTTCCGACGCAACATCAACGGGCGTAGTCGGTCGAACGGGTTTCTCGAATGACGCACACGCGAATTTGGCCCGCGTAGGTTGCTTCTTCTTCGATTTTTCGCGTGATATCGCGCGACAAAAGAACGGCTTGCTCGTCTGAAACTTTGTCGTTTTCGACCAGTACGCGCAGCTCGCGACCGGCCTGAATCGCATACGCTTTTTCGACGCCGGGCACCGTTTCGCACAGTTTTTCGAGTTGGTGAAGCCGCGAAATGTACGACTCCAGTTGCTCTCGTCGGGCACCGGGCCGCGCATTTGACAACACGTTCGCGGCATCGACCAAATAATCGAGCACGCTCGTCGGAGGCTGCTCGCCATGATGCGACGCAATCGCATCGACGATTTTTTGCGGCTCGCCGAGCTTTTTGCACAACGCCGCGCCCACCATCGCGTGAGAGCCTTCGTTTTCCTGATCGACGGCGCGCCCAATGTCATGCAAGAGCCCAGCCCGTCGAGCAAGTTTCACATTGATGCCCAATTCCGCCGCCATCGCACCGGCCAGCCACGCGACTTCGACGCTGTGCTGAAGCAGATTTTGCGCGCCCGCCGTCCGAAATTTCAGCTTGCCCAGCGTTTTCGTCAGTTCGGAATGAACTTTGTGCAAACCCAAATCGAACGCAGCCTGCTCGCCGGCTTCTTTGCACAGGTGGTCGATTTCCTCGGACGCTTTTTGGACGGCTTCTTCGATTCGCGTCGGATGAATCCTGCCATCTGCGATCAACCGAGACAGCGCGAGTTTCGCAATTTCGCGTCGCACCGGATTGAAACAAGACACGATCACGGCATCCGGCGTGTCGTCGATGACCAAATCGACGCCCGTCGCAGCTTCCAGTGCGCGAATGTTCCGCCCCTCGCGTCCGATGATTCTTCCTTTCAAGTCATCTGACGGCAGCGAGACGACGCTGACCGTTTTTTCCGCGACAAAATCGCTCGCATAACGCTGCACTGCCGTCGCCAAAATCGATTTGGCTCGATCTTCGGCCTGTTGCCGATATTCCTCTTCGATGCGCTTTACGTCGGCTGCGGCTTGCTTTCGTGCTTCTTCGCGAACTTCGTCGGCCAATTTGGTCCGAGCTTGCTCGACGGAAAGCCCTGCAATTTGTTCGAGTTTTTTGGCTGCTTGGTCGGCCAGGTCCTCGGCGCGTTTTGCGTTTTGTTCGGCTGTCTGTTCGCGGTTTTGCAGGTTGCGCTCTCGACGATTTTGCTCCTCTTCCCGAGATGTCAGCACCTCGGCTTTTCGCGTTTGCGCAGCCTCTTGTTTGCCAATTCGTTGCGCCTCTCGCTCGATTTCGTCTCGGCGTGCGCGCAATTCCGCATCAGCGGCTTCTTGCGCTCTCAACAGGAGATCTTTCGATTCCACCTGTGCATCGAGTTTGATTTGTTCAGCCTCTCGACGGGCTGCGTCGAGTATTTCTTTCTGGGTCTCCGTTGCCTGCTTTCCCGTCGGAGACGGAGAGAATTTCTGAGCAAGCACGATGCCCAGGACGATCCCCAAAATGCACAGGGCGATGCCCACGGCCAGCGTCACGATACATCCTCCTTCGCGGACCTTGGCGCAAACGTCCGCGCCAAAGTCGCCCATGTCCGCGTCGGAGTCACAATGAAATCCATTGGTTCATCGCATTCCTCGACGGGAATTTCTGAAATGATTTGAAAGTCGTACCCAAAGCCAACTCGCACAGCCTCGGGCACCTTGTGCAACGCCGCATCGTAATACCCACCGCCCTGCCCAAGCCGTCGGCCTTTGGGGTCAAAACCCAGCCCGGGCACGACGAAAACATCGATCGCCTGGACCGTTGGACTTGTCTCGAGAGGCTCGCGCAGACCAAACCGGGCCGCGACCAATGCGGAGGGCGAACACAGACGAAAAGACAACGCGGGCGGCTTTGCAGTCTCGATGCGCGGAAAAGCCACCGACGAAGAAACTGCTAGCCTTTCGACCAAACACGCCGGGTCCAATTCGTGCCCGGACGCGGCGTACACCGCCACACACTTGGCCACAGCCAGCGCGCCCAAACCGAACGCCTGCTCGGCTGCTTTCTCGGCCAAGCATTGGGATTCGACCGAACCGACCGCGCAGCCCTGTTCTTGTCGCACACGCCGCAATTCCGCGCGCAGGGTTTTCTTCCTCGCCGCAAGTGATTTCGCATCCCCGACCGTCACGGCAACCTCGGTTGCGGCTCGTCCGTCTCGCCGATTCTGCGCAGACAATCGAGCATTCGTTTCGCGTGGTTGCGCAACCCTGCATTCAGCACTTTGTGCGACTCGCGCTCGTGAAAAAGTTCATCGGCAAGCTGGAGCGCCGTCAACACCATGTCCGAATGCGTCGCGATTTGCCGACTGCCCAGAAGCGATTTCACCCGCGTGTTGACCATCTCGGCCAGAAGCTGCACGTAGGATTCGTCTGCATCGCTTCGGACCTGGAAGGGTTGACCGGCGATGTTGACCTTGAACGTGCGTTTCACAGTGACCGGGACAATATCGAGAGGAATCACAAAGTCAAGCGCGTTGCCGTCTAGAGCGCCACGGTCATCACCCGGCGAAAATCGGCTGGACCCCAATCCTTCGACCACATCCTGCCAGAAGCCTCTTTTGTGTCAGGATTTGTGTTTTAGATTACGTTTTATTTTGCGGATTCTCGTCGTGATATGATGCCTCGGGGGAAAAGCCTCGATTTGCTCATGAATCAGTCAGGCGCAAGAAGCGACGGAGCGCAAAGTCCATTTGGCCACGTATCGGTCAGCGATTTGGATCATCCAGAACTTGTGGATGTTGGATCGCTGCACAGCGACGCTCGCCAAGTCCTTTTGCGCGGTTTGAAGCAATCCGGGCGTGGCTTTGGTCAAATGGTCGCGCTCGTCGGAGACCCAGGTGCGGGAAAAAGCCATCTGTTGTGGTGGCTCAAACGGCAGCATCGCAAAGAAGCACTGTTCGTCTCGATTCCGGCGCTTCCCGATTTGGCGCAGCCGTTCCGGTTCACGCTGAAGCAGTTTGTATCTGGACTATGTAAGCCAGGACACAAAGGAGAGCGGCTAGAGCGACCAATCGATCGGCTGCTGTGGGAAATTCTGTTTTCGCAAACCTATGACCTGCTGGACGCGGCGCGGATTGGGTCATACCAGGGACCGACCGCCGTTCTCAAAGAGCTTCCGGCGCTGTGTCTTTCGTCGGGATTGCGTCGTCCAATCGCCGATTTTGCCGAGGCTGCCGAAAAACTGTGGCCGCAAATCGAACCTGGACTCAAATCGTATCTTTTGACACTCCCGACGGAAAATTCGCTGGATTCAACCGCTCGGCAGGTGCTTTTGCAGTTTCCGCATGCGGATCGGCGCGCACTCGTGACGGCGTGGCTCGCGGGCGAAGACCTGCCGCAAAAAGATCGAGAGAAAATCGGGGCCAAACAAACCATCAACCAGGAAGCGACCGCGCGGTACGTTCTGTGCTCGCTGATCCGTTTGGCGACGATGCGACGGCCCTCGGGTTTGACAATCGTGTTCGATCAGGTGGACCAAGTGCTCGAGCAGCTTGGACAACCGGGACTGCACGCGCAGGCCGAAGTGCTGGGTTCTTTGCACGGCCTCACGGCGGCGACGCTGCTGATTTTGTCGTGCCGACCCGACACGTTTGGGCTTTTCACCGAAAAACAGGCGCGCCCTGGTCCCAGCCAAATCAAACAGAACATGGAGCTGGTTTCCCTGTCGCGGATTGCACCGTCGCAGCTCAAAGAAGTGGTCACCGCGCGTCTGCGGTCCGCTGCCGTTTCCGGGACGACGAACGAACTACACCCACTGTCTGAAACCGACCTTTCTGTGTTGCACGAAGTCGATACACCGCGCGCCGCGCTGGTCAAATTGGCACCGGTGTACGCCGAACGGCTTTCGGGCGCGAGCAGTGCGGCCAAAAAGCCCGCCCAGGCCACGCCTATGCCCGCCGCAACCGGAAAGGCCACTCCCGCCCAAGCCAAAGTCACCCCCGCGCCAGCCAAATCTGCTGAAAAAGCGCACCTTTCCGCCAAACCTCCGACCTTGGGTTCCAAGAAGTTTGCAGACAGTGGACCCGATGCGCTCGCCGAGGCATTGGCCCAAGCGGAAAAGGAAGGTGTTTCCGTCGGCCAAGTTCGTTCGCTGACGCATGTGGATCGATCGGGCCCAGCAGTTCCCAAGGACATGAAACATCAGGCCGAGGCGGCAGCGGCGAAACCCGCAGCGTCAGCACAAAAACCGAGCCCGGCCCTTTCCACAAAACCGGTTCCGACTGCGCCAAAGGCCGCTCCTGGGTCGAGCAAACCGGCAGCGGCGACACCCAAAACTTCAGGTGCGCCTGCGGGCCATGGACCAAGCGACGGTGTGCCCGTGAGCCGCGCGGATTCGGGCGATACCGTCAGAAGCGTGCCCGACGAGGCGCTTTTGGCCCGAGCGAGAGATTCGCAAGGAAAATCGAATCCGCAACCGTCCACCCCCTCAAAACCTGGGGCGGCAACGAAGGCTGCACCCACATCCACCCCTGCTGCAAAAATCCAGGCCAATCCGGCTACGCTCGAGGCCAGCGCAGCGTCGAAAAAGCCTGCGGGTTCTCACAGAGCCGCTCCCGAACGCGCACCGAGTGCAGACACGCCGTCGAAGGCTTGGCTCGACATGATGGGCGAAAACGACATGCTCGCTGAGGCAATGGCTGCGGCCCGTGCGGAATTGACTCAAAGTGCCAAAGCGGAACCGCAAAAACCGATCAAAGCCAAGCCCGTGGAGCCGCTCCCAAAAGGCGCAAAACCGTTGCCGCCCAGCGATTTTGAGCCAACACGGCAATTCGAGGTTCCACCAACCGACTTGATCGACCAGACGCTGTCCACTGCCGACAGTGCCATTTCTCCGTCGGTTTCCTGGCTGGCGATGGCCAACGATGAAGCGGCGATGGCGGCAGCTTTGCCCGAACGAGCGGATGCAGCCCGACCCCGGCGACCGACGGCGGCGAACGGTGTCGCCATACCGCAAAAAAATGCGCTGCCCGGCGTGGGCACACAACCTCCGCCAGCGAAAACGGGTCGCACGACGCAGCCGCGCATGGCCAAAGTCGCAATTCAGGGAAAAAGCGGTCTGTCGCCGTTGCGCGTGCTCGCCTGTTTGGAGGGTCATCCGTCGATGCCGGAAACAGATCTGGCTCAAGAATTGGGGGTTCCCGTCGAGCCACTCCGAGAAATCCTCGACATCATGGCCCACGATCGCCAAATCGAGCTGGTTTCGTCCGATGAAGGTCGCCTCGTCGTGCCGCTGTAAAACTCGCACCGTCGAACGGCCACCGACCCACCTGCCTCGCGAGAACAACTCCCTTCCCGCACGAAACGCTGTGATATAGCTGCGGAAAGTCTCGTTCCAAACCAACAAAAGGAGTCGTTTATGTTTGCTTTGAAGCGTCGTTCGAGTCTGTTCGCCTCGTCCGCCATGGTTTTGTCCTTTGCGTTTGTGTCTGGCTGCGCAGGCGGCACAGATGCAACCAGCGTCCGCGGCAATAGCCCCAGTGTTTCGCAGACCAAGCTGTCCGAAATGGGTTTTGACACGGTGCGGTTGTCGGCCCGGCAAACACCTCTGTTTTTGTCCGGCCAAGCTGACGCAACAGTGCTCGACGGAAAAGGCGCGGCCTCCGTCCTGCGTGAGCGACTCGCGACCGCCTATCGTTTGGCCCCCCAAACGGACTTTCGCGTTCTTTCCGAACAGACCGATGAAGCCGGTTTTCACTACATCCGGCTTTCGCAGCTCCACGACGGCATCCCGGTTCCCGACGGAGAAGTGGTCTTCCAATCCGATCGCAGCGGTACACTTTTGGCGGTCATCGGAGAACTCGTTCCCGACGTGGAGGCAACCGTTCCCGCATCTGCCAAGGCTCCTTTGGCGGCGGAAACCTCCGTTCGGAACGCGCTGTCCGGTCTTGCGCAAGGTCCGGTGCAATTTCTGGATGCGCCGTCATGGGCAATCGTTGCGCCCGACGATCGGCCAACCGCAAAAGCCCAGCTCACCCATCGTGCCCTCGTGAGTTTTGTGGATGCCACAGGCTCACAGCTTGAGGAAGTGTTTGTCTCTGTCGATCACGGCCAGATCATTTCCCGTCGGTCCCATGTGCACCAGGCCTTGAGTCGCGAGCTTTATACCCTCGGCGGCAAGTGCATCGGAATGGGCGGTACGCTGCCGGGCACTGCGTCGCGCAAAGAAGGCGAGCCCGCCGTCGCTGACGCAAGTGTCAACCGCGTGTACGACCAGCAATCAAACACCTACTATTTCTACAAACACATGTTTGCTCGCGACTCCTACGACAACAAAGGGGCAAAAATGGTCGCGACGGTGCATGTGCAGTTTCCGGCGGGTTTTTCGTGCAGCCCAAACAACGCCGCGTGGCTCGGATCGCCGTACTTTCAGATGGCCTATGGCGACGGAGACGGTTCGCTTTTGCTTGACTTGACCCTCGGTTTGGACGTGACCGCGCACGAGATCACACACGCCGTCACAAGCACTTCCTCGAACCTCACGTACATCAACGAGTCCGGCGCGCTCAACGAAGCGATGAGCGACATCATGGGCTCGGGAGTCGAAGCGTGGGTCGAGTCGGGTGGTTCCACAACGGGCAATCCGGCGACACTCAAGCATTCGTCCGAAACTTGGCTCCTTGGCAAAGAAGTTGCCGGGCCAAAGTTGCCGGGCGGTTCGCTCCGCTTCATGGACAATCCCACCAAAGATGGACAGAGCAAAGACTGGTACCCCGAACGCATCATGCCGGGCGGTGTTGATCGCGGCGGCGTCCACCTGAACAGCGGCATGCCGAACTTGGTCCATGTCCTATTGACCCAAGGAGGCAAACACCCCCGCAGCAAGTCCACCGTCGAAGTGACCGCCCTGGGACTCGACAAATCGCTGCGAATCTTCTACCTGACCAACAACAAACTCCTCCCCTCGAATGCCACGTTCGAGACAGCGCGTTACGCGA
Organism: Pseudomonadota bacterium; assembly: GCA_035328405.1. Taxonomy (GTDB): domain Bacteria; phylum Myxococcota_A; class Polyangia; order Palsa-1104; family JAEUJZ01; genus JAEUKA01. Next base: position 58,030 of record DAOLIT010000009.1, on the reverse strand, counting down.
CGGGGCAGGCAGCCCAAACCCTCTACGGGCGCTGCACCCAGGAATTCATCATGGCGCACCGCGCGTGGGATGTCGTCGGTGTGCCCGGCGTTTGGCAACCCTGCGTTCGCCCCCCGATCGAGTTCTAAAAACGGAACCGCAAAAACAGGTCAAAAAAACTTCGTAAAGCAGAAAACCATTTTTCCGTGGGCGCGTTCCTGTCAGCAAGACCTGGAAGCTGACTCGACGAGGGGTCGAGCCGGTAGCAGGAACCGATGAACCTTCCAAAAGGAGTTCGCCCATGCGCAAAACACTGCTTGCTTTCGCCATCACCTCCTTGTTCGTGTCGTCTGCTTTCGCGCAAATCACTCCGACCTCGCAAGAGGGCCGCAACACGAAGAATGCCTCGACGGTCTCATACAAAGATCGCACCGACTACTCGTTTGACGACGACGTGCTTGAGGGCTCCGTGTTGAGTCCCGACGTGGAAATCGTGACCTCTCGCCAAAAAACCAAACACGACAGCCTGGTGAAACCCCGGCGGAACTTCATGCCCGAACTTCTGAGCTCCGTCGATTTCCTGTAGAAAACTCTCTCCCCCTAAAACGTCACCCACACCCTCCCACATCGTCCAACGTACAATCCGTTCATGGCTTTGCATGAACTCGATTCCGATAGGAGGCCGCACAGCCTGGTGCGTGTTTCGGATACTCTGACAGAACCGACAAAGGGAACCATGATGGGTGGAAATCACAAATTCGGAACGTGTCTTGGGATTGCGCTCGGCCTGCTTGGGATTCTTCCGCTCGAAACAAGGGCAGAGTCTCCCAAGCCGGCGACTCCTCAAACGTGGCGATCATTCAGCGGAACATGTCTGCCCAAACCCGGACCGCTGTATTCCAACAAAACGCTGGCCTCGCTGAAACTGAACACCCCGGTCGCCATTTCAGCCGAGGCAGACTTTGTGCAGCGATTTGGGTGTGCTTCAGGGCTGGACTGGACCCGGGAACAGTTGGTGGTGCTCCTTTTGGATAGTGGACACATCACCGGGGTTCATCTTCTGCGCGTGACCGACTCCGGCTCGCGGCTCCAGTTCCGATTTCGGGTGGACTGCGGCGCGGGAAATCCCACAAGTGACCGTGAAAATCCGACCCTGCAAGGACAGTACGTGTTCTTTGCAACCGTTGTGCAAAAGACCTCTTCCACCCTGGAAGTGAAATACCAGGACACAACTGGAAACCCCGGAACCTACCGCAACCTCATCCGAAGCTGCGCCATGATCCCCCGTGCCCGTCAATAGC
>DAOLIT010000009.1:43670-56650 GCA_035328405.1 Pseudomonadota bacterium | reverse complement strand
GCTCCTAATGCTGAAACTGGAGGCCGAGTTGGAAGCGGAGGGGTTGTTGGCGCGCGGTCACTTGGCCATAGGAAGGAACATCGCGGGTCTCGATCGCCGTCGGAGAATCTAGGTTGAACAGGTTGAACAAGTCCGCGCTGATTTGCAGATGGAATGTTTTGACAAGCGCAAATAGGTCGTACGCCACACGCAAATCCGTCACGAGCAGAGCCGGCGTGCGGATCTCTGCAATCGAAGTCACATCGTTTGCGATATGTCCTGGATCTGTTCCGCTCGGAGAACGCCTGCTCGTAAAATCACCGTCGGCTTGGTTGAAAAAATGTTTCGTGTGTGGTGCTCCACTTTGGAAATTCAGGAATGCCCCGATCAAGATTCCTTTCGTGGAATACGAAGCACGCAATTTCAGGTTGTGCCGACGATCTTCGGGAAGATAGCCATCGTAAAACCCAAACATTCGGGGGTTGTAAAAGGGGCTTTGCCGGGAGTCCCCTGACACTTGTCCGAATTGCTCTGCACCGGGGCCATACAAAAAGGAAAGCGTGTACGCAAGCGACACATCCCACTGCTGATTGGGGCGTGTTTCAAACATCACATCCATGCCATGATACACACGCCAATTCTCGTCGGGGCGCGTATACAAAAACTTCTGGTGCGGCATGCCATCTGCATAGTCAATGACTCGCGTTCCGGTTGGGTCCCACATTTGATTCACTTCGCGCCCATCCCAAATGTTCGAAACCCGCTTGTAGGTGTAGTCCGTCCGCGCAACAGAGTTCAACCCAAGTTCCCTCCGCAAAGACAGTGTGACTTCATCTGAGTGAGGGGGGACTCCTTTCGGATCAAGTGCGTATCCACCCGGCCCGCCGGTGGTCTGAAAATCCTGAAACGTATTCTTGTCTGGATTCCACTTCTGTCTGGTTGCGGATGCAGAGACATCCCCATACGCCGCAGAGAGCAGAGACAACACCTCATTCGATCTGCCGTAATATGCCGAGAACAGCGTCTTTTGATCTTGCGTGAGATCAAACAGGACACCGATTCGGGGTCCTACTCCAAACAGATTGGAGACTTCCTCTCCCAAACTGTTGGTGGCCCTTCCGTAGTCCAGACGAAGACCTGGATTCACACGCAGAAACGAACTGATTTGCCACCGATCTTGTGCAAATGCACCGACGGAAAAACCGGTTTGTTGGTTCCCGAATCTGGGCGAAAGCGTTCTCTGGGAACAGCCCTGTGTCTGGCGCATTTCTGGGATGCACAGACCAGCCTCTCCCAGACCTCCCCCGGAATCGTAATACACCATGTCCCCAGGGGTAAACGTCTCACTCTTGTGATGGCTTGCACGTGTCTGGATGCCAAATTTGGCTTCGTGTTTTCCAAGGAATTTTCCGCGAACAGAGATCGAGGGGTCGAATTGAAACGTGAACCGTGTGTCGAAGGAAACAGGACTCCCCTGATACCATACGGTTCCATCATCCGCATTCACATGCTGGGGCCGATCCGGGTCGTACACATCATGGACCGACGAAAAGCGACCGGTCCCCTGGTACGCCGACGTATCTACACTTCCAAAATATCCCTGCGGGCCATAATCAATCTGGGAGAATTGGAAGCCGGTTTGGATGTTGGTATTCCACTTCTCGCTATGAAAGTAGTCCCACTGAAGCACGGAAAAGAGTCCCCCTTGCCGTTGATGGTCCTCGGCAATTCCCAGACGAATGTTGTCTTGGGCTACGTTGTTAAAAAATGCCGGGTCTGCTGAAACAGACAACGTCATGCGGTGTTTGGAACTGGGCGCATACGTCAATTTCAACCGAGGTAGATACCGATCCGAACGAAGAGGCGGCGACTGGATTCCCAACGTAGGTCCAATGGGTTGGGACGTTTCTCGATGCAAGTATTCAAACGATACGTTGATCCACAGTTTGTTCTTGATCAGAGGACCCGAAGCCAAAACGGTCGCTTGGTAGGAAGCCTGCGGAGACGAGGCAAGATACAAAAAGGGGCGTGTCCCCTGATACACCTGGGTCCCGAACTGTTTTCCAACGGAAAAACTTTGATGGTTTACAAACAAAGAAGCATTCAACTTCCAACTTGCCCCGCCCGTCGCTGTGATCAAGTTCACGATTCCCCCAAGCGAGTTGTATTGGGCTTCTGCGCCTCCCGTGAGGATTTCAACGGAATCGATTGAATCAAAGTTGATGTTGGCAGAAAACGTATTCGTCACAGGGTCAGTGATGTCAAGACCGTCAACCAAATACCGGTTGTGGGAATCCAGGGCCCCCTTCACGTTGGGATTGCCCCCACCTGAAACACCCGCAACCTGCTGCGCAACGTCTTGATAGCGACGATTCGTCGCAATTCTGGCGTTTTGTTCCGCTGAGATCACAGTTCCGGTTTCGGTGGTGTCGGGTCGAATGGTTTGGCGTTCTTCCACAATGATTCTGGTGGTCTGTTCCAGTTCCTCAATGCTCCAGATGATGCGAAGGGGGAAAGTTTCTCCTTGACGGATCACGATTTCGTGACGGATGGGTTTGGCCCCCTCATACGAAACTTCGACTTGGTATTTTCCGGGCGGGAGAGATGGAAAAAGGAAGGCCCCTTCATCGTCTGTGAACGTGGTCAGAGAACCTGCAATGAGGCGCGAACTCGAAACGGTGACGCGCGCTGCGGGAAGGGGGCTTCCCGAAAGCTTGTCTTTGACGGAACCGGCAAGCCTACCGTCTTGTACCCCAACCGCCTGTACGTACGCAGGAAACAAGAGCAGGAGGAACGCAAACAAACACCCCAAAAGAGCAACACGTAGACGCATGGCTCAGGACTCCCCCGGAATTTGTGGACAATAGATCAACTGCCCCGTGTCCGTGATTCCGGCGGGAGGGACCTCTGCAATCGATTTCTCAAATCCCGCCAACGGATCTTGAGGTTCAAAGGAATACACCTGGCACACAGGGGAATAGCCTTCATCCTCGCGAGCAAATTCCATGAGATCAAATCCTCTTCCGAGTTGCCCGAGCACGACCTGTCCGGTTTCTTTGTCGAACATTCTCGTCGGAAATAGCATCTTCTGGGGTCGCATCCGAATCTTCCCAAATGGCGAAAGGGGATCTATGGGAATTACGCCCCCATCCAAATACGCTGAGATGTATTGATTGAACCAACCGAAACGCTGCGGACCCAGCCGGGTCACGGGATCGAGTTGTCCAGCAGGAAACAAAACCTCGGCGGCTGGATCAATGAGTATCCACAACAGATACCGACCGCTGGGCCTTCCCGTGGGAAAACCGCCGATTGTACCATCGGCAGGCGGAACAAGATCGATGGACAAATCTGTCCGCGAAACCAAATTCTGTTCACTTTTGGGTGCCTGACAGGGGTTCTTGTTTGAACGAACAGAAACCTCGCGAACGACCGGAATGTAGGACGTATTTCCGGGCGGATCGCTTTCATATGGAAGGGCCGTAAAAATGTTCCCCTGTTGATTCAACGGGAGTGCATCCTTTCGCCGTGCTTCTTGGTCATATACATAGCCAGGAGGGGAAACACAGCGACGGGAATCTTTCCCATCTGGTGTCCCATCGGGATCAAAGTGGTATGCGAGTGGGACAGCGTGTGAAGCCAGATCCAGGGGATCTTGCGCTTTGGCCTGTTTACCATGAAAAGGAAGGGGGTAATACGCACGTTTTGTTCCACGAACATAGACATTGGCATACGCAAAACGTCCACTTCCAGGCCGTTTCCCGTCTCCACCCTCTCCAAGGTAGGGGGTGGGAAAATGAACGGGGTCCACCGCACCTGCCAAGTAGGATTCACTGCGTTGTTCATACGGATTGCAACCAACGACCGGAAGCGAAAACGACGCAAGGACCGCCGCGAAAAGCAGCGAACCAGGCCCAAATACACGAGACACACAAGACATCCGCAACTCCAGAGGACGCATCAGGAAAAACGCACGTTTTTCGGCAGCACCATAGGAGATTTGGCGGCAGAAAGGGAACGGGGAAAACGCTTCTCTGTTATTCTGAGGCCCATGTCTGTGCTCTCTCGTCGGCTGCCTGGGCCATTTGTGCTTTTGGGAATCGGAACACTGGTTTTGTTGTCGGTGGGTGTGTCTGCTGAAAACCCAACCGCACCGACGGCGGGCGGCAAACCAAGGAGTTTTCTTTCGGATCTGGGGAGCAGCGGAAACACCGGTCGCGACGGTGGCCAAAAAGATGCCGGTAGCCTCGGTTTTTCGGACGCTTCTGGCACTCGCTCGGACGCTGGAAAAAGTGATGAGCTCGGGGCAGATTCAGGCGTTTTGGATGGGGGCACCGATGCGAATGTGGACTTGACGCCGCCGCCTCCTCCGCCGCCCCCGATTGACCCCGATGTGAAAGCAAAGTTGGAGGCTCTGGAAGCACAGAACGATCTGTTTTTGGACCAGATTGGGAATCGGCAGACCGTATTGAAAAATGCGATTATCACCGTCGGAAACATGCTGGGGGGAGGAGGTACTCCAACGCCGGCTGCAATCCGGGATTTGTTTCGCGCGACGGGCGAAATGGTCGTTTCTCAGGTGCTCAAGCACGAAGGTTCGGTGTACTCGGCTCAGTACAGCGCGGATGGGAAACGGTTGGCAACGGCGTCGTCGGATGGGAGTGCGCGGGTGTACGACACGAGCAACATGCAGGTTGCGCAGACCCTGAAAGGACACACCCAAGATGTCCTTTTCGCCGCGTTTTCGACGGATGGAAAACGGGTTGTGACCGCAAGCGCCGACCGAACGGCACGGGTCTGGGAGGCAGCAACCGGAAAGACTCTGGTGACACTTTCCGGCCACAACCAAGAAGTGAATGTCGCGTTTTTCTCTCGGGACGGCAACAAAGTGGTGACAGCGGGAGGCGACAACCAAGGGCGCATTTGGGATGCGCGTTCGGGGCGCACGCTGGTCACACTGGCCGGGCATCAGGGGCCGGTTTTGTACGCGGGCTTTTCACCGGATGGGAGTCGCGTGGTCACAGCCAGCGCAGATGACACGGCCAGAATTTGGGATACGTCTTCGGGACGGTGTGTCTTCATTTTGACGGGTCACAGCGAGGACGTGACCTCGGCGGTGTTCTCCCAAAACGGAATGCGCGTCCTGACCGCAGGGCGGGACAAAAAAGCGATCATTTGGGAGGCCGCGACGGGGCGCGTGCATTTGAATCTGCTCGATATGGACGATGGGGTGCGAACAGCGGCGTATTCGGCGGACGGTTTGCGCGTGGTCACGACGACGACAAACAACCGGTTGGCGAAAGTCTGGGATGCCATTTCGGGCAGGCAACTGTATGTACTCAAAGGGCATACACAGGATTTGCGCGGGGCCGTGTTCTCGCCGGACATGACACGAGTGGCAACGGCGTCTTCCGACGGAATGGCGCGCGTTTGGGACATTCGAGCGGGGCGGTACGGACAGATTTTTCAAAGCAAATTTGAGCTCAACAGTGCGATGTTTTCTCCCGATGGGGGACGGGTGGTCACTGCGCACATCGATCACAACGCGCTGCTGTGGAACGCCCGGAGCGAACGCAGTCTGTCGCTTTTGCAAGGGCATCAAGCGGAAGTGAATTGGGGTGTCTTTTCCAAAAACGGGGGACGGATTGCAACGGCGTCAAGCGACAAAACGGTGCGTTTGTGGGACGGACAAACGGGGCGACCTTTGGGTGTTCTTTCCGGGCATCAGGGGCCTGTGTTTCAGGTTGGGTTTTCTCCGGACGGAATGCGGTTGTGTTCGGCCAGCGCGGATCGCACGACTCGAATCTGGAATCCGCAAACTTCGCAACTGGTGGCCACGCTTTCAGGTCACACAAGCGAAGTCCGTTCGTGCGCTTTTTCACCGGATGGGAGTCGTTTGGTCACGGCCAGCAGCGACGGAAACGCTCGTGTGTGGGATTTGGCCACGCAACAGACCCTCCTGACGTTACAGGGGCACAACCAGGATGTTCTGTCTGCCGCGTTTTCGCCGGGAGGAGCGCGGATTGCAACAGGTTCTGCGGACGGAAATGTGATGGTGTGGGATGCACGAACGGGCCAACTTCAATGGACGTTGCAGGGGCACGGAACGGTGGTTCGGTCGGTGTCCTTTTCGCCGGACAGCAGCCTGTTGGCATCGAGCGGGGACGACCACATGGCGCGGATTTGGGAAGTGAAATCAGGAAAACTCCTTCTGTCTTTGGAGGACAAAGCAGGAGGGGTGCGGAGCGTACAGTTTTCACCGGACGGAACGCGCGTGATTTTGGCTGGCGGAGATGGAACGGCGCGGATTCTGTTGGCGAGTGTGGATGGTTTGCTCGGTTTTGGCTGTCGGGTGCTGCGCAGCACGGATTTGTATCCCGAAGTCGCAAGTCACTGCGACCGATTTCCCGACGCGAAGTAGACCAGCTTTGGGCCGTCACCTGCTCAACTTCGGCGTCTTTTGCAAAAATGGGTGCGGGCGATTCGCCACCGCCGGGCGTAGGCTGAGCAGCCACAGCGGTCGATTGTGCCCCTCGGAAAGGGGTTACGGCTTGGGGTGGGCCATAAAGAAGTCGTAGACGGACGACGAGAAATGCTTGCCGAGCACCGGCAAATGACCGCCGGCTTGAATCGACCACAATTCAACCGGCCCGTCTGCCGGACACCCGGTGTATTTCTCTACCGTCGTTTCCGCGCCGAGCAACACCGCATCCAGGTCTTTCTTGTCTCCCGAATACGTCAATCTGCCGCCGCAGCCATTTTTCTGAGCCCAAATTTGCACCGTCTCTTTCGCTCCCGGATAAAGACCGCCCATTCCAGGATAAGCAATCACCGCATCGAGCGTTCCATGAATATGCAAAATCGGCACATGCTGCTTCGGCGTACAGCGGGTTGGGTCATTCCATTGTTGTCCGGCCAAACTCGCAATTCCTGCTACGGTGTCCGACAATTCACACGCAATGCGGTGACTCATGAAACCGCCGTTGGAATGGCCAAAGACGAAGATCCTCTTCGGATCTACGTTAAAACGTGTTTGCATGTCTGCAATCACAGCCCGAATATAAGCAACATCATCGACGCTGGATTTGAAGAAATTGCAACACCACTCCATTGCATTCCAGAAACGCAATCCCACCGGATTTTGTGTTCCATCTGGAAAGGCGTACAGGAAGGTCTTGCTTTCCGCGAGAGCACTGAAATTTAGGTAAATTTCCTCCATGTTCCCACTGGCAGAAAATCCATGGAGCATCAGCAGCAGCGGTGTCGGTTTTGTTTTGTCATAACGACTGGGAACGCGATACTGATAAGGTCGCCCGTCCAGTGGTCCCGCCGTGTGAGGGGAAAATTCCGCGACATTTTTGGAGTTTTGCACCGGAAGAATCGCAAACGGCGCGTTCTCTGGCACTCTCTCAGACTCCGTGTTTCCACAACCCACAAAGGCCAACAAACAGGCAAGTAACAAACCACGCATGACTTCCTCCTTTCGGAACACTCTTTCAGAGACAATTCCCTGAGAGAACACCGGTCAAACGGACACGACGGATATCATCATATTTTTTGGTTCTTTTGTCAATATGCAAAGAAATAGTTTTCACGCCCAGTAAATGTTTTTTTCTGATGGTTTTTTCGAAAGAGGCCGAGCATACAGGGTGTTTTTGTCAAACCATAGCGCCACATATCCACAATATCCCAGCCCACTCTTCTAAGCGTATCGAGCAGCTTCTCTTGATTATAACGTCGGCTAAAATAGACCGAGCATACACGTTCAACCTTTTCATGTTGAATTCGAACACGGAAATTCACACGATAACTCCCTGGTATTGTGTGGTCAAATTCGAGTTTTGGAAACACTTCAATCGTGGCATTTGGCTCTCCATAGCGTCGAAATGGGCCTGTTAGAAATTGATCTCTCAATTTGATCAATTCCAGTGAATCCGCTTGTGAAAAAGCCGGGTCCGACGCCATGATTTGGTCGTAACTTCCCGATTGCATATAAGACAGCCGAAAATCGAGCAACAGCAAATCACCCGTCCGAGCGCGAGACAACCCCGTTTCCAAAAATGCAAGGTCATTGTCCAAATTGCTGAGGGTGTGTCCCAACATGGTAAACAACCGTGTGCGCTGACTCGATCCTTCCGATGAAAGCAATTCTTTATACAATTTGAGATCCCAAAAATCCGCATTGATTGCAAAAACAGGGGTTTCAAATCTTCCTAACGAGGATTTCGCTTGCCTGTATGCGACAGACAACAAAGGGTGGCTAATATCGACCAGACAGAGACGCAGTGCTGAACGACCTATGGACTGGATCAGTTGTTCGACAAACCGAACCTCAGACCGACCATCTCCCGAACCCAATGCGACAACATCAATCCACGGTGATTCAATCAGCGTTCCAGCTACATTGGCTGCCCGATCGTATTGAGCAGTGGATTGAAGCGCATCGTAGTCTTTGTGTATCGATACAGAGCACCAATCCGCAGCACTCGCCGGATCAATGTATAGATAGCTCTGCTCAATATGGTCTGTATCATCGTTTACCATGGCTTTCAATTGTTCAATTTTTGATACAGGACCAGGCCCCATCGGTATCCAGCAATTGAGTTTTTGACTGTGTTCTCTCATTGATTCATTGGAAATGTTCATGTGGCGTAACAAAGAGGCAGAGTCGAAATCTAAACATTCCAACGACAAAACGCGAAAAATCGCTTCTTTGGTTGGAGCAGCCTTCCCAGACTCAAATGCGTCTAGGACACCGACGGGTATGCCTGTTTTGCTTGATACATATTCCAAATCGAGGTTCTTTTCAATGCGTTTCTTATGCATTCCGAGTCCCCAACTGACTGTCATCTCCACATTGGTGTTTGATATAGGAATTGCAAAATCATTTTCAAATATAGATGGGCGTTCTCGATATGAATTTCTATAGTCTTGAGATTCGACAAGACAACGAATAGAAGCCAAAGCACTATTTAATGCGATCCGCTCATCCACAGTTTTTTGAGCAGCTATTTCTTGAATTGTCCGTTCAAGCAATCGAACCGCCTTTGCGTTTTCAGACAGGAAGTTCTCTATTTGTACTTTTTGGGCCATTGGTGCCTCGTGATTGTCTTGCGTCGTGTTGCTGCAATTTGTGTGCGTTTCTCGAATGAAAATGCGCTGACAGCCGTGGAGTATAACGTGTGCTCGGGTATGGCAAGCTCCCCAAAAAACCTGCCCTGTTTCGGAGGGGTTTGTGTTATGGCTGCAACATGGTGACAGCCAAGCGCAGTGGGCCCGATCCGGTGTTGGCGAGCAATGCTCCAGATGAGCAGCTCTCTCGGGAGTTTCGGCTTCGCCGCTTTCAGAACTGGTTCTTCCTCGGGCTGATGTACGGCTTTTTTTACATGAGCCGATACAACCTGGCGGCAGTTCAGGCGGCGGTTTCAGAGCAGTTCGGTTGGACGCACAATGACTACAGCACCATCACGGGTGCGGCGCTGGCGACCTACGGACTGGCGGTGTTTCTGAACGGGCCTTTTGCGGATCGAATCGGGGGCAAGCGGGCGATTTTGATCGGCGCGGCGGGAGCGGCTTTTTTCAACCTGCTTTTTGGTCTAAGCCACCTTGTCATCACGAAACCGGCGGTTTTTATGGGGGGCCAGCTCGTGAGCCGCGCTGTGTTGGCTGGCGACATGACTTGGCCGACCGTCATCGCCATGACGACGGTCCTTTGGGCCAGCAACCACTACTTTCAGTCGTTTGGCGCGCTGTCGATCGTGAAAATCAATGCGGCGTGGTTCAAGGTCACCGAGCGCGGCAAATTCGCCGGGATTTTCGGGATCATGATTCAGATTGGGCGGACGTTTGCGTATGTGCTTCTGCCGCTTGCGCTTGCGCTGGTGCCGTGGCAGTACGCGTTCTTCATTCCGGCGGCGTTTCTGACGGTGATGTGGGTGCTGTGTTACTTCCGCATCGAGAATTCGCCGGCCCAGGCAGGCTTGGGTGATCTGGACACAAAGGATGAATCCCCCGAGGAAGCCCAACTGCCGAGTTCGCTGGGTTTCGTGCTCCGAAAAGTGTTTGCGCGCAAGGAACCTTGGCTGATTGCCCTGTCGTCGTTCTGCATCGGTTCAGTGCGTCACACCATCGACCAGTGGTACCCGCGTTACATCGTGAGCGAGTTTGGCGTGACTGCGAAACGACTGTTTGCGTTTGCGCCGTACCAGTTCGCGTCGGTGGCGATGCCGATTGCTGCGGTGCTGGGAGGTTTGGCGGCAGGCAATGCTTCGGATCGTTTGTTTCAGTCTCGACGAGCGCCGGTCATTTTCTTCGCTTTCGTGGGCATGCTCGCGAGCCTTCTGTCGTTGCGCGGAGCCATTCACCACGCCTGGGGTGCTGCGATGGTGTTGGTTGCGATTTCTTTTTTCATCCAAAGCGCGCACTCGCTGGTGGGCGGAGCGGCTTCGATGGATTTCGGTGGGCGAAAAGCTGCTGCGACAGCCGCTGGGTTGTTCGACGGAGCGCAATACTTGGGCGGCTCGCTCGCCGGAGTTGTCCTGGGGAGATTGCTTGAGCGATATAGAGTCCCCGGCGCAAGCGGCGTCGAGTTTGAGGTCTGGCCGTTTTTGCCGCTCGGCTTCGCGGTGCTCGGAGCATTCATCATTTCGAGGCTGTGGAATGCGCTACCGGGTCGAGGCGGCCACGGTGCGCCAATGCCTCGCAGCGGTGGCCCTATTTATCCTGTTTCTTCTCGTCAAGAGGCGGAGCCGCGACGGTAATCGATCGTTCGGTGTCGTCTTTCGGCGGCTTCGCGACGAAAGAAGGCGCTTTTTCGGTCTTGCCGACATAGGCCTCATTGTCCGACACGAGCGAAAACGGCATCGTGTCGGTCGTCGATAGCACTCCTTCCGAAGCAAACACAACCGTTCCAATGGCAGGGTGCCCGTCGATATACAGGTCGAACGTCACGGGCTGATGACTCATTTGGAACAGCAGATTTTGCGGAACCGCAGCGCTGGTCACGCCCTGGAAAGCGATCTGGTTGCTCCCGGTAATCTGCGCACTGTCTCCTGGATAGGCACCGTCGAAACGCGCGTAGGAAATCGAGCACATCGTCGGACACGTGATCGTGCCGTTGAATTGGCGCTGGTACCGATCGCCTTGCCAAGCCAAAACCCAGCCGCCTTGGCCGTTGGTGGTGATTCCGAGTGTGGCTTGCGGTAGCTCGATCGCCGCGCCGGAATCGATCACGAAGGTCGTATACGCCGTCGTCGGCAAGCCGCCTCCGCCATTCCAGGTCGATCCACAGCTGCGACCGACACAAGTATGCGAAGAGGTCGTCCAATTCCCGCAGCCGGTCAGCAAGGCGAGAGCCATCGCAGCAAAATGCAGTGCTTTCATGGGTTTGCTCCTTTTGTTCCTTTCGGCGCGTTCGCGCCTAATCTCATTATCCGTCGTTTTTCTATCTCGCGGGCCAGCGATGCGACTCTGGCAGAAAAACGGCAACAACGCTTGATTGGACGGTCTTCCCCACAAATCCATTCATGTTTCTTCGTGCCATATCTCATCGACTCGGTGGTAGGCAGCTTTCTCCTGTGAAAAGCAAAGCAATGTCTCAAACATCCACGAAGAGGCTTTTATAATGAACTAGGTCGGTTCAAATCGAGGGATGTGGATGAAGAAACTCCGACGTTTGGCGCACCTTCTGCCGTGTGTTTGCGTTGGTTTTGTTGGGTTTTGGCTGCTCGGAGATGTTCAGGTTTCCGAGGCACGACGGAGACATCGGCGCGAGCGCAAGGCGGACGAATGCAAACCGCCGCCCACCATCGCGCAGCAAGATCAAGACAAAGCGATGCGCTTTTACGATAGTGCTGTGATCTATTGGGAATCGAAAGATTGGGATCACGCCCGGTCGGATTTTCAAAATGCCTATAACATCACGAAATTGCCGGATTTTTTGATAAATCTTGCACTTGTTTCAGAACGGCAACGAAAATTTAACGACTCAATCGGTTTCCTTGAATCCTATATAGACAGTTGCCCAAACGCTGCCGATTTGGACAAGGTGAAACAGAAAATAGATGAACTGAAAATCGCGATCGCGATCCAAGCCGGGGAAAAACCGGCGGGCGAGGTGAAGGGATCGTTGCCTCCCATTCCCGCGATTGCGCTGATGGCGGGCGGCGGAGCGTTTTTGCTCACGGGAATTGGCTTGGGCGGCGGAGCACTCGCGCAATCCAAACAAGTGAGTGCACCCGAAAATCGAGGCCAAGCTTGGAACTCAGAACTCCAAGGTGTGGAATCGTCCGGGCAAAAATTGGCCACGTCCTCGTATGTTTTGAGTGCCATCGGTGGGGCGGCACTTGCTGCGGGAGTCGTTTGGACGGGCGTGTATTACGCGCGGGGCAACACAGGCTTGTCGCTGGCCCTGGTGCCGCAAAACAATGGCCTGGGGGCTCTGGTTCTGGGGAGGTTCTGATGCGCTGTTCCTTCCGCTTGCTGCTGGGTTTGTTCCTTTTCGGGGCGACCTCTTTGGGTTTTGTTGGAGGTTGCTATGCACCCGATCTATCGAGGCTGCTCTACTCATGCGAGCCCGCAACCAACGCTTGTCCAGAAGGAATGACGTGCAGCTCGACCCTGTGCGTCGCAAGCAACGTTTCCGCCTGCAAAAGCGGAAAAGGCGTGTGGCTGAACGAGGAAAAAACGCTCGCCCAATGTCCAAATGACGCAGCGGATTTTTGCGCAGACGGCTACATGTCCCAGAAATGTCCAGAAGAATCGGCCACGGTTTGCCCAAAAGGGGGCACCACGACGACCTGCAACCTGTGCTGTCAAAAGAAATAGTCCGGGGAACGACTGAGCGAATGAAGGCAGCTTGGAACAAGCTACGCGACGGCGATCATCACGTCCGAGACCGAGGTAGCCGTCACGGCGCGGGTGATCCAGCGGTCCAATTGAGCCAGATCCTCGCATTGTAGGATTTGGGCGCGCAGAAGGCCGTTCACCAACAACCCCCGCGC
>DAOLIT010000009.1:0-43570 GCA_035328405.1 Pseudomonadota bacterium | reverse complement strand
CACAGGCTCGGGCGGTCCGCGCAGACCGGGGATGTGATGGGGAGTCTAGAAGTTCGTTTCTGGGTGGGAACGCGTTAGCAGCCGAAGGTGAAGGTGCCGGTGTTGTTGCTTTCTCGGCACTCGCTGGTCAGGCCTTGGCCGGTGCCATCGTCATCAGCGACCACTTTGACGGTGTGCGAGCCGCTTTGGGTGAGCGGCGTGGTGCAACTGACTTGGGTGCAACTTCCGGGGGGGAGGGCTTCTCGCGTTTCGGCGGTACACAAAAGCTGCGTGCCTTCGTAGAAGGAAACGGGGGTTTCATCGACGACAGGTGCCGTGCCGCGATTGCACACGTTGGTGATGAGCCTCACCGAGCCGTCTTGACATTCCGCAGTGCCCTGGGCGTTCGGGGCCGTGACATCGCCCGAAGCAGACGCGCTGAGCTTGCCCTGGACGTTCATGCGGAAGTTGTTGTAGTTGGGCATTTCCCAGTTGCGTTGCCATTGGCTCGAGACAGGAATGACCCCGCGATCGTCGATGTTGCTGATCGAATACGTGTGCTGGTTCCACAGCGGCCTCGAGGCGGCCCAGCGGTCGGCCACGTCTCCGAACACGCGAATGCCTGTGCGTTTTCCGGTAAAGGCCGCCCGGCAGGTGTTGTCCGTGCCGGGAACGCCGGTCGCTGGCGGTCGACAAACGAAACCGCCACCGACGCTTGTGGTGTTGCACTGAGCATCCGCCGTGCAGCGGCAATACCCCTGGTCGCAGCCGATTCCGTTGGGACAATCGGCACTCGACGAACAGCGGAGACCTTTGAAAACCGGGTCCACCGCTGGGCAGCTCACGTTGCAGTTTTCGTTCGACGGAACGATCAATTTGCTGCGGAAGTTGCCGGCGACATCGGCGACCACCGGATACTCGTTCCAGGTACACGAAGAGTGAGCCTGCGAAAACAGCACCTCGCCGGTTTTGCCCGAATAGATCCGGGCGAAACATTCGTCCGCGTATACCGCTTCCGCAGTCCCGTCTGCCTCGAAGTCGAACAGCGAAGAACCGGTGATGTTCGAGCTCTGATCTTGAGACTGGTTGGTCCACAAGATGTTGTTGGTCGCTTTGCTCGGGCAGTATTTCTCGTCGCCTCCTGATACGCAGTCCGGGTCGAAGACCGTGTAGGAATTGGAGCCTGCTGCGGCCAGCTCGGGACGGCCATCGTTGTCAAAATCTCCGACCGTCGGCGGGCCACCGCCTGCCGAACCAGGCAACGAGAGCGGCCCGAATACGACGGCACCGTCTTTGGAAACAACCCACGCACGACCATTCATGATGATCGCGATTTCGGCGATTCCGTCTGTCGTCGCGCGATCCAAGCTGCTCCCGTTCGCCGTTCCAAAGTCCGCGACCGCCAAAAGGCGCGATTCGCAGAGACACCACTGGGAACGGGCAGATCGCGATCCTTTTTCCATTTCGACGTGGCTTTGTCCCACGAATACGTGGCGTAAGGCCCGACAAGATTCGGCACGCCGTCTTTGTCGATGTCTGCGACAACGGAAAACTGGCCGACGTTTTGGTTCGCCGTTCGCAAATTGACCGAGTTGTCGATAAGAACGCCGGCACTGTTGAACACAAATCCTTCGGCGATCACTTCTGGTTTTCCATCGTTGTCCAGGTCATGAATCGCCGGACCCGTCCATTCACAAATGCCTGCAAACGGGTCGAAAGCCGCACCAGCGCCGGTTTTCGAGGTCCACAGCGTCACAAATTTGTTCTGGTTGCGATCGAACGTGAACGCCACCAAACCGCCGGTTGCCGAATACGCAACGATGTCGGCCACGCCATCGCCGTTCAGATCGCCGAGCGCGGGTGTGGCCGAGCCGTTGACCGGCACCGGAATCAGGTGTTGCTGCGTACACGTTCGACCATCCAGCACGCGCAGAATGCCGTACGTTCCGGTTCCGATGCCGCAACCGCCGTCCAAACCGTTGTACGAATTCATGACGATGGACGGGTGGATGGTCAGGGTTTCGGAACCTCGTCCGACGTAGTTGAAATCGACGACGAGCGGCGTGGACAGCACCTGCTTGTGGTTCGGATACGGATCAGTCGCTTCCGGCTTGAGCCATTCGCAGTAAATCTGCGGCGACAACAGACCAACCGGCACGAGGCGCGAACAAGTAGGATCGTTCGGATGGTCGATGCTGTAGGGCGTGCATCGATCGCCCTGGCACCACATGTCGCCCGGACAATCTTCGCCGGTACTACAGCGGATTTTCGACAGGCAGGCACCGTCTACACATTCTTGATCCTCGGCGCAGGCGGGATCGCAAACGCCCGTGCCATTTCCGACCTGGGCACCCGAGCAAGCACCAAACAGGCCGCCGACAGACAAAGCCAGAAGCCCGGCCAGCCCAAGCGACGCAAGGTTGCGTGAGCCCCGGCGCTTTTTCGTGAAGTTCGTGACCGAGGCCGTCATCGTTGTGGACAGTCGAATAAGCGTACGAAACATGTTTTTTTCCCCCTATCCAAAGTTCCAATCTCCAGTTTCCAGTCACGGCCAGGCCGCGCCAGTCAATGCCAGTCGATCACCAGTTGATCACCAGTTGATCAAATGATACGTGGAGACACTCGGCGTAGGGTGCCGGCGGACGAACGAAATCCAGCCCAGAACCTTGGCCTGCCAAGCCCGGCTGGCCGATTCGGTGTGAGCCCATCGTCATCCTGTAGGCGTCTTTTGCAGGTTGGCCGACCGCCGTTTTCCGCGCCTTTCGCCGCTTGTTCCAGAGTCGAACGAATTTTGTGTATTTAGCTGCATGACTTGGGATAAAGTGGACCGCAGACTCAGCCTCGGTTGTGCGAGGTGGTTGGTCGTCGAAGCCAACGCCCGCCGTCCAGCCTGCAACGGTTTACCAGCATGTCGAACGCCGAACACCGTCCTTTGACCAACACCTTCTTCGCCCGTCTGCGTTTCCGCTTGGCCACAGTGCTGTTTGCCGCTGGGCTCGGCGTCACTCAGACAGCAAGTGCCCAGGATTCGCCAAACGCCCTGGACATCAACCGCTTCGCGCCGGCCTTTGGAACAGGCCGCTTGGTGACGCAGGATCTGGCCGAGCTTCTGCCTCGTTTCGAGATCGCGCCCCAGCTCTTTTTGCACTACGCGCGAAATCCGCTCTACCTCTATATGGGCGGAGAACCAAAGTTCCCGCTCGTCAGCGATCGGTTGACCGGGGATCTCGGAATTTCCGTGGGAATCCCGATTCGCGGAACCGGGCGTTTCCAGTTCGGCCTGAGTTTGCCGGTGACGTTCTGGCAAGCCGGCGAAGTGGGCCGCATCGGTCAAGAGATCGCGCCGCAGTATCGCTCCTCACTTCCGAACCAAGATCCCAATTCCGTTGGCCAAGAGGACCTGCGCTTTCAAGCCAAGGTCGTGTTCGTGAACGGGAAGTGGGGCGGTCTCGGTTTTGCGGGTGACGTGAAGCTGCCAACGGGTGACAAGAGCAGCTTCATGGGCTCGGAACTGCCGACGGGCAACCTGAAGCTTCTGTTTCACTTGAATTTGTGGCGTTTCACGCTGGTGCTAAACCCAGGCGTGTTTTTGGCCAAAACGCAGCAGATCGGCTTCACCGAGTTTGGCAATTCGCTGTCTTTGGGCGGCGGCTTGAATCTGCGGTTGGTCAATTGGAACCGGGGTTCTCTCGATGTGATGACCGAAGTGTTCGGTCTGGCCAATTGGAACTTCCGTTCGCTTGGGGAAACGCCGCTCGAGGCCACTGTGGCAGGCCGCGTGAACATCGAGACGCAGCGCGCGGGCGATTTCCACATTTATGTGGGTGGTGGTCCGGGTGTGCCCGCAACGGGCGGAGGCAAGGGTCTTGGTTCGCCGGATTTCCGCGTGTACGCAGGCCTCGTCTGGTCGTGGAACAAGAAACCCACGCCGCCGCCACCACCGCCGCCACCGCCACCACCGGATTGTCGTTGCCGAGGTGCTGACTGCCCGTGCATTCCAGGCGTCAATTGTGGCTGTACGCCTGGGGTCAACTGTCCGTGTACGCCGGGCGTCGATTGTCCGTGTACCGCAGGCAAAGACTGCGTGTGCGAGGAAGGCAAAACGTGCGGCTGCACACCGGGCAAAGACTGTCCATGTACACCGGGTGTGACCTGCCCGTGCAAGCCGGGCATCGATTGCCCGAAGAAAAACATCAAGATCGCCGGCTCGCTGTTCGAGTTTGATAGCCAGGTCCTCACGCAAGACGGGTTGGCGACGATTCGTCAATCGATCGAGACGATTGCGGAGCACATCAACAAGGGCAACAAGATCCGCATCGAAGGCCACACCGACAAAGTGGGTCCATTGGACTACAACACGCGGTTGTCGCGGGCTCGCGCCGAGAGCGTGGCGGACTTCATCAAGACCGAGCTGGGTCAAAAAGGCATTCCTGTGGAAGTGCTCCAAGCCTCGGTGCTGGTGGGTTGGTATGCCTTCAACTGCAAGTTCGTGGCCGATTCGCCGCTGTCCGATCAGCGCAAACTCACGCCCGACAAACAGAAGCAGCGCGACCGGGAGAATGAACCCAACCGTCGCGTCGAGATCAACCTGTGGCCCGACGAAAGCATCAAATGCTTCGTTCCGCTGCCCCCGCAGTGACAGTTGAGGACGCGATGAAAGGGAAACAGAGAGAAATGGCGATGTGGCAAGTTCGGGTCAATCAGCCAGCAATCACGCGGTGGGCCAGTTTCTGTGCTGGGCTTGTTGCGGTTTCGTTTTCGCTGCTTGCGGCGACACAGGTGAGCGCGCAAACGCAAGGCGCTTCTGGCAGAGCGGAGCCCATGGCGGCACCGACGGCTCCACCTGTCAACTACCCCGTCGATGAGTTTGGGTCTGGGCGAATGCCCGCGCCGATGACACCGGCTCAGGCACCCAACACCAAGGATGGCAAGGTGTGCTGCACGCCTGGCAAGGATTGTCCGTGTACGCCCGGCAAGGATTGCGCCTGTACGCCCGGTGTGAATTGTCCTTGTGTGCCGGGCAAAAATTGCGCGTGCACACCGGGTCTCAATTGTCCGGCTCGGCCTCCGCTTCGGGCGGACTTCTGCACGCCAGGAAAAAACTGCCCCTGCCAGGGAGACAATTGTCGGCACTGCACGCCGGGCAAGGATTGTTCCTGTACGCCCTTCATCAATTGCCCCAACGACTTCGGTGTCATCTTTGACAAGAACGCCGGGGAAGTGAGCGAAGACAACAAACAGAAACTCGCCCGCGCGGTCGTGGAACTCAAGAAGTTGCCCGAAGGCGAGATGATCCGCATCGAGGGCCACACCGCGCCATCCGAGGCAAACGGCAATCCGCCCGAACGGCTGAAACTGTCCCAGAGCCGCGCCAGAGCCGTTGAGCAGGCGCTTCTCCAGGCTGGTTTGCCGCCCAATCGGATTGCACCAGGCGGCGTGCGCGGGTGGGGCGGGCTCTGTCCCCAAGTGCTCAGTCCAGAGGACGACAAGAATCGCCGGGTGCAGTTCATGTTTTCCCAGGACGTGACGCTGTGCGCACAGACCGAAGGCCAGCGTCGCGGGGCAAACCTGCCTCCCTACAAGAAGGCACCCCAAAAAGGGGGCGCGAAGACACCGCAAAAGGCCGGTGCCAAACCCGCCCAGCCAGCGGCAACTGGTGCCAAACCCGCGGCAACTGGTGCCAAACCCGCCCAGCCAGCGGCAACCACCACCAAACCCGCCCAGCCAGCCGCCGGACAAAAGCCTGCAGGGGCTCGGTAGCGGTTCCGCCTTTCTCTCAGAAGTCGTCCGCAGAACTTCACGCCACACACGATGCTGTTTCAAATCCGTTCGCAGACAAACACAGACCAACAACAAGAAAACGATCCGGTGGCGATGCTGGTTGCGTGCCACGAACGGATTCGGACGCACCTTCAGATCGCAGCGCGTCTTTTGAACAGTGGATCGCCGTTGCCAGCCGAAATTTCTGAAGCGGCGTCTCGGCTGTCTCGCTATTTCGGTAGGGCGCTCCCGTTGCACATTCAAGATGAGGACGAGCTGCTCGTTCCCGCGCTGTCGGGCGTTCGGTTGTCGCCAGATGAAACCCGCACGCTCCTTACGATGCAAGAGGAGCACAGGCTGATCGAACCGGTCGTCGAGCAGGCGCTTTCGTACTGGCAAGAACTTGCGTCGGACCCCCACACGCTTTCGCAGTCTCGCGAAGCGTTGAGCTTGTTGACCTTGCGATTGTCGTCCTTGCTGCCGCCGCATCTTCTGGCCGAAGAGCAAAGCCTGTTTCCGCTTCTGCGCGCGTATTTGTCCAAAGACGCCCAGGTCGAATTGGCCCTGGCGATGCGCGCCCGCCGATCCTGACCTCGCCGCGTTTGCTTTTCGCCCACCAACCCTACCGCCCATCCACATGGGATGCGCAAACGACCCCGCGCTCTGTGCGCAAGCCGTTCCTGGCAGGACTTTCTCTCCCATGCACGAGTTCGGGAAAAACGGGTCTGGTTGTCTTGGTATCGTATTCCGATGCTTCCCTTGCGCTTTCTCCAGATCGAGCCGACGACGCGCTGCAATTTCACGTGCGGTTTTTGCGCCGGGCGATCGATGCCGCAAAAAGACTTGCCGCTCGCGCAGTTTCAGACGCTTTTGTCCGCCGCCCCGCATGTCGAGCATGTCGAGCTACAAGGAGAAGGCGAGTCGCTGCTGCATCCGCAGGTGCTCGACATGGTTGCCGCCCTGCGCGCCCGGTCCATCAAGGTGTCGCTTATCACCAACGGAAGCCTGCTCGGCCCAGACGTTGCGGACAAGCTGACCGCTTTGGGGGTCGAAAAAGTCTCCGTTTCGATGGAAAGCGCCGATCCCGAGACGTTTCAGCGCATCCGTGGCGGCAAATTCGAGAAGGTGCTCTCGGGACTCAAGACGCTCCTGTCCGCTCGCCGGACAAAAGGACTCGATCGACCCATCGTCGGGCTGTCCATTACCGTCCTCAAAGACACGCAGGCGGCCCTCCCCCACCTTCTTTCGCTGTATGACGAGCTGGGGCTCGACGGAGGCGTCACGCTCCAGCCGCTGTCGCTGATGCCCGAGTACCAAAAGAACTACCCGCAAGCGATGCAAAACCAAGCCCTGTCCCAAGACGAGGTGGACGAGCTGTGGGTGAAGTTTCGCCTCGACCGCCGGTTGGCCCGGATCAAAAAGAACAAAGAACGGCTGGCGGTGCGCGGGTTTTACGACGAACTCATGGCGTCGTTCGTACCGGGAAAGCGTCGGTGTCCGTGGCTGGATGCCGGCCTGTATGTCAACCACCAGGGGCAAACCACGGCCTGCTGCATGATCAAAGACACCACCCGCCACGGCCTGGGGCAGCTTGGGGCGGACCCACTCGCCGACATTTTGTCGCGTCGCCAAGCCATGGCAGACGAACTTGCACGCGGCGTGCTTCCAAAAGCGTGTGAAGGGTGCGAGCTGGGTCGTTTTGCGCTCATGAACCGCTTTCAACTTGTGCGTTTTGCGCTGCTGGGTTCTTTGCGAACGTGGATAAAACGGTGGAAAAAACCATCCAAACCCGTCCGCCGACTCCCCGTCCTGCCGCCCTCCCCACCAATGCACAAATAACCCGTTGGCCCTTGGCGTTTTATTTGCGTTTTATTTGCGTTTTATTTGCGTTTTTCGCGCTTCTGCTTGGCAACAGGTTGGGACAATTTCAGCATGCCTTGTCGTACTGCTTGCTCTACCGCGTCTTTGACAGACTCTTCAAATACTTCGCGTTCTTGCCCAGGAGTGACGCGCTCGCCGATTTCGATTTGAATCGTCGATTCTCCATCGCCTCCCACCGCGAGCAAGCCTTCCGGCAGAGTTGTTCCAACCACGGACAGTTTCACAATTTGTTCCAAATTGCGAAATCGTTTCCCGGTTTGAGGCGGTTTGACCGTTCGTTCCATCCTCAATACGCGTACAGCAAATTCAAACGCGCGCAGACCTTTCCGCTTGCATTCAGCTTTGACCGCCTCTGCATTGTCCAACGGGCTTTCTAGTTCCAAAGTAACTTCGGGTTGTTTTTGCAGGGTTTCGGTTAAAACCTGTTTGACATAGTGCGCTGCTGTCGTTTCTTGAGTTGCTGTTTTGTTCGACGCATCGGAGGTGGGTGTGGTCTTGTCCACGCCGGGCGCAATTTCTGTCTCTCGGATTTTGATGAAGTACTTTGGGGCGGCGGTTGCGTCCGAAAGTGCCCACAACAAACACACGCACCCGAGAATCCAGCCTAGGAAAGGGCGAAGGAAAAGCCCTTGGCTTTGGCTTGGGCGCATGTCGGTGTGCGTATCAGACTTCATATAAATGCTCATGGAGAGACAAGATAACACGTCGCGTCGCTTGCTTTTATGGATAAGAGGCTCGCTGGCATGTGCGTGTATGTATCTGTGTCTGGTGGCTACCCACAGCAGGCGGCAAAGTCGGGGTTTATCCTTCATTTGGGCTTGATTTCATTGGGGAAGAGAAACTGTCATCGTCGCAACGGGTTGCGGTATTGTGAAAGCATCGAAACCAAGCGCGCATGCCGCCATTCCGTTCGGGCAAACGCAAATGAACCCAGATATGCACCCGATATGAACCCGATATGGAAAAAACCGATATCCAGATCCCCGATGCTGTGCGCGCAAAAACCCTGTCTCTCTGGGAAAATAGCTTGACCTGTCAGCGTCGGAAACGATAAGTTATCGCACGGCCTTTTGGGCCGTTGCTCGAGAGCAAAGAACCCTCCAAGGAGCATGCGAAGAGATGTTCTCCATCCTGATCAGCGAGAAGGGCGGCGAAACCAAGCGAATGGAGTTCGATCGCCCCGAGATCACCATCGGCCGAGTTGCAGGCAACGACATCGTGTTGGCGCGCAACAACATCTCGAAGCGCCATTCGCGCATCGTGTTCAAAGACGGCAAGTTCATCGTTGTCGATCTAAAGAGCACCAATGGCACGTTTGTGAACGGTCGCAAGATCACCGGGCCGCTTGTCATCAAGGGCTCGGACAAGGTGTACGTCGGCGACTACATCATCTCGATTGAGGAAGGCACCGGGGCTGCAGCCAGTTCGGCATCGGATGTGGATGGTGCAGCAGATGGCGCGCCTCGCACAGCACCGCCGCCACCACCGCGTCGTCCGTTGCCACCGCTGCCGTTGAAAGCAGAACCCACGAGCATGGACATGCCGATGGGAGATGCCATTGCAGACGGCGACAAAGGCGAAACTCCGGCGGTGCGCCCACCATCGAAACCGCCACTTCCACCGGTTGGTGGCCGGCCTCTGAGCCGACTGCCTGGCGGAGAAGACGCACGGCCCACCGTTTCCAACGAAGCACTCCGAGACGAGAAAATTCAAAAATTGTTTGGAGACAGAGCGCCGGGTGCATCACCGCTCGACAAACCAGTGCTTTCTCCAGATCGAATTTCTGACAAGGCGACGATGATGGGAGGCGACGCACCCGCTGCGAAACTTCCGCCTCCGTCTTTGACCGCTTCCCCGTCTGCTGCGACACCGGGTCCGGCGAGTCCGAGCGCGTCGTCGAATCCGCCTTTGGCAGCACCGTCCGCATCCATTTTGCCCCCGTCCGGTTCGATTTTGCCGGCGACGGGCCCGATCTTGCCAAGCTCGGGTGGTTTGCCCCCTCGTCCGGCGCTCTCGAGACCGGCTTCATCGGCACCGCCTGTGGCGGCGAGACCGCTTGTCCGTCCGTCTGCGGTGCCGCGTCCGACTTCCCCGGCAACCATCGCCAGCGACGATCCACAGCGTAAGCGCCTTTTCGAGGTGCTGAGCCAAGTGGTGACGAAAACGCTGGAACAACTGTCGTTGCAAAACGCTTCGCCGGAACAACTTTCGGATGCGTCCACACGGCTTGAGCGCGTCGTCAAAGAACAAACGGAAAAAGCGGCACCGCTGCCGGTGGGCCTCGAATCCGAGGGCCTGGTGAAACAGGCGATGGCAGAACTGACGGGCACGGGTCCGCTGGAGGAACTTCTCCAGGACGAGACGGTGTTTGAAGTGGCGGTCGCGGGACACGATCGGATTTTTGTGGATCGGGGCACGGGCCAAAGCTTGAGCGAGCGGATGTTCTCGTCGCCGCAAGCCGTTCAGCGCGCGATTCGGCGGTTGATCGGCAAATCTGCTGGGAAATTCGATCAAGGCCTTCTGGAAATGCGTTTGGAGAGCGGCGTGCTTCTTCAGGCTGCGTTGCCACCGCAGGCTCGTGTACCGTCGCTGGTGCTCAAGCGTGTGCGGAAAAGCGGGGGGCGGCTGGGCGATTTGGTGAACCAGAATGTGCTGTCCGGTGCGATGTCGGAATTTTTGGAAGTCTGCATGCGGGAACGGCGCAATTTGGTGGTGTCGGGATATGGTCGGTTGGTGATGCTCGGGGCGCTGGGCGGAGCAACGGCAGCGGGCTCTCGAGTGATCACGGTCGAGCCGGTCAGCGAACTGGATTTGTCGGGAACAAACTCGGCCTGGATTGGTTTGTTCGCGCGGGGCCCGGAAATGCGGCAAGTGATCGGCCAAGCGGTTCGGATGCACCCGGACCATTTGCTCATCACCGACGTGCGGGGGCCAGAGGCGTTCGATGTAGCGGCGTGTCTGGCTGGGGGGCAGGGTGTGGTTGTAGGTGTGGATGCCGCGTCGGCGCGCGAAGCACTTGGGCGGTTGGAATCGCTCGCCCGTTTGTCGGGAGAATCGCCAAGTCGCAAGGCTTTGCGCGAGGAGCTTGCAAATGCGGTAAACCTCGCGGTACATGTCGGTCGGACTGCCGCTGGAGCCTATCGCGTCATGGAGATTTCTGAAGTTACACTGGCCGAAGAGGGGGGCATCGATTTGATCCCCGTCTTTACGTTCAAACCCGAGGGTGGCGACGGTCAGTTTGTGGCCACTGGCCATGTGCCCGCTTTTGCGGGATAACCCCCTGCTAGGTTGATCTTCAGTGTGGAGAATCATCGCCACTCATACCCGTGAAGGCCGCGAAATCGCCCGTAGGGAGATCGACGCGGGCGAAGTGACCATCGGTCGCGATGGGGACCGCGGGCTCGTTTTGCAATCCGCGAGTGTTTCCCGACGGCACTGCAAAATCCGCGTGGATCACACAGGTGCCGCCATCATTGATGAGGGCAGCGCCAATGGCGTCCTCGTCAACGGCGCACGCATTCAACCGAATGCGCCGGTTCCGATCGGGCCTGGCGTGAATGTCGAGATTGCGGAGTTTCGCATCACGGTCGAACCGCTGATGATGGGGCAACCGCAAATGGGCATGCCGCCGATGCAGATGGGAATGCCGATGGGAATGCCCGGCGGAATGCCGATGGGCCAAATGCCGGGCCAAATGTCTGGGATGATGCCTCAGCCGATGTCGCAAGCGATGCCGGGCATGATGCCGATGTCAGGACCGTCGATGGTGGGTATGCCCATGTCGGGTCCCGGTCCCGCCACGCCATCGGTGGATATGGTTCGCCTGATTGCAGAGGGCGGGCAGTTCAACGGGCGGATTTTCGATTTGCCACCCGTCGCTGAGATGACTGTCGGGCGGGGAGTGGGCAACGGTTTGGTTTTGGACGACCAATCGATGTCTCGCAAGCACGCCAAGATCAAGCGGCTCGGCGGTGGACGCATCGAAGTCGAGGATCTCAATTCCTCGAACGGAACCTATGTGAATGGTCGCAAGGTCGCGGCGGCGCAGTGCGGGCCGGGCGACACAGTTCGTTTTGGCGAACTGTCGTTCCGCATCGACGGAGCGGGCGGGGGCGCAAGGTCGAATCAAGGTTTCGAGGGCAGTTCCTCGGCAGCGTTGCCGCCGTGGGTGAAACCTGCGTTTTTCGGTCTGGCGGCTGCGACGGCGCTGGTGTGGGTTTTGTTGGTCGGAAAATTGGTCATTCCGTCGGGGGCATCGAAAGCGGAAATCGACAACGCACTGAAACAGAAAGAAGCCGAAGCAGCCGAGAAAATCGCAGCAGCGAAAGAAGCCCTCGGCAAAGCGGATTTTGGCAAGGCAAAAGAACTCGTGTCTGCCGGGCTGAACATCGATCCGGCGAACCTGGAGGGGATTCAAATCCGCGCGCAAGCCAGCCGAGCCATGGACGAAGAAGACAAATACCGCCAGGTGATCACCGAATTGGATAGAAACAACCCGGATGGATATTCGGCGGCGATGCGGATTTACGATGCGATGCCGTCAGACAGCAAAAAACGGACAGAACTCACCTCGATGCTGCGCGGCAAGATGATTCCGGGCGGTGAGGAATTCTGCAAAAAAACGATGTGGCGCGAGTGTTTTGAGACGTTGTGTGCTGCTGCACGGCTTGGATCGGAAAAGCTCAGCACCAATACGATCAAGATGCTGAAAAACGCGCAGACCAAAGGCCGGATGGCTGGCCCTTGTCCTCACGTCAAGTAACCGAGTTTTCTGCGTTTTCCCGCGATTTTTTCCCAAACATGCCTTTTTTTGAAACGGTACGGCTCGCTCTGGTTCGACATCCCGTTGGAGTGCATTCGTTGGCTGCTCCGGCGAACGAGCAGGAGTTTGCGGCCTTTGTCGCGCGGGTCGGTGGTTCGGTCCCGCCGTTGGTTAGGGAATTTTGGGCAACTTGGAACGGTGGAACGCTGTTTCACGAAGCAGTGTGCCTGCATCCGGTCCAAGACATCGAACGGGCGGATTCGGGTTGGCTCTGTTTTGGAGAATCGAGTGATGGCGTGTTGTGGCTTTCCGGGGAAGGCCGCGTGGTTTTGGTGCAGGACGAAACCCACGATCCGTTGGTGGCAGGCAGTGATTTCGGAGTTTGGCTGGACATCACGACGGCGCGCGAGGCGCTTCTCCTGGATGAAGAGGGGGAATTTCGAGATGTTTTTGACGACGACGACGGAACGCTAAAACCGAGCATCCAGCGCAAACGGACGATGCTCGGACGCAAACGCGATCCGCACGCTTCGCTGTATCTGTTTGAGCTGGCAGAGATCGAGCTGGAGCACGGTCGGTCAGAACTCGCGATCGCGCATTTGCAAAACGCAGTGTCGCAGGATGAACATGCGGGCCCCGCGTGGGCGCTTTTGGCGTCGCTCGAAAGTCAGGCGGGTCGCGCAAAAGAGGCCGCTTTCGCGATGAAACAAGCAGCAGCAGCAACACTTGATCCGTCGTTGCGTGCGCAGCGTTTGCTTGAAGCAGCGCTCTTCACCGCCGATGCGGCAGAACAAGAGATGCTTTTGGACAGTGCGGTTTCCATCCATCCCGAACTTGGGGCAAACCTTGTGTCTGTTTTGCGAAGGCAGCTTGCGGAAGGTCAGATGGCAGACGCAAAGCAGGTGTTGGCCAGGCTCCGGTGTCTGGGCGCTCGCATTCAAAACGGCGCGGGCGAAGAGTTGGCCGTGCTCGAACGGGAATGCCGAACGCGCGACGCACTGCGCGTGCTTTCGTAGACGAGCATGCAGCAAACGCCCAGGTATTCATCGAGGCTGGGTCGTCCGTTGTACGTGTTGTCGCTCTTTGTGTGTGCGGGTACGGGTGTTGGGTGCGCTGTGGGAAAAGTCGCGCCGGGTGCTTTTGTCGTGTGCGTCGCGTGGCAACTGGGCCTTACGCTGCTTGGGAATTTCGTTTTTTCGACGGGGATTTTTGGAAAGGTGTTGCTGTCCGGGCCGCAAGACAAACCGGTTGTGGCGCTCACGTTCGACGACGGGCCCGACGAAGTGACGACCCCGCGCGTGCTCGAAGTGCTTGAAAAGCACGGCGCAAAAGCGACTTTTTTTGTGATGGGCCAAAAAGCCGAACAGTGCCCGCAACTTGTCGCGCGGCTGACAGCCTGCGGCCACCAAATCGAAAACCACTCGCACCGGCATTCGTGGGGCACTGCGTTTTTTCGGGCCTCGACGCTGGTACGGGAATTGTCGCAAGCGACGCGCGCGATTGTTTCAGCCGGTGCCAAAACGCCGCATTACTTTCGGCCTCCGGCGGGCATTTTGTCTCCGCCGATTGCGGCGGCTGCGCGAACGCACGGTTTGACGTTGTGTGGTTGGTCGAAAAAAGCGCGGGATGGATGGAAAGGCGTGACAGTGGAGCAGGCTGTGGGCCGTTTGTCGTCTGCGTTGCGTCCGGGCGCAATTTTGCTTCTGCACGATGCGTGGGAACGACCTGACGAACGCCGCACGCCGATCGCTCCTTTGGTGCTGGAACGGCTGCTGCCGATGCTGGCGGAACGCGGTCTTTCTGCCGTGACACTTCACGAGCTGCTCGACCGAGGTCCAGGCCCAGAACACGATGGTTCTTAGGGCTGAACGACCAGTTCGACTGCTGCACGTTTTTTTTCAGACGGTTCAGACGCCCCAGAGGTACGGGACGCCAGAGGTTGTCCAATCACAAACGTGGCGGCGTTTTTGTGTCCGGTGTCGAGCGCAGACACAGACAACGGGCCTCCTTTTGTGTGCAGCACAGCGACGGCCAAGCCCGCATCGGGATCGAGGTCGAGGCCCACCGTCGGTTCGTTGTGTTCTGCAATGGTTTTGAGCTCGCCGTCGCCGGAAAGACGATGCAGTGCGGCTTTGGTGGTTTGGTCGCCCTCGCCTTGCGGGCCCGTAGCAAACACGACGAACGATCGCTCGGGGACGTTGCGAATCGAGGCACCGCTCACGACGGGACGACCGCGACCGACGGCCAAAGACACGGGCGAACCCATGTCCTTGTTTTCAATGGGTTTTCCGAGAGCAAGCGTTCGTTTACCGGCCTCGTCTGGCTGGGAAACAGCGACAGCGACAAGTTGGGTGGCCATTTCTTTTTTTCCGTCCCGGTGATCTCCGGCGAGCACCCACAGGGCGTCTCCATCGGCAGAAAAACGAAACGCAGACAAAACGGGTGTTTTGGCCAAGGGAAACACCGTGGCACGCGCGACTTCGCGGCTGACGATGGCGGTCTTCGTTTTGGTCAAATCAAACAGAGCGATCTCGTTTCGCTCGGGAAAACCGGCGGCGAGCAGCGTACCTGTAGGGTGAATCGCCCACATGGCCGCACCCGCAGCCTCGGCAGGCAAAGCGGTTTTCGGCCATGGCGTCGGACGATTGGCCTCGCCAAGATCCCACACGGTCACGTCGTTTTCGCCAATGAGCGCCAACACGGGCGCGGAGGTCGATGCCACGAGATGTTCGACACGGTGGCGCGGCTGTCGCGTGTCTCGCAAAGCGGGTCCTTGCGGAGCGGTCAGATCGACGACGGCGACCTCATCCCGGTCTTTGCCTCGCACATGGACATACACTGCCGCACCATCGGGACTCATCGCCAAACCGGCTGCCCCCTGCATCGGCACGGGCTGTCCAAACGCTTCGATCGCGGGAGGCTGGCCGTTTCCTCCGCTGACACGCAACGCCAAAAGAATGCCGCGCGTGCCATCCAGGACGACCGCGAGCCGCAAAAGGGTCACGGGCCGTTCGGCGCGTTTGCCGGCGCTTTCGACGACCAGTGGATGAACGCCCGCCGAAAGACCCCTCGGAATTTGGACCACGATGCCTCCGTCCACGGTGCGCCAACGGACTTCGGCAGGACGCTGGCCGATAAGAACGGTGGGCTGTTTGCCAAAACCGCTGCCTTGAATCAAAAGCTGCTCGCCCACCAGCACATGACCATCGGAAGAGGGCAAAAGCGGGCCGGGTTTTCCGATGTGCGGCGAACCCAAATCGGCAATGCGAGAAATGCGCGGCGCGCCTTCCGACAGCGTTTCCACGTCGTTTGGGTCCATTACATTCGGCCACTGTGTCGCACACCCAGCACCACACAGACAGGCACACAACGAGAACAACAACCACGGAAGAACACACCCAAACGACGTTTTTCGGTTCGGTTTCATGGCGGGAAACATCCCTTTTTGGTTCGCGGGTTGTCAACGCGGTGGTTTGAACGGAATCCAGAACGGCGTTCTCTCGGGGCGCGCTTTTTTGTACGGTAGAGCCACATGGTCAAAAAAACGCGCAAGGACGTGGTGCTGTTGTGCAATCCGCAGGCGGGCGGACGGTGGCGAGCCCTGGCAGGCGTGTTCGACAGTCCCGAGGCAAAAGGCGTGCGGCGCATCGTGACGGATCACATAGACGATGTTGGTGCGGCACTGGCAGAGGTCGGCCAGCGCGCCGATCTGGTTTGCATGTACGGCGGCGACGGCACGATTTTTCACGTCATCAACGAACTGTTGCGCATTCCGCAAAATGGGAATCCGCCGCCCAAGTTGTTTTTGCTGGGTGGTGGAACGATGAACGTGACCGCGACGAAACTCGGCATGGGAGGCACTCCGGCAGAGAACTTTCGCACGGTGATGACGGCGTATCACAACGGCACGCTGCGCTATCGAAACGTGCCGCTTTTGCGGATTCGTTCGGGCGACACGGTGCATTTCGGTTTCACGTTCGGGATGGGGCCGCTCGTGCGTCTTTTGCATCGGTACGAGCAGGGAAAAAAGGGGAAAGTGGCAGCGCTGGGTTTGGGCGTACAGGCGATTTGCGCGGCGCTGAGCCCGTTGCGAACCTCGTTTGCGCCGCTTTTGGACATGCAAACCGCGCGGGTGGTTGCGGATGGTCGTCCGTTGTCTGCGACGGAGTTTGCCGCCGTATTTGCGAATACGACGGGGGCCGTCCAGCGGTGGGTGGAACCGTTCGCTGGTGAGCGCCCGGAAGACGAATTTCACTTTTTGGCCTATGCGATTTCGTCGAAGGAATTGGCGGCGATGGTGCCGCTTCTGATGAATGGGAAAGTGCCGCTGGATGTAGGTCTTTTGCGGCGTCCGACGCAGGCGTTGCGGGCGCTTGTTGGAAATTTGCGGCGCGACAAGGATTTGCCGCGTGATCCTCGGTATGTGAATCATCCGGCGAGTCGGTTGCTCGTCGAAACGAGCGAGACGATGTTCACGATCGATGGCGAAGTGCTTCCCAGCGACGGCCCGTTTGAAGTGACGCTCGGGCCAACGGTTTCGCTGGCCCTTCATCCGTAAGCCCAAACGGTCTCCCAAAAAAGCGCGGCAACGCAGTAGGATGCGCGACATGGCCAGCACAAAAAAAAGCGCGAAAACCAAAGACGAAAAAGTGGACCCGACCGAGGCAAAGCCGCTCAAACCGGCGCATCCGTTTGGGTGGTGGAATTCGGCAGTTTCAGCGTTTGCCCAAGCGCGTTTTCTGTCCCGAAACGCAGACCTGCGCAAACGCGCCATCACCGAGCGAGCGAGTCTTTTGCGTCGCCTCGGGTACGGCAGGGACGAGGTTCTTTTGCGCCTGTCTTCCTACGAGCATTGGGAATACGAACCGTTCCACAAGTCGCCGGTCGCTTCGGAAGTTGAAAAACTTGTGGACGCTGTGTTTGCCCCTGCAAAAGCACGCGCCACGGCGCTCGAGCCCTGAACACCACGCCCTTTTCCTTCCATGAACACATCATCCCCTACCTATGACCCGCCGCTTTTGCAGCCTTCTCCGTTGCACGTCAGCGAGCTTTTCCAGGCAGCGTGTGATTACGTCGAACGTGCCACCAAGCTGTCGCTCGATCAAAGCGAGGAGTCGCTCGCGTACGTCGATCACTATGTCCGCACGCTGCGAGGCGACAAGACTCCCTCGGACGCGGTGCTGGACTTGGTTTCGGCGGCACTCGGCGTGTATTTGGGCGAGCTTTTGCTTTCGCGTTTTGGCGGGCGTTGGCTGGCCATTCCAACGATGCCCGAGGAACCAGCCAGCGAGACCGCCGTGCTGGATTCCATTTCTGATCCGGCGACCTGGCGAATCGAGCTGTCTTGCGCGCCGCTTTTGTGTGACCCCGTGTTGTGGGCACGGCAGGCGCTCGCGTTCGCAACGAATCCATCCGCCGGCCTGGAGGGCGATGCGGAATCGGGCGATGCGGAATCGGGCGATGCGGAATCGGGCGGTTTGCACGTCCATCCCTCGCACGAGGAATTTGTCGCAAAGGCGCTGGCCCGCATGGCTCCCGTTCGAGAGGAGACGTTTTATTCCTTCACTGGGCGATTTGAAACGGTGTGTTACGTGGTCGAGTTGCTGCAAGCGAAGTTTTGCGAACCCCGCGAAGAGAATTTGGAAACCTAAGCGGCCTTTTGGGGCAACGCTGCGAAACTGCACAGGGAAGCACGCGAGACTTTGTTCCGAGTCTTGTCTCGCGTAGTATGGGCGAAAAACAACTCGGTCACGAGGAAGGAGCACTGCATGGAAGCCGACATGACGCTGTCGAGTCGAATCAACATCGCCGTTGCGATTGACGCGACGCTGGCCATGATTTTGGGGTTGGGTTTCAGTTTGACAGCACCCGCGCTGGTCGTCGGCTTTTTGGTGCCGATTGTGGGCGTGTTGATCATGCTGTTTCTGCTTGCGACGAGTGCGCCGGGCATGTTCAAGGGTGCAGGTGCCGTCGAGAACAACGACCCAAACCTTGTTTCCGCCGAAAAGGCCGATGCGATGGGTCGTCAGGTCTATTTGGCGATTGCGATCGTGTCCGTGCTGACGCTGACCCTTGGCATCCGCGCACACATGGCTGGCAACCCTGAACAGGAAATCCAGCGAACGATTCCAGCTTTGCTCATTGGCTGTTCGGTGCCGCTTGTGGGCTTGATTTTGGCGCTTGTGGCTGGCGCGGGCAGCCTTGCCGCCGGCAAGGGCGAGAGCGAGGCTCTTACGAACTTCACTTCGTTTGACCCGATGGTCGAGCAGTCGTTCACGGTGTTTGAGCGCACGTCACTGGAAACCGAAAAACGCGCCGCGCAACTGGCTGTTTTGAGCGTCGGTTCGGCGGGTGCGATTTTCGCCCTCATCGTGTTGATTTTTGGGGGCAAAGGGGAACACGCGAATCCCGTAGCGCCGCCGCCGCCTGCCGCTGACAAGAAGTAACGCGCCCACCTCGCGGTTCCCGCCTTTCCTTCCTATTTTTTCCCTTTTCCCTTTTCCGTTTTGGCCTTGGCCGATCAACCCGGCAACATCACGAAAATCGGATTTCCGTAAAACCACAGGTCGTTCCACGGATCGAAATCGGGTCCCGGCTTGGGATCGGGCTGCGGATGTAGAACCGGCGTGTTCGTGCCGCGCAAACGCAAATAGAAACTCCGCGTTACGCGACGGAACGTGTGGCGAAACACCAGCCGCGAGCCACGCCGTTCGCAATCAGTTGGCAGAATCCGTCGAAGGATGCGCGCCGTTGGGTGCGTTTGCGCATCGGGATCTTTGGGCGGCGGCAGAATCTCTCCGATGATCAGATCCATGTGATGCAGCGACGGCAACACGCCGCCAAGGTTTCGGTTTTTCGAGAGTTCCAGCTCAACCAACAGCTCGACGGGCGCGCCAGACCGCAAAAGACGCAGATATCCGCCCATCGGCACCGCGCGTTCTCCGTCGTGTACGTAGCACGACAGAGAATCCACAAAGCCGCCCAAGCAAGTGAACATGTTGCCGCACCGCATCGCGGCCAGCACCGCGAGGGGATCGCGGCTGTCGGCGAAGACCCGCGTTCCCGTGTACACCCCAGGCGGATAATCAATGTCTCGGCGTGAAGCCCCAGGCAAAACCCCGTGCTGATCGCCTTGTGTCACTTCTCCCGTTTGTTGGTATTTCCGTCGGTCGTACCGGTGCAAATCGCCGTAGTAATGGTGCGAATCGGAATTGCAGGTGATGTAAAACGGCTTGCCTTCCGCGAGCAGCGAATCCCACACACCGCCGACTTGTGCGGTGTAGTAGTCGTAGCCTCCGTGCGTGAAGTACGAGGCGGGTGAGTAACCAGGGAAAGACGCCGCTTCCGGTTTGCCCAAATAATGTCCTCTGGGCTGGCCGACCAGCGTCGAGGCCGCGTGACCGGGAGCGCCCTCGAAACCGCGCATCACGTCGGGGCCCGCATCTCTCCACGCGCGCAATTCGTGCGGGCTATCGATCCCTCGACGGGCGGGATGGTTGGCAAAGAACAGCGGTTTGTGAGGCAAGCGTTGCAGAAAACCCACACCCGAAACGGCATCGGCTTCACCCAGCGTTTTTCCCTTCCCATCAAAACGCTGCTCAAATTCCGCCACGAGCCGCGCCTCGTCGTCCGTCGGCGGCAAAATGACACTGCCGTGCTCGCCTTGGGGAATGTTCCACTCAAGACCTTGAAAGACGACGATCTGCGGGCAGGCTTTGCGCGCGGCGACAAGTTCTTCGTGCGCGCGTTTGGCGACGACTTTGGCGTGTGCCGGCCCGCCGTGATCCGTGATGACGCAGAAACCGAGACCGTTTTGGGCGGCGGCTTGGACTTGCGAAAGGATCTCGTAACAACCGTCGCTGCTGTATTTGGTGTGGATGTGGTGGTCGCCCCAAAGCCACTCGCCTTGGGCATACGGCGTGACGACTTTTTTCCGAGTCCTCGCCGCATCGAGCGGGGAGGCACCTGCCAGAACCAGCAGACTGCCCGCAGTGTGTAGAAATCTCCGACGCGAGAAGGACGCAGACACGGTCAGTAACGATAATGCTCCGGCTTGAACGGCCCGTCTTGCGAAATGCCCAAGTACGTCGCCTGCTCGGTGGTCAGGCGCGTCAACTTGACGCCGAGTTTTTCCAAGTGCAGCGTCGCGACTTTTTCGTCGAGTTTCTTCGGCAGCATGTGAACGCCGACCGGGTATTTCCCCGGATGACAAAAGAGTTCGATCTGCGCGATGGTCTGGTTCGAGAAACTCGTGGACATCACAAACGACGGATGCCCCGACGCACACCCAAGATTCACCAGCCGCCCCCGCGCGAGCACGGTCAAACGCTTGCCGTTTGGAAAAATGAACTGGTCCACCTGCGGCTTGATGTTCACTTCCTGGATGTCTTTTCGACCGCACAGCCAAGCCATGTCGATTTCGCAGTCGAAGTGACCGATGTTGCACAGAATCGCCTGGTCTTTCATGGCTTCCATGTGCTCACCGCGAATGACCTGCATGCAGCCCGTCGCCGTGACGAAAATGTCGCCCAAACGCGCGGCTTCTTCCATCGTCGTCACTTGGTAGCCTTCCATCGCGGCTTGCAGGGCGATGATCGGATCGATTTCCGTCACGATGACCCGCGCACCATAGCCTCGCAGGGATTGCGCACAGCCCTTGCCCACATCGCCGTATCCCGCCACCACAGCGACCTTGCCCGCAAACATCACCGACGTGGCGCGCTTGAGACCATCGGCCAAAGACTCCCGGCAGCCGTACAGGTTGTCGAATTTGCTTTTGGTCACTGAGTCGTTCACGTTCATCGCCGGAACCTTCAGCTTGCCCGCCTTGTGCGCCTCGTACAGCCGGTGAACGCCCGTCGTCGTTTCTTCAGAAAGACCGCGAATGCCATCCGGCCCCGACAGCATTTCGGGGTGTTTTTCGTGGATCACCCACGTCAAGTCGCCGCCGTCATCCAGAATCATGTTCGGCGCTTTGCCGCCTCGGAAGGCGCGAAGCTGTCGCTCGATGCAGTCGAAGTATTCCTCTTCCGTCTCGCCTTTCCAGGCAAACACCGGAACGTCCGTTTTCGCGATCGCCGCCGCCGCGTGATCTTGCGTCGAGTAAATGTTGCAGCTTGTCCACGTCACCTCGGCCCCGAGCGCCGTCAGCGTCTCGATCAGCACCGCCGTCTGCACCGTCATGTGCAAACAACCCGCGATGCGAGCGCCTTTGAGCGGTTGCGACGCGCCGTATTCGGCCCGCAGCGCCAGCAAGCCCGGCATTTCGCTCTCTGCGATGCCGATCTCTTTGCGGCCCCAATCGGCCAGCGACAGGTCTTTTACCAAGGAAGGAACGGAAGGGGTTTCAGAAGCAGTCATGTGGGTCTCCTTGTCCGACGCACAGGGTAGGGGCCGCGTTCGTCGGGGTCAAGTAGACGGGCATGTGGGTGGATTACGGGTCGCTCGGTTTGGCAGCAATCGCGTCGTCCGCGACGGCAGATCGCAGTTCAATCACGACGCGCGTCCCGCCCGTTTGTCGGTTCAGCAAGCGAATCCGCCCTCCGGCTTCTTCCAAAATTTGCCGGCTGATCGACAGGCCAAGGCCCGTGCCGCGCGTCTTGGTCGAAAAAAACGGGTCGAACATCCGCCGCCGCACCGCTGGACTGATGCCCGCGCCGGTGTCCGCAATCGACAACATCACAAAACCCGGCTGCGAACCCGAGCCGGTGCGTCGTTGCCTGGCCACCTGGCACTCGATGGCCGAATGCGCCGGGTCGCCAGGTCTTGACGCCTCACACGCATTGATGAGCACGTTCCACAGCACTTGTCGCAGTTTGTCTGCATCGATCAGGGCGAACACCTGTCCGCTGGCGCACGACCGACTGACCTGCACAGAAAACGTCAAACCGTGCGCTTTTCCGTGCAGCCGCTCGACCACCTCGCGCAGCACCGAAAGCACGTCCGTGCGCTGTTGCGTCGCCTGTGTCGGCCTCGCAAACCGGAGCACGTTTTGCAAAATCCGATCGAGCCTTTGCACTTCGCTGCCGATGTCGCGCGCTTCTTTTCCGACTGGACTGTCCGAGGGCAGTTCCTCTGCAATGACCTGGGCCGCAGCCCCGATGGAAACCAGCGGATTGCGGACCTCGTGAGCGATGCGCGCCGCCATTTCCCCCAGCGCCGACAGCCGTTCGGTCTGGAGCAGCCGCAGCCTGAGCCGTTTTCGTTCCGCGTCCTCGCGCCGTCGTTCCGTTTGGTCCCGCACTCGAAACACCGCGCCCGCAGGCGATCCGCTTTCGTCTCCCAACAGCAACGCCGACACATGCCCCACAAAACGCGGCCTTTTTTCATCCGAGGCCCGCAAAAGCGGAAGCTCGGCCTCTGCAAAGCCCGTATTCGGCAGCTGTCGCAGCATCCCTTCGATCTTTTGTCGCGCACGCGGTGTCGCTGCCAAATCCAGCACCGACCGCCCGCACAGCACAAGCGGCGGCATCCCCAGCGCCTGTTCGCTCGATTCGTTCACCTGCGTGATCACCGCCTGCGCATCCAGCGTCAAAATCGCGTCCCCCACCGACGACATCACTTTCGCCAGACGTTCTTTTGCCAGCAGGCTCTCTCGCCGCACCTGTTCGCTCCATCCCAAATCTTCCACCGCCACCACCACCAGCGTTTTGCCCGCACAATCGCCCGCCACCTTGCGCAGCGAGAGCCGCAGCGGCCACGGCGTCGTGATGCTCGCCACCACGCTTGGGCGATCCGACGACACGTTCAGCACCACCGTTTCCCCCGTCTGCATGCGTTCCAGCACTTCTTTGCCGCACAGCGGTTCTTTGCGTGGCAACCGCAGCGCCTGTTCCAGCGTCTGCCCCACCGCCGGAGGGTCCAGGCACATGAGCGCGTGTTTGTCCTGCAAAAGCGCGCACGTCCACAAAAGCGGCGGCGGCACGGCCAGCGCGCCCAGCTGTTCCAGCCGTTGCGCGGTGTTTTGCAGCGCGTCGGATTCCAGCTCTTGGCCCAACCGCTCGGCATACGTGATCATCAGATCGCGTTCGTGCGGCGAAAAACCCGACAGCCCCGGTTTTTCGCACAGCATGACACCGAGCGGCCTGATCCGACCCAGCACCGGCACCACCGCGAACGTCCTTTTGCCCGCGATCTCTCGAATTGCACAGATGATGTCGTCCGAAAGCGCCCCGCCCGCCATGTCCGACACATCCGTCGTGACAAACACCCGCGCCTCGCGCAGCGCCCGCACCAGCAAGCTGTTTTCCAATGTCAGCGGCACTTGCAGTCCCCGCACCGGAAAGCCCAGCGCGTGTTCCACCTGCACCACTTCCCCTGCTGACCGCGCATTCACCGCCACGGCCAGCCTGAGCGCGTGCGGTTCTTCTTCCAAAAGCGCCAGGCTCGCGCTGTTGCACGGCACCGTCTGCGCCACGGCGTGCAGCACCGCCGACAACGAGCGGCTTACGAGCGGTTTTTCAGCCATTTATCTCGCACGCGCCCAACTATCGATTCCCAGCCGCGCCAGCACCAGCCGCGCCGGCATCCGCACCGGCAGAGTCACGATGCGCCCCTCTGGGTCTTCCAACGGAAGCGGGTTCAGCACCGCGTGCGGCAGAAGTTCATTCGGACACGCCACCGAGCACGCGCCACAGCCTATACACCCCGGCAGGTCGATCGTGTCCAGGTCCTTCCGCACGAGTTCCCGCAACGCCAGGTGCGGCTCCAGCTCCACCGGACAAAACGAGCTGCAGGACATGCAGTGTTCGCACACGTTTTTCATCCGCACAAACGGCGTCTGCATCAATTTGTGTCGGATCACCTGCTCGTGTTCCGCTGGCAGCACCCACACCTGCGACACGTTGTCCGGCAGCGGCACATCCGCTTCCACGGGCCGCACCGTCCCCAGCGACCGACCCGCCAGCGCCACCCATGCCGGTTTCCGAGTGCCTCCGCACCGTCGCACGAGTTCCCTTGCTGTGAACGGCGGGTCTTTTCCGTTTTCGTCCGGCTCGTTCATGACCACTTGCGGCGCGAGCACCGCGCCCTTGACCAGGCACATCCTCGGCAACTTCTTCTTGTGGACCAGCGCCCCGATCTGCGCCGTCATCAACGGCGTCACCATGATGCTTTTGCCGGAGAGCTGTCCCAGCTCCAGCTCTGGAAACAGCGGATACAGGTCTTTGATTTTCCGCACGTCCAACGCGGTGTCCACAACCAGCCGTCGCAGCACGTCGCAAAAACGCAGATCGCTTGTCGCGAAACCGATCGCTCGCGCGCCCGCGGCCAGTTTCAGCACCGCCAAGCCGTCGAGCAATTGCGGTCCGAAACGCTGGCACAGAAACTCGTGCATGTTCCAGAACAGCGGCTCGTCTTCGTCGCATACCCAAATGGTATCGAGCAGGCCGGGGCGGGTATCGACCCACTCCGGCCACAGCCCAGGCAAAAGACCATGCTCCGACAGCATGTCCCGCAGTGCTTGTGCGGCTGATGAGCGCATAGGTCCCAAAAAAGAACTTGTGTGATGAGGGATGGGTGGGTTCACGGCTTAAGCATGCTACGCCCACACTGGCCCTAAGGAGACGCACTTTCCGCGCACAAAATCACAGCGCCCTCCAAACCACCGGTAACACTACCCCGGAAGACCTACCCCCCGCCCTGCCCCACCGTGCGCCCAGAACCACTCAAACCATCGCATCGCCTCGATCTGAGTCCTTCCAGAACCACTCAAACCATCACATCACCTCGATCTGAGTCCTTCCAGAACCACTCAAACCATCGCATCACCTCGATCTGAGTCCTTCCAGAACCACTCAAACCATCACATCACCTCGATCTGAGTCCTTCCAGAACCACTCAAACCATCGCATCACCTCGATCTGAGTCCTTCCAGAACCACTCAAACCATCACATCACCTCGATCTGAGTCCTTCCAGAACCACTCAAACCATCACGCAACCTCGATCTGAGTCCTTCCAGAACCACTCAAACCATCGCATCACCTCGATCTGAGTCCTTCCAGAACCACTCAAACCATCACATCACCTCGATCTGAGTCCTTCCAGAACCACTCAAACCATCGCATCGCCTCGATCTGAGTCCTTCCAGAACCACTCAAACCATCACATCACCTCGATCTGAGTCCTTCCAGAACCACTCAAACCATCACGCAACCTCGATCTGAGTCCTTCCAGAACCACTCAAACCATCACGCAACCTCGATCTGAGTCCTTCCAGAACCACTCAAACCATCACGCAACCTCGATCTGAGTCCTTCCAGAACCACTCAAACCATCACGCAACCTCGATCTGAGTCCTTCCAGAACCACTCAACAGGGGTCATCGACCGGTTCTTCGAGGCCCTGGCGGGTCCTGGGTCCGTGGCCCGCACGGAGACGACGGAGCGATTGGTCGTCGCGCTTGCCATCGCGCCGTGTTGGCCGATCTGCGGCGACGGGCGAATGCCTGAGGGTTGTGTACGACACGGTTCGTCCGCTTGACAAACTCCGAGGACGCCACGATGCTGCCGTGGTTAACGAGTGAGTCTGAACGATGTCTTGGAAAATTACACCGATAAAACACGAAACCTTCGACCGCAATCCGCTTATAGCTGTTATTGGCCAAGTGCGCTTTCACCCCATCGTGCTAATTAAGCAAGGTCAGGGTGTTGGTGACTTTCAAAACAAGATTCGCGGGAAATTTCCAGCATTCTCAGAAGTGGACATTAACAGCATCACCATTGCCCAGCAACACGGCCCAACCGATGTGATGCTAGATTCACAGAAAGAGAAACAGTTCGTATTCGCCACAGAGAATGGAAGCACACGCATCACTTTGGGGGCTTCGTCGCTTACCATCGAAAATCGCGCTCACGAGGAAAGACAACAATTGGTTGAAGACCTGGATGCCACCATAAGGGCACTTGAAGGTGTTTATGGCGCACTTAACCCAACCCGAATTGGGTTGCGCTATATTAACGCTATCAGCAAAGAAACTTTGCGCAGAGATCTGTCTCGTAATCGCCTGAACTGGAGTGAGATTATTTCGGATCAATTCATGTACCTTCCGAACTTAGTCGATCTCGAAGAAACACTCTTCTACAAGGAGATTACGTCCAAGATGCCGATGGAAGGATTTCTTACCTTGAGATACGGAATGATTAAAGAGTTAGATGGCGAGATCAGATTTCGCATTGATAGCGATAGATTCATCACTCAGTCATATGATGTGTCAAGGACTCAACAGACGCTCATCTCTTTCTCGGATGATCTTTTTGCTCTGTACATGTCTGCGACTGGACCGGCGTTAAGAGAATGGATGTCAGTTTCAAACAAACAG
Organism: Pseudomonadota bacterium; assembly: GCA_035328405.1. Taxonomy (GTDB): domain Bacteria; phylum Myxococcota_A; class Polyangia; order Palsa-1104; family JAEUJZ01; genus JAEUKA01. Next base: position 16,869 of record DAOLIT010000009.1, on the reverse strand, counting down.
AAGGGCTAACAAAGATGCTGCCAATAGAGCTTTCTCCGTGGGTCTTATCAGCCTTCTTTTCTCTGTGTGATTTTACGGGTGGAATCTCACCTGCGAAAAACAAAATAGAACGTATTATTGCTTCGCGCGAAGAAACAACATTACCAACCGATATAGAGTGGCTGCACGGTGGCGGGCCATTCATTGCACACACCAGCTCCACCGCCGGCATCATTCATTCATCGATGCAATACCTGAATGCGTCATTGCCAATTCTGCCAATTACAGAAGCGGGTAATCGTCTATTCGACAGCCTGATAGCAGAATGCAACGCGCATACCAAGAAGCGGCCCCTCGTCAAGATATAGATTTGCCATGGCAGCGTCGTTCGATCCAGCCAAGGAGAGATGGCCTCCGATTTACGATGCAGTGGAGCTAAAGGCGACCATCGCAAAGGTGACTGCCGTTCCAGATGTGCTCTTCGCAGAATTCTATGAGCAACAGATTGATCAATCTGAATACAGTCAAGGAGACATAATATATTTTGACAAAGAGATTCCATGCATAGATGAAAACGGCGAGGCTGTGGCGCTGGAAGCCGAGACCTCATTCTGGATGCTCCTAGGTAACAGCTGCGACTTAGCCCGAGATATCAAGGAAGTACCCTGGACGCTCGCTATACCGATTAGAAACTACCCAGGAATAGTCACTCAAGAAATAATAAATGCACTAAAAAAATATGATTATGCTCGAGGATTCTATGTACCACCATGGTCTGAGGAGCACAAAAATCGTCTATACTTGGCTGATTTTTTGAGGTCGGTGTCTCTGCACCGGGGGGCGCTAAAACAGGCTACAGTGGTGGCACGCATGAAGTTTTGCGGATGGATGTTGTTTCATAGTTGTGTTGTTCGATTCTTGGCCCGTGGAGATGGGCGGTTTGATTGGTTCCTACCTGCCTAGTATCCCCAAACCTCCCAATCCTGCCCCAAAATCATCCGAGCAGATCTGGACGACCCGTTCCTGCCCCAAAATCATCCGAGCAGATCTGGACGACCCGTTCCTGCCCCAAAACATTGACCCGAAAAGGGGCTTTTGAGGCAAAGCCACTCAAAAAGGGTCAGCGACCCTTTCGTCCAGGTCCAAGAACCACTCAACAGGGGTCATCGACCGGTTCTTCGAGGCCCCGGCGGGTCCTGGAATCGTGGTCATGAAGAAGCCGACGTGCCTGTGCCACTTGCCGGTTTTGTGTATGCGATCGGTCGAGGGCGGCATCGAAGTGCGCATGGACTTCTATAAGTAATTGTCGGCTCCCGAGTCTTTCCGCCGGGTAGTGCTCGGCGGGTGGAGCCTTCACCATGCAAAGAAAGGGCGTTCGTCATGAGCACAAGGCATCAGTACGACCGGTTTGTTGATCTCCACATCATGCACGAGGGACACTACGATTTTGTCGCGGATGTGCGTAGTCAATTGGCCTATCAAAAAAAACAACACAAGTTTCAAAAAGCATACAACTTGACAAAATGGGGGGATGGAAAATACCAATCCCTGGATAACAGCTTAGACTTGCAATTCAGCCTGGATAACAGTCTTTCAGAGGACGATGGCACACTGGACCGTGGCTACGTTGCCGTCGCTGTTGAGCTGAAAGACATCGAAACGGCCAAGCGCCAGCGCGGCACAAGTCAGCTCCTGGCTTGGGTCGGCGATACAAGAAGACAAGGAAAACTTCGCATCAATGTTCATGGCGATGGGGAGGGCAACATCGGAATGTTCAACGGGCCATCGGAACCCCGAAGCTATCTTTCTGTACAAGCGGACAAGATTGCAGACTGGCTCCACGCCAATGGCCTGCCCACACCGGTTCGGTACTCAAACACCGATGTCGGACATGGAAACCCCGCAACACCAAGGCCGACCGAGTGGAGCGTACAGGGGTTGAATCACGTTTCCCTCGCGCTGTGCATGGGAGCAAGGTCCGGTTCTGCGTTTGCGTTGTTGGAGCACGGGAATGACCACGCCGACCCAGCCCTGGGTTCTGCGATCGATCGCTGCGTTGGCGGCCTGAAAAAACACAAGCTCACAAACATCACCGTGACCGGCACCAACGAGATCGTATACAACCTGGACGGAAAAATTGGGCGCCTGCTCCTCCTCCCATCGGGCTGGACAGTTCAGGACATCATCCCCGGCGTGAGCCCGAAAAAAGATCCAGAGAAACAGCCGCCCATTCCTCCTCCGTTCTCTCCATTCAAACAGCTCCACATCCCGACCGAATTGAGCGTAAACGAGACAGACGGGCTCATTTCCATTCCTGCCGACGGCTTCACGGTGGTCCCCTATGCCATAATGGGCTTCGCCGCCGATGGCAGCCAGATCAAGCAAACCGGTTGGCTCGTCAGCGATGACAAGAAACCCCTCTATTTCATTCCAAGCCGAGGCTGGTACGTGGACGGGCTTCCTGGGTTCGGCTGGATCATTCAGCCTCCAGTGGGTTTTGTCCCCACTGTGGATGCACGAGGGAATGGCACCATCCTGTTTGAAGTGAAGGACGCCGAACACATCGGGAACACTCCTTTGGGCTTGAAGGTGGTATGGCAACGACTCGGACACTCAGCTGAGAAGTCCCAAGAATCCTCCTGAGTCACTGCTTCCCATCGCTCCGTCTGCTGTCTTCCCCTTTTTGCAATCGATCGACCCCGTTTGGTCCCCCAAAAGAACCCCTCCCTTCCTGAGCAACCAAATCCTCGGGCCTGGTCTTGGCATTGGTTTTGTCACGGCTTGTTGCTTGACAGATGGGGCCGGGGCGCATAAAGAGGCCGCGCACTTTGAAAACAGAAAAGCCCCTTGGAGGTTCCCTGATGCGTGTTCAAAAACGAAGTTTGTTGTCGCTGTTTCCTTTGTCCTTGCCGGGTTTGCTTTTGCTTGGATGCGAGGCGCGTGTGGCCGATCCGGCGGATGCGCCGCCCGCTTTGGCCGAAGATTCCGCAGAGACGGTCCGGTACGCCGCCGCGACCCCCGAGATTCGGGTCCGGGCAGACGATCTGACGCTGTGGATCGATGAGTTTGCGACACAAACGGTGCGAGGCGGAACGCTCCAGGTCGCCGTCAAAGGTCGCACGAGCAGCAACTTGGCCTCGGTCCTAAGCACCGTGCCCGATGATGCGTTTGGGCAGGCCACCCTGATCGGTCCGCGCAGCTTTTCCATCACACTGCGCGACGGCCACGAGATCAACACGATCCTGTCCGGTCTGCCGCTGTTTGTCACCCTCAAGCTGTCGAACGGAAAGACGTATGGCGCGAAGTTTTCGCTGTCCACCAAACTGAATCCGTCAGCGGGCCCTGTTTCCGTCGATCCGTCCCTGCGCCCGATCTACTTTCGCGACACCACGAACCTTCGCTATCGCGGTTTCGCTACGACCACGGCATCGGGTCTTGCAATCACAAGCCGAGGAGGCACTCCACCTTGGCTTGGGAGTCCGGCAGGTTCGCGGTATCCGTTTGATTGGGAGTTCAGTGGCCTGGCGACCCTGTTGGATGCGTCCACGGATCAAGTTGTGTTTGCGACGGGAACAGGGGCGAGCAGCACACAACAGGCCAGCGACCTTCGGCTGGTTGTACGCGAGGTCGGTCTGGGAATCGGAGACCCCGCAGTCCGATGGCCGACCCCTGCTTGCGCTCGCACCACCTATGACTGCATCGCGGCCATTCCGGCCTCTCAAAAGGACCTAAGCGCGTGCGGACTTCACCGCGAGGTTTCGCGCTGCATCGGTGTAGATCTTTGCGATGTGGTGCCGACCCCTGTCGTGACGTTTGCTCTGCGCGAAAAAGACGCCTCCCCCCTTTCGACCGCCGTCAAAGCCGCGCACGACGCTTGTCCGCGCACGGGAGGATCTTGGTGCAGCGTCGGACCCGCGTGGGCTTTTGATTATCCGCGCTGCGTGTCAATGACGCCCACCCAAGCCCAAATCAACGAGGCTGCGCTTGCCGAGACCGATCGCAGCGGCGTGTACGATGTGCGGTATGGTCATTCCCTTACGCGAGCCGAACTTCTGTTGGAACAGACCTTCAAACGGGGTCTTCTGACCTCGATCGATGCGTTTGCGGGGGATACCAACGTCTCTGCCACGCGGTTTGAGTCCGAAGAACCCTGTCACAATTGCCACCAATTCAGCCTCAAGTACGTCCTTTTCTACCCCCGAACCCAAACCGTCGTCGTCATCGACGGAAGCCACGGCTACGATTCCTAACCGACCTCCTCTCCCACAGAAACGCAGTATCCAAAACGACAGACCCCCATTGACCCATCCCCCCATTCGTTTTGGGATCGCTGGGAAAAATTGTCTCTTTGCATGCTCTGGATGTGCTACGTCAGCCAAACTGGCATGCACGGAGACGGTTTGTTTGGCAAACAGCATCCTGATTACAGGTTCTGAAGGACTCATTGGCACGGCGCTTTGTGTTGAACTACCCGCGTTGGGATTGGACGTTCGGCGCTTCGATCTGCGAAGACACAACGAGGATGTCCTCGACCTGAGCGCCCTCCGGGTCGCCGCAAGAGACTGCATCGGCATCATTCACCTTGCTGCGGTTTCCCGAGTCATTTGGGGAGAGAAGAACCCCAAATTGTGCTGGCAAACCAACGTCGTGGGAACACGGAACGTACTTGATGTCGCGAAGACCGCCCCGCACAAACCGTGGGTCATCTTGGCGAGCAGCCGCGAAGTCTACGGACATGCCGCCGTCTTGCCTGCAACCGAGGACGCGCCGCTTATTCCTTGCAACGTCTACGGTCGATCAAAGGTGGCCGCAGAAGAACTCTGTATGACCGCCCGCACACAGGGAGTGCAGGTCGCCGTTGTCCGGTTGAGCAATGTCTATGGGAGCGTTACAGACCATGCCGATCGGGTGGTTCCCTGTTTTGCACGATCCGCTGCGACCGGACTCCCTTTGCGGGTCGATGGACGCAACAACACGTTCGACTTCACACACCTTCTGGACACCGCGCGCGGCCTGTTGGGGGTCGTCGCTTGCTTGCGGGCCGGAGAACGTGCGCTGCCTCCTGTCCACTTGTTGACCGGCCAACCTACGACGCTGGAGGAGTTGGCGACGCTTGCGATCCGTTTAGGGGGTGGACGGAGCCATATCCTCGATGCTCCCCCGCGCGCTTTCGATGTGTCCCGTTTTTATGGTTGCCCCGACCGAGCGCGCAAACTGCTCCACTTCACCGCGAACATCCAGCTCAAAGACGGACTCGAACAACTGATGCACGAACTCGCAAAGGCATGACGGGAGTCCTGGCATCGCCTGCACCAAGACTTCCTACCTTTCAGGGGAACCGGACGGAATGGTAGAAGCTCCGTGTTTCTTGTGTAGAGGGGAAGATTTTGCGGTCCCTAACGAATGCGAGGGGGAACGTAGTCTCGGGTAAGGTCTAGGGGTTCGGCGTAGGTAGAGGAAAAGAGGCGACCGAAAAGGGTCTGCACTTGCGCGGCGAGGGCGGGCCGTTTGAGGACGACATCCACGTTGCGATTTGCGAGGAACATCCCGCGTTCCCAATTGGTCGAGCCCAGCCACAATACCTGTCCATCAGCGACGGTGTATTTGCTGTGAATGACGCGCGCATAGGGAATGAATGTTCCGGGGACCTCAGGAATGGTGGCGATGCGCACGTCAATGCCGGGCACGCGCGAAAGGGCTTTCAGGTCGTCGATTTCGGGGGTGCCGGTGCTCCAATTCGAGACGAGAAGCTGCACCTTGACCCCGCGCCCGGCGGCTTGGATCAGAGCGGCTTCGAGCGAATCCCATTTTTCCACACCGACGTGGGCGGAGTAGCGGAGAAGCTGGATCACCAAAGTCTGTTTGGCACCCCTTATCACATCCAGGAGCACGGGCAAACCAGGACGAATCCCATCGGGGGTGAGCTGCGGAGGTGAAACACCGACTTCCACATCGGGCAGCGGCCCTCGCGGCATCACGGGAGGATTGGCTTCGAGGGTGTCGTGGCGATCCTGAGCGAGGGAGAAATCCATCTCGAACAGAAACGCGAGCTGCCCCGCAATGTGGGGATGGGAAATCCGAACGCCCAGCTCGTGGATGTGCAGAAGCGACCGCCAATCAAAATTCTGGCTGCCGACAAAGACCTCGCGACGATCCACGACCAAGTACTTGGCGTGATGACTGCCGCCCGCAAGGAGGTTGAAATCCACAAGACGCACGGCGGCCCCCGGCAGTTGTTGCAAAAAGGCGATTGCTTGGGGGTCGAGCTTGCCCATCTGTTTGTCGAAAATCATCCGCACACGAACACCGCGCGCGGCGGCTTGGCGAAGGGCCTCCAGAATCGGATCAAGGGGTTGATTCCGCGCGGACGCGACGTAAAAACAGGCCCAATCGATGCTCTGTTTTGCGCCTTGAATCATGTGCAGCCAGACTTCCTGCGTGGTGGGAAGCTGTGGGAAACCGAGTTCCACAGCCTGCGGCACAGACTGCACCAAGATCGCTTCACCAGGCGCAAGTGCCACGAGTTTCTGGGGCTTCTGGACGACGATTTCTTGCAAAGCGCACCCAGAAAATGAAACAGAAAACAGACCCGAAAACAGACTCAAAAACGCGCTGGTACGCAACCCTTTGAACCCAGGGCTTTCAAGAGCCGTTGGCTGTCGTCTGCTCATCGTCCCAAGCAGGATACGGCAACTGCAAACCATCCAGGTGAGAAAAACAGCATCGGGACCCAGGATTCCGTTTGTGTGGTGAAGAAGGACCGAATCAACACACGGCAGTGTGCTACACAAAGGACACAGAACACCCGGAGCATCCGATGTCGGCCCAAAACCCTGCTCAGAAAGACACCTCCACCGCAAAAGATACAGACATCGCCTCACGACGATTTTGCGCAGTCCTTTCCGGTCTGCTCGCGGTGTCTCTTGTGACCATGTCAGGCTGTGGCCCCGCGAGGCCCTATTACGCCGGTTATATGTTCAAACCACCCCGCATCGAGGAATCGGACCGCAGCGAAATGGTCCGCTTCCTGGACAAGCAACTGCGCGTGGGGGCCATCACCCGCATCGATATAGAGACCCCGGATGAAGGGCTCAAGACCCTGCAAAAAAGCGATGCGGACACTGCAAACACCGACTGGCTGCCACTTCCTGTTCTGTACGCGGCAGAGTTTGTCCTTTTGACCAAGCGCAAAGGTTTGGAACTGGATCTGCTCACACACTTGAGCGAAAAGGAGTTCGTTCCGGTCACGGCTCGGTATGAGCTAGATGGGCAATTGTCCGTGGTTGTAGGGAAGTCGATCCCGTCGCTGATTCCGTTGGATCAGGAACTCCCAAGCAAAGAACAAATGCAGAACCAATATGGCGTGGGAGCGATCGTGGATGGGGCTCGAGTGTGGAAACCGTACGAACTGTATTCCCTCGATCGCGCGCTGTCGTTTCTGTCCGATGAGGAACGGAAAGTGATTCGGGGGGTTCGTTTCGTGCGCGACGCAGTGTCTGAATCGCGGAATCGTTGGTGTCAGTACCTTTCGACTTCCAATCCAGAGGAGCCTCGCGTCATCAGTCTGTTCGATGTGAAAGCCGGAACAGACACTGCGCAATTCATCGGTGATCCGAATCAACCACACCCCTTGCCCAGCATGTGCTTTTTGCACGAAGTGGGCCACGCGATTGCCGATGTTCCCCGCTTGCGAATGGACCAACAACACGAGCAGTACAAGGAAGAGGCGGTCAATCTGATGGCGGATTACACTGCCATCGAAGCGACCGGTCAGTTGGTCAGTCCAGAGGCAGATGAGATTCGGGCGAGGCTTGTCGATTGGAAACGGCGCAAGGATGAACACGAGAAAGCGCATGACCGTCTGCGTGCCGCGTATCGTCGCACAGACGGCCCAGTCTGTGCAGCGTACCGGGCCGTTCGGGGGCCCGATAAGGGGCCGACTACCTATGGGCGAAAAGATGTCGCGGAGTCGTTTGCAGAGTCCTTTGCGCTATACAAAGCCGACAAAGAAGCGCTGCGACGCATTTATCCCGAAGTGCTCGATTGGTTTTTGGCCGGCGGACACCTTCAGGCGATGGCAAAAGACGAGTGATACGCCTATGGGAGGTTAGGGGGCCGGGATGGGGGTTCTTCGGATGTCCCAACCGGTTTGACCGATCACAACTTTGACCAAGGCATCCGTGGTTCCCGGTATCAGCAAAAATTCGCGCGAGCTATCGGCGACCCAAAGGGCCTGTTTGGCGATTTCATCGATCACAATCACTTGGTTGTGGGTTCCCTTGGGAATCGAGTAACTCGCCGCGACGACCCGCCCGTCCGTCGTTTCCGCAAACATGCGAACATTGCGGGCCAGGTGAAGCACCTGATCGGAATCCAGCCAGCGCGTCTGCAAATCCCCCGCACCGTCGGAACGCGCGGCCCATTCCAGCACACGCAAACGGGTCTGATCCTGGGAAAAGGCCGGGCGGCGTCCGATCTCGAAAACCGGGCGGCCTTCCAGAAGACCGTTTCCGATTCCTGCGCCATACGTCACTGCATCATCCGTCGAGTACAGAAGCTCCTGTTTTTGGGAAAGACCGAAAAACTGACCGATGAACGAAAGGCGCAAGCGGGGTCCCTGTGAACCATCTTCAGGAACTTGTCGCAGACCCTCTCCGCTCTTGTACAGCACGGTGCGCACACCGTCTTGCGTGGTCAAACGGAAGATGTCTTGCGAACAGGAGTCTGCATCCAGCCGTTGCGCAGGGGTTCCATTCAAAGGCAGGCGGGACAGACCCCCTTCATTGCACAAAAGAAGCGCGTTTTTCTGCGCATTCAGCGACCAGGATCGTGTCTGCTTCCCAAGGGAGAGCTGACTCCCTCCCGCTTTCGTTTCGTACAGCGTGATGACGGAATTGCCATCCTGAACGATCAAGTGTTCGCCCGTTCCATCCAACACAAACCGCCCCTTTTCGAGCGGTTTTTCTGGATCGACACCATCGGGAATCGGCAATTCGCGCAGGGTGTTGGAGGTCCCATCTTTTGTGGTCATCGAGAAGATGCGAAACGTCTTGCTCTTGCTGCTTTGGGACAATAGGACGCCGATGTTTTCATCGGAGCTCAGCAACAAAAGGGGGGTTCCCTCTGGAAACTTGCCAAGAAACTGCGGCGATTCCAGGGGTCGCACGCGCGTGAGCAACACCGACTTGTCTTTGCTGTCAGGGGAAAGAATTTGCGGCGTGATCATGATGTACAAAGAACGCTGCGACAGCAGAAGATACCGCGATGGGAAGGTCGCGGCGGTCGTCGGGTCCTCTTGTGGATCGAGCCGAACCAAACGAATCGTTTCAGGCAACGTCGGGAGAGTCACCCCGTCGGGAATCTCGAACGGCAGCTCGGGCAATTCGGGAATCACGGCCCACGGCTTTCCAAGCGAGTCATACACAAGAAACACATCGCGCGCGGGCTGCACATTCAGCTTGGGAAAACGCTCGACCACAGGCGCTTCGCCGACGAGCACAATGTCTGGCGCGCTGTCATCGAACACAAAGCTGCATCCCACAGACCCGCACAAAAACGAAAGGGCGAGTCCACAAAGAAAACGCCGGTGCCGCATCCGTTCAGTCGACTTTCCGCAAAGCAGCCTCAAAAGCAGACAGGCCAAATCAGGAGCCGCGTTCGGTATTTCCCGTTGCGGAACCTTGATCGACGTTCGGTTTGGCGTCTTGCGAATGGGGAGGCCGTCGGTCGCGATTCTGCGGGGGCCGAGGTCCGTGGTCTCGTCGGTTGTCGCCTCGCGAATCGTTGCGCCGCCCGTCTCGAGATGGGCCCGGTCCCGGCCCGCGTCGTCCGTCGTTTTCCAGGTTGCGGACATACTCGATAAAATGCGCGCGGTCGTCGAGCATGTGGTTCGGTGGCCCGCCTCGTCTGCGATCACCGCCGTCGTTTCGGGGACCCCGCTGATCGGAATGGGAAGGCTGGTTTTCGTAAGAACGCCGAGGCCGAGCTTGCCGCCGTTGCTCGAGACCTTGCGCCAAAAGTTCAGCCGCGAGCTGCGACAGGTCCACACCCTCTTGCGCGGCTTGCCAACGCAAATCTCTGTGCAGTCCGCGACTCGTCTTCACCGTGATGTCGCCCGAATCTGGAAGTTCGTCGAGGGGCAAAGGAGGCGTTCGGCCCTGGGACAAAAGGTTTGCATAGAGTGCCTCAAGTTCCTCCTCGACATGGAGGATGGCCTCTGCGCGCGTAAGTCCCTCTGCGGTGCAGTGCGGAAGTTCAGGAACCCGCGCCGTGAAAGTCTTGCGTTCGCTGTCGAAAGCAAGAACCACCCGATAGTTCGGTCGCGACATCGAAGATATTTCCCTTTTGGTGAAGTGAGCAGCCTCGCCGGCTGCGGAGAGAACCCAGTCTGTCGGCACCGTCGAAAAAAAGTCAAGCATTGCCGTACATGGACGTTTGATGTGGCCGCAATCAGGGACTCCGTTGGGTTCGACGAAGCGCGTGGTCTGGTCGGTTTTGCGGATTAGGGTTCGCCAAGAAGAAGCAGGCTTACGGACAAGTCTTGATGGACGTTGCCGAGGCCAGGAATGTACCCCTGTTCGCCGAACGTACACAGGCCCAACACCGGCACATCGGCCAGCGAGCGCAAAAGGTGTTCTCGGAGCGCACCATGTAGGCTTCCCCCCACAGCGCCCGCACACCCCGCACAGTAGATCAGAATCGCGGCGCGTATTTTCTCTTTGGGAAGGTTGCGGCTCGTCTGCGCGTGAAGTTCGGACAGAACCGCAGTCAGCCCCTGGACGGAACCGCTCATCATGCAGACCGTGTCGCCGGGACGAATGCGCGCAAACAGATCGACGCTGCGATCCTCGGCGTGGATGTGCGCGGGATGGAGGGTCACAAAATGACTGTTTCCGCCCACATCGTGCCGAATCGCGAGCGGACGGAGGGCCGTCTGAGCCAGGATGTTGCCCCCCTCGGCGACTTGGAGAGAGAGGGCTCCGTCGAGCCAACGGTTCAGGACATCCGCCGCAGGCTGGCCGTCGAGCGCAGTCATTTTCCGATCCTGCCCACCGGTCACTTTTGCAGACGCCGTGGTCGGGACAAACGGTGCCAGAAGCGCACCAGAAAAGGCCACGTCTCCACAAATTGCAGCGACGGAAACCGCGTCTCGGAAGACACCATCTTTGGTGAACACGGACCATTCTCCCAAAATCGCGTGGTCCGCTGCGCTGCCTCCAAACGCAGGCACGTCGGGCAACACCTGCGCAATCCCGGCGAGCACGTCTTCTTCACGCCCCGGAGAACCATTGACGATGAGCACACGCGGAGGCGTTTGCGCACTCTTGGCGATTTGCTCTGCCGCTCGACGGCCCGCCGCGATCGCATCGTCCCCCAACACCGAACATCCGACGGCAAACGAGATCATTTCCGACGCTGCCAGCAACAGGATGGCGACCACTCCGTTGGAATCCGACACGATGCCTTCCTTCGACAGGACGCCGAGGGAAGTGGTCACGCCGTGAATGGGAACACCCGGAAGCGCCGAGGAAACCGCCGCGAAGATTTTTTCAGCATCGTGCTCCACCGTCGCGGTCACAATCGCGAGCCCTGGTTTTTGGCCTGCAAGCCCAGCCGAGGCCATGGACACAGCCTCGCGAGTCGCCTCTTGTGTGTCTTGTGCGGTACTGGTTCCGAAACCTGCCCAAAGTCGCGACATCTCTTTTGCCTCCTGCTTGGTGAAAAACGCTGCTTTCGTACACACCTAGTGCCGCAGCAGCATGTCGAGTTCCGAAACTTCCTCACTGCTCAGCAGCGACGACAACACGCCGCGTACTTTTCTCAAATCCTGTGGATCGTCCGCGCTGTCCGATTTGTACTTTCTGACCGAGACGCCGGACATCATGACGAGCCGACTGATGGCAAACGAGGTCAGTCGTTTTTCGACAAACGCGACGATGCGAAAAATCTCACTTCCCATCAATGGACCTGAACTTCCCACTTCAACTGCGTTGGCTTTTTGTGTTTTTTTGCGGTTTTCAAAAGAAAGTCTCTTGGGATGGGCGTCGTGCGGTGTGCGATCAACTCGAACGCAAAATCTCGAACAATTCCTCGTCGGTCAATTCGATTGGATTTGAGCGCATGCTGCCACCCCGCGATTGGCGGACAATTTGAACGAATTGTCCCTCGGAAACGCCCGCTGCGCGCAAACCGGCGATTCCCAAACGCTTTCTCAGCGACGATAGCCGTTCCGTCGCTTGCTCCATGTCGTCTTTTCCATCCGTGAAAAATCGACAAAGTTCAAAAAACCGCGCCGTCGCTGGATGATCGGGCGCCCGCTTTTGCAACGCTTTTGCATTTTGGGCAAACGTCGCGGGCAAAAGGCACGCACAACCGTCGCCGTGCGCGACCTCGCACAGACCGCCGAGCGGCGCGACCAAACCGTGAACGGCCCCCAAACCCGCATTCGCCAGCACCATGCCACCCCACAGACTTGCGAGGGCCACTTGCTCGTGCGTCGCCGACGAAACCGCCGCGTGATCGGGCGACTCGGCTGTCGAAAACGCCTGTGCCAACGTGTGCAAACCGTTCCACAAAAGACGCATCCCGGACAGCGCCAGAGCGTCGGTCATGGGTTGCGCATGTTTTGACAAATAGCCTTCGACAAGGTGCGTCAGCGCATCCATTCCAGCGGCGGCGGCGACGTGTCTTGGGGCACTTTCGGACAAATCCGGATCGACGATCGCCACCCGAGGCAACAGAAAATCGCTCCGCAGACTCCGTTTGACCCGCAGGTCTTTGACTTTGAGCACGCTGTTGCGCGTGACTTCCGAACCGCTGCCCGCCGTCGTCGGAACCGCAATCATCGGCAAAGACGGATGAGCAATCGGTTTGGGCGGTCCTTGGCCCGCGTCCTCGAGGAAATCCACCGCAGCACCGGCATTGTTCGACAGCGCGGCGACGGCCTTTCCCGCATCGAGCACGCTGCCTCCGCCGATGGCCAACACCACATCGCAACCGGCGTCTTTGCATTGTCGCAAAAGCTCGTCGATCGCGCCGACCTCGGGTTCCCCGCTCACCGTCGCGTGTTCAACGTGTTCGCACAGTTCCCCAAGCGACTGCGTGACGGGCGAAAGCAGCCCGCGCCGAGCCAGCGACGCTCCTCCCGTGACCAGAAAAACCCGCTTTCCCAGGTTTTTCACAAGCGTCGCCACCTTTTTGTGCTCGCCGCGCCCAAACAAGACTTGCGACGCGGTGCGAAATTGGAATTGCATCGACAAAACCGCTACTGCCAGGGTTTGGGAAACAGTTGGTGGTGTTTTTCCCCGACGCGCGGACCGGCCATCATGTCCGCCACCGTCGCCTTCCAAGTCAAATAATGCGGTGTTTGCTGGTGCGCTTTGAAACCGGCCTCGTCCAGGTAGACCTCGTACAGCGAAAACCTCGTCGGGTCTTCGTTTTGCTGAAGCACATCGAAACGCACATTCCCCGCTTCTTGCCGCGTGCCTTGCGCATTGGCCAGCGTCGCCGCGATGAAGTCACTCACGCGGTCTGCGAGCACCTGAATCCGAACGACCACGACATACATGTTTTTTCTCCGAGACGGCGATTACATCACGCGCCAAACCGATTGAATCGGCCCAAACGGCACGCCCAGCCGACCGATCACAGGCAAGTTGACAAAGACGGTTCCCTCGGCGGCCACCGGAATTTCCAAAGAGCTGCGCTGTTTCCGCACAAGGCTTTCCACGACGGGCTGAATCACGTTTTGGATCACGCGCAACGCTTGGTCGATCCCCAGCGGAAACGCCAAATTCAAATGCACATCGCCGCCCGCCGGAATCAGCGACTTTTTGATTTCATTTAAGAGCGTCCCATTCGCCAAACCGACGATCAGGCCTGGAATCGCGCGCACAAAATCCGCCGCCGTTTTGATTCCTCCGTTTCCGGCGGTACACGCGCCTGGTTTGGCCTGGCCCGTACACGACGGTTCATTCGCGCCGCACATGCTGATGCACACGGACCCGAGGGCCTCGGCGTTTTGCCCCGGAAATAACTTCAGCGCCAACAGCACATCCAGCGCGGGCACCGGAACATTGTTTGGATTTTTGATCGTGACCGGAACCGCAAACTCAAATTCGAGCTGCTGCTGCGACGGAGGCGCACCCACCGCCACCGTACACCCGAGCCGAAGCAAGCGATCCGTCACGACCTGCGGGCAGTAATACGCAGCCAGCGCCGCCAAAGTCGGGGCTCGAACCAGTTGCGGACTCCCCGCCGTCACAACCGGAGGATTCGCCCGCGCCTCGTTGATTTTTCTTCCCATCGCGTCGGTCATCATCCGGTTGAACATCGAACAGCCGGAAGAAAAGCCAATCAGCGACAGCAGACAGCACGAAACCACGAAACGAAACCAGCCCATGGGTCCTCCTCGCGAGATGAAGCCCGCGCAGTTTTGCCCCATCTTACGCGGAAGCCAACCCCCGAGTCATCCACGCCCGATCGGCCACAACCAGACCCCGGCCCCGTTCCCGCCCCGTTCCCATTTGATGTCCCCCCTGCGCGGCACTCCCCCCTCATGCGGCTCTTTTTCCCTACAACCCGCTGGCGAAACGGAGGTGCCAGACCATCCCCATGGCTTCGGCGAAGATTTTGCCCGACATTTTCGATTGGCCTGCGCGCCGGTCGATGAAAATGATGGGCACTTCAGCCACGGAAAAGCCCTTGCGGACGGCCCGGTACGTCATTTCGATTTGGAAGCCATAGCCGTTCGACCGCACCGCGTCCAAGTCGATGGCTTCCAGCGTTTCTCGGCGGAAACACTTGAAACCCGAGGTCAAATCGCGCACCGAAAGGCCCAAAATTGTTCGTGCGTACAGACTGCCGCCCGCAGAAATCAGTTTGCGCACCAGGCTCCAGTTTTCCGTGCCTCCGCCCGGGACCCGCCGCGAACCGATGACCACGCCCGCGCCGTCCTGCGCCGCAGCGAGCAACGCGGGCAGATACGCCGGGTCGTGGCTAAAGTCGGCGTCCATCTCGAACACGTATGCGTAGTGTTTGGAAAGCGCGTGCCTAAAACCCGCGATGTAAGCCGTCCCAAGTCCGAGTTTTCCACTCCGATGCAGCACCGAAATGCGCGGATTTTGCGCCGCCAACTCGTCAGCGAGTTTCCCTGTCCCATCCGGCGAGTTGTCATCGACGATCAGCAAGTCCGCGCACGGCAAAGCCGCAAGCACCTGCTTGCACAGGCCAGGCAAGTTTTCTCGTTCGTTGTAAGTAGGAACAATAATCAAGGTGTCGTTCATGCGCGCACTCTACAACATTCAATCCCCGTCCAAAACCCACCCCCAAGGCCTAGGTGTCTGGTGTCAAACAACCCGCTACTGCGCAGACAGCCCGACGGCGCCTCGACTTGTCCTCGGCCCAAAGGGCCGGGGACGAATACGTCCTCACTCCTCCCTGCGACCTACCTACGGGTACGTCTCGGTCGTCGCTGCGGGCGTTTCGACGATTCGCTCGCCGGTCTGTCTTGCTCGCTACGCGGTTCGTTTGTCACCAGCCACCTAGAAAAGCGTTGACAAAAAGCACCACGGTCGTTTTCAATGCGCCCTGGCATTTGCGCTGTTCCCGTGTAGCTCAGCCGGTAGAGCAGGTGGCTGTTAACCACCGGGCCGGGGGTTCGAGTCCCTCCGCGGGAGCCATTTTTCTCTCGTCGCCAACAAGGGGCGAGGGTCGGTAAACAGAAGCCCCCAAGGAGCGATCCGAGGGGGCTTCGCCGTTTCTCCCCAGAACTCCGAGCGTTTCGCGCGCTGCGCGTCGTGCGACGGTGCTCTCGCGCGTGCTCGCAGAGAGCGCCAAGCGAGCTCGATGAGCGCCGCGTGGGACAGCTCTCCCGCTCTCTCTCCTGTCCCGTGGGGAGAGAGAAGCCGAGAGGCGTTTAACTGCGTACCCGGCGATCAACAGTCGGCCCCGTTGGTCAACAGCTTCGGCGTCTGCGAAGGGGGCGAGCCTGTTCATCATCGGGGCGACGGCTCGCGAGGAGCGACGAACGGTTGCCCGCCTTCGCGCGTGGAGAGCTGGTCGCGCGAGCTTGACCGCGCTTGCGAATCTGCGGGCGCGAGGTCGTCCTCGCTGCTCACGTTGCCGCGCGTGTCAGGTGCGCTGTGCCTTGGGCCTCCTGCTCGCGGGCGACCCGCGGAAGCCTTGGTGACCGGGGAACATCAGACGCAGTGCTGCGGCGATCTGAGCAAGCACATGGTCGGCCAGCTCGCCGTGCGGATCGGTCGCCCACTGCGTCGTCGCGCCCGCGATGATCGAGTGGAGGAGCAGCTCCGCCCCGGCGGGAGTCCCTGGCGGCAGGCGTTTGCGGATCCCATCCACCACCGCGCGGCTCCGCTCAATCGACAGCTTGCGAAGCTCAGGAACCTGAAGCTCGTACCAGGAGATGAGGAAGTTCACCGAGAAGTCGTAGCGGGTGTTCATGCTGCGAACGAGCACCTGCAGGAAGCCCCAGAGGCCCTCCGGCCCCGCGCCAGCCGGCATCGCGTCGAGGTGAACCCTCACCTGCCCAACGCTGCGCTCCATCATCCGGACGAGCAGCGTGTCGCGGTTGGTGAAGCGCTGGATCAGTGCCGCGCGCGAGAGACCCACCTCGTTCGCTACTTCGCTGAGGGTGAAATTGATGGGACCGCATCGCTTGAGAACGGCGGTGGCGGCCTCGAGGACCTCGTCATCGGATTTGAGCTTGGGGCGCGGCATCAGCGTTCACCTCTTGCGGAGCCAGGACGATCTGCAGTCGGAAGCTCGAGCGCGGCAAGGGGTCCGAAACGGAGGCGAAGCGTGAGCAGGGCCACGCCCCCCGCGAACCCGGCGGACACGACGAGGCCGGGGCCCGGACCAGTCACGTCGACG
>DAOLIT010000008.1:31653-95928 GCA_035328405.1 Pseudomonadota bacterium | reverse complement strand
GGTCCCCCTTCACCTGCTTTTCCCAACGGGAGAAGACCTTCTTGGTGCTCTGCCTGAGACCATCTTGGCCACAGAAATTCCCATCATGGACATGGCCGACAACTGTGTACTTCTGCTCGCAAAAAAAGTCGCTGAACAGGGTTTCAAGGCCGTACTGACAGGAGAAGGCGCAGATGAAGCGTTGGGAGGATACGTTTGGCACAAGACCGCAAAGCTCCTGCGCGCCCTCACAACCCTTCATCCTTTGCTTCCCAAGTGGATACGCAAAACTGTCCAGCGGATGGTGTCCCAAACCGATGCTCACCGTCTGCCCACAGAGCACTTTCATGGGCTCTCACCGAGTCTCTTGGACCTGTACGAACCATTGTCTTGCGGCAGATTCCTGTTCTATTCCGATGCCATGATCGAGGCCACGAAGACGCACAATCCCTTTGCAGATCTGGATGTCTCTGTGGACAACATGAAGCGCATCCATCCACTTCATCAGTCGTTGTACCTGGAATACAGATTGATGCTTCCTGGACACCTTCTGCTTGGAAAGGGGGACCGCGTTTTCATGCGTTCTGCCGTCGAGGCAAGATACCCCTTTTTGGACGAGGATTTCATCGATCTCACAAGACAGCTTGCACCGAAGTACAAGCTCAGGGGTTTTTGTGAAAAATGGCTTCTTCGGAAAGCTGCGGAGTCCATCTTGCCAGCGTCCATCGCGCGCGTTCCCAAAAATATGTTTCGTGCGCGCTCCCTGTGTCAGTACAAACACAGGCCCCGCTTCATCCAGCAGCTCCTTTCGGCGGCTTCTCTGCAAAAAACGGGCTATTTCTCCGTTGAGAAAGTCCGACGCGAGCAACGGATGCAAGAACACCTCCCCGAGTTTCATCCACATCGGATCGTTGCCGACGGAAGCTTCACTGCCATGGTGACAACCCAACTCTGGCACCATCTCTTTTTGGGAGGGGGACTCTGTGATCTCTAGTTCCCAACCAGAAAGGACTGCGGTGGGCGCTGGCTATGTCAGACGTTTTTCACAATAGGAATACCGCATGAACACTGAACATACAAAGAATGAGGGTCGTCTCATCAACCTGATCACACGGCGCTGGGAGCAGCTCGATTGGCAAGCCTCCTTTCCGCCTGATGGTCCTGTGGTCAGCGAAGCCCACTACCTGGATGTGCCGTCGATGAATCTTTCCGACGACAAACGATGGAGACTGAATCGTCTATTTGCCTGTTTCACGTGTGAGCTGTTCATTCACTTTGAACGGTATTTGGTCGAGTTTTTGCAGCGGAATCGATACCAATTGCCGAACATTCCCGCTGTCGCGATCGATCGTTTCATCGCCGAAGAACAAGTTCACACAGCGTCCTTTTTCAGACTCCTTCACAAACTCCGTCCTGATCTGTATGACGCACAGAGCACTCCCAAAGACAGCATGCGCTTCCTGATTTGGTCTTTGGGAGATGAGGCCGCCGTTTCCTTTTCTCCCATCGGGTCCTTTTTCCTGTTGGCTTGGCTTTTCGAGGAAATCACGCTGTTTCTTCCCATTGCACTCGACAGACAACCCGAACAATGCGCCCCTTTGCTGCACGAAGTGATGCGGCTTCATGCGAAGGAAGAACTTGCCCACGTCGCCATCGACGAACGGATTTTGGCCAACTTGCAAAAGGAACAAACCCGTTTTCGGTCTGCCAGGGACACGATTCTGTCCTTGCCCCTTTTGGTCTACGCAGACCTCCGCGCCAAACAGGGGTGGCGAAATGCAGTGGCTCTGTTGTCGTCTGAAATCACGTTGTCTGACGAACAACGGAATCGGCTGCTGCATCGTGGTCCAAGTCTTTCCGATCAGCTGGGCATCGCGAGTTTTGCGGACAAAATTGCAAAGACCAAAGTCCCCCTTGCGCAATCCTTGTCCTTTGTTCTCAAACTGGAATTGCGCAGACATACCGCATCCAAACATGGCTGACTTCTCGACGGCAACTCAACTTTTCTATCTGTCCGACCGGCACGCGATTCTGTCCGCTTTTCGGGATGCAATCGAAGCCGCCGAGCAGGCCATTGTGTTGCAAATGTACCTGTTTGCCCGAAACGGAGAGCAAACCCTCCTATTGCCGCGAGAGAACGTGTTTCCGTATGCCCAGACGGTGGCAGAGTGGCTGATCGAGAAAAGGAGGCGTTGTCCTGATCTTCCCATCGTCGTTGTCCTTGACAGCAACACGCCGGAAAACGGAGCGAAGACGCGACAAAAAGGGACTTTGCTGCGCGAGGTTTTGGTTCAGCACGGCATCACGGTGCTGTGTGCGAACTTGTTTTCCACCACGTTTGACCGAGGCCGCCATTTTCTAAATGCAAAGAACTTTCATCTGCAACACAAAGACATTTCAAAGGATAACTGGGTGGAAACACAGAACCTGTGGCAGTCCCTTCACAACGTAGAAGACCACAGGAAGAATCTGGTCATCGACGGTGGACGGCTGGCTCTTGTCACCAGCCACAACTTGTTTGACCCAGCTTGGGACTGGCATGAAAACGCCTTTTGGCTCACCGGTTCTGTGGCGCAGAAACTCTGGACATCTGCCCTCCATTCGGTGAAGGAGGCGTTGAGTCTGCCGCATGCGGTGCGCCCGGAAACGCCCGCATGCTGGCTTCACAAGGTAGACGCCTCGGTTGCGCCACTGTCGTCGGACACGTCTGCACTCTTGACGCCCTCCTTTCGGCCTGTTTCAGGGTACCCCCATGCTTTGATACAGGGAGTGATTGGGTCACAGAATGTACATGCAAGTGATTTGCATTGTGACTTGTGTGAGCACGCGAACATACGCAGTCGCGTCGTTTCCCTGCTCGAAGGAGCGGAAGCCGGAGACGAGATTCTCCTCGCCACAGCGTACTTGTCTGACCTTCCGATGCTCGACACCATCGAATCTGTGTTGCAAAAAGGAGTCCGCGTCCGCGTCTTGGTGGATTCGCTTTCTGCCCTTCCCCTGCCGCCGGTCTACCGGTTCTTGGCCCGGAATTTGGTCAACTACAAAGCAGGCATCGCGGCGCATCGCATGGAAGTGCGTTACCCGGACCGATTCCTGTTTCGGGTACATGATTCCCACCAAGGCGCAATGATGCACTTGAAAACGATCGCCCGTTTGGGAAAGAGTCCACTTCTTCTGGGAGGACAGGCGAACTTCACACCGCATTCGTTCAGCGGGGCGTATTTGGAGACAGACATCGAGACCCGATCGCGAGTGATGGTGGAACAATTTGCGGCGCATTTTGAGAAGCTGTGGAGTCTGCCGGAAACCACGCACATGGTTCCGAAAACAAGAACAAAGGACTTGCTTTGCCAAGTCCTTCTGCGCCTGTTCTCTGCACTGGGGCTGAGTCCGTAGCATCCTCCCAATCCTTGGTGCCCTATGCCCCATGGTAGTCCAGTCCGCGTTGGCCAGGATGCGGGAACCACATGTCCGCCGCATACATCAATCGGAAAGCAAATTGACGTAGACATCGGCATGCCGCGAGAATCCATCTCAGAAAGTTGGATTTGACCCGCCGCGACTTTCTTTCACCACAAACGCGCGGCGCTTCAAGCAGGGTCGCGCAGAAAGCGGCCCCAGAAGCAGTTAGGAAGGTTTGCAATGTCACACTCGAAGATACTTGTGACCGGGGCCAGCGGAAACACCGGGCGCGCTGTTGCAGAAGAGTTGCAAAGACAAGGCGTGCCCTTTGTCGCAATGACCCACAGTTCGACCAACATGGCCCGTTTCAAGGCGCAGGGCATTGATGTCATCTTTGGCGACTTCGATGCACCAGAGACCCTCAGGTCGGCACTTTCCGGCACAAAGAAGGCCTACCTGGTTTGCACACCGGATGAAAAACTTGTACGACGTGAAACAGCATTCATCCGGGCCGCGAGCGAGGCTGGCGTTGAGCACGTTGTCATGTGTTCCGCCTACCTCTCCGGAGTGGACGCGGAGACCCAGAATCTCCGTTCCCACGGAGTGATTGAAAACATACTGAAAACATCTGGGATGGCCTACACAATCATTCGTCCCGTCGGTTTCATGCAAACGTTTACGCTGTTTGTATGGGATATGGTACAGCGGGCAGGGGCCATTTCCTTGCCAGCTGGGGATGGTGGAATGGCACTGGTTGATACGCGCGATGTTGCGATGATCGCCGTCAAGGCACTGACCGAGAGCGGACATGAAGGCAAGGTCTACGACGTGACAGGTCCAGAGTCTCTGAGTCCCGGCCAGCAGGCCGACATCCTGGGCCGCGTGCTGGGACGCAAGATTCACTACCTTCCCATGGAAGGCTCTGGCCTATCAAGGGTGATGTCTGTCCTGGGCGTGCCTGTGACTCCGGCAGAGCACGTAATCAAGATCTTCCGCATGCAGCGCGAACACCGCCTCGAGGTAGTCCTGCACACTCAGCGAGATCTTGGCATCGTGCCAACTACCTATGAACAGTTCGTCCACGACTATGTCGCCGGCCGCACCCAGGGCGGAAACTCATTTGAACCGCTGGATACCCTTTTCGTCCGTGCTTTCAACCAGATCGCCATGCTGGCGTTGAGGGTGCGCGTCTTTTGGGCCAGACACGGAATTGGCAACAACGCGGGTTTGAAACACTGAACGGTTGCCCACTTTTCTGTGACCCTTCCTTGCTTTTGACCTTCCTCGCTCACTCATTGCCGGTGTGTTTTTGACTTACGGGGTCGGGGTCGTGGGGGTCTTTTGGCGGCCAGGATTTTTTCTACGATGGCACGGATTCCGGCTTCTACACGGATGGCCAATTCCATTGCGAGCTGGATTGCACTTGTTTCGCGGTCGCGGACCAACATTTCGAGGCCATCGATCTGAAAGAACAAATCAGCGACGTGAACGAGGTCAGGGTACGTTTCGTACAACCGATATCTCCTGACGGTTTCACGAAACTTTTCGGACGGCTTCCGCTCCGTTTCCTTTCCGTACAGGTCGGCAAAAAGGAGTCTGTATACGGAGTCGGAGAGGGGCAGCAACGGGTTATCACGGAGGTTTTTTGCACATCGAATGATGTGTTTCCCTATGTCATGCAAAAGAGAAGTGAGTGCGGCTTCCTGTTCTGTAAGTGGAGTCATGGCGTGTTCTTTGAAAGGATGTCCAGGATGTTTTTTGCGTCGAAAGAGGATACGGCAAACACCGCACCGTACAACTTTTGCAAATCTGGGTTCGCTGGGTATTGCGAAGCAGACGGGCCATGTTCCGATCGAATTGCGCTGGAAGACTCCTTTCGGTGCGTAATACGCGACTGAATTTCCAGGTTTCCTCTGCATGGTTGTGGTTGCGATGACATGCCGACAGGAGAGACAGAAAGACGGTGAGAAGGACGGCGAGAAAGACGAAGCCCACCGCCGCGTTTGTGCAGGTTCTATTTTTGCGAAAAGAGAGACTCACAGAACGAAAAAATGGCAGGGGGCGTCAGCCGTTTTGGGGGGTGTCTTCCGAACGCGAGAAGCGAGCAAACACAAGAAGAGCGAGGAAGGCGAGGGTGCCGATTCCAAAGAAGGTGAACCACAGGTAGTTGGCATGGGAATAGGCAGAAGGGAGGACTCCCTGACCTTTGAGTGCCAGCGCATGAGCAGTTTGTTCAGCGACGGAAAGTTTCTTTGGATTGGGTACAAAGGCATCGAGCAAATAGCCGGAAGAGATCGAACCAACGACCCACGCAACAAACGAATTGAGGTTGGAATATCCCATGTAGAGCGCCTCTTGTCCTTTGGGTGCTTGACGGGAAACATACTCCATATAGCGAGGGCTCAAGAAGCACTCTGCAAGACCAATCAAAGAGATTCCCAGAAGAATCGCTACCGTGACCGGATGAACGGGCAAATGATTCCCAATCAATCCTGGGAACAGGGCAATCGTAAGTGCAGAAAGGGGAATGAGTCCCAAACCGACTGCGATGGAAGTGACCGGTTGAAGTTTTTTGCACAGCCAAGTGATGGGAACGACCGCGAGCATCACGGTGATGGGATTCACGTTCGCATACCACTCTGGGCTTGCATGCTCACCGACGACGCGAAAGACATACTTTGGCATCGAGGAGTACATTTGACTTTGGATGATCCAGAAGCCGGAGGAGATCAAAACGATCGCGACCAACCGTCCTGAAGAGAGAACTTTCTTGAAGTCGTGAAGTAGTTTTGTGAGTGCCTGCTGAACACCAGGAGAGGGCAAGGCGTGGGAACCGGAATCGTTGGTCTTTTGCTCGTGGGGTTTGTAGAGCAGAGCGACGCAAAGGAAACCGATGATGGTGATGGATGCAGAGAGAAAAGGAACCGCTCCGAGTCCCAAACTTCTGCGGACGGGCTCGGCGGCCCCCTTTCCGAAAAAGCTCCCAATGTTGACCATCATATAGAACAGACTGAAGGCGCGTGCGCGGGTTTCTGGCGTCGAGGATTTGGCGGCTGTTCCCATGATGATCGGTTTGACCAAAGAACCCCCAAGCATGACGAACGCCATGGGAATGAGGACAACGTGTTTTTGGGGGAACAGGCCCAGACCCAAATATCCCAAGGTCAAAGAACACAAGGCGAGCAACAGTGCGGGGCGGTATCCGACACGATCGGCAAACGCGCCAGACAGGAAGGGAAACAGGTACAGAAGTGCGGCGAAAAGACCCATCAAGTATCCGGCTTCGATGTCTGTGTACCCGACGGTAGAGGTTAAGTACACAGTGAGCAAAATGAACCAACCGTAGTAGGCGGCTCGCTCACACAGTTCGACCAGATTGGCGGTCCAGAAATAGGAGGGAAAACTCCAGGACCCCGCTTTTTTGTCCGAGGCAACCGATGCGGCAGCCACAGACCCTTGGGGTTCGGCGCGCGATGGAGAGGCCAGCATGTTGCAATTATCCAGGATCGAGGAAAAAAGGGGGACCGGGTTCGCGCTTTGCCGGTGCTCGTCACGAAAAAACCCTGCGATCGCGGATTGCACAAGCCCCTGGTTGCGCCGTATCCTGCGTCCACATGACGAAAACACAGACAACCATTTCATCTCAAACCAAGATCGCGGGCAGCGTTGAAGTCGAGGGCGATCTTGTGGTGTTCGGACAAATCACAGGAGGGCCGTTGCGCGTCGCTGGCCGACTCTTCATTGGGCGCTCTGGTTCCGTTTCGTCCGAAGACACGGAAGTCCATGATGCGCTGGTGCTCGGGGTTTTTTCGGGGACACTCAAGGCGCGCGAAGCGGTGCGGATTCACCAGACGGGGCGGCTTTTGGGCGAAGTTGTGGCGAACCGTGTGTCGTTTGTGACGGACGCACAGCTTCAAGGTTTGCTGGGTGCGAATTTCACAGAAGGTGCCCAGAGTTTGCCGCCGAGCAAAGTTGTGGGAGGAAAAGCACCACCCTCGGCAGCAACGCCTCCTCCTTTGGCTGGGAATGCACCGCCTCCGCTTGCGCCTCCGGCACCGGCACCGGTCGCGATGGCACATGCGGAACCGCCTCCTGCACCGTCGGTGCGGATGATTCCGCCGCTTCCCACACTGGGTTCGCGCGCGATGAGGAGAAGGGAATAGTACGTACCAGGAACGGGTTGGGAACGGCTCCGTTTCTGGATGGGAACTAGGTCGGGGTTTTTTCTGTTGCGGGCGAAATCACCGCTTCCAAAACGAGGACTTTGACTTCCGCACATTCCAGAATGGAACCCTGGTGAATGGGAATCAGGGTGCAGCGACTTTGTTTGTGCCCGTCGAGAAAAACCTCCGAAGACCACATTCCTACGTGCAGGCATAGCGTGTTGTCTGCGTGCCAGAGCAGCCAAAAATCCACAAGCTGTTCGGTTTGAGGGGGCCACAAGACATGGGAAAACGGCACAGTACCCAAACGCACGGCAGCGTCGGAAAAGGGCATCGTGTCGAGGATTTCTGTGTCTTCCTCGTCTGCGTCAACACCTAGGAGCGCAAGTTTGAGGCCGTGATGGGTGGGGTATTCACTTGCGGGAGTTTGGGTGTCCACATGGACCAGCACGTCGGCCATGCACAGCCGATCGCCGTGCTTGAGGGGTTGGTTTGTCGAGACGGGATCGAAATTGCAATAGAGCGTTGGTTCCGGTTGCATGGGCACGAGCACAGGCTGACCAGAAGTGGAATCGATTGAAAAACAACCCTCTGGAAGGGTGCGATCTGACAAACAGACTTCCGCTTTTGGACTAGATCCAAACACGATGCGTTGGCGAGTAGAGGAGTGCCATCGTGGGGGTGCATTTTCCTCGAACAAGAGCAAGTGAAGCAGCTTCCGGGGGGGGTCGGCGGGACTTTTCACTTCGAGGATTTCTACGACGGTGCTCCCAAAGTCCAACCGGTCGCCTTCTTGCAGTTCTGCGATTCCATCCACCAACCCACCATTTCGGAAAACGTGTGTGGAGTATTTGTGCAAAAGCAGACAGGGCTTTCCTGACATGGACCAGAACAGGAGGGCTTCCAGAGACTCCTGGGCAACAAAGCGCGCGGGCTTTTCTTCGCCCAAATACACATCACTTTTCGCCCCCAAACAGAGCCGGAGGAGGTCCGTGCAGATACTCTCTTGGCGCGCAGTTCCGTCGGGGAGGGTGATTCTGAGGACCAGCAATCGGGGCGCATCGTTTGGGAAAACGGGCTTTGTGGGCGCAAACGACACACGGACAAAATAGGAACCGACCTGTACTTTGTCTCCCGGTTTCAGGGGTGCGGGATGCGTCAGTCTTTTGTCGTTGAGGAGGGTATCAATCGATGCGCGCAAAGGAAACAGAAAGAGTGTGCCAGCGTGCCACTCGATCGCACACTGTGCGCGACCAATGTGCGGATCGTGGACGAGTTGAAGTTCGCAACTGTCGTCACGCCCGATTCGGACGGAAGGCCGATCAAACGGATGATGGGTCACGCCGTCTAGGCCTCGGCGCGTCACCTCAAGATCGATGTGCATGGTGGGGAGAGTCCTCCTACAATGTGCGTCGAGCGCGCCTTCGGAAGGCGGCCAAAAACAGCACGGCGAAACCGGCCAGGAAGGGGGCGGCTCGGTTGGAAGAAGCCGCAGTCAAATCGCAACTGCAACCGGTGGGCTCGACGGTGGTGGTATCGGTGATCCCGCTCCCGGCATCGTCTGCAGCAGTGCCGCCGTCCGGGTTGCCGTTGCCGACGCACTGGTTGCTTTGACACGTTGTGCCGCCGCCACACGTTCCGCACACGCTGCCACAACCGTCGTCACCACATTGTTTGCCTCCGCAGCTTGGCGTACACCCACAGTTTGGGGGCGGGTTTGACGAGAAATCGGAACCGTCGGTGGCGCAGTTTGTGCCGATGTAATAGGAACCGGTTTGGGGGAACGTGACGGTGGCACCTGCGGAGTCTTTGAACTCGAAACGGTACCGTTGGCAGGTGGTGCCAAGTCCGGTCAGGGTGACGCTCCATCCACCGTTTTGAGCGGTGCCCACTTTGCGGGTCATCGCGGTGCATTTTCCCTCGACGTTGACGTTGGCTTGGGAGGGCGCTGCGGTGTCTTTCCAGTTCGCCCACATGTCCAGGCTCGCGCCGGTTTGTGGATAGTGTGAACCAGACGGAATTTTGTAGGTCCCCGCTGCGGCACCCCCAAAATCCCCAACAGAAGAACCGGTCGAATTGACGCCAACACCGACGGAGGGACCGGCTGTCAGAATGTTGTATCTGTGGCCGTTGGCCGTCGAATAACCACAATTGCTGTTCGCGGCTTTTTCATAAAGCCACATGTAAAAAGCACTTTGGGGATCGCTGGTGCTGGCAATGATTTCACCACTGAAACTGGTGGAAAACAGAGGGGCGCGACCGTTCCAAGCCGTACAGGTGGGGCTGCATGTTTTGGTACCCCCGACGCAAGCGCAACTGGCTGCTCCGTTGCAGGAACCGGGATAGATCGATGAGATGTTGCTGACGACGGTACAGGCCGAATCGTGTGCAAAGTAGGTCTGCTGTTTCATTTCATCGGAATGAAACCGCGCAACGCGATTCAGGTTTGCGTCCATGTACAGCGGATTTTTGGCGGTGTAACAGGCTTTCTCGAGGCAATTGGCAGCTGGACACGCGGCCAAATCTGCTTGGGGATCGCAGCGCGAGCGATTCATAAATTCGTGGATGGTACGTTCGCGCCAATTGGGAAAACCGCCGACCGACTCACCGACGGCAAATGCCGGACCGGAAACGCCGGACAAGACAGCAAAACCCAAGCACGTCGAGAAGGCAAAAAACGCTCGCATGAAGAAACTCCTGTTTTGCGGTTTGGAGCTTCATTCTACGTGCTGTGCGGGGTGCTCTAGCGTGAAGAACTCTCGACTTGCGTTTCGGTGGGGCCGCGCCCAGCAATTCACGGAACATTGTGTACAGACCGTGCGGGCAAAGTGCGCCATGCGCGAAAACGCTGCGGTCGCGAGGATGCGCGCCAGCGACGAAGAAATGCCAAAGGTCCGCGCCAAAAGTCGCGTGCCGTGGGTGATCAGTTTGGCTTCCTTTTGGGGTGGTCGTTGTTTGTCGGACAGAATCTGCTCTCGAAACATACACGCCAATTCGAGCGCGCCGTCCTGCAAGTCGATGAGTTGTGGCCACTCCTCTGCCGCATGGGAGACGAGTGTCTCGACGACGGAGTGCATGGCTTCATCTGCGAAGTCGAGCGCGATCAAATCGTAGGCATTGGGCCTTTTGAGCCCGGAAAAGAAACGCGCTTTCAGAAGCTGTCTCTGAGTCAGTCGATCGGCGCGTGATGTCAAAAAGGGTGGGTCGATGTCAGCAGAGGAAGCAGAAGGTTTCACAACAGACGACAGAAAGAGGTTCGTGTTTTCAGCCACGACACGCATCGTCTTGCTGCGCATGAAATCCCGTTCGACTTCGCGTGCGGCCAAAGCACACAGTTGCGAACTTTCCGAATCGTCCGAGAGCGCGTAGTAATGCACCATGTGTCCGAGCATGGCGGACAGCCGTTTGGCCATCGCACCCTTGGACGACAGCGGATGATCGGTCAGGGTATCGGCGCTACCGCTGGGAGTCTGAAAGAGCACACGCGAAAGCTGTTCCATCTCGCTGCGTGTGAAACGCCAACCTTGACCAAACTCCTCTTTCGAAAACAACGCCCGGAGTGCCTTGAGCGACAGTCTTCCTTTCGGCGTTTCCGGCGCAAAGTCCTCTTGAGGAAATTGGGAAAAAAAGCGCAGCGCGCCCATCAGTTCGGGAGACACCCTCCGATCGGCGGCCAACGTGGTTTCCGTCGCAAACGCGATGTTCGGAAACAATTTTCCGACTGGCACTGGCACAAAACGGGTGTGGCTCTCCCGCGCAGCCGCAGCACAAATTTCATCGCAACGAGACGCAGGTTGGCCATAGGTCACGTATCCGCCGCGCAGTTCCCCCTGTACGTGCGAACACAACACACCAATCGTGGATGTTCCGTCGGGATTGTCCCGCCGCGCGACCATCACATAACAGCCGTTCGCATCACAGCTGGACAGATACCCATGCGCCTTGCCGGGAGCAGGTCGTTTGCCTTCCAGCAGCCGGGTTCGCAGACGCAAAAGCGCGCCTTGCAACAGACGTTGCACCGATCGGTCATGCGGCTCTTTGCTCGCTTTTTCGAGCAGCATGATCGCTTCTTCGTCGCCCTGATCTTGCAAAGCCTGGACGATTTGGGGCCACAAGGTAGGCAAAGGATCACTTTGCAGCAGACCAAAGTACACAGCCGTTGCTCGCATGCCCGACTGTTTTCGGCAGTGTTCGAGCCTCGCAAAAACCGAGCACGCCATTTCGTCGGGGACCGTCGCCAGCATGTCCGCCAACAGCTCTGCTTCCCACGGGTCCGCTTCGATGCGCAGAAGAAGATCGGCCAGCGGTTGCACGGCCAGCGACAACAGTTCGTCCTCAGAAAGCTCCATGTGAAGCTTGCTCAGCGCGGAGGGGTCTTCCGCGAGCAGCAGGCTCATGGCACAGGCTCGCGTCCGAGCGTGCAAGGCTCGGTCTGCCACGATGTTGCGCAAATGGTTCTTCGCACTTCCCACACCGACGGTGCAGAACATGTCCTCCAAGAGACTCACTTCTGCGGGACTGACCGTGCCAAAGCGCATCTTTTCGATCAAACATTCGCGCACGCTGGCGGGGCTGGACGCACCCAGCCGCGCTACCAAGTCGGCGTGGTTGACCGGCGGGTGGACAAAGAGATTCGACACAATCTGTTGCGGGCTGGCGTCTTGGTCGGCGCGCGGCGTTTCTTTCCTACCAGGCATGTTCGCGCCTTATAGCACGCGATGCGATGGCTTTGTCTTCTTCAACATGCTGCGCGCTCAGCGGCAAAACAGCCATTCTGCGGGAATTTCGCGATAACATACCGGGCCATGCTCACTGAACATGAGGGTTGCGCCATCTTGAAGGAAGCGTTTCTCGCTGCGGGGTACGACATCGCCGACAACGTGCCATTTTCCGAGGGAGACATTCAGTTCAACATCGACGGCTTTGATGCGGCTGCGCGCGTTGGTTTCGAGTTCATCACGACCGAAGCGGGCGATCGCAATGAGCTGTCCCCAAAGACCATAGCCGCCGTCGAGCAGGGAATCCAAGAGGGCGCTCTCTATCTGCTTCTCGTGGATGAATACGAGGTCGAAACCGCAGAGGAATTGCAACAGTACGCACGCCGATTTTTGGATATGGTTGCGGATTGTCGACGAAAGTCAGGGACGCCCCGATGACTCGATACCTGAACAGAGAGCAATACTTGATGGAATTGCGTACTCTGCGCATTTCCATTCAAGACGCCCATAACTCTACGCGAGACCAACGGGTTTCCTGTCGCCAAGAACTGAACGCTCTCGTCAGTCGAAGCGAAACGGCGTTGTCCGAACTGGCGCAGGCGATTCTGCCCGACTTGTCCCCCAATTCCATTCAGCGGGCCGTAGCCATGACAGGCTACACCACGCTGTCCGCGACCAATCCAGCCGCTGAACTGGAACGGGCCCAAGGTCAGCTCGCCGAGTCCATCACGACGCGCGCCGATGACATCCGTGATCGGCTCAGAGTGCTCCAGCAACTTCCAGAGTTTCAAAACAGACTCCTTTTGCGAGCCCCGAACACGGGAACCCTGGTGCGACAGATCGCCGAGCTTTCTTATTTTCGCGATCCCTATGTAGAAACGCTCAGGCGATGTGACCATCCCAGGTTGTTGCGCCTCTTGGAAGTGAATTACGGCCTCCCTTCCTATTCTGTTCCGTTTTGGCGGCTCAGTTATTATGCGGATTGGAAAGCCGGGGATGAAATCCTTGCCAAGTTCGGGGGTGACGTCGGTTTTGCGACGGTTCGCGCTGAATTTTTGACGGCACGCGACGCTGTGTCCGCATACGATCGCAAACTGTCCGCATTAAGAGAAGAGGTCGCGCAGGGCGAAGCCATCGAGCGCGAGCACGAAAGTCTCGGGATTGAAGCGCAACAGATCCAAGCTGGGCAGCACCCCCTTCAGGAACAGTACCTTGCCATGCCCCAACAGTTTCTGAAGGATGCGCGGATCAGGCTCGAAAGGTACCTAGCTGATGTGAACTTGGTCGAGATCGGGGACAGACTGGAGCGATACCCGGAAGTGGAAGGGTTGGCCAAGCGATACCACGGTCTCAAAAAGCAAGCGGAGTATCTGCGGAAGACCTCATCGGAGCTTCTGGCGAACAGCGAAAGCAGTCTGTCCCAAACGCTGTCCAAGATGGATCGTGACATCAGGAAGCACAGCGATCCCAGGCATGCAGGGATTTTTTCTGATGAAGCCCTACACAAAATTGTGAGTCGCCAGCGTCGATCGATCGAGCTTCTGAACAGACAACGGATGGCCCAAGCCGCCATCGTTGGTTTTGCAGCCTATGAAATGGGAAGGCTGGATGAAGATTGTCTGTGGTGGGATGTTATCACCGACGGAAAAGTCAAGGCAAACTACATTGATGAGGTCGCGCAATTCAAGGCCATGCACCCCGAATACAAGTACCGCCGCATGAAACGCAAACCCGGTGAGACTGAAATCGTGGATGACGGGGACCTCGAGTTGGTCGAAGACGCCGCCTACGCGATTGCGAACGCTGGGCTCGATTCCGACCTGTCTCCAGACATTTCCTGAACAGAGCACATGGCGTCTCCTTTGCGCATTGTGAATTATGCGGTGAACGGCGGGGGTGCCGGTCATTTGACGCGGCTCTGTGCGATCAACCGTTGGATCAGGCGATACACACAAGTCTTGGATCAGCGTGCAGAGATCTATTTTCTAACGACGAGCGAAGCCGATACGCTGCTCTTTTCCGAGCGTTTTGCCAGTTTCAAACTGCCCTCGAAAACGATTGTGGCCGATGCGGGAATCGACAAGACCACGTACCTTGCGCTGGCAAAACAGTGGGTGTGGCATTCCCTTGGCTTGCTCCGGCCCGATCTGTTTGTCGTCGATACCTTTCCTCGAGGTTCGTTCGGAGAACTCCTGTCTGCGCTCGATTTGTGCCGCTACAAAGCGTTCATCCACCGTTCTGTAAAAGAGGAGTTTTTGTCTCGGCCCGATTTCGCCGCGATGCTGCCCCTGTACGACCTGATCTTGGTCCCGGAATACGAAGCGGAAACGCAGGGTACGCTAAAAGGAATCCGTCGAGGACAGCTCCATTATGTCGGTCCCATTCTGATTCGTGAAAAAGCGGAATGTGAATCGCGCGAAACAGTCCGCCGACATTTCGCTGTCAAGAACGATGCTCTGCTCGTATACGTTTCGGCAGGGGGCGGGGGCGATGCGCACGCAGAAAGTCACCTGAAAATCGTTTGTGAAACTCTTTTGCAGAAGCCGAATGTGCATGTCGTCATCGGGGCGGGCCCACTGTACAGGGGACGATCGCTTCATGGTCCCCGCATCACGTTTCTGACCCAAAGTGGCGTTGCAGAGTGGCTTTCGGGAATGGACTTCGCGGTCTGTTCAGCCGGATACAATTCCTTTCACGAACTTTTGCACGCGGGTGTGCCCACGATCTTTCTGCCACAGGAGAAAATCGCGGATGAACAGAACAAGCGTGCAGAGCTGGCAGAGAAACGCGGAGCTGCAATTCATTTGCATTTGCCAATCGAGCATCCTGACTTCCCGTCGGCCTTGTCTTGCGCGGTCGAGACGATTTTTGATCCAGAAAAGCGTGCGGCGGCGCGGCTTTGTGCGACGGAGATCGTACCCCAGAATCACGCACGAGAGGCTGCACAAAGGTTGCTCTCTCTTTTGCTTCCGCCAAGGCAGCTAGAGCTTGCACAGGACGCTGTAAATGACACTCTTTTGCAACAACTGAAAGAGACAGACCTGTCTTTGGAACAGGTAAGCGAAGTTGCGCACGCCCTGTACCAAACAGGGGCCGCAGAATGGGAGGCGATTCCTTGCGAAG
The DNA here is from genome assembly GCA_035328405.1 of Pseudomonadota bacterium. Taxonomy (GTDB): domain Bacteria; phylum Myxococcota_A; class Polyangia; order Palsa-1104; family JAEUJZ01; genus JAEUKA01. The sequence goes on along the minus strand of DAOLIT010000008.1, from coordinate 80,543 downwards.
AGGCGCTGTCTCTTCTGCGGCTTTCTGACACATTGGGTCTGTCCCAACCCCTTTTGGTGCGTATTCTCAAGCAACTTTCCGGGCGGTTGGGAAATGGCGACCTCGACGACAAAACCACGGCAGTATCAGAACTTTTGGCCTCGTTTTCATCGTTTTCGGATTGGCCTGGGGTGATGGCATTCCTGAAACAACTTCCGGCACAACGGGGGTTGTCTGCGCAAGAGTCCTCGGCAGAATGTCGTCGCTTGTTACAAGCGTTGCGTACACGTTCTCTGGATCTGTACGACGGAGTTCGTTTGCTCGCGACCGTTCAAACAGAAAGCCACGCGATCCATTCACTTCCCGAACTTGTTTCTTCTGCGCTGCGGAGGCTTCCGTGAAGCGCACCGATCCACGCCTGTTGGGAATGCACTTGGGACGGCCCGTCCTGGGGCCGGATACGCTTCATTTGGATGTCACGAATGGTTGCAACGCAAACTGTGTAACGTGTTGGGATCACTCTCCGCATTTGCTTTCCCCGAGGCCGCAAAAATGGAAAAGACAGCGAATTGATTTGAGCACCGTGATCGATGTGCTCAACGAAGCCAACGAATTGGGGGGCCTGCGATCGGTGATTTTGTCGGGTATGGGGGAACCCTTCACCCACCCCGAAATCTACGACATGATCGCGGAAGTGAAGCGGCGCGGACTTCACCTGACCGTCATTACCAACTTGGTTGCGTGCAATCCGGTGCGCATCGTCGAATTGAAAGTGGATCAATTGCTGATAGGGCTTCATGCAGCGAGTGTTGCGACCTACCGCGCGTTTCATCCAAGTTTTGGGGAAGAAGACTGGAAGCGTGTGCTCGACATTCTGCACACGTTCCGGGAAGCAGGCCGACGGTTCAAACACATCCACGTGATTTGCCGGGAAAATGCGCACGAACTCGTCGCAATGATCGAACAGGCAGAGACCTTCCCAGTGGATCAGGTGAACTTCAAATTGGCTTCGCTGCGCGAAGGGACAGAGATCGTTCGGATCGACGAGGAACAGCGGAAAAGACTCCTTTTTGAATGGCTTCCGCAGGCCATGAAAGAAGCAGAAAACCGACATGTGAATGCGAATTTTTCCGTCTTTGCCGATCAGCTCCGCGCCAAAGAAGACGCGACCGCACCGATCGAGGAAGTCGGCTGCTTCATGGGGTATTCCTATGCGCGGGTTCTGGTCGATGGAACGGTGCTGTATTGTTGCAGCCCAGACATTGTTGCGGGGCATCTTTCGGAAGCGCCGTTTTTTGATCTGTGGGAGGGTCCGGTTTGGAACGGAATCCGCGCGCGGCTGCGAAAGGGGGATTACTTTCCAGCGTGTCATCAGTGCGGAAAATTCAACATGAACCACACGCTGTCTCAGCGTTTCAAAAAGGTGTTTGGAGAGCAGCGTTTGTACGAAGTCACGGGTCGGAAGAAATGAAACCGACTCCTACCATCGAATGGCAGGTCTGCGGAGTGTGCAACTACGATTGTTCGTACTGCATTCAGTCGAAAATCTATCGCCAAGGACACCCGACCGAAGCGCAAATTGAGCAATTCCTGTCCTTTTTTGAACGGCTCCCACAGAAATTTGAAATCAAGATGACAGGGGGAGAACCGTTCGCGTTCCGGGGGTTTGTGGAACGAATCATTCCGGGGCTTTTGCAAAGAACAAATCACACGATCAGTTTGCTCACGAATTTGTCTGCTCCCCTGCCGATTCTGTTGCGTTTTGCAGAGAACACAATGGGGCGATTGGGGGTGGTTTCGGCGAGTCTGCATTTGGAACATACAACGCCGCAGGACTTTGTGAAGAAGGCGCTTCTGCTCAAAGACAAGATGGACAAAAACGCTCATTTGACAGTCAGCAGCGTGCTGGTTCCGGGGCGGATTCTGCAAGTGCTTGCCGCAAAGGAAGTGCTCGAACAAGCCGGTCTTCGCTTGTTCCCACAGCTCATGAAAATCGACGGGGGAATCGCTTCCTATTCCGAAGAGGAGCAGGCGCTTGTGTCTTCGTTGATTGGGGCCGATCCGACTCCTGATCGTGCAAACGTGGCCCCGAGTTATTTGGGAAAGAATTGTTTGGCAGGCGTGCTGTATTTCGTGCTGCTTCAAAACGGAGACGGATACAGTTGTCGCACGGCGCGCAGGTTCAAACAGGGGTATTTGGGAAATGTCTTTTCGGAAACCCTGCAACTGTGGGACAAAGCGAGGGCTTGTCCGTACACGATTTGTCCCTGCACGACCCCGGCGAATCGGGGGATGATTTCGGGGATCGGGAAAAACCGAGAATCGGAGTAAGAAAGTGCTGGAAGGGGTTGTGTCCTGGAATGTGAATACGGCATGCAACTACCGATGCAGTTATTGCACGCAAAAATTGCAAGAAGATCGCGGTCGATGGAGTCGGGATACGCCCCGTTTTTTGAAAAGTTTTTCGCGCTTGCCTGGTCGTTGGGAGATCAAACTTTCGGGTGGGGAACCGTTCGTACATCCGACTCTCGACGAGATCACGGAGGGTTTGGCTGCAATCGGGCATCGCATTTCGATCGTGACGAACTTCTCTGCGACAGAGCAGAAATTGCATTCCTTTCTGCGCGCTGCGAAAGGGAGAGTCGGTGTTTTTTCGTGCAGTTTGCACTTGGAATACGTTTCCGATGTGGATGCGTACATCGAAAAGGCGGCTGCGTTTTCGCGGTCTCTGTTGGAATGTCGAGATGTGAGTCTTCCGTCTCCCAGTTTGAATGTGACCACCGTTGCGACGCACGCAGCACTGCCGCACATTCGGTCTTTGCAGAGACGTTTTTCGGAAAAAGGGGTTACATTCAAAGTCCAGCCCGAAAAAATCGAAGGGGGGATTGTGGAGTACACCCAGGAAGAACAAGCTCTGCTTGAAGAAATGGGCGGGCACAATCGAACGGGACAGATTGCACATTGTTTTACGGGAGAACCGTGCTGGGCGGGGACAAGGTATTTTGTCCTGGATGACAAAGGAATCGCGTATCGCTGTTATCCCGCGCGGCGTCAGAAAATAGAACGGCTGGGAGACTTCCTTTCGGACTCCTTTTCTCTGTTTTCGGGACCGCGCCCGTGCCCCTATCCCCTGTGTTACTGCACGGTTCCGATCGAAAGAGGTTTTGTGAAAAAGCAAACTACAAACGCGCTGGTCTCAGGGCAAGGACTGAAACACTCATGAAGTACACAAGTTTTCGGAATCTGATCGTGTTTTTTGCGGTGTCGGGTCTGTTTGGTTCTCTGTATCACTGCGCGAAAAACGCGCCAACGACGGTCGAAAAGAAGGGGAACATCGAAGATCCTGTGAATGTCTCTCCGCGAGTCGAGGAGGTCGGAAGTGCGGGGAGCCGAGGGTCTGTGGCGACGGCGCAAGACACTCCAAAACCAGTCACGACAAAGCAAGACACAGGCACTCAAGAGGTCAACAAGACGGCGCGACCGACGTTTCCCCTGCGTCCGTTTGATGACGAAATCGTGCAGCTCTTTCAGCAGAAAGCGACGTGGGACAAGGTAAAGGATGCGACGCCGAATCGTCCCTACAAAGTCAATTTGTATGCGGAAGGGGGGAAGGTCGTTCGCGCGAAGGTAGACCTGAATCGGAACGGAAAATGGGACGAAAAATGGTCGGTAGACGAAAAAAATGGGGAGACGGTGTACAAACGCCAAGTTTCTCCCACCGACGATGACACGAACTATCCAGAGAAGTACAAACTGCGCAACAAACAGAATCAAAAGTTATGGGAACAAGCGGAACCCTAAGTGCAACCGTGCGACCTATGCGGTTTGGGACGCACCTGCATGGGCAAGGACAGCGGTTTTGGGAAGGCGTGGCAAATTTCCCCGGTTGTGTTGCCCATTTCCACGAAATCGCAGGTCGTACTTTTGCCCCCGTGGTCAATCTTTTGCGGTTTTCCCGTGAGAAACACAGTTTTTTGAACCATTGGCACTGCTTGTGCTTGTAACATGGCCCGAAACGTCAAACCCGTTCACTGGAGGTACTGGACATGTCGATGATGAAAGCCCTGGCCGATGCATTCCACGAAGGTGGCTGGCCGATGTGGCCGATCTTGCTGCTCATGATCATTGCGTGGGGCATCTCGATCGAGCGTGTGATTTATCTGAAGAAAGCCGGCATCGATAAAAAGAAGCTGCTTTCGCTCCTCAAGAGCCAGATCATGGCTGGCAACATTCAAGGCGCGGTCAAGGTGTGCAGCGGCAATCCGACTCCGGTTACCCGCATCATTCAAGCAGGTCTGACCAAGTTCAATCGTCCCGATACCGAAGTTCAGGCGGCGATGGATGAACAAGCCCTTCACGAAATTCCGAAACTCGAAGCCCGAACCGGTTATCTGGCCATGCTCGGCAACGTCGCAACGCTGGTCGGTCTGCTCGGCACGATTCTGGGTCTGATTCACTCGTTCGCAGGCGTCGCAGGCGTCGATCCCTCGATGAAAGCCACGTTGCTCGCGAAAGGTATTTCGGAAGCCATGAACTGCACCGCATTCGGTCTGATTTGCGCGGTTCCGGCTCTTCTGTGGTTCGCCATCCTGAACGGCTGGACGCAGCACACGCTCGACGACATCAACGAGCTGTCGGTTCAGGTTGTGAACTTGGTGGTGGGTCACCGCAACGCGATGAAGAACGCGGGCGGACAGGCTTAATTCGACGTGGACGGGTTGGAGTGGGCGTGAGTGCCCACTCCGCGAGCCCAAACAGGGAGTTACTACTATGGGCGGTGCAGCACCTACGCCATCAGGCAAAGGCGGTAAAAAACCGCTCGATGCCGCAATCAACCTGGTCCCGTTCATTGACCTTTTGTCCTGTTGTATTTCGTTCCTTCTCATCACGGCAGTGTGGACGCAGCTTGCCCGCATGGACGTGACGCAAAAGTCCAAGTCGAACAGCGCACCGACGGATGAACCTCCGCAGAATCAGGTGACGTTGACGCTGTTCGTGAACAAGGACAACACGTTCACGTTCTCGAAATCCACGGGCGAGAGCATCGCGATCGAAGCAAAAGCGGACGATTACGACTACGTGAAGCTTGCGGACACACTGGCGCAGGCCAAGAAGGACCACGCGGACAAAGAAGACCTGACGATCAAGACGGACGATGTGGTGGTCTATCAAAAGATCATCAAGACGATGGACATTGCGATTTCCGCGAAATTCCCAACCGTGACGCTGACTGACAAGGGCGCTGGAGGCTGACCATGAGCAGTGCATTTGACAAGGGTGGCCTCATCAAACAGCCGGGGCCCAGGCTTCGGAAGTTCATTCCGCTGAAGTTTGTGACGAAGCACGGCGCGGGGAAGAAATCGACCTATGCAGAGCTGAATCTGACCTCGATGGTCGATATGCTCACGATTCTGGTCGTGTTCTTGCTCCAAACCTTCTCGGCGTCAGGCGAACTTCTCACGGTATCGAAGAACATCACGCTGCCCGAGGCTCTGAACTACAAGGATCTGGAACAGGCCCCGATCATTTCGATCTCGCGAGATTCGGTCACGCTCAACGGCGAACCGAAAGCGGATTCGTCCGAGCTTACGCGTGAGACGACGATGGATTGGAAAATTCCGCAGCTTCACGACGATTTGGTCGTCCTGAAAAACAACTTCAAGTTGTTGCACCCGGACCCGAACGACTGGAAAGGTCTTGTCATCATTCAAGGCGACAAGAACATCGACTTCAAAGTGCTCAAGAAGGTCATGTACACGTGTACGGTCGCGGGCTACAACAACGTGAACTTTGCTGTGTCGCAAAAATCCAAAGGCGGCGCAGCCCCCGCCGGTCACTAGTTCCTTCGTTCCCAACCAAAAACGACTGCGGTGCGCGCGAGCCATGTCGGACGCGCTCACGGCGGCGTCCGCCTCCACGAAAACGGCAGCCAGTTCCCATGCAGAAACGGCCGCGGTGGGCGCGGGCTGTGTCGGCGACAAACCCGGCACAACGTACGGGGGTCTTGCTCGCAACCCCGAAGCTGCTCTCCCCCCACACTCTGTATTAGCTGGTGAGCAGCAGGCCGCAGACGGAATGTTGTTCGATTCGGTCGAGGGAGAGCGACAACATGTCTACATTGGTGTGCCCCGCTCGAACGACCAACAGCGCCTCGCCGCCGTGTTGAAGAAGCAGGCGCGCATCCGCCGCGAGGCTCATGGACGGCGTATCGACAATCACGTAGTCGAACGCCTCGAGCAAATCATCCAGCAGCGATGCAAACGCGGGTGAGTTTTCGACCGCTGCCCGGTTTTTGGGATTCGCAAGCACAGGGGCCGGAAGCAGACACAGATCCGGCGACACCTCCCAGAGTTCCGGTTTGCAATCGCGCAGGTCTGTGGACGGAATCTCCTGGCCGGGCAAAAACAGAGTATGAAGGCGCGGGGCCAAGACCTGAGCATCCAGAAGCGCCACTTTTGAACCTCCGCCCTCGGCCAGGGCCAACGCCAAATTCGCCGCCGCAACCGATTTGCCTTCCTGCGGCTGGCTGCTGACCAAAAACAGCAACCGTGGATTGCCCCGTTCGCGCAGGCGACAGCTGAGCAACCTGATTTGCTCTGCCCGCGCCCCATCCGGCTGGCTCAGCAAAAAAAGCTCTGGTGATGGTGGAAGGGAAGGAATCGTGCGAACGACATAACCCAGTTCCCGCAGCCTGGTCTTCCCAGGTTTGGGAGGAGGCCGAACACCGGTCTCTGTTTTCGGTGTGTTTGCGTCTTCCTGCCCGCACAAAAGCACCTCTGGCAAGACGTTTCGGCGAGGTCGGCGATCGTTTTTCGGAAGGTTCGCCAGCACCGGCAGCCGCGCCGCGTGCCACAAATCCACCGCAGAAAAAATGCGCCGATCCGAAAGCGCGCGGATGACGGTGATCGCCAAACCCGCAAGAAGCCCCAGCACAGACAGAAGCCCCAGCATCAGGTTTTTCGACAGACCGCGTGGTTTCGTCGGAAAACTCGCGTTGTCGATGATGCGCGCTGCCGCGTTGTTCGGCACACGAGCAAGCTGTTCATTCACCAGTGCTTCCTGCTGTCGTTCGCGGAGTTTGTCGAACGTGACGCGCGCGTTTTCCAAATCTCGAAACAGCCGCGCGTATTCGGCTTCGGCGCTCAGCGCCTCCTGGTCGGCGGAGAGTTTGTCTGTGCCAGTCAATTTGCGACGCATCGCCGCAATCTGCCGATCCAGCGCGGCCATTTGCGCTCGTGTCTTGGCCTGTAGCAGCAGATCCTCTGCCAGCTTCGGACTGTTGCCGCTTCGCACATCCCGCACGTCTTTGGAAATGCGTTCCATGTCCGCCGTGATGCGTTGGAATTCAGGGTACTGCGGCGTGTAGCCTTGGCTTTTCAAGTCCAAAAGCTGCTGCTGAAGCCGCTCGATTTCCAGCACTTTCTGTTGCGCCGGATCGAACTTGTGCGCGCTTTCGATTTGCGCGATTTGAGCCTCGAACTGGGCTCGTTTTTCCAGCAGCGGACGCAGCTCAGGCGAAGAAAAATTCTCGGCCACCTTCGTCGCTGTCAGAACCGGCTTGTCTTTGGCCGTGACGAGCAACTTGTCCGCAGCCTGCAAACCCAGCTTGTTTCGCTCCGTCGCTGAAATCGACACGAGCAACTTGGGGTGTTTTTGCACAAATTGCACAACTTGGTTTTCTGCCTCGAGCAAGCGCTGTTTTGACCGTTCGGTTTCGTCTGTCAAAAAGACGCGCACACGTTTTGCGGTCTCGATCCGCTGCGCAACCACGTCTTGGACGCCCGCCTCCGCAAAGGTCTGGAGCACGATCTGCGCAAGCACAGGGTCCCGAGCGTTGTACGTAAGCTGAAAGAGCCGCCGTGTGACCGCCTCGACCAGCAGCGTGCGCTTGATGTCCTCGACGAGCGCGTCCAGGCCTTTGTCCGTTTGAAGCTGGGCAACGTGGGCCAGCTCGGGCCTTGCCGCAATCTTTGCCACGTTCGCCCGCACGCTGGCATCCACAACCACCCGCGCGCGAAACGCATTCGCCAGCGCGTCAGGTAGATCGGCCCATTCGCTGGGGTCCTCGCGTTGCCCCGGAACGCTCCGCGCATCCAGGTCTTCCCCGACGCGAACTTGCGCCAGACTTTGATACATCGGGCGATAGTTCTTTCCGAAATAAAGACCCGCAACCACGAAAACCGTCGAGGCCAACACCCACAATGGCCACTTTTTGCGCACACGAAAGAACACGTTCCACGCCTCGCTGCGCAGACGAAGCGAGGGGTTTTTTGTGTCGGTCCACATCGCGTGCGTATATCCCTGCCGCCCCCACAGGTCAAGCCACACGACGCATGCCGCGCCAATTTCCCGCTAATCCGGTTCTCGCAGTTTGAATTCTTTCATTTTGATTTGCAGACTTTTGCGGCTGATTCCAAGCTGCCGAGCCGCCTGAGTGACATTGCCCTGTTTGTCATTTAGAGCCCGCTGTATCATTTCGCGTTCAACGCGCTCGGTTTCTTGGCGCACAATTTCTTTTAATGAAGTGGCGGCGGGCCGACCCGAAATCGGTTCTTTGGGGGATGGTTTGGCCCATGCGGTTTGTGCGATGTGAATGGAAGAATGCGCCGAGTTGCTCTGCACCACGTTATCTGGCAAATCACTTACGTCGATAAAAGGCCCTTCTGCCAACAAAACTGTTCTCTCGACAATGTTCTCCAATTCCCTGATATTTCCTGGAAATGGATATCGCAACAGAACAGCCATCGCTTCGTCGCTGAGCCCTGTAATTTGCTTGCGCAGGCGTTCGTTAAAACGCGCAACAAAATGCGAAACAAGAAGGGGAATGTCCTGGGCCCGTTCGCGAAGTGGAGGCAGCACGATGGGTACGACATTCAAGCGGTAATACAATTCTTCGCGAAAGTTGTTCGCTGCGACTTCCTTGACCAAATCACGGTTTGTGGCCGCGATGACGCGCACATCCACGTGCAAGGTCTTGAGGCCACCGACGCGCTCGAACTCGGATTCTTGCAGAACGCGCAGCAGTTTGACCTGCATTTCCAGCGCCAGCTCTCCGATTTCGTCCAAAAACAGCGTACCGCGATCCGCCAATTCAAAACGACCCGGTTTCGAGGACACGGCCCCTGTAAATGCGCCCTTTTCATATCCAAAAAGCTCGGATTCCATCAATGTTCTTGGAATCGCTGCGCAATTGATACGAATGAAGGATTCGTTTTTGCGGCTGGAATGTTCGTGCAAAGCACGCGCGACCAATTCCTTTCCGGTTCCGCTTTCCCCAATAATCAGCACCGTCGATGGAGACTCTGCCACCTTATCAATCAGAGAAAACACACTCTGCAAAGATTTTGCGGTTCCCACCAAACCATATCTACCGATTTGCGGTGGCAAAGGACCTGGCGCGCGACGCGGAGATCTTTGGTCTAATTCATAACTCGCGACGGCTTTTCGGACAACTTGCAAAATATGTTCATTGTCCGTTCCTTTTTCGACAAAATCGAACGCCCCGAGTTTCACGGCCTCGACAGATTCTGTGATACGTCCATAGGCAGTAAAGATAATGACCTTCAAATCGGGATATTCGTTGATCGCTCGACGAAAAAGCTGCATTCCATCGAGTTTCGGCATGCGCATATCGGTGATCAGCACCGCGACTTGTGAAGTCAGAAGCGACAGCGCCTCCTCGCCGTCTTTGGCCTCGGAAACTTCATAGCCTTCACGGCGCAAAAGGGACGACAGAACTTTGCGCAAACTCGGTTCGTCGTCGGCAACAACAATACGGCAGGCGGAAGGAGACACGGCGCGACCTTATCAGACGGCGAGAAAGCGAGTCAAACCCTGCACGGCTGCACCCGGCTTTGCAACAGCTCGCCCACCGCTGAAAGTGCCTCGTGCGAGGCCGCGCCTTTTCGATACGCGATGTCAAGCGAACTTTCCGCCACGATTCGGTACACCTCGGCAACCTGGCAGCTCAACGCCCCAAGTGCGGTGAGGTGTTCCGACACCGTGGATGCGTCGCCGCGAGCAATCGGGCCAGTGAGTGCCTGCGGCAGACCGACCTCTTCGATGTTGCGGAGAACGGAATCGGTCAACGCGCAAAGCGCCTGCTGCCCAACGGTTTTTGGCAAACCCAACTTGGAAAACAGTTGGATGGCTGTGTCGATCAGGGTCGCAACATGCCCGGCCACGAGCACCGCCGCCGCGTGATACGTCGAAAGCTGGGCTTCTGCGAGGGGCAGCGGTATCCCGGACAAGCCTTCGCACAGTTTCTTTCCGACGGAGACGGCCTGAGCATCGCCACAAATGGCGAACACGGTCCCCGAAAGCTCTGCGACTGAAGTCGGCCCTGCCAAGTCGTTGTCGTCGCTGGCTGCGCGATGGACAAAAGAACGCAGCGGATGAAACAAACCCGTTCCACCGACTTTTCCGGTGATGTTTTGGAATACTGCCGACGGTTTCCGCCCACCCGCGCAGTGCAGCACGACGGAACGGGCGTCTGCCGCCCCGTGCGAAACAACATAGTCGGCGGCCTGCTCGATCGCGTCATCTCGGACGGCCAACAGCACCACTTCCGCTGCATTCTGGTCGGTTCCCTCGGGCCACAGCGGGCCGTGAGAGCGCGACCACGATCGCACGTCGTTTCCAGCCTGGACAAGCGCCCGATGAAACGCCTTTCCGACCGGGCCAGCACCGACGACCAAGATACGCAGCGGGGTTGCAAGTTGCGCCGTTTCGGAAAATAGCTCGGGTGTCGTCACGGTTTTTGCTCCTTGTGTTCTGCATACAGCCCGTGTCGGTGGATGTAGTCCAGCACGCGCAAGCTCACGAGGCCGGTCGGCTTTTCCCCACGCCGTAAGGCCGCCCGGACCAAGGTGGAACTCACCTCGGGCAGCGTGATTGGATGCAGCGGCCACTCATCCGTAGGCAGACGCAGCGCGGTCGAATCTGCCTCAGCACCGCCTCGGGACAAGACGAGAAAACGCACCGCCACAGACAAATCCGAAAACCCGTGCCAGCGTTCCCGTTCCTTCAACAAATCCGACCCGATGACGAGCGAAAACTCAGCGCCGGGAAATTCGGCCTGCAAACGACGAATCGTGTTCAGCGTGTAACTCGGCCCGGCCAAGTCCTGTTCGACCGTGGACACAAAAACGCGCGGACCCAGCGACTCTGCGACGAGATGACACATCGCCAGTCGGTGCGAAAAAGGCGAAAGAGGCTTGTCAAACGCATGCCGATACACAGGCACAAGCCACAACGCATCGACCGGAAACGTCTCGAGCACATACAACGCGGCAAGCTGATGTCCCAAATGAGGTGGGTCAAAACTGCCGCCAAAGACCGCCACACGCATGCAGCCCATGGTGGGACCGCCTGTGGCTGAAAATCAATCCCAACGCGGCCTGGTGTTTGCGCCGCAACCGAGTCGCGCGGGTTTCATTCCCGCATGTGATGTGCGGGTTTTGACCCTCAGTTGTAGGGACAAGTTGATGGATTGATCCATCAACTCGCCTGGGCCCCGAAACCGCAGTGAGAGCCTCACGATGCAGCGGTTGCTTGGCACGCGGGCTGCTGTTTTTTGGTGCATGAACAACTCCAAAAACAAACACAAGCTCTCTCGGTCGTTTCTTTTGTCTTTCGGGCTCTTGGCCTTTGTTGGATGCGGTGTAGAGCCGGAAACCAATGACCCGGTAAACCCGAGCTTTTTCGAGTCCACGGCGATGCCGGCGTGCGGCACGGTGTTGGCCTCGTGGAACGGCTCGAATGCGTATTCCAATGGGTCAAACACGGGCACGGGTTACTCGTGCGCGGGCACAGGCAGCTACGGCTATCAGTACCAGTGCGTCGAGCTGGTGATGCGTCACTTCTCGCAGAAATGGGGCCTGCGATGGTGGGGAAATGCAAAAGACCTGCTCAACAACGCGCCACGCGACAAGGTGAACGTGTACTACAACGGCGACAGCGGGCATCCGCCCAAACCGGGCGACATGCTGGTGTGGACCAACGGCACCTACGGGCACGTCGCGCTCATCACGCGCGTCGGCGGCGGCACGCTCGACATCATCGAACAGAACGTCACCGGAAACGGCAAGGCGACGTTGTCCTACAATGGTGCCTCTGTGGGCAGCCGGTGGGGAAGCTGGGTTCCAGCAGGTTGGGCGAACGCCAAGGCCAACGGCGGCGGCGGTGGCGGCATCAGTTGGGATTGCAACAAGAGCGCGTACAACGGCAAACAGTATTGGACCTGCTCGGGCGGCAATCTGTACAAGTGCGTGAGCGGCGTGCCTCAACAAGTCGTTTGCGCCAAGGGCTGCAACGTAAGAGCCCTGGGCACCGACGACGACTGCAAACTCTAGCCGGTTCCCGCCCAGAAACTGCCTTTTCCCATAACGAACTAATCCGAAAACGGGGGGGCCGGTTCGCCGTCTTGGGGCGCTTCGGTTTTGGGAGGCGTTTTCCCGCGCCACATCACCCACACGGGCTGTATCGAAAGCCATAGACACGACACAAACAGCAAAAAGCCGCTCGTCGGATAGAGCGCGGCGAAGTGTCGTGAGCCGTATCGCATAAGCCACGGCGCAACCATGTGCAAAAAAGCCGCTCCCCACGCGAGCAGAATCCACACAAGCTGGGCAGTCGGTCCCGCTCCGGTCAGCACGTACAAGTGGGTCAACACAAGCAAGAACACCGGAATCGTAAACAGGTGAAAATGCGTAACCTCGAGCAGCTTGCGATAGGGCATGGCCAGGTGAAGCGCGACCTCGGGCTCATCGGGCGGAAGCTCGATGGCGGGCCCTGCTGGCGATGCCGAAGTCGGTTCCGTTTTGGGTGCCGTTTTTTCGGCTGGCCCGTAGTAAGTCCCGACGCGGGCCAAGTGTCCCGTGCGCAGAGACGGACCGACCAAATCCTCATACAGCAGCACCGACGACAAAATCGCCAGCAGCGAAAACACAGAAAAAAGCGTGTAGACGAGCTTGGCGGCGGGCGACAGGTTCCACAACCGAAACCGCGAGGCAGCGAAGTGACGCATGGTTTCGTGAGGTAGCAGGTTACGAGTTTGGCGGCAAGCTGGCCGAGGTGCCTTTGGGCTGTCTCAACAAAAGTTCATCGACCAGCGCCAGGGCCCGTTGAACGCCGACCACCATCGCACGCGACGAAATCGTCGCCCCGGAAATGGCAATGATTTCTTCGCCCTCCCGAAGCACGTCTTGAGGCACTTTTCCGACGAACTGCTCGCGGAAACGAGGATCGCGGATCTCGTCGCCGAAACGCTCGCGGTACGCCATGACTTCCTGGCGCAAAATGCGACCTTTGGCGTCGAACATCACCGCAAACGAAATGGGCAAATGCTGGCCTTTTTCGTCGTCCATGATCGCGTAACCATCCACGCGATCGCCGGTCTTCGCGACGTAGATCGTGTAGCTCGGTTTGCGCGGCGCGTATCCAAGGACACGGGTCAGCCGCTCGCGCTGTTCCAGCGTCAGATCAAAACGCAAAAACGTGACGGACTGGCTGCGCGGGAAAAACTCCGACAGCATCGTGCGCGGCGTGAAAAATGCGGTCTGCGCAAAAGCCTGATCACCATCGGACAAAACCAAAAACACGGCCAAAAACACGGCCAGGGGCGCGACCGCTTCAAAACGACCAGCACGGCCAACACGACGCAACACACGACCCAGCGCGCGAGCAGAATTGAAAACGATTTTCATTAACTCTTCTCTACAGCCTGAAAGCGGGCGAGTCAATCCGGTTTCCGCGTTGGTACGCAACATGCTTTGAAACCGCTCGCCAACTGGTTGGCTTTTCGAGAGGAAATACATGACCTTGCGACCGTCTGTGTTCATTCGCCGCATGTTTGTCGGCGTTGGTTTGGGGCTGTGCGTGCTGTTTTCTGGATGCGGCGACAACCGTCTGCCGGAAAACGACGAGGACATTCCTTTCTTTGCGACTCCGCAGAGCATTCCCACCGGGTATTACGATGGCGCGTCGGGAAAAACAGGAAACGACTTGTTGGTTGCTCTGTCGGACATCGTGACGCGAGGGAGCCGCAGTCTTTCGTACAGCGCGGCGCGCGACAAGATGTTTGCCGACGTGGAAGACCCGGACAATGACAACGCGGTGGACTGTGTGTACACGGGCCGAGTGGCTCAAAAGATCACGAGTTCCTCGACGGCGTACAGCGCGAAGCTAAACACGGAACACACATGGCCACAAAGCCTTGGGGCTCGGGGCGTCGCGCAGTCGGACGTGCATCATTTGTGGGCGTCTGACGTGGATTCAAACAGCCGTCGGGGAAACTATCCGTTCGGGGTGGTCAAAAGTGTGACGTGGACCGCTCCAAACCCCGATGGAACCCCGCCAAGCAAACTCGGCAGAGACGACGCAGGTCGGATGGTCTTCGAGCCCCACGACCGAACCAAGGGCGACATCGCACGCGCGATTTTTTATTTCTATACGCGGTATTACAGGAACCGACCGTCCGACTTCACGCTGGCGAATTTCAACGCCGAGGAAGCCACGCTCCGCCGCTGGCATGACGCCGACCCGCCCGACGCTGACGAACGAAGCCGCAACGACTTGGTGTACGGCATCCAGGCCAATCGGAATCCGTTCATCGATCACCCCGAGTACATCAAGCAAATCCCGGATTTTCCCGACCGCTGATCGTCGAACGCGGTCACTCGGGCAAAGACCAGGAACCTCGCTTCTTCGGGCTGTTTTCTGCCCAAACCTAGATGTTCAAATTGAGTAGTTTGTAATACGATTTTCTTGGGCCTTTCTTTTTTGCTCGGCCCAAGAGAACCCATGACACAAACCACGTATCGTCCGCGTTTTGTGGTGACTGCGCGGCTAGAATCGCCCGACTTCAGTCCTGATGCCCAGGTGCTCAGCCTGTCGCAAAAAAACGTCTGTTTTTTGTGTAATGAAGCACCCGGTCTCGGAACAGAAGTCGAAGTTGTGATTCATGTGCCCGCCGTGCGGTCGTCCATCTCGGCCTTCGGTCGCGTGGTGTGGCGCAACAAAGGCGTGCCAGCGGATGTCGCGGTTTCCCTCGAATC
The DNA here is from genome assembly GCA_035328405.1 of Pseudomonadota bacterium. Classification (GTDB taxonomy): domain Bacteria; phylum Myxococcota_A; class Polyangia; order Palsa-1104; family JAEUJZ01; genus JAEUKA01. The sequence goes on along the minus strand of DAOLIT010000008.1, from coordinate 65,508 downwards.
GCTCGACCCCGACGGACGAGCCCTGCTTTCGCGATACCTGGAGCAGGTGTATGCCGTCTCAACACATGTCAGAGAAACGCCCACGACACGCCTAGCGCATGGCGTTCCCGATCGCGCTGCCACCGACGGCGAGTAGGGATTTGAGATCCTCGTCGTTGAACAGAAGTTGCGCCCCCACAAAGTAGTCGCGCCCGAAACTGCCCTGCCCGCCCGGCGGACGATCGTTGATGGTGTCGTCGATGCCCGCAAGCAGATACAAGTGGCGATAAAACTCGACGGTTGTGTAGACGCGCAAGCGGGGCCAAATGTTGGTGCGGAAATCGAACACGTCGACGCGAAACGTCCAACGCTCTTTGAACATATCAATGTCCATGCCGACACCGCCGGAGCTTTCCTTGATGCCGTAGCGCAGCGTCAGAATGAACCACTTGGGGTTTAACAAAAGCCGTTTGGCGAATTGAAAGCTGATTTTGAAACCCCGCGTGAGCGTCACCAAATCGGTCGTGGTGGTCAGCGGCTTCGACGGATCGTCGGTGGTCGTGATTTGGCGCGAAAACGACCTGTTGAGCCTCGGATCGTCGATGAGTTCGATTTGGTAGTACTTGTCGGGCCTCGTTTGCAGTCGGACTTCGATGGCGTTTTTGAAATCGTTGCTTTGGATGTAGTACTCGCTGCGGAAACCGACGATGGTCTGCAACCGCCCAATGCCACCGACGAGCTCCTGCGCGTCGTTTGTGATTTGCTCGATGTTGTTTCCGATGGCGTCATCGACCAAGAGCCGTCCGACGGTGCCTTTGCCTTTTCGCATGTCTCCGGTGATGTGGTCCACGTTGCCGAGCGCGCTGTTCAGGGAATCGACCGCCTGCGACAATTTGTCGAGGTTTTGCCTGAGTTTGGCCCCAGTTGAATCGACCTCGGACGAGCCTTTTCCCACCAAATCACGCAACCCTTCGGTCACTTCGCGAATGTTCGCGATCGAAATTTGAACGTCTTTGGCGGATTGCCCCGACGTAATCCCGCGCACATCCTGGGCAATCGCATCCACGTGTTTGAGCAGCTCATTGACGGCTGTGGAATTGGCGGCCACGGAATCTTTGACCTCCCGAGCGATGTCCTGCATCGGACCTTGGGTCAGGCGCTGCACGTCGCGCAAAATGTCGCGGACAATCGGCAGCGTTTCGTTGACTTGGTACAAAATGTCGCCCGTCGTCACAGCCTCGATCACGTTGATGACCTGATCGCCATTCTTGAGCCGCGTGTTCTGCACGATCTGCCCCGAAAGCGGATCGGGCGATTGAGACGTACCGGGATCGATTTCCAGAAAGTACTCCCCGAGGAGCGAACTCGATTTTTTGTAGAGCACGGTGTTGGACCAAAGCTCCACGTCGGGACGCATCCGAATGCTGATCCGAGCGTAGTTGCCTTGCAGCCGCCGTTCGACGATTTCCCCGACGATAAGCCCGGCAATTTGGACGCGCGATTTGTCGACAAGACCCGTCGCATCGCGAAACAGCGCCCAAACGACGGGACCTTCCTGGCCCCGCACACCTTTGGATACAAAGCGAAAAGCGACGACGCTCAGCGCGACCATCACCAAGGTCGTAAAGCCTACTTTGAGGGCTGCGCTCGCGGTTTTCATACAACAACTCCTGGCCTAAATGGCTTCGTCCACAATCAAGTCTTTTTCGTCGCAAGGCATCATTTGAACTGCACCGCTGGTCTCGACAAATTCGCGCAACCACTTGTGGCGGCTGCGGCGGATTTCCTCGGCAGAACCACTTTCGATGATAACGCCTCCATATAGTGCAGAAATGCGATCTCCGATGCGAAACGTCGAGGCCATGTCGTGGCTGATGATGACGCTGGTCACGGCATGTTCACGGGACACGTCGCGAATCATGTCGTCCACGTTTTTGGTCGAAACAGGGTCCAGTCCCGTCGTGGGCTCGTCGTAAAGCAAAATTTGCGGTTTCATGACCAGCGCCCGCGCCAAACCCACACGTTTTCGTTGTCCGCCCGACAATTCCGACGGAAATTTTCGCAAAAGCACCTGCGGCAAAGCCAACTTGTCGAGCTGTTCCTGAGCGATGCGGGAAAGCTCGGCTCGACTGAAAAACCGCCGTTTGAGCGTTTTTCCCCGCGCGTCCATGCCGCCACTTTCAGGATCGCCGTGTTCAACCAGCGGAAAAACGATGTTTTCCTCGACGGTGAGCGAATCGAATAGCGCGGCATATTGAAACAGCATCCCGAATTTTTTGCGCACGCGATTCAGCGCAAACTCATCGAGTGGAACCAAGTCCTCACCGTCGCAATAGATGTGTCCCTGGTCCGGCTTCAGGAGACCCATCAAGTGCTTCATGATGACGGATTTGCCCTGCCCCGAACCGCCGATGATGACGTTGATTTTGCCGCGCTCCACGTCCAGGTCGATGCCACGCAAAACAGCATGCGGGCCAAACGTCTTGTGTATCCCGCGCACGCGAATGTGGTACCGGTCGTTTTTGGGCTGCGGATCATCGTCGGGAATCTGCCATTTTGAGACGGCCACGACGTTCTACCCGTTTTTCCCAGAAGCCGTCAGCCACAGGTCGGTCAGAAAATAATCGAGCACCAAAATGGTCACGAAACTGCCGACCACCGAACGTGTGGTTGCAATCCCTACGCCCTTTGCCCCACCCGTCGCGTGATAACCCTGCTGGCACGCAATGAGCGTCAGCACACACCCGAATACAACCGACTTGACCAAGCCCTGCGTGATGTCATTCGGGTCGAGAAGCCACTGCGCTTTTTCAATGAACACGCCGCGATCGACGTTTTGCACACCTACGGCCACAACGTAGGCCCCGAGAATACCCACGCAGTTGAACAACATCGCCAGAAGCGGAACCATGATCGTGCCGGCAAGCACCCTCGGCACCACCAAATACTGAACGGGATTGACCGCCATCGTCGCGAGCGCGTCGATTTGCTCGGTGATGCGCATCGAGCCAAGTTCGGTCGCCATGCCTGCACCTGCTCGAGCCGCGACGACAATGGATGTAAACACCGGAGACAGCTCGCGTGCCAGCGCCAAACCCACCGTGGCACCGGTGAACGCCTGGGCTTGAAAAGTCCTAAGCGCGCTCGAAAGCTGAAGCGCAAACACCGCGCCCACAAACAACGAAATCAGAAGCACGATCGGCAGCGATTCAAAGCCGATGAACACCATCGCATCCAACAGAACGGCCAGCCGAAACGGAGGGCGAACGGCCCAACGAAACACGGAAAACAGCAGCAGCATGTGCTGGCCCAACGCTTCGACCACGCCACGCAAAAGGCGCAACGGCGGCAGCCAAATTCGATCCAAAAAAGCCGCGAGCCGCAAGAGCCACATCCGCCCATCGTACCGCAAAGACTCCTGAAACAACGTCCGTCTGGCTTGACCCGTTTGGGGCAGTGGAAGAGTGCTGGGCTTGCTCCAGGTTGGGCGCTATGATGAAAGGCTGCCATCCTCGACGAGGGATTGGCCTTTACGCCTGCTTACCATTGAAACCGGGGGGATGAAATGAAACGAAGAACGCTTCCGCGCTTGCTGCTGGCTTCTTTTTTGGCGCTCGCCCAGTGGTCTTGTGGATCAAACGACATTTCAGGGCAAGACACCTGCGCTGCAGGGGTCGATTCCGATGAAGACGGTCTGGACAACGACCAAGAATGTTTGCACAACACTGACCCGTTCAATCCCGATTCTGATGGTGATGGCGCTACGGACGGGCAGGAAGTCGCCTCGGGTGCCGATCCGACAAAACTGGATTCCGACGGCGATGGCATCCTCGATGGGGCTGAGCTGGCATATCCGAAAATCTGTGTTGCGACGGATACATTCAATCAACGCCGCCCGCCGCCCGCCTGTACCTCGAATGCGGACTGCCAGGCGGGCGAGGAGTGCCGTGGTCTCGACCCCACCAAGTCCGACAGCGATGGTGATGGCGTTCCCGACGCCGAAGAAGACAAAAACATGGATGGCCAGATCACCGTGCTCAGCGGCGAGACCGACCCGCGCCTTTGGGACACCGATGGTGATCACCAATCGGACAAGTCCGCAGGTTCGTCGATTTGCCGGCCAGATGGGCTTGCGACGGTCAACCGAGCAAATGTGCCCGGCTCAGGCATTCAAGGCGGCACAGATCCGGCCTTAGGTCAAGGAAAATCGTTCCAGGGCACCGGCGGAAACGGCATGGCCTATGACGACGCGACGGCAGCGGTTTCAGGCTTGATTGTGTCTCGACCGAATGCGTTGGCGAACTTGGATGCAGATCGAGTCGATCTGGAAGGCAAAATCACGACGGCCTTGACGGGCAAGGGCTACACCGTGACCTCTATATTCGTCGGTCGGAAATTTCAGACCCACGAACTCAATGCCGCGACGCAATCGACGTTCCGAGTCGTGAAAACCGGTGTGACCGGATCGACGGTGCGAGACGATGTTGTGAACGCCCTGACAGGTGCAACGGCACCGGGCGGAGGTACCGTCACGACGCAAGGTCCATTTTATTTGGACGTGACGGTGGTTCGACGCGAGACCTCCAAGTACAACGACGTGATTTTGGCCGTCTCGCCGACTGCGCTGTACGACGACAGAACAAAAGCTGCCGCGATTCGCGCGAACGACCTGACCAACGCTTCCGGGGTCGCCGAAGTCGCAAAGGATCTGAACTTCGTCTGCGACGGAATCCAAACGACCAAGAACTCGGGCGCGGACATTGTGTGGACGGTGGACGTGTCGGTTTCGATGGGAGACAACCAAGTGCGCTTGGCCAACACCGCGCAAGAGTTTTTCAAACGCTTGCAATCTGCTGGAGTCGATTTCCGCGTCGGCATTTTGACCGCCACTGCGCCCAAAGATCCCGATCTGACGTTGACCACCTATCCGGGCTGGCCGACCGGCTTTAAGTTCATCCAAGGCACCGACACCGACGGACCACATCAGGTCTGTCGCCAGGTCACCGCACCCGCGTCCGGCACCAACGGCTTTTGCCCACAAGATCTCAACAAAACGAATGATCCGATCGGCCCGTTTGGACCGACGAGCGGCTCGAACGTCAGCGAGGAACCTGCGGCGGCAGTTGTGCGCCTGAACGATGTGTTCAAAAAGAACGCCGCAAACGGCGTCCCGAACTCGGAATGGAAGTGGCGAGACGGCGTAACCAAAGTCTCGTTCTTTGTCACCGACGAGTACAACAACGATTGGCTTCGCTATTTCGCAACAGCGAAAAACCCCGACACCGGCAACGCCTGGGGCGCGACGTATTCGACCACCGTGCTGAACGGTATCGCGGACTACTTCCGGCAAAACCAAATCCTCGCGTTCGGGGCATTGCCCATCACCACGACTCGTCAGTGCAGCGCGGTCAGTTCCAACGATTTGCCACGTTGTCTCATCGAAACCCTGGGAGGCGCGTGGATCAACATCAACACCGCGCAAGACGCCGACATCGCCGCCGCAATGAACAAACTGGTCGATGCCATCGTGGGCGCTTCGAGCCAATTCAAACTGTCCCGCACGCCGATTACCTCGACCATCAAAGTGACGGTCCGAGGCACACTCGTTCCTCGATCGCGGTCAGACGGTTTTGACTACGATCCGGCCTCGCGCTCGATTGTGTTTTACGGAAACACGTACAGGCCGAAGATCGGCGATTTGGTGTTCATGTCGTACCGTGTGTGGGAAGGGTCCACAGGCTAGACGCAACGCTCACACATTCCCGAATGTGACCGCCGGTTCGCGCACACTTCCCCCTTTCTAGCTTTCCTTGTTCAACAGGTCTTCAGAAAGACCGTTGTCGCCGGACAAAAAAACGGTGATGGAGAAAGTTGCGCTTCGTCGTTGACGGCGGGATACAGAACGACATAGAAGCAAGCGGCAGTTTGTGCCTTCGCAAGCGCATCAAACGAAACGGCACCCCAAAAAGAAACAGACCGATAGAACAGAAGGAGGGGAGTGATGCAGGTTTCCTTTACTTTCCGCAACGTGGACTCGAGCGAGACACTCAAAGACTATGCACGAGAGAAGCTCGAGCGAATCAACAAGTATTTCCCCGACCCGATCAAGGCGCACATCGTTTTCTCTCAGCAGCGCGGGTATCTGTTCGACGTGGATGTGCAAATCACGCTGCACAACGGCCTGACGGTAAAAGGCGACGAGGCCACGGAAGACATGCACTCGTCGATCGATCTGGTGATGGCCAAAATTGAACGGCAGCTTCGGCGGTTCAAAGATCGAATTCGAGATCACAAACCGCAGCAGGGACCGCACCGACACTTTCTGCACAGCGTCGTGTCGTTTTCCCCCGAAATCCCCACGCAAGAGGCCGAGCAGACGTCGCATGCCGAACCAACGGCCTCGGCCAGTCAGTCCGCTCCGAGCCAGAAATCGGGCCCGCGCGTCATTCGAGAGCAGAAGTTCGTTGCAGTCCCCATGACCGTCGAGGAAGCTATTATGCGGATGAACCTGCAACATGATCCGTTTTTGGTCTTTAACAACGTGGTTACGCACGAGATCAACGTGGTCTATCGCCGAAATGACGACACGTATGGCCTCATCGAGACGACACGTGAAGCCATGCACAAAGCCGAGCACAAAGAGACATAAGTGCCACCTGGCGACGGACGAGTTGGGCGGAATCCGATGAAGCTGGTCGATCTTCTGAGGCCGGAGCTTGTCATTCCCGAGCTGATAGGGCGTACCAAGCCGCAAGTGTTGGCGGAGTTTGCTCGACACTTGGCGAAAATGCACCCTGGTCTCGACGCTGTGACGCTGAATCGCGTTCTGATAGAGCGCGAGCAGCTCGCGACGACGGCCATCGGTGAAGACATCGCGATCCCGCACGGCAAAGTCGAGGCCGCCACACGAATGATCGGGTGCGTGGGGCGATCAACGCCTGGCGTGGCATTCGATTCGCTCGACGGCAAACCCACGCATTTGTTTTTTGTGCTGATCGCGCCCGAAAACTCTGCGGGTCTTCATTTGAAGGCGTTGGCTCGAATCAGTCGCGTCTTCAAGGACGGGGATTTTCGATCTCGTTTGCTCGGTGCTCCAACGGCAGCAGAGATCTTTCGGATCATCTCTGAGGAAGAACAAAAGTATCCAGCGTAATGCCAGGCATCGCGGTACATAGTCTGCTCGAAACGGAATCCGGCCTTGCACTAACGGCAATCGGAGGAAAGGCCGGCCTTTTTCGCAAAATCGCCGGTTCACGGATTCAGAAACAAGGCTTGGCGCTGGCAGGCTACGTGCAGCACGTTCACCCAGAACGCATGCAGGTGCTCGGTTTGACCGAGATTGCCTTTTTCCGAAACCTGGACGAAGAAGGCCGAAAACGAGGGGCTTCGTCGCTGGCCAGCGTGAGGCCGTGTTGTGTGGTCATCACGCGCGGCCTGGAAGTTCCGACGGAGATTTTGGCAGCGTGCGAAGAGGCGGGCGTGCCTCTGCTATCGACACCGCTCATGTCGTCGGTGTTCATCAGTCGTCTGACGAGAGTGCTGGAAAATCGGCTTGCACCTGGAACCACGATTCACGGCGTGTTCGTCGATGTGGCGGGCGTCGGCGTGCTGCTGCTCGGCAAATCCGGGGTTGGGAAAAGCGAAGCCGCACTCGATTTGGTGATGCGCGGTCACCGATTGGTTGCCGATGATGTCGTCGAAATACGAAAGCGTGTGCCGGACCTCTTGATCGGTTCGTGCAGTGACATTTTGAAACATCACATGGAAGTGCGCGGGCTCGGCATCCTGAGCATCAAAGACCTGTTTGGCATTGCCGCCGTACGAGACGCAAAAAAAATTGACTTGGTGATCGAGCTTTCCGACTGGAACGCTGACGACGAATACGATCGGCTCGGCATTGATGAACTGCGTTACGCGATTCTGGACGTGGCGTTGCCACTTTTGAAAATTCCAGTGCGACCGGGCCGCAACATTGCCGCCATCATCGAAGTGGCGGCACGAAACCAACTTCTGAAGCAACAGGGCATCCACTCGGCGCGGGATTTTCAAGATCGGCTGACAAGCGCGATGCAGCAACACAAGCCTCAAAGCGGGCCTCACAAGTCCGACGACGTGGAGTAGCCCCACTTCCGAAAAAGGCTGAGCGTGAGCGTAGACCGACAAAATATGCACATTCTGGTCGTGACAGGCGTCTCGGGCGGCGGGAAGACCACTGCGTTGCGTGCGCTCGAGGACGTTGGTTATTACTGCGTAGACAACCTGCCGTTGCCCCTTCTGTCTCGTTTTGTGCAGCTTGTCGAAACAACCGGGCACAAGAAAATTGCGCTCGTCATGGATGCGCGTGAAGGGGAATTTCTGGCGAGTTTCCGTCAAGAAATGCGCGAATTGCGCGAAAAGGGGCACGCTCTGGAAGTTCTTTTTTTGGATGCGCCGGACGATGTGTTGCTCAGGCGTTTCTCGGAAACGCGACGGCGGCATCCGCTGCGCGACGATGATTTGCGACAAGCGATCGCACACGAACGGCAAACGCTTTTGCCTCTGCGAGAAGAAGCTCACGCCGTGGTCGATACAGGCGAGCTGAACGTCCATCAACTCAAAGGCGTGATTCAAGAGCGATACGGGAGAAGCAACCAGGCGCTCTCGCTCACGCTGCTTTCGTTTGGTTTCAAATTCGGCCTACCCGTCGAGGCTGATCTGGTGCTCGACGTGCGTTTTTTGCCGAATCCGTACTTTGTGCCTGAATTGGCGCACGAAACGGGCCTCAACGCGACCGTTTCCGAATTCGTGTTGCGGCATCCCGACGCGCAGGCTTTCATCGCGCACGCGCTGTCCCTGATTGAGTTTTATTTGCCGAGGGCAGAGCGAGAGGGAAAAAGCTACGTCACGGTGGCTATCGGTTGCACGGGTGGGCGACATCGGTCGGTTGCCGTCGTCGGAGATCTTTTCAATCGACTGGGGCAGCAGGTTCAAATTACTGTTAGACATCGTGAGTTGGGTCGAGGGAGAGAGCCATGAACGCCCCGCGTACTGCTGTTGTGGTTGTGACACACGGTCGGGCCGGTGCCGACATGTTGGATGCCGCCGAGGCTTTTTTGCACATGAGCCTTCCGTTGACTGCGGCAGTGGGCATCCATCCCGACGACGATCAGACGGCTGTGAATGCCAAGATTGACCAGGCAATCGCAACCTTAGGCATCAGCGGCAGGGAAGACGTGCTGTTCCTGGTCGATTTGGTCGGCAGCACACCTGCGAGGCTCTGCTGCGACAAGTGTGGTGATCGAGGCCACGTTGTGACGGGCGTCAACATGCCGATGCTGCTCAAACTGGCGACGGCAGATCGCAGCACCCCACCGGCAGATTTGGGAACGACACTGGTTCTGACAGGCACAAAGTCCATTCACGTCGAGTAATCCACATGATGCTTTCTGCGAAACTCAAAATCGTGAACAAAGCCGGTTTGCACGCACGGGCTTCGACGCGCTTTGTTCAAACCGCCAACAAGTTTCGCTCGAGCGTGACCGTGAAAAAGGACGGCCAAGAGGTGAACGGCAAAAGCATCATGGGAGTGCTTCTGCTCGTGGCCGCCATTGGCAGCGAAATCACCGTCTCTTGCGATGGAGACGACGCAAAAGAGTGCCTACAACAGCTTACAGAGTTGGTACAGTCGGGCTTCGGTGAAACGTAGCGATGCCTCAAGGAATGGGCGACGATAGCGGTCCGTATCCGGCTCTCCGAGAGCCCGTCCGTCCCTCATGTACTGAAGTTCGCTGTGGAATTGCTGCTGCGCCGGGAATCTCGATTGGGCATGCGTATACGTTGGATCGTCGGCAGCCGACGCCAAGGCGCCACCTGCACGTCGATGAAATCGCGGCAGAGCTGGTCCGACTCGACGAGGCCGTTTCGCTCGCGGACATTCAGCTTGAACGGCTCAAGCGCAAGCTCAAAGAGACCGACGTGTCCGATTCGAGCGCGATTTTCGAGGCTCATCAGCTCATTCTTCGCGACGAGCATCTGTTGGGTCCGACCCGAAAACGCATTCGCGACGAGCGGCTGAACGCCGAATGGGCGCTGCGGAACACGGTCAAAGAAATCCAGTTGCGCTTTGAGGCGATCAACCTGCCGTACTTTCGCGAACGAAAAAGTGATGTCGCGGCGGTTGGCGATCAGATTCTTCAAAACTTGCTCGACCAAAACGGGGGGATGATGTGGCAGCCCCCGCCGGGAGCAGTCGTCGTCGCTCACGATTTGTCGCCAGCCGACACGGTTCACTTGCATCGTCATCAAGTCGCGGCGCTTGTCACGGATGCAGGTGGGAGAACCTCCCACACGTCGATTTTGGCGCAGGCGTTTCGGATTCCTGCTGTCGTTGGCCTGGACAAAATTACGGAATCGGTGGGAACCGGCGACCTATTGATCGTCGATGGATATCGCGGCGAAGTCATCTTGTGCCCGAGCCCGGCGATCGTCGAGGAATACAAACAGCGCGCGAAAGTCGAACAGACACGGTTTTCGCAACTCTTGGCAGATCGAGATGCGCCCGCTGAGACGACCGATGGCGTGCGGTTGCGTTTGCTCGCGAACGTCGAACTACCGGAAGAGGTCCCACTCGCCCTCGAATATGGTGCCGAGGGCATCGGCTTGTACCGAACGGAATTTTTGTTCCTCGACCGAACCGATCTGCCGCGTGAAGAAGAACATTTGATGAACGCGCGCGGCGTGCTGAGGCGGGTGGCCCCGTTTGAAGCGACGTTTCGGACCTTCGATTTGGGCGTCGACAAGGTTGCACCCTTTTTGGGACGCATTCTTTCGGCGCACCCTGCCCTTTCGGATGCAGAACCGAATCCTGCGCTCGGGTTGCGATCCCTGCGGTTGTGCCTGAAAGAACCATCTTTTTTCAAAGCGCAGCTCCGAGGGCTGTTGCGTGCATCGGTTCACGGGCCCATGCGGCTCATGTTTCCGATGGTGAGTGGCATCGAAGAACTTCGCGCGGCGAAAAAACTGCTCACGGAGTGTCAGCTTGAACTGAAAGCGGAAGGTCATTCCTTTTCGGAAAAAATTCCCGTCGGCATCATGATCGAAATGCCGTCGGCGGTGATGGTCGCGGATCATTTGGCGAAGGAAGTGGATTTCTTTTCGATCGGCACAAACGACCTCATCCAATACTCGCTGGCGCTCGATCGCCTGAACGAGCAGGTGGGTTACTTGTACAAACCCCTGCATCCTGCGGTCTTGCGCATGGTCAAACACACCGTGGATGCGGGGCACGCGGCGGGGATTCGCGTTGGCCTGTGCGGAGAATTGGCCGGAGAACCACTCCTGACGGTTGTTTTGCTGGGTCTTGGCGTCGATGACCTTTCGATGAATGCGATGGCGCTGCCGCTCGTACGACGCCTTTTGCGGCAACTTTCCGCAAAAGATGCGCAGGACCTCGCGCGCGAAGTGTTGCAACTTCCCAGCGCGGATTGCATCGAGCGCGTGGTCAAAGAACGGTGGGCGCGCTTTTTGGGGGATGTTCCCTCGTGGTTGCGTTCGAGCACATAAGGGGCTTACACGCGACCACAGGACGAGGACACAGAAAAGGCCTCCCCAGCCCAGCTCTCCGCAAAGTTGCTTGCGATCCATCGGGCCGGGCGCAAAAATCAGCCGCACGGGCCCGGCTGGGTCGAGGATGTACAGATGTCGGTGCGTGCGCTGTTCGGCTTGTGGATTGTGATGGTCGGCCTGTGTGGCTGCGAAAGAAGAAACTTCGATCGCTGCCGGAATCCCGATTTTCCATGTGAAGAAGGCCGTTTTTGCAAAGTCGCTGCGGGCGAAACCATCGGAACCTGCGTCGTGGCTGAATGCGCGGTCAGCAGTGATTGCCCGTCCTCTCGGCCAAACTGCAATTCCGCTGGTCGTTGCTATGCCTGCACGACCGTGAACGATTGCACAAGGACTGCGGACACGATGTTTTGCGACGCAGGTCGATGCGTCGAGTGCCGTTCGCCTGCCGACTGCGCCGATCCGATGAAAGGTGTTTGCGATCCGCAAGCTCGAGTCTGCCGCTCATGCGCCAAACACTACGATTGCGACAGCGTAAGCGGTGCTGGCGATGGCGTGTGTACCAAAGACGAAACGCTTGCATCACTTCCCAACGGACAAGCACTTCGGGTAGGTATGTGCGTCCCTCCCAGTCGCGTTGTGGTGCTCGAAAACTGTTCGGCGGGCTGTTCCGCTCAGTCCAAGTACAACTTGCTGTCCCCTGCTCAGCCCTATCTGCGCATGAAAGACGCCAAGATCTCGGCCACCCTCAACGTCACCCCCATCCCTGGCTTGCCCGAAATCCACATCATGAGCCAAGACGGAGATTTTGCCCCCTCCGACCCCGCAGGCTTTGGCAGACCCCTTCCCGGTTTTTTCGGCAGCAATCTAGGTCCAGCTCTTTCCGTGCAAGACGGCGTGAAACTGACGCTGGAGGGCGTGCTCGTCAAAGACGCTCCCATCGGTTTGGAATGCAAGCCAAGCCCCAATGGCACCCGCATTCGGTTGATCCGCTCCACCATGGCCACCAACGACACCGCTATCGACTCCTCAGACGGTTGCACGCTGTGGATCGACCAATCGTTTCTGGGGGCCGCCCCGAGAGAGCGATACCAGGGGCTCACCAATTCCGGCTCCGTGAAGCAACTCATGACTCTCGACGGGACGCAATTCGATTTTGTGAATTCCGTTTTTCACCGCAACGGCTCGTTCGGCAACTTTGGTGGAATCAACATCAAGACCACGTCCTCGTCGGGGCGCATCGTGAACTGCACCTTCACAGAACATGCGATGGCCGACTCTGCGACCGGTGTCCACATCCTGAACTGCTTGACGCCAAACACGGACGTTGTGGTCGTCAACAGCCTGCTTATCAACTCGGCAGCGCCGGAAACACCGAAAACCTACATTCACAAAAACTGCAAAGGACCCATCGTCTATGTCGGTACAAACGACAAATCGATCGCAGGCACCGGGAATGTTTTGGATCTGACCCTCGACTCCGTTTTCGTTTCGCCGATTTTTGGAAGCGACCTCTCCCTCAAACCCACGGCACCCGAGAGTGTCCGGGCAGGTGGTTTGACCGAATACCTGGACCCACAAGGGAAAAACCTCATTCCTTCCGTCGATATCAACGGCAAGAAACGCTCCTCCAAAGTGTCTTGGGGCGCATTTCAGGCAGATTGAGCAGGGTTGCCACTTTCTCTCGGCACGGCGACCGGGTATAACTGCCAGGCAAGGAGCGCAAACATGTTTGGTCTTGGAGCGACGGAGCTTGTCCTCATTTTAGCGATCGTGCTCATCATTTTCGGGGTCGGGAAATTACCCCAAATCGGAGACGCGCTCGGTCGGAGCATCAAGAACTTCAAGAAGGCCTCCGAAACGGGAAGCGAGCTGGACGTAACCCCAAAAAAGGAACTCGGCGACGCGAGCAAGCCCGAGCACAAAGTTGCGGACAAAGCATAGGAATCACCCCATGGGAGAGGCTCGCATCATCAAGCGCTACAGCAACCGGAAGCTCTACGACACGCGGGGCAGCCAGTACGTAACGCTTGAACAAATCGCCCAGTTCATTCGCGAGGGCGAAGAAGTACAGGTCCTCGACAATGGAACCAAAGAGGACCTTACGTCAGTGACGCTGGCGCAAATCATTTTTGAGGAAGAAAAGCGTCAGAAGAACTTTGTGTCGCTGTCCGCGATGCGACAGCTCATTCAATCTGGGGGAGCATCGTTGTCTGAACTGGCTTTGCAGGCGCAGGCCCGCATGCGCAGCGTGTTCCGCAAGACCGACACCGATGGCAAACCGACCGACCTCGAAACGTTGAGCGCCGTGTCTTCGCGTCCCATGTCCGGCGAAAGCACCTCTTCCGTTCGCGAAATGATTGAGCGATGGCAAGTGGCTCTCGAGGAATGGCAAAAAAAAGTCGATGACCGCATGCACGCGGCTTTGGAGAGTCTTTCCCCTTTCGCCTCCCTCGAAAAAGAGGTCGTGCGGTTGCAGCAACGTGTCACCGAACTTGAAGCCAAGTTGGAAGCTTCCAAATAACGCGGCGCGCGTTTGCACGTAGACCAGAAAGGGCCAATGGATGTGACCGATCTCGTTTTGCCCGATGGTTTTTCTGCCGAAAGCCGCGCCGTATTTCCGATCCTTCTCGATGCTGGCGCGCTTGCGTTTTCGTATTTTTCCGCGTGGCACAATGCCGCACATTCGACTGCTTTGCCCGTCGAGTGGAAGGATGCCGAAGAACCTGTCACGTTGGCCGATCGTGCCGTCAGCGATTTGTGCGTAAATGGATTAAGAGCCACGTTTCCGCACGATCTCGTCATCTCAGAGGAGGAACCGGAAGACCGGACAGCACGCCTTTCGGCCTCTCGTTTTTGGCTCGTTGATCCCATCGACGGCACCAAGGATTTCATCGCCGGTCGGCCCGGCTTCTCTGTGATGATTGGCCTTGTCTCCGACGGAGTTCCCGTGTTGGGAATGGTGTACCAGCCCGCTGCCGCTCGCCTCTGGATCGCCCAAAAAGGGGTCGGCGCATATGAGTGCATCGAACAGGAAACGCCTCGCCGAATGACCGTTTCTTCCATCTCGGATTTGGAATCGGCACGCATGGTTTCTTCCGCGTCATCGCCCGCAGAGCTCGTCGGCAAACTGCGCGATCGGGCTGGCATCCGTGACGATCTGCAAGTGGGTTCCGTCGGCGTCAAACTGTGTCTCATTGCCGCGTCCCGGCGCGATCTGTATGTAAACCCCGGAAACCGCTGCAAACTGTGGGACACCGCAGCGCCCGAAATTATTTTGTCCGAATCCGGTGGAAAACTGACCGACCTCCACGGAAACCCCCTTCGCTACCGAGACGACCGAGTCGGCCATGTGCAGGGTCTCGTTGCATCCAACGGGGTCCTACATCACCCTGCGCTCTCTGTTCTGTCGCAGCTTCTTTCGCAAAAATCCTAGCCTCGTTCGCTTTTTCAACCGGCGTCTGGACAAGAGCATTTCCGTCGGGCTACGCTTTCAGGTAAGCCCTTGTTGAAAGCAACCGTGATCCTCGCCAAGCTTTGGAACAGGTTTTCCACGCAGCGAACGCCTGCGATCCCGGTGCCCATCGAAAACGCCGACCTGCGCAAACAACGAGAACAACTGTTTGTCTGCGCCATGCAGCTTCTGGACGACGCGGCGGGCGCGGAACAGGTTGTGCGGCAGACGCTCAGCGACGCGCACGTACCACAATCCCCCGAAACCGCCGGCTGGGCCCTGCGACAAGTCGTCGGTCTTTCCGTCCAGCGGCTCAAGGCTTTGTCCATTGTGCCCGTGCTGCCGCCCTTGCCCGAGGCTGCGCGCCTGAAAAGCGTGACCGAAGAAAAACACCATTCCGGCACAGATCCCGACGCACAGCCCGCCCAAGACCCTCGCGCAAACCATGACCACCTGCGTCGAGAGCGCCTGGGCCGAGCCCTTCTGAAGCTCCCCGTTGAAATGCGCGTCACCCTGATTTTGTCGCGCATGCAGAACCGCCCACTCGCCGAGGTCGCAGCACTGCTCGGCACCACCGAAACCACCTGCCAATTCTGGCTCAGCCATGGCCGCAAACTGCTGCGACGAGCACTTCAACGCGACTTGGGCCACGGCACAGAAAACAGCAGTTCTTTGCAAGTTCTCGTTTCCCCGGAGACCCCTCATGACATGCGCGGAAACAAGAAGGCTATTGCCCGAGCCTGAGCCCGCCTTCCTCGACGCCGTATCGGAACACCTTTCCCGTTGTCTCCCCTGCCGCGTCGAACAGGAGGCCCTGCGCGAAATCGATCGGCGCATGAGCCAACTCGGTCAGCACCGATCCGACCTGGCCGCTACCGTACTCGACGCAGCAGCCTCTTCCCCCGGCGAGCCCCCAAGCCCGCCCACGTTGTCCCCCCAAACCTCCTTGGCCCAGTGGCTTGTCATCGGCGGATGGACGATGGGACTAATCCTCGTCCTGTTTTCCGCCCTCATGCTCTACTTTCGCCTTAGATAACATTTCCACAGACCCACCCGTTTCTGCGTCCCTACTTGTCCCTCCCACCACAATTTCAGTCTGATCTTCTTCATGCAAAAGAGTTGCATTTCGAGCCCACGTTTTCCAAAATCTGCCCACTTTTCGACGAACAGTAACCTCGTTGGCATCGCAGTCCGAAGGTGGGAAGACTCCCTGTCCCAAGAATGGTCTGTCATCACTCTGGAGTTTGTCCGTGCATCCCTTTTTGCGTTTGAACAGACTGCTTTTTGTCTGGTTCCTTCTTTTGGTTGCTTGCGAACCGCCGCTCGATACTCGCACTGCCTTCTTGGTGGACACACTCATACAGGCCGACCGGGATCTTATCCAAACGCGGCCTACCCTCGTTTCGCAAAAGTACCAAGCCATGGCATCTGGACTGCAACCCTTTTTGCGAGGCACAGCAGCCGCATTTTACCGCGATCTTTCGCGATACCAGGGGCCCTCTGCGGAGTTCCCCCATGGCCCCCTTGCCGAGCATATTCAGCTTTACGGAGACATCCACTTGGAAAACTTGGGTGTCACCTTTGATGCCCGCGGAGTCCTGTTTGATGTCGTCGATTTTGACGCCACGCAAAAGGGTCCCTTTGGTTATGAAATTCGGCGAGCCGCACTCTCTTTGCGAGCCGCACTCTCCTTGTCCGCTCAACCCGAAGAGACGCTAGATGCAGTCGTTTTGCATTTGGGAAATGCCTATGCCCGAACCCTGGCCGCACGAAGCGACCTGACGGACACACCGCCTTTGGAACTCCGCGAAACCACACCAGAAGCAGGACGTGTGGTTGCGGATTTGCTCGCGGATGGCCGAAAACGGAACGACCAGCAAGAAGAACTCTCGCAATACACCGAAACAGAAAACGGAACAAGAAAGCTGCGCAGAAACAAAGATTTGGTTGACCTACAGGAGCCCTTTCGGAATGCCATTCCAGAACTCCTTTCGCAATATCGAACGACCCGATGGGCTGGAAGCGGAGACGACTCGCAGTTTCATATTCTCGACGCTGCACAACGCCTGAATGCCGGTGTTGCGTCCCTTCCCAATTTGCGTTTCTGGGTCCTTATGTCCGGCCCCAATCCAAACGGAGCAGGTGCAAAGACCGGCAAGACAGGCACGCCGGAACCTGAGTGGATTGTGGAGTGGAAGGAAGAACGCGATCCCCCTTTTCCCCTGCTGTGGATGGGACGAGGTCCGATCGGGCGCAATGAAGAACGTGTTTTCGCTGGTGCCCGTCTCCTTCTCGCAGGAGTCGGCAGCGAACAAGACTTGGGTTCCGCTTTTCTTGGGAATATCTCCTTCTTGGTTCGACGTGTGCTGCGCGGACGGCGCGATTTGGATGTCGAAAAACTAACCGAGCGGATTCTGTCCGGTCGATATAGCACACAAGATTTGCTCGATTTGGGAAATGCAATAGGAATCCTCTTGGCAAACGGTCACGCGCGTTCCGGGCATTCCCAGGCGTTGAAACATCTCGTTTGGGGGAGCGATGAGGGAGCTTCTTTTGTTCAGCTTTTGACAGAGAAAAGTCGCGCCGATCTGGACCGTTTGTCACGCGATTTCCTTCTCTTCCAAGAGGCCCTTCACCGTCTCGGGCCGCTCTTGGGCGCACGACAAGATTTGTAAACCAACATGACCCAACAACACACCCACCCATTCGGAAACAAAAGAACCCCCTTTGCGTTTCTGTTCGCGTTCGCGCTGTTTGTCGCAGGTTCACACACCCGCGCACTTGCCTCTCCCGCGCGTCCAGAAACAGGTCTTCCCTATTCTCCCCAGGCTTCGATTCCCATTCCCACCGAAGGTTCTCCTGGACAGCTTTTTTCGTCTCTCGGTGCCTTCAAGATCGGCATTTTCGGAGATCTCTTTGCCACCTACCGTTTGGTCGAACGGCAAGATCAAGTCTTTCATGAATTTGAATTGTCTCGCGTACAGCTTTCCGGCTTTGCCACCTATCGCGAGCTCGCAGGAGTCAACGTCACCGTCGATACCATTCGCTCCTCTTCCAGCCGTTCCTATCAAGGGATTGATGGAGATGCGATCCTACCCCGTTTGAAATGGGCATTTGCAGAGGCCACTCCCTACAAACACTACCTTTCGATCCGTGGGGGAATGATACCCGACCTCCTTTTGCAATATGCAGAGGCGTCTTTCGGCTATCGTGTCCAGGGTCCCACAGGACTCGAACGCGACCAACTGTTTTCCCCAGCAGATTTGGGGTTTTCCGTCGAGGCTGCGTTGCCTTGGCAATTCGGTTCCGCCGCCCTCTCGTTCACAAACGGGGAAGGAATCAGCCTGCGAGAACAGAACAACGGAAAGAACCTGACTGCTGCCCTTCGCTTCGCCCCCTTGCGCAACAGGGCCCCTGATTTTCTCATTCATCTCTTGTTTCGGGATGGCTCTCTGGGCGCAGGTACCACTGCGGACAGGCGAGCAAGCGCGGGCATTACGTATGCCGGACACAAATGGGGAGCCGGCGCGGTCGGAACGTGGGCACTTGGATATCGGGGCTTGGGGGACCGCTGGGCTGGGCACCTAACGGGTTGGTTGCGCGGAGAGTTCTTTTCGTCGCTGGGTATCTTCGGACGTTTGGACGGACTCTGGCCGGATGTGAATGACAAAGAGAGTCTCCAGCTGCGCCTAATTGGGGGTGTTTCGTATGCGCTGCCCGCACTCGTTCGCTTCGTTGTCAGTTACGAAGGAACGCTTCCTTTCGGAACGCTGTCTGCACAAATTCCGAATGTGACAGAACATGCCATGCTCGTTCAAGCGGAGGTGCGTTTGTGAAACCACTCGTTTGTCTGTTCGGATTCCCTATCCTTTTCGGTGTTCTTGGGGGTTGCTCTCTGGCCAATACGGAACCTCCCCCAAAAGACATCTTCTTTCGTTTGGACTTTTCCCACAACATGGATGGGAGTGACCCTTCCGACCTCTCAAAGGGGAAAGACGCGGCAGCAATCGATCAAGGGAATCCAGGCCCTTCTTCGACGCTGGTGGTAAACGAGGTCTTCCCGCACGGCCCAGATTCCGTGACCGACCCCGATTTCATCGAGTTGTACAATGCGGGTTCTGGGCAAGTGACTTTGCGGGGCTACAAAGTCCGCGATGACAACACCACTTGGTACCCGCTTCCTGATGATGCGGTGATTCCTGCTGGTGGTTTTTATGTCATTCACTGCGATGGCGGAAGCGGAAGTACGTTGCCCGGTGCCCACGTCAATTTCAAATTGGGAGGAAGCGCCGACGAAGTTCATCTCGCGTTTCCTGATGGTACAGAAGTAGACCAAGTGCGCTGGGGAAACGGCGCATCCGAGATCCCCAAAGACCAATCCTTTGGTCGTGTACCAGACCATTCCGGCCCGTTCACCGTGCTCCCAAAACCCTCGCGAGGCAAACCAAACGGATAGCCGCTCCAGGTTCTGTTGGGGGTGTTGATGGGAGTGTCTGTAGGACTATCTGTGGGAGTGTCTGTAGGACTATCTGTGCAGGTTAACGAAGTCGTATTGCAGGTTGTAGCTGTCAGCGTCGTTGATCGAGCCAAGCCGCAGGGTCTTGATTGCATTTTTTACACAACCGATTTGGTCCCCTGCACCCTCGGCGGACACGTCTGTGATCTTTCCTGTTTTTGCGACAGTCAATTCGACGCTGATCTTGCTGGGTAGAACCGCTCCTGCGGGGTAGCAGCGACCCACTTGTCCAGTGGCCTTCCGCAAAATGGCATTCGCTGCCACCGCCGCTTCTTGTGTGGTCACCGGTTCCGCTTTTCCATCCGTACCCGCCACGCGAGACGTTTTTTCGCGCTTTGCCAACTCCGCTTTGGCCAGTTGGGGTTGCGCAACAGAACCCCCCGTATCTTTGCTCGCCGGGGTGTCTTTCATCATCGTTTCTTTTCCAGAAGCCACCTCTTTTGCCGAGGCTACTTCTTTGCTGGGTGCCGTGTCCTTTGCAGGAATTTCTTTCGCCGCACTCGCTTGTTCCTTGACTTGTTCCTTGTTGGGTGTTGCTTCCGGTGCCTCTTTCGACGCTGCGTCCTTCCGTGCGGGAGTCTCCTTACCGGCTGCCTCCTTCGCATTCGGAGTGTTCTTGGAATCTGTCAATTCCGTCTTTTTTGCCGACGCGCCACCTGTTGCTGTGGCCGAATCAGTCGCATCTGTCGGCTCTGTCGCAAATGGGACTTTCATGACCGGTGCCGGCAGCTCCATTCCCGTCGATAACAGATGGCGTGGCGGACCAAAACGGAGTGGGTGCGTAGGGGGTGTACCTACCGGTTTTGCATAGGGACCCCTAAGTGCCAACGTGGGCACTGTGTGAGGCCGTTTTTGGGTCTCAAGATTCTCGTTCTCTGGTATCGGTTTTTCGGCTGCCGTTGGAGCGACTATCGCCTGTTCCGCCGGAGCCAGATCAAGCCCATTTTCCGTCGGAGGATTCGGTTTTATCGGCACAGCCTCTTTCGGAACAGAGTCCTTCTGTGGAGCCGGAAGAAGACCTCCCTTTTCCTGCCCCGTTGACCGCGTACTTGCCGTCAATGGATCTTGTTTCGGTGTGTCGATTGTCGGCTGTGTCGGCTGTGTCGGCTGTGTCGGGGGTCGCTGGCTTTGCCACAATGTGTACCCCGCAAAACCCACAAAACACATCGCAACAGAGACCGCCCCGGCTGTCACCAAAAGCTGCTTTTTCCGAGAAGACCCTGCCGCACCTTGTTCCACAAAAGGCGCTGTGCTTTTCATCACCCCGGTGGTCAGTGCGTCCTGCGACATCGACTGAACCAGCGCCGGAACGATGACAATTTCAGGGGCCGATGGCTGCGACGGAAAGGGGGCGGTCACCGCATTGCGCGCCAGCACATCGTTCTTCGCCGCGTGAATGTCTGTTTGAGTCGGCCCCTGACCCAAGACCAACACGCCCCCTTGCAATTTCGTGCCGGGCGGCAGCGTCTCGATGCGCGGCTGTGGCCGGGGATACACCGCATTCAGCGCATGCAAAAGCGACGTTGCGGTCTGATACCGATGCTCTGGCAAACGCTGGCAACAACGCGCGATGATTTTCTCGATCAGAATCGGCAAACCGCGTTCCACAAACGGAAGGGGCGGCAGTTTCGCCTCCATGATCATTTGCCGCTTCTGCTCAAAGTCTTCACACGGAAACAATTTTTCCGCAGTCAGGCATTCGTACAAAAGCACGCCCACCGTCCAAATGTCTGACCGCGCATCCACCAGATAGGAATCCCCCCGAGCCTGCTCCGGTGACATGTACGATGGAGAACCCACCAACCTCCCCGTGCCCGTAATCTCGACCCCATCCAGCATCTTCGACAACCCAAAATCCAACACCTTCGCCGTCAACGCCGGCTCTCCCGGTGCCGGATTCTCCACCACCCCCAACAACAAATTCTCCGGTTTTAAATCTCTATGAATGACGCCTCGGCGGTGGGCGGCTACTAGGGCGTCGGCTACTTCGGCCATGAGGCGGACGGCGAGTTGGGGGTCTAGGGGGCCTTTTTCGAGGCGCTCGCGGAGAGACTGGCCCTTCACGAGCTCCATGACAAGGTAGGGCCACGTGGTGCCATCGTCGCGAAAATCGGTGATGGACACGATGTTGGGGTGGCCCAACTGAAAGGCACTCTGGGCCTCTCGGCGAAAGCGCGTGCGCAGTTCTGGATTCGATACCAGTTGCGGATGCAGAAACTTGATCGCGCAAGGTCGTTGCAAGTGCAGGTGCCAGGCTCGAAAAACGACGCCGACACCGCCTTTGCCCAATGGGGCATCGAGCCTGTAAATGGTGTCCAGCACATCCCCCCCACGGGGAGCGCGACGGACCAAGCTGGATGCGGGCTCGGTTTGTGTTCCGCTCTCGGGCTGTTCGCTCATTTTCAGCTAAGCCATGCGGGCAAAGCGCACGGAAATACAGAGAATCGTAACACGGTCAGGGCTCTTTTCTCATGGGCATCCACACAAACCCTGGGGAAATCGCAAACGGTGGGCAGCAGCCAGTCCTGGTTTGTGCGCTGGCCAATCCCAAAAGCAGAGGAAATCTGTGGACTTCTGGGGGTTCTGGGGGACTTCTGGGCAACTTCTGGGCAACTTCTGGGCAACTTCTTGATGACCTCTGGGCATTTTTTCGGGCCTGGTTTGTGGGGAAGCGCGGTATATAGGCCGACATGCTGTTCGGGATGGCTGTGCATTGCGCAGGCTGCGTTGCTCAAAACCCCCGACAAAGATCCGGTTGGAGGAAATCGTTCATGTTTGTTGACAAGTATCGTGTTTTGTGCTTGCGGCTTGGTGTTGCGGCGAGCGTGGCAGGTTCGGTCCTGGCTTGGCCGTCGCTGTCAGAGGCTGAGGTCCATGTGGCGGTCGGGTCTCGTATCGAACCGTACCGATATACGAGAAATTTTCTTCCAGACGCCCCAGCATCCGCTGGCGGCAAGGCTCTTTCGGCGGCGAACACTGATTTTCAGACGACGGCACTGTCGCCGTACCTGGGTGTGTTTTTCGCGCAGAGATACGGCCTGATGCTGGGCGTGGATCTGGCGTGGTCGCAACTGAATTCAGACGGGAAAATTGGGGTCAATCCGACGGACGCTCAACTTTCAGACAGCTTCTTCCAATTTGGTCTGGCGCTGGGCGGGAAGCTGTATCTGCGAGACCTGAAAAAAGACCAGATTGCGCCGTACATTTACGTGGATATTTTCAAGTACTTTGCGGGCGTCTCGACGAACAATGCGGGCGTGACGCGCGAACAGGCGTCGGCGCAGGCAGACATGGCGAGCCCGGTAGGGGGAACCTTGGCGTTCGGTGCTGAGTACTTTGTGGGGTCGAACTTCTCGATCGGGACAGAGATTTTTGGCCTGAGAATCTCGCATGTGGGTGGGGAATACACAGACGGAACGACGGCTCGTTCAGCGGGATTTACGTCGCTGGCGATGTACACGGGGCTGACCATGAACTACCGGTTCGGGGTGGGAGGAAGTTCGCGTTCGACAGACGACCGAGACGAAGAACGTCGGCGACCGGCACCGCCGAGTGCTGCGCCGCCTCCGAGTTTGCCGCCTCCGACGCCGGAAGCGATCGACTGACCGACGAAGCGAGCCGCGTAGGACAGGTCGGGCGAACGAAGGACACTCATTCCGTGATATGGAATGGGGATGTCGCCCGTCACAAAAAGCAGACTTTCAAACCGGGGCCTGACGGCTCCTTCAAGTCCGATTCGCAAACTGGAACCGCTGGCGCGAACAGCGACGGAACGCGGTACCAAAATCTACCACCTGAACATTGGCCAGCCTGACATCGCGACGCCGACGGAGTTTTTGGAAAACGCGCGGCTCGTTCCGGGGCAAGTGCTGAGCTATTCGCCGTCGGCGGGGCTGTATTCGTATCGACAGGCGCTGGCGCGGTATTACCAAACGCTGGACCTGGCGGTGCCGATTGAGGAACGCGACCTGTTGGTGACGACGGGCGGGTCCGAGGCGATTCTGTTCACGCTGTTGTCGTTGTGCGATCCAGGCGACGAGGTGATTACGCCCGAGCCGTACTATCCGAATTACGGAATGTTCGCGCTGATGGCGGGGGCGGTGCTGCGGGCGCTGCCGACTCGAATTGAAGACGGTTTTCGTCTGCCGACGCCGGAACAGTTTGCGCAGGCGGTGACGGACAAAACCCGTGCGATTCTGCTTTGCAATCCGTCGAACCCGACGGGCGCGGTGTACAGCCGGGAAGCACTTTCTCAGGTGGTTTCGCTGTGCCGGTCGCGCGGTTTGGCGCTGATTTGCGACGAGGTATACCGCGATTTCGTGTACGGCGACGGAAAGCGGCAATCGGTGCTGCAACTTCCCGAGGCTGCCGAGGTGGCGGTGGTGATCGATTCGCTGTCGAAGCGTTTTTCAGCGTGCGGGGCGCGAATCGGCTGTCTGCTGAGCAAACGAACGGACCTGCTGGATGCGGCGACAAGGTTTGCGATGAGTCGGTTGTCTCCGCCGACGCTGGGCCAACTGGGAGGCACGGCGGTACTCACGAATCCGGGCCCGTTTGTCGCGCAAATGATCGATCAATTTCGCCGTCGTCGAGACGTGCTGTCATCGGAACTTGGAAAACTACCCGGCGTGCTGGCCCCCGAGGCGCAAGGCGCGTTCTATTTGATGACGCGGTTGCCGGTGGTTTCGACGGAGCATTTCTGCTCGTGGCTTCTGTCGGATTTTTCGCACGAAGGCGAGACGGTGATGCTCGCGCCGGGGCCGGGGTTTTACCAAACACCGGGAGCGGGCGAGGATGAAGTGCGGATCGCGTATGTGCTGGCGGAAGCGCCGCTGCGACGGGCCGTGGAACTGTTGGGCCGAGCACTCGACGCATATCCGGGGACCCCGCACGCGAGGCGATCGTGAACGACGCGCTTTCGTCGCTCCAAGCGCTGCTCGGGCGGATCGGCGCGTTTTTCGACATTTTCGATTTGTCGTTTTTGGTTTCGGGGGCGACCAGTCTTTCGGCTCTGCTCTTTCTTTACAAAGTCCATGCGCCGCAAGGGTTTCCTGATTGGATGGCGGGCGGCTATGGTGGCATTTTGCTCATTTTGGCGTGTTACGTGCTTGGAATGCTGTGTTTCATTTTGGGACGGCTGCTGCGCGGCAACCTGCTGAGTCTGTTGAGTTGGGAGCGTTTTTCACACCGACTGCTGAGGCGCGTCCGCGGAGCACTGCTAGAGCAAAACCTGCAAGTGAAAAACGAGGAACAGAGTGTGCTCGCGGGTTGCATTCGGCAGTTGGCGCGGGATGGATCGAAAGAAAGCCAAGCCAAGGATGAAGCAACGGCGGGGCGACTGTATGCGCTTTTGTGGACACAGGTACGACAACAAACCGAACTGGCCCCGTCCCATGTGTTGCTGAATCGGTATTGGGTGATGACGGCGCTGTGCGACGGCATGGTGATCGGCTCGTTGGTTTGGCTGGCGGTGCTGTTGTCTTCGTGGTCGCGTTTGGGAGGGTCGGTTTCTCTGTTGTACGGAGGGATCGCGTTGTCGGTGCTGGCGGCGGGATTGTTTTTGCGGGAAGCGGATCGATACGCAGCGGTGCAAGTCAACGATTTGGTGGCGACGTTGGCTTGGGAACGAGGACGCGCGGTGGCTTCCCAGGCTCAGCCGGCACAGCCTTCTTCCGCGCCAACTGTGGCAGCACCTGCACCGTCGGCGGCACCGATTCCAGCCGCAGCACTGGTCCCGGCGGCGGCACCTGCGGACGCTTCGGCTTCGACTGCATCGCCGGTGGCATCGTCTGCG
Organism: Pseudomonadota bacterium; assembly: GCA_035328405.1. Classification (GTDB taxonomy): domain Bacteria; phylum Myxococcota_A; class Polyangia; order Palsa-1104; family JAEUJZ01; genus JAEUKA01. Next base: position 40,224 of record DAOLIT010000008.1, on the reverse strand, counting down.
GCGGCTTCTGCGACGGCAGAAAAAGGCCAACCGGCCCAATAGCGCCGCTTGTCGGACAGACGCAGCGTTCGGTCCATGGCGGAAAGCAGCAGCCAGGTGGTGTCGGGTTGTGTGGCCGAAAGTGCGATGGCCTCGCGGTCGAGCGGCAATCGACCAAAGCCTTCGGCGTCCAGACGATCGATCTTGTTGTAGATGAGCAGCCGAGGTTTGTCGGAAAGTTTGAGTTCGGCGAGGAGCTTTTCGACAGAGCGCCGCTGTTCTTCCATCGCAGGGTTGCTGGCGTCGAGCACATGCAGAAGCAGATCGGCTTCTTCGAGTTCCTCGAGGGTGGCGGAAAAAGCGGCCAAAAGGTCCTGCGGCAAATCGGAAATGAAGCCGACGGTGTCGGTGACGATCAGCTCGCGCTCGTCGGGAAACCGCATGCGGCGGCTGGTTGGGTCGAGGGTCGCGAACAGTTTGTCTTCGCAAAGCACGGCGCTTTTGGTCAACGTATTGAGCAGCGTGGACTTTCCGGCGTTCGTGTAGCCGACGATGCTGACGACGGGAAGCGCACGCCGTTTTCGCATTTTCCGTCGCTCTTGCCGCTCGGAAGACAGCGCCTCGATTTGTTTTTGAAGCAAATGGATGCGTTCGCGAGCGCGTCGCCGGTTGATTTCGAGCTTGGTCTCGCCGGGCCCCCGTCCGCCGATGCCGCCGGTCAGACGGGACATCATGGTGTCTTTTTCGACCAGACGAGGCAGCGCATAGCGAAGTTGGGCCAGCTCGACCTGCATCTTGCCGTCGCGGCTTTTGGCGTGCTGCGCAAAAATGTCGAGGATGAGCATCGTGCGGTCGATGACCTTGAGGGTCGTGGCGGCGCTGATGGTTCGGGCTTGGGCGGGAGACAGCTCGGGGTCAAACACGAGCAGCGTGGCGTCGTATTGCAAGGCACGCAACACCACCTCGTCGAGCTTGCCTTTGCCGAGGACTGTGCGCGGATCGAGCGCAGCCCGTCGCTGCGTAACGACATCAAGCACGCGCAGACCAGCGGTTTTGCAAAGCTCGCGAAGTTCGGCGAGGCGCGATTCGGGTTTGTCGAGCGGGCTGGACGTTCGCGCAGAAGAACCGGTTTCGATCACATGCACGAGCAGCGCGCGGTCTTGCCCGTCGTCCACGACTGCCGCCGCCTGCATGGCTTTTTGGTATTCGTTTTCGAGGGCAGGCAAAAACGTGGACGGCGCAAGCGTCTGGCGATGCAACGGCACCGCAGGCAGCTCTCGCCACAATTCGCCCTGCGCGTTGGGCGGCAAAAGATGCGCGACAAACAGACGGTCAGGCCGACCGGAACGCGACAGCGCAATCGCCGAAACCAGGTCGAGGCGAAGTTTTGCAAGATCGAGCAAATCGTAGCGGCTGAGCGGTTCGCCGGCCAGGTGGGTATGCACGAGACGCAGACCTCGCAACCGGCCTCGCCCGGCCCGCGAGCGCCCCAAATCCGGCAAAAGCAGCGTTTGGTGGTCGCCGACGATGACATGCGTACACACCCGGGCGCGATCGATGAGCACGCCGACCTGACGTTTGATCTGCGTCGAACACTGCGCCAAAAAACCGGCGAGTTCCTCGGACACGACCTCTTCGGGCGCAACCTTGCGGCGGTAAATGCGCAAAAGAAGCTGTTTGTCCGCCGCAGCGAGGCCCGTCAGGTTTCCAAACAGCGTCTCCATGCCGTTTTATTTGACGCCCAGCACGTCTTCCATGCCGTAAATGCCCGCGTTTTGAGCCACCACCCACCGCGCGGCCCACAAAGCGCCTTTGGCAAAGACCTCACGACTTTGCGCACGATGGGTCAGTTCCACGCGCTCGCCGTTGCCGAAGAAAAACACGGTGTGTTCGCCAACCACATCACCACCCCGCACGGCCATGATGCCGAGTTCTCGCGCGCCTCGCGGCCCAACCATGCCGGAACGCCCGAGCCGCAGATCGCTTTTGCGTCCACGCGCGCTCTCGATCGTGTCGGCCAATAGGAGAGCGGTACCCGACGGTGCGTCTTTCTTGTGACGGTGGTGCAATTCGACGATTTCGACCTCGTGGTCCGGCAGCGCATTGGCGGTCTTTTTCAGCAAGCTGATGAGCACGTTCACGCCGGGCGACATGTTCGCAGAACACACAATCGGCACGCGATTTGCGGCTGCATCAATGGCCCCGATCGCCGCGCCATGCAGCGACGTGGTGCCGATCACAAGCGGTGTGGCCGTGTCTGCCGCTGCTGCCGACAAAAGAACCGTCGCGCCCGGTGTGGAAAAATCGATCATCACATCGACTTGGCTGAGCGCGCGTGCCAAATCATCGGTCAAATCGAGGCCGACGGGCCCCAAACCAGACGACGGCCCGATGTCTCGTCCCAGGTGCGGATGGTTCGCGGCTTCGACGGCAGCGGTCAGCACCATCCTGGGTTCGCGTTCGGGTTCAAATCCCTCGAGCAACATGCGCGAAAGGATTTGCCCCATCCGCCCAAACGCACCGTACACACCGACGCGAATCGGCAAGTTGATCACCATGTTGAGCTGACTGCCTCCTTTGCCTGCGGTCTCGCTCGATGGCATGAGTTCGTCGGATGACTCGTCGGGATTGGTCCGTTCGCTCGGAAACGTGTTGTTGCTCATGACAAAAGCCCCAGCGTCGAAAGTTCCTGCGCAAGCCGCGCCTGTCCGTTCGGGCTCATCGGCACCAGCGGCAGCCTGAGCACTGGGTCCAATTGTCCCATCATGTGCAGGGCCGTTTTTGTCGGAATTGGATTGGCCTCGGAAAACAGAAGCTCGACAAGCGGCACGTACCGCAGATGGCTCGCAAGCGCACCCAACACATCGCCCGCAAAAAAGGCGCGAAATACCTCGACCACCGCGCGCGGCACGACATTCGACAGCACCGAGATCGTCCCTCGCGCTCCGACGCTGTACAGCGGCAGGTTCAGCGCATCCTCACCGGAAAACAGCACCAGCCGATCGCCCAGCATTCGCGACAGCGTTTGCATGCGCAGCACATTCCCGGACGCTTCCTTCAGGCCAACGATCTGGGGCCGTTCACACAGACGCAGCACCGTCTCGGGCAGAAGGTCGCAACCCGTTCGTCCGGGCACGTTGTACAGCACGATCGGCACACCGAGCGAGCACAGCGCGGAAAAATGCTGAACAAGTCCTTCTTGCGGGGGCTTGTTGTAGTACGGCGTGACCGCAAGCAACCCCTGCGCACCAAGCGCCAAGGCCCGCTCGCCCAGCGCCACCGACTGCGCGGTCGAGGTGGACCCAACCCCCACCAGCACCGGCACGCGGCCCTTGGCTTGCGCGACAACGCGATGGACGACCTGGGCTTGTTCGTCCGGCGTGAGCGTGGCCGCCTCTCCCGTTGTCCCACAGGCGACCAAACCGTCGACACCCCCTTCGATTTGCGTTTCCACAAGCTGCGCAAGTTGTTCTTCATTCACAAGCGGCCCGCGCAGAGCGTCGTTCCGCATCGGTGTCACGAGCGCGGTGAAGACCCCCACAAAAGGCCGTGAACTTGCTTGCGCCATCGCTTTTCCTTTGGTTTTTTCCTTTGGAAACAGTCCGCCGGGGTTTGGGTCGGCGTTACTTCTTTTTGTTGCGTTTGCGGGCTTCTTTGGCGGCTTTCCGTTTCACTTTTTCCCGCTTTTTATCGACGTGCGGGCGCGGGCTTGGCCGACGGCCTTCGATCTGCGGCATCCCGGGCATTCCCGGCATTCCCCCTCCGCCCATGAGCCCCGAAAGGTCCATGCCCGCCATCTGCCGAATTTTCGCCAGGTGCTTGAGGCCCGGAATCTTGCCCAAAAGCCCAGCCTGCGCCCCGACGGACAGCATCATTTGCCGCATGAGCGCAAACTTGTGCAGAAGTTCCATGACTTCCTGCTCTTTGCGGCCCGAACCTCGCGCGACGCGACGCACGCGGCTTTCGACATAGTTGGCGACGCGCCGCCGGCCTTTGACCTGCCCGCCCGAAATCACCTGTTCCCACGAGGTCTCGATAAACAGCTCGGGCTGTCGCCGTTCGACCATCGTCATCGAGCTGATCATCGCCTTGATTTTGACAAGCTCGCTGTCGTCGATGTTCGCACCCTCGGGGATTTGCATGCCGAACATCGGCATTTTCGCCAGGATGTCTTTCAGCGACCCGAGCTGCTGAATGACGCCGATTTGCTCCAGAAAGTCCTGCATGTCGAACTTTCCCTTGAGCATCCGCACGGCATCTTGTTCGGCCTTTTGCGTATCGACGACCTGCTCGAAGTCCTTCATCAGGCCAACGATGTCGCCCATTCCCAGGATGCGGCTCGCCAGCCCTTCGGGCCGAAACTCCTCGATCTTGTCCAGGCTTTCGCCGACGCCCAAAAAGCGCACCGGCTGGCCCGTGACCTCGCGAATCGTCAGCGCCGCGCCGCCTCGCGCATCCCCGTCGAGCTTCGTCAGAATGAAGCCAGTGGTCTTCACCCTGTCATGAAACGATCGCGCCGTATTCACGGCGTCCTGGCCGATCATCGCATCGACGACCAGAAACACCTCGTGGGGCCGAACGCGCTCCTTGATGTGGTCGAGTTCCTGCATGAGCGGCTCGTCGATCGCCAGCCGCCCCGCCGTATCGAGCAAGACCACTTCGTAACCCTTCGCGTAAGCGAATTTGTACGCTTCGTCGCAAATTTCGACCGGCTTTTTCCCGTCGCCGGTAAACACCGACATCCCGAGCTTTTCGCCGATCACCTGAAGCTGTTGCACTGCCGCCGGGCGATACACGTCCGCTGCCACCAGCAACGGTTTGCGTTTGTGAATCTTGTGCAGCCACCGCGCGAGTTTTCCGACCGTGGTCGTTTTCCCCGAGCCCTGCAACCCGACCATCATGATGACCGTCGGGCCTTTTTTCGCCCAGTTCAGCTCGACCGGCCCCTCCTCGGGGTTGCCCATCAGCGCGGTCAGTTCTTCCTGACAAATTTTGATGAAGTGCCACTCGGGGGTCACTTCCATGCTCTTCGTCGCTTTTTCGCCGACTTTCCCGTCGGCCCCCGTTACGGAGGGAAGCGTTGCCTTCGCCCGAAGTTGCACGGTTTGACCGAGGGCCTTGTCCTTGACCCGTTGCAAAAACGAGCGCACCACCGGCAGCGCCACGTCCGCTTCGAGAAGCGACATCCGCACATCTCGCAGCGCGGCGTCGATGTTCTCCTCGGTAAGTTCTGCCTGTCCGGTGAGCTTTTCCCGGGCCAGACGAAAGCCTTTGCTGAGCGTCTCTAACATTGTCGCAGGGTTTATCACGCCTTCTGTTCTCTCGGCAACGGCGTTCCGTTCTCGCGGGCTTCCCGCTCGGTTTGTTCCCGTGTTCTGCCGTGCAACCAACGGCATGGCCAAGAGCTTTGACTCTTGGTAGTTCCTCGAGACCTACGACCCTGTTACAGTTTTGAACCTAGATGTCTGAAAGCCGATTCATCGACGGCGACAGTCCGGTCGAGCCCAACCGAAACGAAGCCAGCAGCCAGGACCGATTTGCTTCGGATCGCCTGCCGCGCGGTTCTTCGATTGGGCGGTATTTGGTGATCGAGCGCCTGGGAAGCGGCGGCATGGGCGTCGTGTATGCCGCCTACGATCCCGACTTGAACCGCAAGGTCGCGTTGAAGCTTCTGCACAACCAGCCCGGCCTTTTGGCCTCGCAGGGGAAAGCGCGGCTTTTGCGAGAAGCGCAGGCCATGGCGCGGCTATCGCACCCCAATGTCGTCGCCGTGTACGACGTGGGTCTTGTGTTCGATCAGGTGTTCGTCGCCATGGAATTTGTCGAGGGGCTGACCCTGCACGAATGGCTCACGGCCCCAAGGCCTCTTTCCGAAATCCTGCAAGTGTTTGCCGACGCTGGGCGGGGTCTTGCTGCCGCGCACGCTGCCGGCATCGTCCACCGCGATTTCAAGCCGGACAACGTCATGATCAGTCGCCATGGCCGCACCAAAGTCATGGATTTTGGCGTCGCGCGCGACGTGGGCCAACCCCTGTCCGACCCCGGCGTATTCGGCAAAGGTGCCGCCCCTTCGTCCCATTCCCCCCCTTCCGTCCCTTCCGCGATTTCCTCGCAAGAAATCGCCCTTGACCACACCCTGCCCGAGCGCAGCAGCAAAGGCTTGTCTGCCCTCGCCGTCAGCTCCCCACTCACGCAGGAAGGCGCGCTCATGGGCACGCCGCGTTACATGTCCCCCGAGCAGTTTCGAGGCGAACCCAGCGACGCGCGCAGCGACCAGTTCAGTTTTTGCGTCGCCCTGTATGAGGCCGTGTGCGGCCAGCCCCCGTTTTCGGGAAACACCCTCGGCGAGCTGGCCATGCAGGTCTTCCAAGGCCACGTTCGCGCGTTCCCGCCGGACAAACGAGTGCCCTCGTGGCTTCGGCGCGTGCTTCTGCGCGGTTTGCAGGTCCAGCCCAGCGCCCGTCACCTGTCCCTGCAAGACCTCCTCGACGAGCTCGCACCCGAGCGCCGAAAGAAGCGGCGGCGGCGGCGCAGCTTGCTGGGCATCGTGATCGGTGTGCTGGTCGCGTGCGCCGTCTCGCTCGGCGTGAGGCACGCCAACCAAACCCTCCAAGCGCAAAGGTGCCAAAACGTGGACGCTTTGCTCGAACCCGTGTTCGGGCGAGCCGCCCAGGATGCCGCCAAGTTTGGGCTCCTCTCGACCAACAAGCCCTATGCCGCCGATGTCTTCGACAAAGTGCAGCGCAACCTGGCGCAATACCTGGCCGACTGGCAGGCCGTCCGGCAAAAGTCCTGCCAAAGCACCTTTATGCAAGGCGCGCAGTCCCCCGATCTCCACGCCCGCCGCATGCGCTGCCTAGACGAACGCCTGCAAGAGGTCGCCGCCTTCATGCGGCTTTTGCGAACCGCAGATGAGCAGGTGCTCGACGGCGCAGTGGACCAAAGCGACGGCTTGTCTTTGCTGGAACCGTGCAGCGATCCGCATTTTTTGGCGCACCTCGTTCGGCAAAAACCAACCGAGCGCGAGCACATCGACAAACTCAGCCGCGAGTTGTCCTTTGCGCGGCTTTTGTACAACGTCGGGCGCATCGGGCTTGCGAAGGAAAAAGCCCAGCAGGTTCTCGACAAGGCCGCGCAGATCGGCGATTTCCCCTTGCAGGCCCGAGCCGAACGCGAGCTGTCTTCCATCGAAAATTCCGAAGGCAACCCCTTCGGTGCCGAGACGCGGGCCCTGTCTGCCGCAGCCTTTGGGATTCGCGGCGGCGACTACCTGACCGCAGCCTGGGCCTTTACCGATCTGCTCTATTTGGCTCAGGCGACCCAGCGCGGGGCCAGCGTGGACAAGTGGCAACAGTTTGCCGAGGCCGCGCTCGCCAAAGTCGAGGGCAGCACCCAAGCCAAGGCGCACATCCAAGCCACCCTCGACCTGTATCTGTGCCGCCACCTGTCCGCCCAGCGCCAAAAGGCCAAAGCCGACGAACAGTGCGAAAAGGCCCTTCGCGACAACGAGCGCGTGTTCGGCCCCGAGTCCAGCCAAATGGACACCGTGCTCAACAGCCTCGCCCTGCACAACAAGCGCCGCGAACGCTACCCCGAGGCCGAGGCCCTGTATCGCCGCGCCCTCGCCCTTCAAATCGCGCACCACGGGGCTGACCATCCGCGCCTCGTCACGCTGCACGAAAACCTCGGCAAACTGCTCGAGCAGGTCGGAAAAAACCAAGAGGCCGAGGCCGAGCTATCCCGCGCCCTCCTCATTACCGAGCGCGCCTTTGGCCCAAAACACGCCAAGCTCTACGGCACTCTGCGCGAAATCGCGCTGCTCAAACTCAAGCGTGGCGACGTGCAGGCAGCCCTTCCCTATGCGCGGCGAATGGTGGACCTGGCCGCCGACTCGCCCCGAGCCCCTGCCGCCAAGTTGCTCCTGGGAACCGTGCATGCCCGTCTTGGACAGCCCGAGGTCGCCCTCCCCTTTCATCAGGACGCCCTGTCCGCCTGTGTTTTGCCCGCGTGTACCGATCACCAGGCCCGCCTTCTCGCCGTCGCCGATGACCTGCGCGCCCTGCACAAAGACAAAGCCGCGTTGCCCCTTCTGGAACAGGCCGCCCGCATGCCCTTTTCCGCCGCCGCTGCCACCACCGCCGCCGCCCCCGGGCCGGGCCAAGAAGAAGGCACCCGCGTCAAGGTCCTGCGCGCCCTCGCCGAAACCCTCTTTGCCGTCGAGGGCCCCAAAAGCAAAGCCCGCATCGCCCGCCTTGCCACCGAAACCCTCAAGCTCTACGCCGAACACCTCCCCACCCAGCAAGACGAAGCCGCCGCCTGGCAAGCCTGGCTCCAAAAACGCAACCTGCTCCCCGCCGACTGACCCCCGCCCCGCCCCTTTTGCCGCACGCGACACCCCGTTTTCCCCACCTCTTTGCACCTTCACCCCAAACCTGCGCGCCTTCCTGACAAACCTGCGCGCCTTCCTGACAAATCTGCGCGCCTTCCTGACAAATCTGCGCGCCTTCCTGACAAATCTGCGCGGCTCCGTGAGAAATCTGCGCGCCTTCCTGACAAATCTGCGCGGCTCCGTGAGAAATCTGCGCGGCTCCG
>DAOLIT010000008.1:0-31553 GCA_035328405.1 Pseudomonadota bacterium | reverse complement strand
CTGCGCGCCTTCCTGACAAATCTGCGCGGCTCCGTGAGAAATCTGCGCGGCTCCGTGAGAAATCTGCGCGCCTTCCTGAGAAACCTGCGCGCCTTCCTGACAAATCTGCGCGGCTCCGTGAGAAATCTGCGCGGCTCCGTGAGAAATCTGCGCGCCTTCCTGACAAACCTGCGCGCCTTCCTGAGAAATCTGCGCGCACCCACCAAAAAACTGCGCCCATTCGCCACAAAGCTGCGTGCTAGGCTGCGCCCATGTCGGTGCTTTATCTGGTCGATGGTTCCAATTTTCTGTTTCGGGCTTTTCACGCCATGCCGCTGCTCGAATCGCCGGAAGGGGTGCCCTGCGGTGCCGTGCGCGGCTTTGCATCCATGATGTTGCGGCTGATTGGAGAGGCCAACCCGACGCATCTGGCCGTCGTCTTCGATGCGGAAGGCGAGGACAAGCGCGCCGAGAGGTTTCCCGCCTACAAGCAGAACCGTACCCTCTGTCCTCCCGAACTGGTTCCACAGTTTGAGCTTGCAGAGAACGTCACCGTCGCGATGGGTCTGGCCTGTTTGCTTGCGCACGATGCCGAAGCCGACGATGTGATCGCGTCGGTGGCACGAGCCGCTGTGAACGAGGGCCATTCCGTCGTGATTGTGTCGTCCGACAAGGATTTGATGCAACTTGTCAAAGACGGACAGATTCAGATGTACGACACGATGAAAGAGGAGGGCCGAGGACTTCTGTACGATGAGGCAGGCGTAGAAGCAAAATGGGGGGTTCCTCCTCATCAATTGGGGGACGTATTGGCGCTGATGGGGGATGTCAGCGACAACCTACCGGGCCTTCCGGGAGTCGGGAAGAAGACCGCCTCCCAACTGATTTTGACGTTTGGATCGTTGGATGAACTGATTCGTCGGCGTGACGAAGTGAATGTTCGGGGGAAAGACAAGATCGTCGCGGCGCTTCAGGAAAACGAGGCCCAGATCCGTTTGGTGCGAGAACTCCTGACGCTCGATGAACACATTCAGGGGTTGCCTTCGATGGATGAGCTTCAACGCATTCCTGTCGATGGTTTGACTCTTTTGAGAATGATTCAAGATTTGGGTTTCTTTGCACTTCAGCGGCGACTTGTGGTCAAAGGCGGCCTCCCCGGCATGCCTGATCTGTCCGAGGCTGCCGCAGCCCTGGAGCAAGAAAAACTCCTGGCTGAAAAACAAGAAACCGCAAGAACCTCAGCACTCGAAATCGACGCCACCTCCATCATCCCAAATCCGCTCGAATGGGCCAAACAAGCCGCAAGAGAGAACTCCGTTGCAGAACACATCGTGCCCAAACCCTTGGCCCCAGTGATCTCTGCACCAGCAGCCCCGACCCCAGAAAAAGCGCCAGAAAACACCACAGAAAAGACCACAGAAAAGACCACAGACAGGACCACAGACATGCCGTGGGTCTTGACTCGCGCCATCACACGGACCGACGGGGAAGACCGCATCATCACCGATCGCGAAACCCTGATCCGCTTTCGAGAACAGGTGACGCAGGACCTAAAACAGTTTCCCCTCATCTCGCTGATTCCGGCTTGGTGCGACGATGAACACGAAGGGCACAACGCGCGGTTGTCTCCCCTGTGTGGCGTGTCCTTTTGTACTGCGGTTTCCCCACCTGTTTACATTCCGTTTGGGCACAGATACTTGGGAATCGGTCCCCAGCTCGATCTCTCAACGGTGCTGATCGAGCTTGCAAACATCTTCACAGACCCCACGATTCCAAAAGCCGTATACGGCGCAAAGGAAACGCTACAGGGTCTCTTGGGAATCGGTGTTCCGCTGGTAGGAATCGTCACAGACCCGGCACTCTGTTCGTATCTGCTGGATGCGGGGCAAGACCACGAACTGTCGGCCATGTGCGCTCGGCATTTGGGCCCTCACTATCCCCTGTTTCTTTCGCGCGAAGCCATCTGTCAGCAAGGCAAACACACGTTGCGGTTGGATGCAGTGGAACTCTCTTTGGCAGGGCGTTTTTTGTGCCAACAGGCGCGAGCCACGGTGATTTTGGGGCATGAATTGTTTTCACGTCTCGATGCCGCCTCAAAAGAGCTTCTTCTCTCGCTGGAACTGCCGCTCTCCAAAGTCCTGGCAGCGATCGAGCGCCACGGAATCTGTGTGGACAAAAAGGTCCTCGCGGCCTTGTCTGCGGAAACGTCGCAGGAATTGCAAGCGTTGGAACAGGAAATCGAACAGGAGGCCGGCCAACAGGTGAACCTCAATTCACCCAAACAACTCGCGCACCTTCTGTTTGACAAATTGGGATTGCCTCCCGTCAAAAAAACCAAGGGCCGAACGAGTCTGTCCGTCGATGCAGAGGTCCTGGAAACGCTGGCCGCAGACTTTCCCATCGCCCACAAAATCTCGGAATACAGAAGTCTTGCCAAGCTCAAAGGTACATATCTGGATGCGCTCCCCCTTTTGATCCATCCCATAACCGGGCGACTCCACACAGCCTTTCAACAGGTCGTGGCAGCGACTGGACGATTGTCTTCCACCGATCCGAATTTGCAGAACATTCCGGTGCGAAGTGAGTTGGGACAAAAGATCCGCTCCGCGTTTGTGGCAGAACCCGGCTATTTGCTCATCTCGGCGGATTATTCGCAGATTGAACTGCGGGTCCTCGCACACCTTTCGCAGGACCCTCTGCTTGTGCAAAGCTTCCGAGGAAACGAAGACGTACACCTTCGTACCGCTGTCGAAATGTTCGGCCCGACGCGGGGAATCGAGCCTGACAAGCGGCGCGCGGCCAAAATGATCAACTACGGAATCGTGTACGGTTTGACAGATCACGGCCTTGCGCAGCGTCTGCAAATCGAGCGCAAGGTTGCCAAACGCTACATCGAGGACTACTTCGCCCGATACAGCGGTGTGAAGACTTTTCTCGACGAACTATTGAAGAAAGCGGAACGCGAAGGGGGTGCTCGTACACTCCGTGGTCGGTTCCGTCCCCTTCCAGATCTGGCTGCAAAAAATTTTGCGGTCAGGGGGTATGCACAACGCATCGCCAAAAACACCCCCATACAGGGCACCGCCGCAGACATTTTGAAGCAAGCCATGATCCTGGTGGAGGACATACTCGACAAACGAGACCTGGGGGCCAGAATGCTCCTCACCGTTCATGACGAGTTGGTGCTCGAAGCAAAAGAGGACCGCGCAGAAGCCGTGGCCTCAGTCGTCCAACACACCATGGAAAAGGCCGTGAGCCTGTCCGTCCCGCTTGTGGTCGATGTCGGTATCGGCCCAAACTGGGCCCGCTGTTAGTCCAAAAAGGAGAAGGTGTAGACATTTGCGCGGGACCGCAGACCGTTTTGGAACAAACTTGTGTCCGCCGGATTGTCATTTCGATCTGAAAACCGATAAAGGGGGGGTGTATCCGACACTTTGGGAACCTCTGCAAACTCGACCCCGTGAAACAAGACACGCGGATCGATTCGCAGCACCAGCGTTCCCCCTTCCGCAGGCGTGATCTCCGCAGGAATCGGCGTCACGATCCGTTGTTTGCACAAAGGATTCGCCCCCGGATACGCTGGCTCCTTTTGCGGAATCGTCCGGTTCTGTCCAATCGTCAGGCGCGCTGAAAAAGGAAAATCCTGGCCCGACCGACTCGCGATGCCCGCTGCATCCAAGATCACCGTACGATCGTCGGTGGCGTTGATGTCTCCCCCTGTCAACCAAACCTCCCCCACTTTCGCCTCTGTTCCAAGACCCCGACCGCGTTCGGGAAACGGCTGCATCGACGCAGACAAAAGATTCACATCCACACTGCTCAAGACCTGCGCCACATACGTTCCCGGCAAAATACACGCTGTCTCTTGTGCTCCCGAGATCGGCACCGTTTGATTCAGATACACTGCCCCGACATGCAAACGCGCCTTGGAAAGCGTCACCGAATACCCCAATTGGTTCACAAAGGAGAGTGCTCCTCCTGTTGCATCCGCTGGGCCCGCCGCTGCGGCAGAGAACGACACCCGCGCTCCCCCTGTCGTGTTCCCACATCCGGCAAGCCCTCCCAACAGCAACAGGAAAGACAAAAGACGCTTCACTTGCCACCTCCCAAGTTGATCGACAGCGTGAAAAACAACTGTCTGGGACTCCCCGCGCTGAAATGCCGCATCGGAACCAGCGTTGGGAATGCCTGATTTCGGAAGTCCGAAGCGTAGTTGTACTCTCCCAAACGATACTGCGCATCCGACAGGTTCGTTGCCACAAAACCCACATCGAACAACCAGATTCCCACCGTCGCGTGCAGGTCTACCACCGCGATTGGATTCGAGCGTTCCCCAAATGGCAGAGGTCGCGGTGAAACATACGTTGCCCCCAGCGCCAACGTCCCCCGAAACGCCTTCCCAAAAATGCGCAGTTTGTCATAGGGGAGTTCCCCAAACAGAGATCCATCGAAGCGAAACACCCATTCTGGAACATACGGAATCAGCAACCCCGTATCGTCGAAATTCGCGCGAACATACGTCAGATTGGCTGCCACATCGAAAAACGAACCCGTCACCCGAGCCGCGCTCGCATTTCCCATGCGCGTCGTTCCACTGCTCAGCACATTCCGTCCTGCTGTTTGCGAAAAGATCAAATCCCGATCCACTTTCGTGCGGAAAATCGCCGTCCTTGCACTCACCGCCAAAGGCCCAATTTCCTTTGCAAAGGACAGCCCTGCATCCACCGATTCCGCGTTCGCAAACGGCGTCTTGGCATCCTGTGTGATGTAGATTGGATCGATCGATCGAACACCCTGTCCGTAACTCACAGAGGCGGACACACCGTACAAAGGACCCAGCACCAAAGACATGCGCGGCAGAACCGCCATTCCCGTCGTCGTTGATCGCTGAAATGGCTCTCTGTATTTTCCAAAATCCTGCTGATTCAAACAAGACACATCCAAAGGAGGATTCGTCTTTGAGGGATGCGAAACAGATTTCGCTGCACACAAATCCAATACGTCATAAGTGAACAAATCCGCCCGCACTCCGCCCCGCAACGCAAGCCACTCCAAAAAACGCAGGTTGAGATCTGCATACAGTCCCACATCGCCCAGTTTCGATTCCAGATCGGCCTCTGTATGATACGGAACCTGCGTGGCCGCTTCGATTCTGTGTTGTGTGGAGTGGACAAAATCGCCCCGTGCATAGTACCCCACTTCGACTTCCTGCTTCCGTTTCAGAATCTCCCCTGAAAGTCGAGCAAAGCCGTGCGCACCGACGATCGCGGCCATGCTTGCCACCTGGATTTGATCGCCCCGTTGCCCATGCGGAGCCTGTGTCGGCTCTTGGGTGTCCAGCAAAAAACCTGTGTAGTTTTCCCGCAGCGTCCACGGTCGAGCGATCGCATATACCTGATTCCGAACCACCAGTTTCCCAACGCGAGACTCCAGCATCCCGCTGATCGAATACCGCCCCGTATCTGCCCCCTGTGTCGCATCATACGTATCAAAGAAACCGATCCGACCGGCCAAAAAATCTTCTTCTGCAATCACGCCCGCGCTGTGAAAACTCGCGATGTAGGCCTGTGCAGTAATCCGATACAAGTGGTTCTCCGTACGGCCTTCATATTGCGCGACCACCGACGCTCGCCGACCATCTCGATTCTGTCCGAAACCGGCGGTTTGGTACAGCTCGACCCCTGCAAACGTTCCGTCTCTTGCGCCGTGCGGACCCCACAAAAGGAGTCCCCGAAAAGTCCCATAGGAACCTGCCAGAAACTTGGTCGTGATTCCCCTTTGCGAAAGACCCATCTCATAATCCGCACTCCCAGCCACTCCATAATTGCCCTGCCGAGGATCAAACGGTCCTTCCAGAACGCGCAACGTAGCAACCACTTCCGGGATCAGAAAATGCGTATCGGAATAGCCGTTCCCATGCAGATTTCCACTCTCATTGATCGGAACGCCACCGACGGTAAATTCGATGTCTTGTCCTTCCCGAGCATCAAACCCCCGCAAGAACACCTGATCCGCATGTGCTTCACTCCCATCATTGGTCAAAAGAATGCCCGGAACCAATTTCAGAAGTTCTGCCGCATTCTTTCGCGGAACATTCCCAAGTGCCCCAACATCCACATGATAGTCCGCTGCCCCCCGAGAAGGAGGAGGCTGTCTTTTCGCGCTGACCGCCACCTCAAATGCACCCCCTTTTTTCTTCTCTGCTTCCGTTATTTCCTTTGTTTCCTTTGATTCCTTGCTTTCGGACTCCCTCCTGGATGACGCAGTGTTATGAGTCTGCGCAACGGTCTTTTCGTCCCCATTGCCCGTTTCAGACACAGCTTGCTTCGGAACACAGAGAACCAAACAGAAAAACGACCACACCAATACGTAGGACTTTCCCATCAAACGACTCGGAAACAAGGGAGACTACTTTGGAGATGGAAAATTGCGTTTGGGTGCGCAAATTCCGTCTGCATTCAAGTGCCCCTGTGTACTTTGGTTGTAGGTCACGTAGTCATAGAAATCACGAAGGGAATCCGCAGGATTGCCAACCGGATTGTATGGGATTCCTTGCGAATCAAAACCCATCGTTTGGGAGGTGTTCGGGGGCGTATACGTAGGCACGCACGATCGCCACGGGATGGGCTTCCCAGAGCGGTCTTTGAATGCCGTGAAGTTCACCCCTTTTACGTCCTCAAGCGTCACAACGAGGTCCCCGAACGCATCTTTTTGTGCATACGCCGCAAATGGATCGAAGTGGGCAGGAGCATCATGCTCGCTGCTTTCCCAAAAGGGGTGATCTGTGTGAACCGTGGCTTGCGCGATGGTGGTCGCATTCGTCTTCACCTGGACACCCCGTTGATATTCTTCGCCAGAAAAGGGCCGTGCGGGGGCCGTATCGGGATTCTGACAATTGATGTATGTCGTCGGTGAACGAAACCCGAAACGAAACTTCACGACTTTGGGATAAGCCGAAAAATCATAGGCCGGATTCGTGGACGTACAACTGGTTCCTTTCCAGGTCGCCGTGCCCACATACATGACGGTCCAGCCGTTTTTTGCCATCGTTGCGTAGTTGGCTTCTCCCGCTGCGTCGAGATTCAGTTTTTTCGCGGCGGGACTGGCCGGAACGATGTCGAACCCAAACGCATACCGCTTGGTTGAATCAAAGGGCTCTTCTCCTCGCAAATTCTGCGACGTGACCAGTTCAATCGGAAGTGCCTGTTCATCGCTCCCCCCTTTTCCAAGCAGAGGCCCCCCTTTGTGCAGATCCACTGCCCATGGACCTGCGGCCTGCGCGACTTTGTTGTCTGTTTGACTCTGATCGGTCGGAGCTTTGTCTGGGTTTTCAGAGAGATGGATGTAGTCGAAAGTAACAAGCAGAGACTCGAAATGGACCTCCCACCCATCGACGAAAGCGGGCGAATCCCCTGCCGGAGGGAATCCATATCCACCGAGGGCCAGCGATTCTCCCGAGGCTGTGAACTGGATCACTCCTCCTTTTGGATTGCTCGTCACCTCTCCGCACCCAATCCCGCTTGCCAAAAGGAAGACAAAAGCGAGCTTCTCTGTAGTCCGAAAATTCATCGCAGTTTCCTTTCTTCATTGATCAAAAGCATGTCCCTTTAGGGGGTCGTAGTTGCAATTGTCTTGCATGTAGTAGACCTGTTACCGAAAACCTGTGCCTCGACTCTTCTTGGTTTTTCCGTCGGGCAAAATCGATTTCTTCAACCGAATCTCGCCAAAATCGATCCCACAGCCAGGTCTCAAATGCAAGCGATCTGCATTATAATGGGGTGCTTTCTAGATGCAAATGATTTGCATCTATGACGAGAGGACTCAAGGACGAGGATAACAGAGGAAGTGCGAAGAACCCCGCGTCCGTTTGGAATATCGCTTCCGAAGAGTGGGGGTTTCATGTCAGCATGTGTGCCATGAATGGAAAGCCGGTTGCAAAATCCACGCAGCGTCGAAAGGTCCTCTCAAAGAAGGCTCACTCTCACAGCCATTCTGAACGCGCCGAGACACTGCTCCGAACGCAAGGTTTGAAAGTCACAGAGTGTCGTTTGCTGGTGCTGAGGTCTCTTTTGGATCGACACAAACCGTCCACTGCCCAGGAATTGTTGGAGGATCTGTCTCCACACGGTTTGGATCAAGTGACGGTGTACCGGACGCTGACCACACTCGTCGAGAACCAGATTGCCCAACAAGTCAGTACGATCGATGGGAGTCGCCGTTTTGAAGTCCACGCATGCGAAGGATGTCGCGTGGATCATCCGCATCTTCAATGCCGCGTGTGCGGTGCGCTGGAATGCTTGGAACAAGGCGTGTTGCCCACGCTGATGATCCCCACCCAGGTCGGTGGATACGCGATTGACGAGGCCAGGTTGTACCTGCTGGGGCGATGTCCCAAGTGTCAAAAGGGGAAGGCATCGCGATCGAGAACGCTAGCGGGGGAAGATTCCTAAGTTGCCTCATATGCAAAGGAGTTGCATTTGAATCCAGGTCAGAGCAAGTTGGCGGCGAGTTCTGCCAAGGTTGAGCGTTCACCCTTCATGAGTGACACACTTCCTGCGATGGCGTGGCCCTTGAAACGCTCGACGACGGTGGTAAGCCCGTTGTTCGTGGCGTCCACATAGGGGTTGTCGATTTGATAGGGGTCTCCTGTCAAAACCACTTTCGTGTTTTCTCCGACGCGAGTGATGATCGTCTTGACCTCGTGCGGAGTCAGATTCTGTGCTTCATCGACAATCATGTACTGGTTGGGAATCGAACGCCCCCGGATATAGGTCAGGGGCTCGATGGCCAAGAAACCCATATCCACCAGATCCTGATGCGACTGGGCATGCCGACGTTCCTTTCCGTTCGTTCCGCTGAGGCCCAGCAGAAATTCCACATTGTCGTAAATGGGCTGCATCCACGGATTTAGTTTTTCTTCGACCGTTCCGGGCAGATAACCGATGTCCCTTCCAAGGGGGAAGATCGGACGGGACACGAGGAGTTTGTGAAAAACCTTTTCCTCGGCCACTTTTTGCAAACCCGCTGCGATGGCCAGGAGCGTCTTTCCCGTTCCGGCTTTTCCGACGAGAGATACCAACTTGATGTCGTCGTTGAGCAACAAGTCGAGCGCAAAATGTTGTTCCTTGTTGCGGGGTCTTATTCCCCAACATCCTTCGCGAAGTTTGCGAATCGGATGCAAAACACCCTGCGCAAAATCGAGCCTGCCCAGTGCCGTTTGGGAACCTCCTTCTCGATTGCGGAGGAGTACGTATTCATTGTTGAAAGCCTGGGAGGGAAAGTTCTCTGTTTGGGCGCGGAGTGCTTCAAGGGTGATCTTCCCATCTTGGTAAAAGGAGGCGATGGCCGCGCCGCTGACCAGAAGTTCCAGATGACCGGAATACAATTCCTCGATGGAAATCTGTTCAACATCGTAGTCTTCCGCGATCAGGCCCAACGCATCAGCACGGATGCGCAAATTGACATCTTTTGTGACCAAAATGACGCGGCTTGCAGAGTCCTTTGCGGCTTCCAGCGCGACACCCAAAATCATGTTGTCCGCACTGTGGGAATTGCGCAAAACGGCAGGCGCTTGGTGGGCCCCCAAAACCACACGGAGCGTGCCCCCCGACGGAAGCGTGACACCCTCAGCCAAACGGTGCCCCTTTTTCCTGAGTTCATCCAAACGGCGACAGACCTCTCGTGCAGAGCGCCCGCGATCAGACAATTCCTTTTTGAATTGATCGATCTCTTCCAAGACGATGATTGGGATTACAACGATGTTGTCTGCAAACTGAAACATCGATTGCGGATCGTGGAGGAGAACGTTGGTGTCCAAAATGAAGGTCTTTTGTTGCGACATATCTATCTCAAAACGGAACGGCTGTTTTTTCCGTGGCTTGTGTGGGTTGATGGTTTGAAGGCGACGGGGGGTTGCCTTCCTGATCGGTTTCTTTGGGCGTTACGTAGCGCAACTTTCCGTGGTGCATTTCCACCCAAGGGGGCAAGGAAGGAACGGCTTTGGCGGGTGTTCCGGGAGGAGGAGGAGGCGGCGGCGGCGCACCCGGAGGAGGCAATTCCGAAAAGTATTGAACCAAAAGGAAGCACTCCTTTTCGGGCAGTGCTTCGTGACGATCGAATGCGAGTTTGTTGGCCAATGCACCTTGCAAGTCTTCGTCGGTCATGCGCCCACGAGAATGGACTCTGCGAACAATTCGTTCGACGTACTTTTCCCATCCGTCATCGGCTGCCCCTTTGCAGTATTGGATGTAGCGTCTTTTGGGATTGGGAAGGATAGAGGAGAAGAAGGCCGCTTCTCTGGGAGTCAAATCCTTGGCCTCCTTTCCAAAGTAATGTCGCGCCGCGCGACCGATTCCAAACGTGTAGGGCCCAAACTCAATCGCGTTGAAGTAGATTTCGAGAATCCGCCGCTTGATGGGAGTCGCATCCCGGATGGCCGCAAAGGACTGCTCGGCAGCCCACCGGGAAGGAGGCCAGTTCTCTGTTTCCTTGTCCGGTGGCTTTGGAGGAGCAGGCTTTTCTTTGGCCAATTTTGCGAAATACTGCTGCGCGGTCATTCCTTTGGACAGGGCCTTGATCATGACCGGATCGTCGGTGAGATAGTTCTCGATATACCAAGTCAAGAACAACTCCTGAAGCTTTCGGGAAAGCGTTTTTTCACGGGACAGAAGTACGTTTTTGACCATTTGCATGGTGATCGAGGAAGCCCCCAAACGGAAATATCCGCGTTCCAAATTGGATTGGAGGGCGGATCGAAACTCGGGAACAATGAACCCCCGATGACGCAGAAAGGCGTGATCTTCCGTCGTCATGATCGAGTTGATGAGATAGGGGGAGAGTTGATCGAACGGTACAAAATCGGGATTTTCGGGACCGATGACGAAGCTCAATTCCTTCCCCGGTTCGACTTGAACAGTGTGGGTAAAGGAGCCCAGCAATTTGGCAACGTTGAGATCTTTGGGGGCTTCTTTCACACGGCATCCATCGATTCCAACCTGACCGGAAATTTGAACGGGGTCGTCTTTGGGATCTTTGCCGTTTGTGGCCAGCACTCCCGCAGGTAGAGAGCGCGCTTTTCCGACGGAAACCTGTGCTTTCTTGCTGAGAACAACGGCTGGAGAAGGGGTCTCTTCATCCAAACCATCGGGGTCTTTGGGAGGAGGCAGTTTGAGCAACTTTGCAAAATCGACAAACAGCCGAATGTCCGTCGAAAACGTGCCATCCAACTGAAATTCCCGTATGCGGGGAACCACTGCGGGGGGCAAAGCCTGCAAAAGCGACTGACAAGACATGGGGGGCATTGCGAAGTGCAAAGACACGGTGCGCCATTTTTCGCGCCAACTCTCGGCCACTGCGCCCCCTGGTTTTGCTCCGTTGGTCTCTGCCTGCAAGACGCTGGGGCGGCGTTCACGGGGTTGTGCTTCGGCTTCTCCGTCGAGATTGACCTCGACACCATCCCAGTTGACCTTCAAACCATCGAGTTTGATCTTGCGCGCTTTCAAATCAACGTGGCCGTTTGCCTGGGCGGAAAAGGAAAAATCCCGGACAGGCTCAGCGACGAGGCGAGGCGCAAAAAGAGAGAGATGTGCCATCCGAAACTCGCCTTTTGCAGACAACACATTCGCGGCAAACGAAAGATCCATGCGCGCATCGACTTCCGTACGGTCGGCGTCGATGACGGGCGTGTCCTTCAAAATCGGCTCGAGTTGGGACAGACGAAAGCGTTGGGCATGCAAGTGAAGTTCGCCCTGTGCGTCGTTTTTCCAGTCGGCACCGGTCAGAACCCAGCCGTTGGCCTCCCACAATTTCTGCTCGACGCCGCCGTAACCGCCAAAGAGCGCAATCACGGCTTTGCGGGGCTCTTTCAAGTCGGGTTTTATGGTCCCGGACACGCCGGACAGACTCAAGCGGGGCCAGGGAGCAAATTCGGCCCCCTCGATATGAACATCGGGAAGACCGTCGGGCAGAAAGCGAGCGGGGCTTTGCCAGAAGACCTCGAATTTCTTGGCTTTGGCGACGGTGCCAGAGGTCGGTGCAAACGTCGCATCGGTCAGGACAACATGGTTTGAGCCTTTGCGGAGCAAATCGGCCTGGAGTGACCCGACGCGGAATGCGCCCAGGTCATCGCGAATCGACAGTTCTCCGTCTCGAACAAGCACTTGTTCGGGCCCACGAAGGCGGGCTTGCGCGTTCGGGTCCGAAAGCCCACTCGGGCCGCTTTTTCGGAGACGAGACAGAAGTTGGGTCACGTTGTCATCGTCACCACCGCGCACAAACTTCAAAACCGGGCGGAGGGCGACGACGCGATGGACCTCGACTCGTCCGAGGAAAAGCGGCCAGGGCGTGTATTCGACCTGCACTTCGGCGATGGTGACAGGCTCTGCGTTTTGCGCTTTTTCGGGGACGGGAACAGAAACACCAGCGGGACCATGCCCGACGGAAGTGCCTGCGGAATTGCTGCTTGGGACATGCAAGCGCACGCCGACCAAACGCACGGTCTTGGGACGTAAGATGATGTCCTGCACTGTAATCCGAAGACCCGCGCGCTGCTCGACGCGAGGCAAGACCATGTGGCGAATCAGATACGACCCCAGCAGCGGCACAAACACCACAAACGCGAGGGTCAAAAGACAAAAGGCAGAGAGCCACAAAACCAGCCGACGGCCTCGTCGAAGAAAGCGCGGTCGGCGCACCAACCACGCCCGAGGCTCAGCATCTTTCGGTGTCACAGTTTTTCACTCTATCACGCGGTTTCGCCCACCAAGCCAAGCAAATTGCTGACATGAGACCGCACATTGTCAGATACAAGTTGTGATATTACGCACACATTGTCACTGAGACGTTTTCGGTTCCCGGTTTTCGGTTCCCAGGGCGAGGGATTGTTCGCCAAAAACCACACCTCAAGACGGAGGAAAAACATGACCAAATTCACGCTCTCCATCCTTGCTGCTTCTTGTGCTCTGCCCAGCTTGGCGTTTGCGGACGTTCCGGATTCGTGCGGAACTGCGGTCGCCGAGCTTCGCAAAACCTGGTCGAAAAGCGACAAATTCGGTGATGACAATTTCGGTGCAGCGTATGCGGCGACTGCGACGCTGCAAGGGAAACGCGACGGGATGTCGGTGTCGGGCGACTTGAGCGCAGACGCGATGTTGTTTGGCAACACGCAAAACGTCGTCAAAGTCACCGGAAAGGCGGAAGCCGCCGTCGTGGCGCGTTCTGCGAGCGAGAACCTGGACGTTTACGTGATGGGGAAAAACATTTTCCACCACAGCCGTTCGTCGGGAACTGGTTCGGGGACGGGCGTGACGCTCAGCGTGAGCAAGAACTGGGATGTCACGTTCTTTTCCGCTGACAAACGCTTCTGGGTTGGGCCGGTTCCGGTCAAAGTGAAAGCGGCAGCGACGGGCTCGGCGGGCGTTTCGTTGACAAGCAACATCGGCATTTTTGCCGTCGATGCGACGCTGGTTCCGTCTGCAAAGGCGTTTGCGACGGCGACTGCCTCGGTGGATGCGTGGGTTGCTGAGGCGGGTGTGGAAGGCAAGCTCACTCTGGTGCAGGCCTCGGTTCCGACGAGCGGTGAGTTGGATCTGACCACCGTCGGGATTTATTACAAGGCAGACAGCGATTTGGCTCTGAACTACCTTGCGGGTCGCCTGAATGTGTACGCCAAAGCATTTGGGAAGCGGTACGAGAAGAAAATCGCTGATTGGCCCGGGTCAACGAAGAGCATCGCGCTGGCTCATGAAGCGGGCTGCGTGAAGCTGTTCTAGCCGTTCCCCCCAAACAGCGTGGCGCGAGAGAGGCGTGGGATTGAACACGTCTCTCTCGCGTTCTGCGGGTGTTCGGGGTGTTTTTGGGGCAAGCGTTTTTGCTCGCGAAAAGCAAATGTTCCTGGCGCGACGCGGTGGGAGGTTTTCGATGCGCGGTTTTCGTTTCTGGAAGTGGTTTCTTCTCGTCGCGACCGTGCTGGCGGGAGTTTGGCTGTGGCAAAAGGAAATGGCTCGCGTTCGCGCGCCGGGACCCTCGGTGGTCTCTTCGGTAGAAAAGCCGAATGTGAAACCGATCCAGCCAGGTCCGACGAGCCGGTTTTTTTGGCTCACCGGGAGCGCGCAAACGTATGAACTGCACGTCGAGAGACGTTTGAAACTCACGGGCCGGGGTTCCAATGCCCAAAGCGACAGTTTCCAATTGACGGTGGACGCGGCGCTGTTTACGAAAGTGCTGCGCAGCGATGGGGCAACGGTGTCGTTGTTTGGGAGGCTTAGCGAGATTCGTCTGTCGATGGATGGCGACAAGAACGCGCAAACCGAGTTGGTTCAGGCTCTCGACCGTCCGTTTTTGCTGATTTGCGAGCCGGACGGGAAATTGCGGGCGCTGCGGTTTCATCGCTCGGTGGGAACGGTGCCTCGGGGGTTCGTGAAAGCGTTGCTTGCCAGCGTGCAGTTTGTGCGAAGCGAAACGCAGTCCGCGACGTGGAGAACGCAAGAACTCGATGCGACGGGGGAATACGAGGCTCTGTACGAACGTGCCTCGGACGGAAAGACCGTCGGGAAAAAGCGTGAGCGGTATTTGCACGCACGGTCGGCGCAAGGTCTTTTGCCGGTGGGACAACTGGGTCAGGTAAGCGGCGCTCTCACCATGTCGTATGTGCTCGGCGAGGGAAACGATGAGGCGGCGCGCCTGGTGAGCGCCTCGGGGTCGGATTCCGTGAAGATTGATCCGGGGCCGGATTTGCCGCTGGTGTCGTCGGACTGTTCTGTGCGGTTGACGAGAAAAACTGTGGGTGTTTTGGAACCGCTGGGCGACGAAATGGCCCTGGCAGCTTCCGACGAATACGCGCTTTCTGCGATGGCTTCTATGGATGTATCCGATTCGGACCGACGGGAGGACGAACGCAAACTGAAAGGCGCGAGCTTTTCGGATCTTTTGCGGCTTTTGCAAGGAGTTTCTCCGACGGACGATGGGAGCGAACGAGCAGAGCTGCAAACGCGCTTTTCGTCCCTTTTTCGGTTGCAGGCGGACGCGGCGGAGCAAGCGGCTTCTGCAATCGCGCAGGGTTTGGATGCGCGGGCGGCGAAAACGCTGCTCGGCGCGCTGCAAGGAGCCCAAACCGAGAAGGCGCAGGCGGCACTCGTCGATGTGTTCAAAAATCAAAAACTTGCGCTGGACCTGCGGGAGCACGCCGTCGCTGTATTGGGTCTGCAAGACGCTCCGAGCGAAGGCACGAAACAAACGCTGACGGATGCGCTGCGAGAAGCCGATCCAGAGCTGCGCAATACGGCGGCGTTGGCTTTGGGAAATGCGGCGTCGGCAGAACGACAAGCGGGACAATTGGGTTCGGCGGAACAACTGGTCGATTTGCTTTTGGAACGATTTCAGACGGCGCAAACGGAAGAAGAACAAAGCGCAGCACTGGAAGCGTTGGGAAACACAGGCGATCCACGGATTTTGCCGATGGTGCAAACGGCTCTCTCATCTGAGCGTGAGTCGGTTCGAGTCGCCGCCGCGCGGGCTTTGCGTTTCGTGGTTGCGCCGACGGTAGATGCCTTGATTTCTCAGGTCATGACACAAGATGCTTCGGCGGAAGTTCGGAAGGCGGCGTTGATGGCGTGCTCTTTCAGGCAAATTGCCGCATTTTTCCCGTCGCTCAAGCGGACTGTTCTTGGGGATCAGGTTTCGGCGGTCCGTCATGATGCACTCGGTTTGCTCGGCAAGATGAAGGACCAACCGGAAGTGCGCGAGGTCATCCTGACCGTCGCAGAGAAAGACACGGACCCGCAACTGCGACAAGCCGCGCGGGCTTTGCTGTAGGCGAAAGCAAAGTTCTCGTAAAAATCGGGCGGTTTTCTTCCCAATCCAAAATGCGTGTTTCGAGGGAGATGGCCGCTTCCTTTGCAGAAAGGCCATGGTAGACTGGCCCCATGATCGCCCCAAGATTCGCTCGTCAGTTTCTCGTCGGTGGCATGTTGTTGTTTTCACCCTCTGTTTTTGCCGCGCGACTCGCAGTGCTCCCCCCGAAAGTAGAATCCGAATCGTCGGCCCCTGTGAAGGAAGCTCGTCGCAGCAAAATGCACGACGCTTTCTCGCAGGGATTGACGGAAACCATGGGTTCGGATTGGACCGCGTTGTCGAGTGAGGAGATCCGGCAACGCTTGGCCGGAAAGGACGACTTGCTGGCCTGCCAACAGGGGGATTGCATCAAACGAGTGGCGAGCCAAGTGCAAGTAGACCGCGTTGTCGTCGTCACGGTGTCGATGAAAAACGCGGCGAGTGGCACGGCGTATCAGTTTCGATTGGCCGCGATCGACCCTGCGGGCAAAGTGCGCGAGGTCAGCCACGCAGGCCGATGCGGAGATGACAGCGACGGATGCAATTGGAACGGCGCGCTGGATGCGATGCGCAAAGCCGGAGCGGAATTGTGGCCGAAAGTCTTGGCCTCGGCTGCGCCAGCAGTTGCGACGAGCCCGGTCGAAAAACTGGGTAGCGGTGGCGACAAAGCAGCGACGGGAAGCGTGGCCCAGCCGGACGCAACCTCGGTGCCGGTGGTCACGACAGTACGGGCGGCGAATCCGACGACAAATGATGCCGCTCCGACGGCACCTGCTGTGCGACATTTGGGTTATCGGTACGGATGGATCGCGTCCGGGATCGTTGCAATCGGTTTGGTGGTGACGTCGGTGCCGTTTTTGGTTCTGTCTCCTCGGGATGGACAGATCACCTGTACGGATGGTCGCCCGGCGAACCAGTGTCCGACGCGGTATTCGGGAAACCTGGCGACTGGGCTTGGATTGCTCGGTGGAGGCGTGGCGGCAGCGACGGTGGCTGGTGTGCTGTTCTATTTCGACAGACGAGATCTGAAACGGTCTCAGAACCGGGTGGCAGCGGTACCCATGTGGTACGACGGGGGTGGGGGTGTGACGTTGCTGGGCCGTTTCTAGACCCTCTTTCCGACGGAGGTTGCCTCGATGCTGCGGTTGTTTCTATTTTTCTTGACATGTGGATTCTTTTATGCAGGTTGCACGGCATCGAACCCGGAATACCCGGACATGAGTGCTTGCACGTTGGGCGAGCGACGGTGTGACACAAAAGATCGTGCGGTCGCGCTGGTGTGTGGACGGGATGCGAATGACAAGCAGACGTTGCTTGAAGAAGGGTGCCCGACGCAGGCGCTGTGTGAGTCTGGTCGTTGTGTTCCGCCCGCCGGAGCGAAGGCGTGCCAGAACGCGACGGATTGTGACGGAACCGAGGTCTGCACGCCGCTTGTTTTGCCCGGCACAGCGACGCTGGGTTTGTTTTGTATGCCCGGGCAGCCAGGCACTCCAGCGAGTTCACCGTGTGGGAAAGACGCGGATTGTACGTCGTACAAATGCTTGCAGCAGGCGCAGGGGAGGTATTGCTTCAAGGCTTGCAGCAACGACGGTGTTTGTGGCACGGGTCGTCGGTGCTTGTCGCTTTCCATCACCGTGACGGGCGTCCAGGGTCAGATTTCGACGTGTAGTTCGCCTTGACAGCCAACGGAAACAGCGTCGAGAGACGACAAACAGGAAACTCCGAGGGAAAAGAGGACTAGCGATGGTTGCGGCGCGTTGTATCAAGTGCGGGGGCGAAAATCCAAAAGAGGCGCTGTTTTGCACGGCTTGTGGTCACGCCTTGCACCATGCCCAGAACGATCCTCTCGTCGGACAAACGGTGGCTGGGCGCTATTGTCTGGTCGAGCGGATTGGGCAAGGGGCGGCGGGAACGATTTACCGAGCAGAACACACGACGCTGCGACGACGAATGGCGGTCAAGCTTTTGCACCAACAGCTTGCGCAAAACGACGACGCGGTGGAGCGGTTTCGTCGAGAGGCGATCACGGTTTGTGAGATCGACAACGACCACATTCCGCAGGTGTTCGATTTCGGTCGAGCAGAGGACGGGCGTCTGTTTTTCGCAATGGAATTTCTGGATGGACAGCCGTTGTCGGCGGTGCTCGAAACCGATGGGAAACTGTTGCCGGAACGGACAAGCGACATTTTGACGCAGATTGCAGACGGTCTTCTCGAGGCGCACACCCTTGGATATGTTCACCGCGATTTGCGGCCCCGGAGCGTGTTTTTGACCCGCAAGCGCGGGCGCGCCGACTTTGTGAAGATTCTCGATTTTGGGTTGGCGAAATTGGTGCAGCCGGATTTGACCGACGCGCAGCGGACGGCGATGGGTATGACCTACGGCGACCCCAGGTACATGGCACCTGAACAGGCTCGGGGCGAGGTGGTGGATCGGCGTGCCGACATTTACTCACTGGGTGTGCTTGGGTACGAAATGCTGTGCGGCGAGCCGCCTGTGAAAGGCCAGGGAACTTTCGATGTGCTGAGCAAGTTGCTCGACGGGCCGGTGCCGCGCCTGCGAGACAAACGGCCGGATTGTCCGCCGTGGCTTGAGTCGGTCATTCGGACGGCGCTGGCGAAAAAGCCCGCCGAGCGTTTTCAGACGGTGGCGCAGTTTCTCGACGCGATGGAACGGAAAAATGTGCTGGCAAA
Organism: Pseudomonadota bacterium; assembly: GCA_035328405.1. GTDB lineage: Bacteria > Myxococcota_A > Polyangia > Palsa-1104 > JAEUJZ01 > JAEUKA01. The sequence continues at coordinate 13,053 of DAOLIT010000008.1, read as the reverse complement.
TCAACCTCCGCTGCCGATGCAAGTGGCGAAAGGTGCCAAAACCGAGGCGGTTAAAAAACTGACGCCGATATCGGTATCGCCGGTTACGCAGGAAGCAGCCTCGAAGAATCAAGAGGTGCGCGCATTTTTGAGCCAGCCGGTGATGGGCATGGTCAGCGTGTCTGTGCCTGCTGACGTGGAGGTTGAGGATCTGCCTCGCGTTTCGCATATGGAGACGGCGCAGGCAGCGTCTGATCCTCGGGCAGCGGCGCTTGCAGCAGCGGTATCGTCGGAGAAAGCGGCGCAGCCCATGCAGCCGCAATCGATCAAAAAAACACTCGCCTACCCTGCGATCAAAGTGTCTTCCGTCGTGACGGTGGCGAAAGGAAGCGACCTCGGCGCAGTTCATCGAGGCGAAGTCGAAGCGGCAAAGCCGACGATACAAAAACCGGCAACAAAAGTGGTCGAGGCAGCGACGGGCGAAAAAGCGTTTTTGCAAGCGAGAACGCCGGCAGCCTCGAAAACAACTCAACCGACGGAAAAACCGGCGGCTCGCGCTGGCTTCGTCAACATTGTGGCCACGACGCTCGAGCGAGGCGATCCGACGCCCAGAACGGCGGCGGCCATGGTTCAGCAAGAGTCGCTGGCTTGGGAAGAAGCGGCTATGCCAGCACTTTCGACGACGGAAGTGGTGTTGCAACCGCCCGCCGCGTCAACGGAGCGAACGAAACTGCATCCTTCTGCCGACACTCCCGTCGAGGAAATGAGGTTCGATCCGCAACCGGCACATCTCCCGGCTCAAGCAACGACTGGTTCGATCGATTCTGGGCCCCAAAAAGCGCATGCGGATTTGAGTTCGGGAGGGTCGAAAGCCGTCGGGGAAGCAGTGGACGCACAGCGGACAAAGGAACCCGCGAAAGCGGGTTCTGGTATGGGTCCGAAAACACAACCGGGGTTGGGCTTCGGGCCGCTTTCGGGGCCTGATTCTGTGTCGATGCTGGAAGGGGCTGCGCCGTCGTCGTCTTCGCCTGCCGGTGTGCGCGATGAATCGACGGAAGAAAACGAAGACGCGACGGTTCCCGATTTGCGCACCGCTGTGAAACAAGCGAGTGAAAACGTCTCGGTCAAAGCAGCCGAGGGAGCGCAGAAGAAGCCGAAGCTCGAACCAGAGACGGGAGCAGACGACACCACTCCTGAGGCTGCTGACGAAACCATCCGGGTGCAAAAAACCGCGTCGGAACCGGCTGCTGAAAACGCGAAGCCTGCGGAATCCGAAAAGACACCGGAAACGCCGCCCCCAGAGATGGCCCACGAGGGCGATGCGAATTGGTTTGCACAAAGCGCGCACGCGACCGTGGGCGACGACGAGGAGGTTCAGAGCGCTCGGAAGCAGACACCGAAATGGGTACTCCCAAGTCTGGTTGCGGCGGCAGTGGTGGTGTTTGGTGTGTTTTGGGCCTCCATGGGAACCAAACCTGATCCGGGAACACCGCCAGAGCGAGTGGCGTCCATTGGGAACGGGACGGGCAACACTCCGTCGCCGGGGACTGTGCCTGCGCCGGTGCCGGTGGTTGAACCGCTGGGTGTCGAAGCGACACCGAAAACGGCTCCCGCGCCAAGCGCGACGGAACTTGTGAAGCCAACGACAGAGCCAAAGCCCGAACCAAAAATCGAACCAAAGTTCGAACCAAAAATCGAACCAAAAATCGAGCCAAAAATCGAGCCAAAGCCCGAACCAAAAATCGAGCCAAAGCCCGAACCAAAAATCGAGCCAAAGCCTGAACCCAAGGCCGTAGCCAAGCCTGAACCCAAAGTGGTGCCGAAACCGGAACCCAAAACGGCTGCGGACGCCAAGCTCAAGCCGGACAGAGAAAAGCCGGGCCGAGAAAAAGCCGAAAAGGCCGAAAAACCTGCTGACCCCGCCGTGGCTTTGCCGGAGAAAAAGCCGGTGCCGTCAGAGAAGGAAGAGGGAAAGGGAAAAGGGGAGGCGGCTGCGCTGGTGGCGCTGGGAAGGCAAAAACTCGACGATGGCGAGGTGGATGCGGCGGTGGCGAGTTTCAAACGAGCGGCACAACTGGAACCGAAAAACGTGGAAGCAGTCGCGGGTCTTGGCGAAGCGAGTTTCGAGCAAGGGAATTTCGAGTCCGCAGCCAAGCACCTTCAGCAGGCGGTTCGGTTGGCTCCGCGCAAAACGCCGTATCTGGAACTTCTGGCACAGGCTTGGTTCAAGTTGGGTCGGTATGACGCTGCGGCAGAGACGTGCCGGAAAATTCTCAAGGAAAATCCGGGGTCGGCCCGCGCGAAACAGACGCTCGAGCAAGCACAGAAAAAACTGGACGACATGTAGGGCGCTGGACCTGCGAAAAACTGGGGGGCGGGATTTTTGCCCGTTCGAGGAACAAGGACAAAAGGAGTTGTCATGCGGAGTGTTGTGAAAGGCACTGGTTTTGCCGTTGGGGAACACCTGGTTCCGAACGCTCGGTTCGAGAAAATCATGGACACGTCGGATCAGTGGATTCGGGAACGTTCCGGCATTGAGCAGCGCTATTTTGTCGCCGACGGCACGACGACTTCGGACTTGGGGGCAAGAGCGGCCAAAATCGCGATGGAACAGGCCCAAGTGTCGCCAAAAGACATCGATTACGTGGTGTTCGCGACGATGACGCCGGACCACTTTTTCCCAGGCTGCGGAAGCATCCTGCAAAGCAAACTGGGGCTGCGCAACATTCCGGCGCTGGACATTCGGCAACAATGCTGTGGGTTTGTGTACGCGCTTCAGGTGGCCGACGCTTTGCTAAAAACCAAGTTGTCGAAAACGCTGCTTCTGGTTGGTGCTGAGACACATTCACCGTTTATGCCGTTTTCCGATTGGCCGACGGTGCTGGGTTTGGCCGAGAACGCTCCGACAGACGAACAACGCGCGCTGCACACCCATGTTCGGGACCGTGCAGTGCTTTTCGGAGACGGGGCGGGCGCAGTAGTGCTCGTCGGCGACAACGACGAAGCAGAGCGCGGACTGATTGACTTCGAGATGCACTCAGACGGGTCAAACTACAATCGGCTGTATGTTCCGTCGGGAATGGCGCACAGACCGTATGTATCGCCCGAGATGATCGCAAAACTCGATCATGTTCCTCACATGGATGGGAAATACGTCTTTCGGATGGCCGTCACGAAAATGCCCGAGGTGGTGCGATCGCTGCTGGCCAAACACGGACTTACCGTCGAGCAAGTGGACCAGTTCATTTTCCACCAGGCCAACTTGCGCATCAACGAAGCGGTGCAGCAGTCGCTGGGGATCAAGCCGCAGCAGATTTACAACAACATTCAGAAGTACGGGAACACGACGGCAGCGACGATTCCGATTGCCTACGATGAATGTCGGCGGTCAGGCCGCATCAAGCGAGGTGATTTGTTGTGCTTTGTCGGTCTCGGCGCGGGCTTTCATTGGGGGGCCGCGCTGTTGCGCGACTAGATCTGCGAAACCCCTGTCACCGACGGTACGAATTTCGCACGATATAATGTCGCGATGCCTCGCGCGACGCTTACGGCCCATGACCTTCCCGAGCCGCTTGTCTACACGCTTCACCAAGGAACGGCTCTGCTCGTGGGCCGGGCACCCGATCCGCTGCGGTTGCGACAAGAGCAACCAGAGCTGGCACCGTTCTTGGCAAACCGCCCCCTCATGACGGCACGGATCGAATCTCCCCGTGTGTCGGCCAACCATCTGCTGCTGTTGTGTGCCGACGACGAAACGGTGTCTATCTACGAGACGCACAGCCGAAATGGAACGGCGCTTCGTCTGCAACCGGGCGAGCCCGTCCGTTTGCTAGGCGATGTGTCTTTGGAGTTGTCACCGCGAAGTTTCAAAACAAAAGCGATGCGCGAACCTCGTCCGCCGGTTTGGCAAAACGAGAGCGATTTTGGAAAAGGGGTCGAAAGCGCAATCAACGAATGGTTCTCGCAGCAAACGGTCGATCTGCGCGCTGATCTGTGCAAAACAGGGGCAGCCGACCGGTCGGGTTCGAGTTTCCAACTGGCCGACGATCAAGAGCTGCACATCCGGTCGCGTTCGAGCAGCACGTATGATCCGCAAATCGGTGTGGTGTTCGACCGGATCGGGGCCTACGTCCACGAACAGAACCTGCGTTTCGAGCAATACCGACGGCGCGTCGATGGAATGATCGTGGCGTCCCCGCTTTTGCGAGAGACATTGCGTCGGGTTGCGGAAGCCGGGGAGCAGGGACGGCGCACGGTGATTTTGGGTCCCACGGGTTCGGGCAAAGAATGGCTGGCGCGGTGCTATCACCGCTATTCTCCTCGGAACGCGGGGCCGTTTGCGGCGCTCAATTGCGCCCTTCTGGACAAAGAACTGCTGTACGCACAGCTCTTTGGGGCCAAACGCGGTTCGTTTACGGGTGCAGTAAACGACGTGCAGGGCTTGGTCGAAGCGGCGCATGAAGGAACGCTGTTTCTCGACGAACTTGGCGAAATGAGCCTCGAGGTGCAAAAAGCGTTGCTCCGTTTTTTGGACACGCGCGGCGAATACCAACGGCTCGGCGATCCGAAGCCACGCAAAGCCGATGTGCAAATTGTGTGCGCGAGCAACAAGCCGCTCGACGATGCCGTGTATCGCTTGCAGTGTTTTCGAGACGATTTGTGGTACCGATTGTCGTCGGCAGTGATTCGTGTTCCCGCGTTGCACGAACGTCCCGAGGACATCCTCGCGTTTTTGCAGACCAAGACGGTGCGCGGCTCGGCACTGCGCGTGATCGATGCGCTGACCGAAGAAGCCAAAAAGCGAGTTCTCGACGATCCGTTTCCCGGAAACTTCCGAGATTTGGAGAATTTCGTCGAGCGGCTGCCGCCCGTATTTCAGCCGCGCGAAATCGATGCGCAAGTTGCAGACGCAGCTTTGCGGGAAGGCCGTGCGCCGCCCATGCAAATGCCGCTCGCCAAAGACTCGGCACGGTTTCGGCGACCGAGAACCAACAGCGACAAACTGCCGACCATCGAGAGCTTGGACTGGAAAATGATGGCGGTCACGTCGGTGAAAGCGTTTATAGACGACGAAGGTGGGAGCGCCGCAAGCTGGGGAGAGCTGCAAACCTTCATCGAAAAGTACTTGAAGCCCGTTTTCATCGCGTACTCGACGGACCTGCATCACGTCGATGAATTGAGCAAAAACATGAATTTCTCTGCTCTCGCTCGCAAGCTCAACATCGCGGACGGAAGCACGGTCAAAATGCACCTGAGTCGCTACGTCGAGCGGTTTCGTACACGGAAAAGCTCAGATTCCTGATTCCATCTCGCCCGCAAAAACCCAAGCGGCCCCGACACCGCGCAGCCCAAAAACAAAAGCAACGTCGGAATGGCCTCGGCCAGGTATCGCTGAAGCGGAATCGGGTGCAAAAACGGGAGCGCGAACGTGCGGAAAAACGGCAGAAGCAGCAGCGATAGGGCCAAAAACCGCCGCTTTTTGTCAAAAACAGACCAAAACGCACCGAAAAGCGACAAAAACAGCAGGCCCGTGCCCGCGTTGTCCCACGCAGCTCGCGTTTCCGGCAGGCGCAGCAGTTTGGAGCGCATCGACATTTCATAAGGCGGCATCGGCGACCACAGCGTGGCGATGCGTTTCAGTGGCAACACAACGAGCGTGCGAAACGGATGACGAGAGAGACGCTGACGTGCCAAGCGATAAAACGCTGCATCGACAGCCGGGCTCAGTTTTTCGACGTTGTACCGAGAAAACAGCTCGGCGATTTCTTGCCGTTCCGCTTCGTCGTCGTACATCGCGGGTGTCAGGACGCCTTTTCGATTGGGATCGAGCGGACGACCGAAAGCCACGACGAACAAGGGATAGCTCTGTCCCGGTATGCGGCCCGTCGCCCAAGTCGCAGACCACCACATCATGCCCAGGGGCACGGGCCGTCCATCCATGTCAATCCACATGGGCACTGCGAGGTGAACTTCGCCCGACGCACGCAGGTTTCGCAGCGGCCACGGTGCATAGGTGCAAGCCGCCAGCGATAGGCACACAGCACACAACGTCAGCTTGCGGATGACCTTTTCCGACGACAACCACAGCAACATACACAACGCGGGCGCGGCCAAGATCGAATCAATCCGCGTGAGCATCGCCATCCCCAACAAGCCGCCACACAGCAAGGCCAGAGCGATTTTTCGCCGGTCTGTCGAGACCTGGGTTGCACACAGCGCCGTCGCAACAGCCGCCGTGTGCAGAAACGTCGCCAGCGATTCACACAAACCGTGCGACGCCAGGAAAAACAGCAGCGGGAAAAAAACGACCGCAAAAAAACCGCAAAGCTGCACAAACAGGGAAAAACCCAGCCGCCAGGCCATAAACGCCACACACAGCGCCGTCAGCACATCGAGGACCGCATTTGCTCGGGTCGCCAGCCGCAAATGTTCGGGCATGTTGAGCGGCGTCGTAGGCGACAGCGCAGCCAAAAACAGCGGATATCCCGGTTGGCGCGTGTACGCAAGCGGCGCAGGAGGTGGTTCATAGGCGAACCTGTGTTCCAGCCGAAGCTGTTGTGCCAGTTTGTGGTACTGGATGCCATCCCCCGCAGCCGCTTGAAATTCGGCGACGAGCGACGTGCGAAACCACAGTGCTCCGCCTGCGCACAGACACCACAGCACAACCGAGAGAATGCGCCGCGAAAAACGCATCCGCGCCGACGCAGGGCCCGAAGCCTCGCTCGTCATCGAAAAAACCTCATCGGACTTTGCACCGCATCACCTATTCATCGTCGTCACCAAAGCTCGCGAGGTTGCATTCACAATCTTCGCAACCCGGCCTTTTTCGTCCCCCGGTCACGTCGCAAATCGGTTCTTTGGCCTCGCGCCCGTCGCCCCTGATTCCGGCTGCGGACATGAGTTTTCGCACAGTGCCCAAGCCTCGTCGAGCATCGGTTCTTTTGCACAGCTCGCCGCAGTGGGTTCGCGACGTGCTCAGCGTTTCCAGCGATTCCAACTGCGCGCCACATTCGCATTCGTATTCGTAGATCGGCATTCGCACAAACTACTGTGAGGACGCACCGTGTCAACGCTTGAATGCAAAGGTGTGCGAAAACGCTTGCGTCGCCGTCCCTCGGTGCGCGATAAGCCGTCGCGTGGTGGTTCTTTCTGAGGTGCGCAAACTCCATCTTGATCCGACCAAACCGTGGGTTTTGGATGGGATTTCCCTGCGAATCAAAGAGGGCGAAACGTGCGGCTTGTGCGGGCCGGGCGCGTCGGGAAAGAGCCTGCTGCTCAAGATCATTTGCGGGCTTGTGTTTCCCGAAAGTGGCCACGTCGAAGTCCGAGGCACGGACCTTTTGCGGGCCTCGGCGGCTGCGCGGCGGAAAGTGCAGTCCGAAATGGGCTATCTGTTTCAAAACAACGCGCTGTTCGATTCAGCGACGGTGTTCGAGAACATCGCGTTTCCGTTGCGACAAAGAGCGCGTCTGGCCCGAACGAACGTGGACGAACACGAAATTCGTGAGCGCGTCGAAGAGACGCTGCGCGGCGTGGAACTTTTGCCGCACGCGCAAAAAATGCCGTCGCAGTTGTCGGGCGGGCAGCGAAAACGGGTGGCCCTTGCACGAGCCGTCGTGGCACGTCCACCGCTGCTCCTGTACGACGAACCGAGCGCCGGGCTTGATCCGGTCACGACAGCCAGGATTTACGACTTGCTCGCGCGGGAAAAAGCGCACACAGGTGCCACCACGCTGATTGTGTCGAGCGATCTGGCCGCACTTCGTGCTTTCGCGCCTCGGGTGCTGATGCTCTACGACGGAAAACTCTGCTATGACGGCCCTCAAGAAGACATGGAGCAGAGCGACAACGCGGTGGTACGACAGTTTGCGCGGGGCGACATCGAGGGGCCGTTATGAGCCGCGTGTTGGCGTCCATCGGTTCGGCTGTCCTTGCGCTGTGTCGGGAAATCGGCGGAATGGTGCTGCTTTTGGGGTACACGGTCGCACTGGCGCTGCTTGGTCGGTTCGACCGACGGGAGTTTGTGCGGAGCCTGTACAAAATGGGCGTGGTGTCCGTGCCGATTGTGGCGATGACGGCGCTTTTTACCGGCGGAACGATGGTGATTCAGTCGGGCATTTTCGTGCAGCGGTACCAGGCGTATGGCCTGCTCGGGTGGGGCACGGTGTACGCCGTGCTGCGCGAAGTGGGCCCGATTTTGATTGGGCTGATGTTCTCGGGGCGCGTCGGAGCAAACAACGCAGCGGACCTGGGCACGATGGTGGTCACGGACCAAGTGGATGGCCTGCGGGCGCTGTCGATCCAACCGATTCCGTTCCTGATCGTGCCGCGCGTGTTGGCGATGGTGGCGGCGATGTTTTGTTTGCTGATTCTGGGGGACGCGGTGGCGATTGTGGGCGGGATGGCGTTTGGGAAACTCTTGCTCGGCGTGGATTTTGCGTCGTTTTGGGCAAGCTGCGCGGACGCGATCAAGCTGTGGGATTTGACGGTTGGGCTGATCAAGGGCTGCGTGTTCGCGTTGCTCATCGCGATTACATCCGCGCACTACGGTCTACAGGTCCAAGGCGGCGCTGTGGGTGTAGGTCGGGCAGTGAATGATGCGGTGGTGGCGGCGGCGCTTCTCATCATGATTTCGGACGATTTGCTGACGATGGTGTTGCGATGAATCGGGCCGGGGCCAAAACGCGATGGGGGCATTTTTTCTGGGCCGCCGCGCGTCAGTTGGCCGAAATTGCGCGCCTCACAGTGCTGGGAGCGGTTCGGTCGCGCAGGCCGAAAGGCGAGCTGGTCCGGCAGTTTTATCAGGTGGGCAATCGGTCGTTTTTGTTTGTGCTCGTGACGCTCGGTTTTACGGGCATGGTGCTCGTGTTTCAAAGCTGCCTGCAATTGTCGCAAGTGACGGGGGACCTGAGCCAAGTCGGGTCAGAATTTATCAAGTATTTGGTGCATGAATTTGGTCCGTCTCTGACGGCGATGATGCTGGCGACCCGCGTCGGTGCAGGCATCGCGGCAGAGGTGGGCTCGATGGTCGTGACGGAACAAGTCGATGCCTTGCAGATGTGTGGTGTGGAACCGGTCGAATATCTGCTCGCGCCGCGTTTTTTCGCGACGCTTGTGATGGCGGTGGTGCTGTCGGTGTTTGGCACACTGTCGGCGATTCTTCTTGGAGGCTTTGCCGCGCACCAAACGTTCCACGTTCCGTATGCGGTGTTTTTGGACTTCGACAAGGTTCGCCTCGTCGATGTGTTTACGGGCTTTGTGAAGGCGCTGGCTTACGGTGCCGCGATTCCGATCGTGAGCGGTTTTTGCGGTTTGCGCACCTCAGGCGGTTCCGAGGGTGTCGGTTGGGCGACCACGCGAGCGGTGGTGTTTTCATCGTTCGCCGTGATCGTGCTGGATTTCCTGATTTCCGCCCTGGCGCTTCTGACGTGGCAGGCTGCATGAAAAAGGCCAACCGCAGAAACCCTGCCAGAAAGAAACAGCCTGTCGGCATCGTAAAACTGTCAGTCCGTTGTGCCCGGTGGGCCTTGAGTAGTGGATAATTTCCGTGGTGTACGAGAGGGAGAACACAACGTGCCCGAAGATACGCCGGAGCAAAAAATGAAACGCTTCCTGAAGCTGGGTGTTGTCGGTTTGGCCGGTTGTTTGGCGCTTGCGCTGACGATTTCTCGACGTGGGCCAGCCATGATGGTGGGCCTGGGTCGCACGGTCGGCGCGCCGTCTGACCGACGACATTACGATCCGAACAATCGACTCAACACGTTCAACCAAACCCTCGGGCGAGTGCTCGAGGCCTACGTCGATCCGACCCGAGTTGATCCGAAACAAATGCTGCTGTCGGCGCTCGATTCCATTCAAAAGCAAGTCGCCGAGGTGATGGTCGAGCCGTTTCCCGAGCAGAACCGCGTCGTCGTTCGCGTCGATACGGCGGTGCGCGAATTCAACATCGAGCAAGTCGATTCTCCGTGGGCGATGGCACCGAAAATGCAAGAGATTTACGACTTCATCATCGGCCATCTTTTGCCTGGGACGGATTCCGAGACGCTGCGCAACATTGAGTACGCCGCGACAAACGGAATGCTCTCGACGCTGGACCCGCATTCGCTTTTGCTCGATCCGCAGGTGTATCAAGACATGAAGGTCTCGACGAGCGGGCGTTTTGGCGGGCTTGGCATTGTGATTCGGCTGCTCAACGGGTCGATTACCGTCGTGAAACCGATGAAAGATACGCCCGCCTGGAACGCGGGAGTTCGTCGGAATGACCGGATCGTCCGAATCGACAAAGAATGGACCACGAACATGGCGATCAACGACGCGGTTTCCAGGCTGCGCGGCGATCCCGACACCAAAGTCGAGGTCTGGTTCGAGCGAGACGGAGAGAAACAGCCCCGCAAATTGGTCTTGCGGCGGGCCGAGATCCGGGTGCAGACGATTACGGCTCGGCTGCTGCAATCCCCGGCCGGGCCCATCGGTTACGTCCGGCTGAGCCAGTTTTCGCAAAAGAGCGACGACGAGCTGCGCCAAGCCCTGTCCGAGCTTTCACACAAGCAGCCGTTGCGCGGGCTGGTCCTCGATTTGCGCCACGATCCGGGCGGTTTGCTCGACAAGGCGATCAAAGTGGCCGACGAGTTTTTAGAGTCTGGAACGATCGTCACGACGGTGGGATACGCGAACAAACGTCGGGAAGAAACGCGCGCCGAACCGCCCGCACAACCGCGCATTCCGATGGCGGTGCTCGTGGATGGCCAGTCGGCGTCCGCATCGGAAATTGTGGCGGGTGCGCTGAAAAACCTGGACCGCGCAGTCATCGTCGGCAGCCGCACGTTCGGCAAAGGTTCGGTGCAAGTCCTGATGGACAATCCCGACGGCTCGGCGCTCAAACTGACGATCGCGCAGTATCTGACGCCGGGCGACCAATCGATCCAGTCGGTCGGCATCATGCCGGATGTGGTCTTGGAACCGATTTTTGTCGAAAAGGACCGCCTGTCGCTGTTTCGGACGTACAAAGGCACGCGCGAACAGGATTTGGATGCGCACCTGACCTCGCAAAACACGAAAACGAACGAGAAACCCGTCGAGACGCTGCGTTATCTGTGGTCCGATCCCAAAAAGCCCGCCAAGAGCAAAGAAAAGGCGGGCTCTGTCCTGACCGATACCGACAAGAAAACCGAACCTGCGGGCGAAGAAGACGACGATGATGACGATGTTGTTTCGACGGACGATGACGAATTTGTCGAGGACTATGACGTGCAATATGCCCGCGACCTGCTCGGAGCGGTCCAGGGATACAAGCGTCACGAAATGCTCGCGTCGGCCAAGGACTTTTTTGCACGGCGGCAGGCCGGCGAGCTGGCGCGCCTGACCGATTCGCTCCGCAAACTCGGGATTGATTGGTCTCCGGTTGGGCGACAGGCCACACCACCGGCACTCGTTGCCACGGTCACGACAGACAAGCCCGGCAACGCTGCCAAAGGCGGCGACACGATTCGTTTCACAGCGACCGTGACCAATCGCGGCCCAGGCATCGCCGGGCAAGTTCGCGCGCATTTGAAAAGCGACAACTACCTGTATGAAGAACGGGAGTTTGTGTTTGGCCGGATTGCTCCGGGAGAAACCAAAACGTGGTCGATTCCGGTGAAAGTTCCGAAGAACACCTTCCCTCGGCTGGATGTGGTCAACGTTCGTTTCTTCGAAGAGAACGGTCATGTCCCACCGCAGTCGGAGATGGCCGTGCAGCTTGCGGGCATGGAAAGGCCCCGTTTTGCGTACAGCTACCAGTTCATCGACGATGGGGCCGATGCCAATCGGGATGGGTTGCTTCAAAAGGGCGAGACGGCTCGGTTGCGCGTGCTCATCAAGAACACGGGGGCCGGCAAGGCCGCCAAGCCGTACGCGCTTCTGCACAACCGTTCCGGGGAAGGCGTCGCAGTCGGAAAAGGTCGGTATGAGCTAACCCCGATGGCACCGGGCGAGGAGCGCGCAATGGATTTCACCTTCGAGGCGAAACCCGATTACAGCGAACAGACAGCGCGCGTCGAATTGCAAGTCTGGGACTTGGCGTTGGCCGAGGGCGTGACGGACAAACTGTCGTTCCCGATTGCCGAAACCAAGCAGACCGTGGACGAACGAATGGGAACGGTGGTCGCCAACCAGGAATTGGTGGTGCGCACCAGCGCCGATGACAAGTCCGCAGAAGTGGGCCGTGTGCCACGGGGAACGCACCTGAAAGTCACGGGCCGGTTGGGTTCGTTTTTGCGGGTCGAGCTAGAGCCCCAACGGCAAGCCTTCGTGCTGGCCAAACAGGTCAGCGAGGCGGCAGCCCAACCGGCAGGAAATCCGCCGATTCGGCTGGTGTGGCAGGCCACGCCGCCGATTTTGGATGTGAAGGCACCGCTTTCGGTGTCCGAGCAAGCGATTCGGTTGCGCGTGTCGGCAAAGGACGACGAACAGGTCCTCGATGGGTATGTCGTCGTGTCGAATCGAACTTCCAAAATCGAACATCGCAAAGTGTTTTACCGCAGCAATCGCAACGGGCCGTCCGCCAAACAAATGCAGTTTGATGCGCCCGTGCCGCTGTGGCCGGGCGTCAACATCGTGACGGTCGTTGCGCGCCAATCCGGGCAAGTCCAATCCCTGAGCACCATGGTCGTCAACCGCCTGTCTGGCGATGCCAAAACCGCCCAAGCCCCCCAAAGCGCCCACTAACCCCCGCCCACGACACCCCAGCAAACAGCCCTCCCCTGTCTTTTGGCGAACCCCAAACGCCCTGGGCCCTACGGCTGGTTTGGGGGGCTTTGGTTGCCGACCGGGATGGTCACGGTGTCGGATTCGGGGGTGACTTCGGTGTCGAAGCGCAAAAAACCCGTTTCGCGCAAAAAACCCGTCTTGCAGGGACGTTGGTGGGGGGGCGAGCGCGGGAGGTCTCGGCCTGCCTGGATGTAAGTCCGACTTTCCCTGCGCGTCTTTGCACCTTCCATGGAGGGAAGTCGCCCCGCGAGCGCCCAAAACCCGACCTCCCAGGCCGCACATCCCTCCTTCCCTGGAGGGTCTCGGCACCTTACAGGGAGGCAGTTC
>DAOLIT010000007.1:79921-96321 GCA_035328405.1 Pseudomonadota bacterium | reverse complement strand
GACTTGAAGCCCGAGAACATCTACCTGGTCGAGAAAGAGGGCAAAACGGATTTCGTCAAAATCCTCGACTTTGGCATCGCGAAGATGACGACGATGGAGGCGGGCAATTCGACGGCGGGGAATCCGACAGGAAATCGGCTGACGCAAAGCGGCATGATTTTCGGGACAGCGGAATACATGTCTCCCGAACAGGCGCGCGGAGAAACGCCAGACCACCGCGTTGATATTTATGCGCTCGGCTGCATTTTGTACGAAATGCTGACGGGGCGCGTGCCCTTCCACGCCGAGACCTACATGGGCACCCTGACCAAACACATGTTTGAAGTGCCCGAACCGCCCAGCCGTCGCAACCGGACGGTTCCGCCCGACGTGGAAGCGGTGTGTTTGCGTGCGATGGAAAAGGATCGCACCCGTCGGTTTCAGTCCATGACCGAGTTTCTCCAGGCCCTTGAGGGAGAAGTGCCGATTTTTCAGCACGCCTCGCCGCAGCAGGTTCAAGATCCGTCGCTGTCGTTCCGCGCGTCGGCTTTTCCATCCGGCATGCCGCAGGGAATGGGTGTAGGCGCAGGTATGCCCAGCTATGGACAGCCTTTTGGAATGCCGATGCAACCGGGCCCGTACGGCATGCCTGGACAGATTCAAGCGCCGATGGTGATCCAGCAAAGCGGTCTTGTTTCTGCCCCGCTTGCAATGAGCCCGTCGGGCATGGTCAGTGCTCCGATGTCGATGGGTCCGTCGGGAATGATCTCTGGGCCGCTGGTGAGTGGTGTTCATCTACCGTCAACCTCGGCAGGTTTTACGCAAACCGCGCCGCCAGCATATGAAGTCGCGCGGCCTCCGCACGCCGGTCAGTTGCGCCGTTTGGTGTTCATTTTCGCCGGAGCAGCCATTGGCGTCGCTGTGCTTGCGCTGCTGTTGTTGTGGCCACAAGGCGGCGTTCCTGTCCCGGCTGAGACGGGCGCACTCAACAAAACCATGGTGACGGCTCAGCGTCCGAGCGGACCCGCCCGGTTGGTGGTGCGTGGTGAACCGGGCTCCAAAGTGGCCGTCGATTTCGTCGAGATTGGCACGATTTCGGGCAGCGGAGAGCTTGTCCACGAGTTGACATCCTCGACAGGCACACCGGAGTGGTCGGTTTCGGTTCGCGTAAACAAAACCGGCTTCACAGAGGCCAGCGTCCGTCAAACCCTGCGCGCAGGCCAGACCGCAACCGTCCAGATCAGCCTGACGAAAGCTCCCGTGGGAAACAGGGTCTCTCCCACCAAAAACATCAAATAACGTCTTTTGGTGTTTCCACAGCAGATAGTAAAAACGCACACAGCGAGGCTGCGAATGAACCAATTGTTTTTGGCGAGTGGAGTGTGGGCGCTGTTTCTGGTTGCGCCGACCGTTTCTTTGGCTCAACAAGACCCTTCTTCTACGGATGGGCCTAAGATGGAGGGGAATCCTCCACCCACATATGGTCAGCCCGCCTACCCCCAACCCGCTTACCCCCAACCCGCCTACCCCCAGCAGGCGTATCCCCAACCCACCTACCCCCAGCAGGCTTATCCGCAGCCACCGTATCCCCAACCGGCCCAAAGTGCCGTGCCTCAGCCGCCTGCGCCTGATCCGGGCCAAGACGCGAATCCCACGCCGCAAGAGACGCCTCTGTCCGGGTCAGCGGGCGACGCGAAGTGGACGTTTTCGGCGAGCAACGACGCAGCCAAACAAGCGTTGTCGGATTGCATGGACGCGATGGACCATTTTCGTTCCGATCTCGTCCGCCAACAGTGTGGCCTGGCGCTCGAAAAAGACGACAAACTGCGGCTCGCCCACGCGCTGCTTTCCCAAGTCACGCCGCCTCGTGCAAAAAAGAAACACATTGAGGCAGCCAAAAACGCCACCGGCCAGGTCACGGAAGGCGAACGCTTGTTTGCGGAAGGCATGCTCGCGTTGGCCGAAGACCAGCGGCAAGTGGCGCGTGCGGCGTTTTTTGCGTTGGCTGCGCTCCAACCAAACGAAAAGCGCGTCTACCACTACAGGGGTTTGATTCGCTTGCGTTTTGGCGACCTGGATGGCGCGGAGGCCGATTTTCGCAAAACGCTGGAGCTGGACGCGAAGTTTGGGCCCGCGCACAACGCGCTGGGTTTCGTGTTGCTGCGTCGTGAAAAGTTTGAAGACGCGGCCAAGTCCTTTGCCAAGTACGTGGAACTCGCACCCAAAGAAGCCAACGCGCACGACTCGATGGCTGCGTTTTTCCTTCGCAAAGGAGACCTGGGACCAGCGGTGGAATCTGCGCGAAAAGCGGTCGAAACAGATGGGAAATTTTTGCGCGGTCGTTTGCGCTTCGGCGATGCGCTGCTGTTGCAAGGCAATCCGATTCAGGCGCGCAAGGAATATCAGCTCGTGTTGTCGTCACCAGATCCGCGTGAACATTTCGACGCAGCCCTGCATGTGGCCTGGAGTCGTTTGTACGAAGGTGTAGGTATCCCGACCACAAAGGCCCTCCAAGACGCCGAAAAGGACCTTGTGGCCGAAGCCGATCTGGCCAAGAAACTGCTGCGGCGGGCAGATCAAGCGACGGCGCTTGCGTCGGTGGCGCGGCTCCAGCTTGAACGAGGCGCGCTCGTCGAGGCCGGCAAAACCGTGTCCGCGTTCCGCGAGCTTCTTTCGGCCAAAGACGAAGAACCCCCAGCGGATGCGAGCGACAAGGCCGCGACCACTTTTGCCGTCGAGGAAAGAATTCGTTTGACCGTCGAACTGCATTGGTTGCGGGCGTTGCTGTTGCAAGCTGTCGGGGAACGCGAGTGGGCCGGCGAGCAAGCCGATGCGATCGAAAAAGTCCAACGGGGAAAGCCGGGCCAGCGCGCTGCCGAAGATCTGCGCGGCGAACTTTCCGCGCGGGCCGGAAATCGGCAAGTGACGGTGAATCACTTGACGGCCACCGAGCGACCTCAAAGTCGCTTTGCGTTGGCGTTGGCGCTGGGCGGTGGAAAACCGGGCGAGCAACTCGATTTGCCCAAGGCCCGCACGCTGATGGAAGAACTCAGCCGTCGCAGCGTCGTCGATTTGGAGGGCGCGCTGACACGCGGTCGGGCTCGGCTGTGGCTCAAGCAAAATCCGGCCCAGAAAAACGACGCGAAGTAACGCCCTCCGCACTTCCCCCAAAAGCCACGACAGCCCAACCGTCTGGCCCAAAAACCGGCCAGAACCGTCTGGCCCAAAAACCGGCCAGAACCGACTGGCCGAAAAAGTGTCGGGGCGACTGGATTTGAACCAGCGACCCCCAGTCCCCCAGACTGGTGCGCTAACCAGGCTGCGCCACGCCCCGAAACCAGCGACACAAGTAACAAGCCGACGCAAGTTCCGTCAAGAACGTTTTGGGAAAACTTCTGGGAAAATCGATCCACGAAAAATTACGTATTTAAAATCACAAAAACATACGCACAAGAAAGCCACTTTTGGCGGGACTGCGGCGTTGTGTACTTTTCGCTTTTCTTGGATTTTGCCGGCCTTTGCGTGCGCCAAAACTCAGACGGGCAGGTGCATCGTTTGCATCGCTTGTCTTTCAGCGGTCGAACGTGTTACACGACGCTGCGATGTCGCAGAAAAGCCCACTCCCACGCATTGTCCGTTGGCCTCTTTTTTCCGTTGGTTTCGTGCTTTCGCTATCGGCGGGTTGCAGCGATTTGATTCCACCCGATCCGTACAGCGGAGCGATCGATCCGTCGGGGTTTTACCGGCTTTACAAGTTTCAACCTTCCTCGAAAGACGACCCTGCGGACGGATGTCTGATTCCTCGACGGGGTTGGGATGGTGCGACGCTCTCTGACACCGCGCGGTTTTATTACATGGGCGCGCTGTTTCCGTCGCAGCTTGACCTTTCGGGTGCCTTTGACGTATCGCGCCCGTGGCCTCCGTCCGTGTATGCGTTGGCAGGTTGTACGGCCCCCGAGCGCCGACAAGACCCCGGCGATTTCGACATCCGCATCCACAATTACGACAAGCGGGTGCAGTACCCGATTCTCTCGCAGGGACTGTTTCCCCTCCAAGTCGGCGGAGCGTCCGAACCGACCGCAACAAGTTCCTCAAAACCCGACGGTGTGCCTCTTTCGTACAAACCGTTTCATCTGGTCGTGCAGGCCACCTTGGGTCCAAGTGTTCGCGATCGGATGGGTTGCAACGATGTCAAGCGCGAGCTGTCGCTTTTGGAACGTGCGGGTTGGGATCGATCGAACAAAGCATTCCCCGACGGTGGCACAAAAGACATCGACTTCGCATTTCCCTCCCGAGACCAAATCAAAGCGGGCACGGTTCGTTTCAAAGATTGGCCGATGGTGAATGTCGGTGTTCCCGTCGGTCGGAGCCTCGATGTGACGCAATCCTGTCCGTTTGTGAAGGACAGCAAAGCGACATATCCCAAAACCCTCGACGATTCGTCCTCGAGCTTTCAATTTCCGTCGCAGTCTTGGTTCCGAGGGCTTTTGTCCGGCTACCTGGACGGCGGCGACCTTCCGCTTGCGACTGACCCCACCAAATGTCCCGCGCTCTTTGACTCGAAAAAGGCCTGCAAATGGGAAACAGGCGCGCCGACGGGTTGCAACTTCTCGGCGGGAGAGGTCTGCACGGCAACGGCGACTTCTCCGACGGGAACGTGCCTGCAACCCCCGCCGGTTTGCCCGGTGGTCAACGACCTGTACGTTTCCAAAGACGAATACAAGGTGCTTCCGTCGAATACGGATTTCAAACCGAACGATCCGCTGCCCTGGAGCAGTTCGACGGTGACGCGCACCGATCCGGGCGATCCAACCAAAACACGCAAAGCCGAGGCGTTGGCGATTTTCGCCGTGGCCCCCGGACAACCCGGTTTTTCGCCCGTCTGCCGCGTTCGTTGGGTCGATTTCAGCAAACTGACCTGCGCGCAAAAGGAAACGGACCCGATTGCTCCCAGACCGTTGTGTACGGTCGCTGAAATCCAAGCCAAGCCCGATGCCATGGTCGCTGTGGCCCCTGGGCAAGATGTGTTCGTTCACTGTCTGTCTTTGGCTGCAAAGAAGTAACAGGAGAAACCGCCGATGCGGAAACAACAACGGCTGTGGGCGGCGCTGTGGCTGCTTTTGTTCCTGGTCTCGCCAAGCCAGGTGTGGGCCATCGGTGAAGTAACGGGTCGGCTGGGCGGTGTCGTAACGGTCGAGGGAACCAAGGACGGCCTGTCGGGTGTCCCGATCGTGGTGCGCTCCAAACAACTTCTGGGAGGCAGTCGCACCGTTGAGACCGGAGAGGACGGCAGCTATATGTTCCTGAGTCTGCCACCGGGGACATACGAGCTAGAAGCCAAAATCGAAGGCTTTTCGCCGATAGAACAGCGCGGAATTGTCGTCGTGGCAGGCCAGCTTGCTCCCGTGGACGTGGTTTTGCGCGTCGGTGTTCTGACAGAGACCAAACGGATCATCGAAAAGCGCAATCCGGTGCTCAATCCCGAGAGCGCGGTTTCGACGACGACACTCGACAACCAAAAAGTCACGCGGACGCCCGTTTTCCGTCAGGTCCAGTCCATGTCGCAGCTTGCCGCAGGTGTAGGTCCAGGGACCTCTCCCTCGGTGCGCGGAGGCCTTTCGCGATACACGCGGTTTTTGGTCGATGGACTAGACACGTCCGACATTGTGACAGGGGGACTCAGCTCGTCGATGAATTTCGACGCGGTGGAACAATACAACCTGTTCACGGGGGCAATGGATGCCGAATACAACTCCCTCGGGTTGGTTCAGAACATGGTCACTCGATCGGGAGGGAATCGATTTTCCGTCGATGCCAGCGTCGTCATTCAGCCCACCGCTTTCAATTTGCGCACGCGGTACGGTGCACAACTCCCCCAACAAAACGGAGCCCTCCTTTACGATGATCGGGACCCTCCCGTTCGCGATTTCTATTCTGTGAATGCGAACATTGGGGGTCCCATCGTCAAGGACCGGCTGTGGTTTTTCACTTCGTTTCAGTTCAATTACAACAAGGCGCTCACAACGGTTCCCCCGTTTCCATGGCTCGGCGTGACGGAGGACACAGACCGGTTTCGCGACACCTACACCTATTTGGGGCGAGCCAAACTGACTTGGCAAGTGACGACGGGAACGCGGCTTTCTCTGTCGTTTAACATCGACCGGAATTACGTCACAAACTCTGCGCAACAGAACACCCTTGCAGCGGAAGCAGAACGGCGGGTCGGACGAGGCGGAGAGTGGCTGGTGTTGCTGTGGGATTCCGCGCTCGGAACCAAGTGGATGTTTCAAATGCAAGCGGGTTTCACGACCAAGCGTTCCGTCGAAGACACCATGGCAACGGGGCCTGGCGGTGAGCCCGATCGGGTGACTCCTTCGCATACGTTGCGCACGTCCGATCAATTCAACGGAGTGACCTATTTGAACAGCTCACTCGGATGGAATGACGAGACCAAGTATCGCATCCAGGTCGATCCCACGTTCCTTTACAGCGGCATGGGTTTGGGAGGCACGCACAACATCAAATTCGGTGCCCAGTTTGCGTACATGAATTACCGACACAACGTCGGTGTTGCAGGCGGGCAGCGGTTCGTGGACACCATTCCGGGAACGCCTTGCAACCCGAACGATCCGAACACCCATGCAAGCTGTTCTCAGGTGACGGAGTATCCCGATTCCATGCCATCGGGGGACCAACTTGGCGCGGGTTTGACAACCAATGCAGAGGCCATGAACCTGGGCTTTTTTGCGCAGGATCGGTACACCATCAAGCGATACCTGACGTTGGTTCCGGGGTTCCGTTTTGATGTGGGAATCCTCCGGGATTATGAAGGGAAGCAAGTAGGAACGCTGTTTGGTTACGGACCACGCATGTCCATTGTATACGACCTTTTGCACGATCGATCGACGCTGATTTCTGCGCACTATGGACGGCACAACGATGTTGGGAATTCCTATATTGCAGATCGTGGAAATCCGCAGCAACTGGGGATTCAAAAGAACTGGGACAACACCACCAAGTCCTTCAATGAAAGGAATCGGACAGGAGGCCCAGGAGGACAACTCTTTTCCGACCATGTAACGCCTCCCAGTTTGGATGAAGTTTCCGCTGGGATTCGTCGCGAAGTCGTGTCCGAGCTGATCGTCGGTGTGGATTACACGTATCGGCACTACGCAAACATGTGGACCAATTCCGAAGTGAATCAGATTTGGGACCCTTCAGGTACGCGAATTGTGGGCTATTCAAACGGCGTGCGCCAAAAAATCAACCTTGCAGAGACGCCCGATGATGCGGAACGGAAGTACCACGGTCTGGACATTTGGGCACAAGGGAGTCCGGGAAATTTTGGAATCGTGGCCTCCTATACGCTCGCGTTCACCGACGGAACGGTGAGTGATTATTTCTCTTCTTTCAAACAGACTCCGCGAATGGACGCTTTGTACTACGGAGCGATGTCTGACAACTACCGGCACACGCTGAAAGGGGCCATTGATTACACGTTTGATTTTGGCCTGACCGCGAGCGTTCGGTTGCAATACAGATCCGGCGCACCGCAGTGGAAAGTGTTCATGAGCCCAGAGGATTCTTCGTTCTCTGTGTATCGATCTCCGCGTGGGACTTCGACGGGCAGCAAGACGAACGACCCCGCAACGTGGTCAGAATTCAAACTCCCGGATCAGTTCATCGCGGATGTGCAGTTCATCTACAATTTCCAGAAGTTGACCGGTCAACGGTTGGATCTGATGCTGTATCTATTCAACGTACTTGGGGCGGGTACTCCCTTTTCGATCGATGCACGCAACGGAACGACGTTTGGTGCCATCCAGAGTCGCGGTGACAACCTGAACGCACAAATCATCGTCCGGTATCGGTACTAGCCTCCCATGTCCCAAGGACATCCGTTGCAAATCGTTTCGTCGCTGGTGCCGCGCGGCGATCAGCCACGCGCCATCGAACAATTGACGTTGGGAGTCCAAAAAGGGGTTCCTCGTCAGGTGTTGCTGGGCCTGACGGGTTCGGGCAAGACGTTCACGATGGCGTGCGTGATCGAGAAGGTGCAAAAACCAACGCTCATCATCGCGCACAACAAGACTCTCGCGGCACAACTTTACGGGGAATTCAAAGAGCTTTTTCCGCACAGTGCCGTCGAGTATTTCGTTTCCTATTACGACTACTATCAGCCCGAAGCATACATTCCGACTTCGGATACGTTCATCGAAAAGGACTCCCTGATCAACGAAGAGATCGACCGGATGCGGCATTCTGCGATGCACGCGGTGGTGTCGCGCAGGGATGTGATTGTGGTTGCATCGGTATCGTGCATTTACGGAATTGGTGATCCAGAGTTCTACCGCAGCATGGTGATTTCGCTGGAAGTGGGACAGACCGTGCGTCGGGACGCGGTGCTGCGCCGGTTGGTGGAATTGCAATACGAACGGAACGATCTGGATTTTCATCGGGGGACGTTTCGAGTGCGTGGGGATACTGTGGAGGTGTTTCCCCCGTTTGAAGAAGAACGCGCGATTCGGATCGAGTGGTTTGGCGACGACATCGACACGATTTCGGAGGTCGATCCATTGCGCGGAAAAACCCTGCGCAAGATGCCCGATGTCGCAATCTTTCCGGGCTCGCAGTATGTGACGCCTGCGGATGCGTTGGTCAGCGCGATGCGCGCGATCAAAGAGGAATTGCGCGAGCAGCTTACTTTTTTGAAAGACAACATGAAGCTCGTTGAGGCGCAGCGTTTGGAACAGAGAACGCTGTTCGACCTCGAGATGCTGGACCAAATGGGTCACTGTTCGGGCATCGAAAACTATTCGCGGCACCTGTCCGGTCGGGGAAAAGGGGAGCCGCCCGCGACGCTCATCGACTACTTTCCGCGCGACTTTTTGTGCATCGTGGATGAAAGTCACCAGACCATTCCGCAATTGCAAGCGATGTATCGCGGAGACAAATCGCGAAAGGGGACTCTGGTCGATTACGGTTTTCGTCTTCCTTCCGCGCTGGACAATCGCCCCCTTCAATTTGAGGAATTCAATACACGGGTTCCGCAAGCGGTGTTTGTTTCGGCGACGCCGGGGGACTATGAAATCGTGCAAACGGGTGGAGTGGTCGTCGAGCAAGTCATTCGTCCCACGGGTCTTTTGGACCCCGAAATCGAGGTCCGCAAAGTCGCAACACAGGTGGATGATTCGATCGCAGAAATCCGAGATCGCATTTCCAAAGGCGATCGAGTGCTGGTGACAACGCTGACGAAACGGATGGCGGAACAACTCACGGAGTTTTATGCAGAGAACGGAATCCGAGTTCGTTATCTGCATTCCGACATCGACACACTGGAGCGTACAGAGATCATTCGGGATCTGCGAGAAGGAGTGTTCGATGTGCTCGTGGGCATCAACCTGCTGCGGGAAGGACTCGATTTGCCGGAAGTGTCGTTGGTGCTGATTCTCGACGCAGACAAAGAAGGTTTTTTGCGGGCAGAGCGTTCGCTGATTCAAACGTGTGGGCGGGCGGCACGGAATGAACACGGCAAAGTGATCATGTATGGGGATCGGATCACGCGCTCGATGCAGGTGTGTATTGATGAAACGTCCCGACGGCGGAAGATTCAGGCCGAGCACAATGCGCGACACAACATCACGCCGCAAACGGTGAAACGGAAAGTGACGGATTTGCGTCGGTTGGCGCTGGGTGAAATCGTCGAAGCGGAAAAAGACTTGGCCGCGGGCGAACAGAGGCCGAGTTACGGAACGGGGAAGGAAGCGGAACGGAAAGGGCGCGGGGACAAGAAAACGGGGCTTCCGTTCGGTGCGCAAAAACAGGGGAAACAGCAACCGAAAGCACAGGCAGACACGGCGCTCGATTTGGCGAATCTTCCAGAACTCCTCAAGCAGCTCAAAACACAAATGAAGTCTGCGGCGGCGGACTTGAACTTCGAGCGGGCGGCGTCTTTGCGAGACCGGATTCGGGAACTCGAACAACTCGACCTTATGCTGCGGTAGAGGTGATAAAGTCACGGCATCCAACTCTTTTAGGAGGTGTTGCCATGACGATCGCTCTGTGGTGTCTGCTTGCCGCCGTGATCCTTCCGTACATGTGGTTGCCGGTGGTGGTGGGTGAACGCAAAAAACAATTGGGCAGCGTGGACAACAAACAACCACGCGCTCAGGGGGCCAAGTTGGAAGGAAAGGGGGCTCGGGCGCTGGGCGCGCATCAAAATGCGTTCGAGGCGCTCGCGGTGTTTGCTCCGGCGGTGCTGGTGGCGCATGTCGCAAAAGCCGATCCGATGATGTCGGGCGCACTCGCGGGGGCGTGGGTGTTTTTCCGAATCCTGCACGGAATCCTGTACATCGCGGACATCGACAAGGCGCGCTCGGGCGTGTTCTTTTTGGCGTTCCTTTCGGCGCTCGGCCAATTCGCGCTGGCAGCGATGGCGCACTAACCCCCCTTTTTCTCGAAGCCTTCCCCAAGACTCCCCCAAAACGCTCCTTTCCCCATCGCGCTGAACGGCAACCGACCGCTTGCGTTGTCCGCAAGAACACGAGCCTTTGCTTGCTCATATGGGGGCGCATCGTGGGATGATGGGCGACGCGCACAAAAAGGAGCAGCTTGCCGCATAGATCCTGATCGGCTGGGCTGCGTTTTGCGGGGAAGCTTGGAGCCAAACATGCGATCACACCGACACACCGTACCTGCCCTGCTTGCCAGTTTTCTGTTGTTGAACCTTTCCGCTTGCGAAAAACCCTCTCCCAAACCGTCTGAGCCGGTGTCCCAGAAAGTGGAGCCGCCGCAGCCGGTTGCGGAGCCGCAGGCGCTTCCTCCTTTGGCCAGTGATCAAGTGCTGGCGAAAGTGGAACCGCCGGTGCCCGAACCTCCCAAAGACACGGGCCCCCAAGGCCCGAAGCCTCCTTTGCCGCCCGTGCCTGCGGAGCTTGCGCCTCCCGAAACGCCGCGTCTTGCGGGCGTGCCGACGGCAGAGGCGGTGAAGACCAAAATCGAAAACCACTTTCAGGGGAAAATCGGGCGGCGGATTCACATCCAGACGGACAAACCGCTGTACAAACCGGGGGAAACGATTTGGGTGCGGGTTTGGGATGTGCGGACCCGCGACCTGTCGGGGCAGCACGCCAGCGCAGGAATGCACGTCGAGCTGATCAATCCGCGCGGGGCGCAAGTCGCGAAAAAGAAAGTGCGCGAAACGGCGGGGTCGGGACAGATCGACTTTGCGCTGGACGCGGGAATCGTGGGCGGGGAATACAAACTGAAAGTGAAGACGCTGGACGGCGTGACCGAGGAACGACCGTTCATTGTCTCGACGTATGAAGCGCCGAAACTGAAACTCAAACTGGAATTTGTCCGCAAGGCGTATGGGCCGGGCGACGAGGTGACGGCGACGATTGCGGTGAAACGGAACACGGGCGAGCCGCTCAGAAATCATGGTTTGTCGGCGCAGGTGGTGGTGGACGGACAGACGCTGCCGCCGGTGCAGCTTCGGACGGACGAGGAAGGCGACGGACTGGTTCGGTTCCAATTGCCGCAGGAAATCGCGCTGGGCGATGGGCTGTTGACGGTGCTCGCGGACGATGGGGGGTTGACCGAATCCATCGCGAAGCGGGTGCCGATTGTGGTGAAAAAGCTCCAGCTTTCGCTTTATCCCGAGGGCGGGGATTTGGTGACGGATTTGCCGGGTCGGCTGTATTTCGAGGCGAAAAATCCGCTCGGAAAACCCGCCGACATTTCGGGCCGCGTGCTGGACGAAAACGAACAAACGGTGGCCTCGTTTGAGAGCGTTCGCGACGGTTTGGGCCGCGTGGATTTCACGCCGCAAGCCGGGCATCGCTACACGGTGGCGGTGGACCAGCCGGTGGGCATCGTCGATCGGTTTGCGGTCCCGGACGCCAAGCCCCAGGGTTGCGTGCTGCGCAGCATCGACGATTTGGACGGACAGGTGTCCGCGACTCGGGTCAGCGTGCGGTGTACCGAACCGCGCAAAGTCATCGTGGCCGGGCTTTTGCGAGAGAAACTATTGGATGTGGCGGCGGTGCAGGCGGGTCGGGAGCCAGCGATGGTGTATCTGGAACCGCGCGGGCAAGGCACCGAAACGGTGGGCCGGGCGCAAGGGGCGGTGCGCGTGACCGTCTTTGATGAAGCGTTTGTGCCGCTCGCGGAACGGTTGGTGTACCGGCAGCGGCGCGCCCGGTTGCAGGTGGCGGTGGACACCGCGAAAAAATCCTACGTGCCGCGAGAAAAAGTCACGTTGGATGTGACCACGCTGGACCCTCAAGGCAACCCAGTTCCAGCGGATGTGGCGCTGTCTGTCGTCGATGACACGGTGCTCAGTTACGCGGATGACAAAACGGGCCACATTCTGAGTCGCCTGTATTTGGAACCGGAGCTGACCGGCAAAGTCGAGGAACCGAATTTCTACTTCGACCTGTCCGAGAAAAAATCCGCGCTCGCGCTGGACATGCTGATGGGCACGCGGGGCTATCGGCGGTTCGAGTGGCAAAAAGTCCTGGGCGTGCATTACGCGCAAGCGCACGCGGCGAAAACCGAGGGCTCTGCGCAACCGGTCACGGCGTTTGCGGACCTGCGGAAAAAAGACACGCAGCTCCCGTTTCCGAAAAATGGCGTGGCGAAACCGGCAGAGGCGGAACAAAAAGCGGGCGTGCAGCTTGCGGCCAAAAGGCCGGCTGCGCCTCGGCCCGACATGCCAGCGGAACCAGCGGTTCCGCCTCGAGATCAACCGGTTTTGGCGAAAAAAGAAAAAGCCCAGGACGTGATGGCGGCGGGCCCCCGGATGATGCCGCGGGCCGGGGCTGGCGGTGGGATGGCGGCGCAAATGCAAGCCGAGGCGGCAGCGGCCCCTGCGGCGACAAGAGCGGCTGACAGGGAGGATGCTTTCGCGGACAAAGCGGGCAAAAAAATGCCGGCCAAAGCCATGCCGGCCATGGGTCGCGCGGCGCGAATGGATGATCTCGATGGACTCCTTGGTTATGCAGACGGTGATGACGACTTCATGGCCGGGGCGCGTCGGCACGGCGGGGGACGGGGCGAAATGGCCCCGCGTCCAAGACCCGTGGAACCCTGGGCGAAAGTCCGCGTGTTTCCGCAACCTGCGTACACCCCGGATTACAACGGGCCGCGCACCGATTTTCGCGAGACGATTTTCTGGGCCCCGACGGTTCAAACCGGACAAAACGGCAAAGCGCAGGTGTCGTTTGTATTGTCCGACGCGGTGACGAGCTTCCGCGTGCAGACCGAAGCCATCGGCGGCGGGTCGGTGGGACGGCAAGAGACGGTCCTGAAGTCAAGTTTGCCGTTCAGCATGGCCGTGAAGTTGCCGGTGGAGGTCAGCGAAGGCGACCGGATTGCGCTGCCGCTCGTGCTGGCCAACGAGCGCGATCAACAGGTGGCGGTGAGTCTGCAAGCGGTGTTTGGGAACCTGCTGAAACTCGAAAAACCGGTCGATCGGGCGCAGGGTCAGCTTGCGCCGATGGCACGGGACACGCTGTTTTATCCGCTGTCGGTCGTCGGCAAAAAAGGCAAAACGGAGGTCAAATTCGTGGCGGACGCGGGCGGGCTGCGCGACGAGTTTGTGCGCGAACTTTCGGTCGCGCCGCGCGGTTTCCCGCAGACCATTTCCAAATCGGGCCGGCTGAAAGACCAGGTCGCGCATGACTTCGAGCTGGCGGGCCTGATGGAGGGCACGTCGGAAGCGAGCCTGAAAATCTACACGAGCGCGGTCTCGACGTTGGTGGGCGGGCTCGATGGAATGCTCAGCGAACCGGGCGGATGTTTTGAACAGGCGTCGAGCACGAACTATCCGAACGTGATGATTTTGCGCTACCTCAAAACGGCGCAGGTGGCCTCGCCCAGGGTGATGTCGCGGGCGCACCATTTGCTCGGCGATGGATACAAGTTGCTGACGGGATACGAAACGCCCACCAAAGGCTACGAATGGTTCGGTTCGACGCCGGGCCACGAGGCGCTGACGGCGTACGGCCTGGCCGAATTTACGGACATGAAACAGGTGTATCCCGAGGTTTCGTCCGCGATGATCGGGCGCACGGCAGAGTGGCTGAAGCGTCGCCGAGACGGAAAAGGCGGCTTTTTGCGGAACGGGCAGGCGCTGGACAGTTTCGGCGCAGCGAATGCGCAAGTGACCAACGCCTACATCACGTACAGCGTGACAGAGGCGAAGCAAGGCGGTTTCGAGCGCGAAATCGACGAGCAAGAACAGGTCTCTCGGTCCAATGGGGACACGTATGTGCTGGCGCTTGCGACGAACACGCTGCTCAATGCGGGGCGCAAAGACGCGGGTTTGGCGGCGGCCAAACGGCTGGTCGCGTTGCAAGACGCAGGCGGGGCGTGGAAAGGCGCGTCGCACAGCATCACGCGGTCGGGAGGCCGCGATTTGCAGATCGAAACCACGTCGCTCGCCGTGCTCGGGCTGCTCAAGACGGGGCAGTTTGATGATTCGGTGGAAAAAGGCATGGAGTGGCTGATGAAACAGCGGTCGGGCCACGGCGCGTTTGGGGCGACGCAGGCCACGGTGCTCGCGCTCAAGGCCATCACGGCGTATGCGTCGTCGCGGGCGCGGGCCCAAACGCCCGGCACGGTCACGCTGGTCGTGAACGGCAAAGACGTGGGTTCGCTGAGTTATCAACCGGGCGATCGGGAGCCGCTCGTGTTCGCCGGGCTGCAAAAACACCTGACCGCCGGCAAAAACCACGTCGAGCTGCGACACACCGGGCAAACCGCGCTGCCGTACAGCCTGGGCGTGACGTATCGGTCGGCCCAGCCCGCAACGAGCGCAGAGACCAAAGTCGAGCTTGCGACGCGGCTCGAGCGAAACCTTGTGAAACTCGGCGAATCGGTGCGTCTGCACGTCACGTTGACGAACAAGACCGACCAGGGGTTGCCGATGACGCTCGCGCGGGTAGAAATTCCAGGCGGTCTGCAATTCCAGACGTGGCAGCTCAAAGAACTGCGCGAAAAGGGGCTCATCGGGTTTTACGAGACGCGCCCGCGCCAAGTGAATCTGTATCTGCGCCACATGCAGCCGAAGCAGCAGGTGCAATTGCCGCTGGATTTGCTGGCGACGGTGCCGGGGGATTACACGGCGCAGGCCTCGACGGCCTACCTGTACTACACGAGCGAACACAAGACCTGGGTCGAAGGCTCGCACATCACCATCGAATAACCGCCCCCCGAAAAGCGCCCCCTGCACCACCGCCCCCGCAAAAACCCTCCCCCCAAAGCGCCCCTGTCACCCAAACAACTTCGTCTCCTGTGGGTCTGTGTTGGGTCGTTTGCGCCTGGGGGGTTTGTTTTGGCGCGGGCGTGGTGGGTTGCGCGCAGGGCCAACACAAACATGAAAACGTGTGTGATTTGCGGGATTGGGAGGGAAAAACCTTCGGGCGGCGTTTCTGGACGGGAACTGGCTTGGGGCGAATCAGGCAGGTCCCACCGCGATGCTGGCTGCGTCCGTGGGGAGGCCCTGTTCTTCGTCTTTGACCACGCCCACAAGACGATATTCCCGAACTTCGGGGACGCCGGGCGTCGCGAGGGGGCGGTGGTCGTTGTACGGGGAATGCGTGTCCCGCGCCACAAAATGCCACGCGCTCTCGCCGCGAAGCCGCGCGTAGACGTTCACGCTGTCAAAGCCCATCTTGCGAAAGGACAGCCGCACAAAACCCGGCTGAGCCTCGACCGACAGACTCGGACTCTTGTTCCCTTGCGAGGCCGTTCCCCCGCCCGACGCCTCGATTTGCAGGTCCGCTTTCATCGCGTCCGTACACCCCGGATGAGCTTTGATTTCCCGCACGAGCCCGCGCAAGTCTGCGACGGCGGCTTCCTCCAAAGCGTTGTGCGCCGCGACCTGAGCCTGATACGTCGCATGCGCTTTGTCCTTCGCCTCAAAACTCCCCGTGAGCCCATCGATCTCGTCCACAATCCCCTTCACCCGTTTCGCGTCAAACCCCATTGCTTTCAAATGCGCCTCGACCTTCCCCCGAAAGGTCTTGAGCCACAACACCTGCTCCGCATCCCGACGAGGATAAAAATCGGTTTCCTTGGACATGGTCTCTCCTTTTTTGAAAACGCAGTCGGTTGGTTTGGGCCAAACAAGCTCGGCGCGTGTGCTTGGGTACACACGGTCGGACCTATCCGTGCCTTGTAGCACAAAACACGCAACCACCGAGAAAACTTCCAATCCCCACATTTCCGTCGAG
This sequence comes from Pseudomonadota bacterium, assembly GCA_035328405.1. Classification (GTDB taxonomy): domain Bacteria; phylum Myxococcota_A; class Polyangia; order Palsa-1104; family JAEUJZ01; genus JAEUKA01. The sequence continues at coordinate 80,104 of DAOLIT010000007.1, read as the reverse complement.
CTTTTTCACAAAACGCCCAAGCCCCACGGGAATTGCCCGCGCAACCACGCCAATTGCCCGCGCAACCACGCCAATTGCCCCAAGCCCCACGGGAATTGCCCGCGCAACCACGCCAATTGCCCTAAGCCCCACGCCAATTGCCCGCGCAACCACGCCAATTGCCCCAAGCCCCACGGGAATTGC
>DAOLIT010000007.1:17199-79821 GCA_035328405.1 Pseudomonadota bacterium | reverse complement strand
CAATTGCCCGCGCAACCACGCCAATTGCCCCAAGCCCCACGGGAATTGCCCGCGCCCCCACGCCAATTGCCCCAAGCCCCACGCGAATGGCCCGCGCCCCCACGGGAATGGCCCGCGCCCCCACGGAAATGGCCCCAAGCCCCACCTCCGTCGAGAGGTCCGCCAGACTGTCGTTCGCAGCGACCAACGGGTCCAGCGCCTCGCCCATCCCTTTGCGCCCCTTTTTCGCGGCTTCACCCCAAAACCAAGCCCCAACGCCCCCAAGATCCGTCTTCCCTCCCCCTGCACCGTCCCCTAAGATGCGCGCCGAGGAACTTGCATGAAAGGGATTTTGCTGGCGGGAGGAAGTGGTTCGCGGCTGTATCCGCTGACGAAAGCGATGAGCAAACAGCTTTTGCCCGTCTACGACAAACCGACCCTTTTTTATCCGCTGTCTACGCTGATGCTGTCGGGGATTCGCGACATTCTGATCATCAGCACCCCCAGGGATCTGCCGATGATTCGGGCCTTGCTGGGCGACGGCAGCGACCTGGGCATCGCGCTGTCTTATGCGGAACAGGCGCAGCCGGGCGGGATTGCGCAGGCATTCCTGATTGGTGCCGAGTTTGTGCAAAACAGCCCGGTCTGTTTGATTTTGGGCGACAACATTTTCTTTGGGCACAATCTGGTTGCCGACCTGCGGCGCTCCGCCGACTTGCGCGACGGCGCAGAGGTGTACGCCTACCACGTGTACGACCCCGAACGGTATGGCGTCGTCACGTTTGATGAGGCAGGCCACGCGCGATCGATCGAGGAAAAGCCGCGCAACCCCACTTCAAACTGGGCCGTCACCGGGCTGTATTTTTACGATGCGTCCGTCGTCGAGATCGCGCGCACGCTCACACCTTCTGCGCGGAACGAACTGGAAATCACCGACGTGAATCGCGCCTACCTTTCGCAAGGACGGCTCAAGGTTCACAAACTTGGGCGCGGCGTCGCGTGGCTCGACAGCGGAACCTACGACTCGCTGCTACAGGCGTCGCTGTTTGTGCAAACCATCGAAAAGAGGCAAGACCTGAAAATCGCCTGCCTCGAGGAAATCGCGCTGTCGCAAGGCTTCATCGACGAAGCGCAGTTTGAACGCCTCACCGAAAGCTACGGCTCAAGCGAATACGGAACCTACCTGCGCCGCGTGAAGCAAGACCCGCGCAAATAGGAAGAGAAGGAAAGGGGGAATCGGGACAGAGGGGAAAGGGGGGAACGGGCTAGCGCGCCATCACGGGAGGGGAACCCCGCCGCTTCATTTCACGACGACGACGTTTTCGAGCCTCGCGCATTTTGCGCTTCTTTTTGACACTCGGTTTCTCATAGAAACGGCGGCGCTTGACCTCTTGCAGAATGCCTTCCTTCGACATTTTCTGTTTGAGGATTTTCATGGCCTTTTCGAGGTTGTCACGAACTTCAACTTCGAGTGGCTTTCCAATCATCGCAAGCACCTCCTTCCAGCCCTTTTTTCTGACGAGACGCGCGGCCTCGAAATGGGCAAAGCGACCCTCCAAGAGCCAGTTTTTTTCACCAAAGTCAAGCGTCGCGTTCTCGCACCCGTCAGGCCACGACCAAATTCAGGATTCGGCCTGGGACGTAGATGGATTTTTTGATGGTTTTCCCAGCGGTGAAGGGGTACACGCCCGGTTCCGCGAGCGCCTGTTGCAACACGAAGGGTTCTTCGGCACCGACTGGTACGGTCAGTTCGGCGCGTTTTTTTCCGTTCACTTGCACCACCACCGTCACTTCATCGTCGCGCGCGGCGGCCTCGTCGAACACAGGCCACGGATGCAGCGCGAGCAAGTCGGTGTGACCCAGCGCCTGCCACAATTCCTCGCCGATGTGTGGGGCAAGCGGCCCCAAAAGCTGGACCGCCGTACAAATGGCCTCACGCAGCGCCGCAGAGTCCTCTGTTTGCGACCCCAGGAAATCCGAAATCGCATTCGTGAGCTCCATGATCGCCGCAATCGCCGTGTTGAACTGCTGCCGCTCGAACACATCTGTCGTGACGCGCCGAATCGTCTTGTGCGTAAACCGGCGCAGCGCCACACAGGCATCAGGCACAGGGACCTTGACCCGGAGAATGTTTTCCGGTTTCGCCAAGGAATCGCCAGGCAGAGCCAGGTAACGCTGCACCAAACGGTAGATCCGCCCCAAAAAGCGGCTGCACCCTTCCACGCCCGCGTCGCTCCATTCGAGCACGCTGTCCGGCGGGGCCGCGAACAGACAGAACAGCCGCGCCGTATCCGCTCCATATTTTTCAATCAGAGCCATCGGCTCAACGACATTGCGGAAGGTCTTGGACATTTTCATCTGGCGCAAATGCGTCGCTTCTTTTCCGCATTTCACGCAACAGCCGTTTTGCACTTCTTCGGGATACAGATAATCGTGTTCTGCACAGCGATAAGCGTCTTTCAGCACCATGCCCTGCGTCAAAAGCCGCACAAACGGTTCGCGCAAGGTTTTTGGGAGCACACCCCAATCCGACAGCATCTTCGTGAAAAACCGCGAATAAATCAGGTGTTTCGTCGCGTGTTCACTACCGCCAATGTATTGATCGACTGGCAAAAACGTCTTGCCCGCCTCGTCGAGGATTCCGCCCTGAAAACGCGGCGACGTGTATCGCAAAAAGTACCACGACGATTCCATAAAACCGTCCATTGTGTCCGTTTCGCGACGGGCCGGGCCTCCGCACGTTGGACAGGTCGTGTTTTTCCACGTCGGATGCGTCGCGAGCGGAGACTGTCCTGACGGCACAAACTCGATATCGCTCGGCAAAAGCACCGGCAAATCTGCGTCGGGAACGGGCCGATATCCATGTACGGGACACTCCACCATTGGAATTGGACATCCCCAATACCGTTGCCGCGACACCAACCAGTCGCGCAAACGGTAGGAGATCGTGGGTCCCCCTTGCTCACGCTCGGCCAGCCACGCTGTGATGTTTTGTTTTGCCGCCTCGCTGTCTTGCCCCGAAAACGCGCCTGATTGAACCAACACACCGCGTTCAGTGTACGCACAGGTCAAGTTGTGCGCCAAAAGCGTTGCGCCTTGTGGTTCAATCACGACTTCGATGGACAGCGCGTACTTTTTCGCAAACTCAAAATCACGTTGGTCATGTGCGGGAACCGCCATCACCGCGCCCGTGCCGTAATCCATCAAAACAAAATTCGCAATGTAGATCGGCAGAAGACGACCGGTTGCAGGGTTTTTGACATAAGCGCCTGTAAAACAGCCCTCTTTCACGTAATCGTCTGCGCCGCGGCGCGTTTTGTCCTCGGCGCGGACTTTGTTCACAAACGCCGCGACCTCGGCCTCGCACGGCGAATGTTTGGCCAACCGCAGCGCCAGCGGATGTTCCGCCGCAATCGACAAAAACGTCGCGCCAAACAGCGTATCCGGTCGTGTGGTGAACACCTCGATCTCCGTCGTGTCTCCCACCGATTTTTCGAGCGGAAAACGGATGCGGGCCCCAACCGACCGACCGATCCAGTTTTCCTGCATGTGCAGCACTTTGTCCGGCCATTTGCCGCGAAGCTGCCCGATGTCAGACAGAAGTTGCTCGGCGTAATCCGTGATGCGCAAAAACCACTGTTCCAGCTCGCGCTGCACGACCACGCTTTGGCAACGCCAACACTGCCCGTCCTCGACCTGTTCGTTCGCGAGCACCGTCGCACACGAACCGCACCAATTCACCAAAGCGCCCTTCCGATACGCGAGGCCCCGCTTCCACATCTCGATGAAAATGCGCTGCTCGTGAACGAAGTATTCCGGCTCGCACGTCGAAAGCTCGAACGCCCAGTCATACGACTGCCCAAGTCGCCCGAGCGGCCCCTTCATCGACGAGATGTTGCCCCGCGTCCAATCGCATGGATGCACTTTCGCTTTGATCGCTGCATTTTCTGCCGGCAAACCAAACGCATCCCAACCCATCGGATACAGCACGCGGTGGCCCTTCATCCGGTGTGCCCGTGCCAGCACGTCCCCGATCGAATAGTTCCGAACGTGCCCCATGTGCAGTCGCCCCGACGGATACGGGAACATTTCCATGATGAAATACTTGGGCCTCGGATCGGGAGTTCCTGACGGCGCAATCGCGGGAGGCGCGCAAAAAGCACCCTGCGTTTGCCACGCGGTTTGCCAACGGGGCTCGAGGGTTTGCGGATCGTACTTTTCAGACAAGACGGAGGTCGAAACAGGTTTGCTTTGCGTGTTGGGCGACGGTTCCATAGCGCAGCGACTACCACAAAACAAAATGGCGCAGCAAGCTTCTCGTCGGACAAACTGCACGGCTTGTCAGGATGCCCAGGTATATGTGAAAAGAAAGGTCGCAAAAATCTGTCGTCGGAGTGCAGCCGTGGTCTAGACGTGTAAACGACTTCGCAGTGCGGGTCTTGGTGCGAAACCGAGTGCGCACCTTCTGCGTCTGAAGCCACTCGATGGTTGAGCCTTCGCACGTTCGCACCACACGAGCACAGCGACGACAACTCACAGGGACAAGAGGCAACAACATGGCACACAAGCCTGGCGCGCCCCATGCAGAGCAAAGCGGCCAACCTGGTTCCCGGCCCGAAGCCGGAACAGCCCCCAAAAACACCGCTACACAGCCGAAGGAGCAGCCCGACATGAGCCATGCGTCTTTGGGAGAACGTGACCGAGCGATCAAAATCCTCGCGAAGTCGATTTTTCGTGAACTGAAAATGAACGGGTACGAAACCCGACAAATCGTCGCCCTGTCGTCCGAACTTTTGGGCCTGGTGACAACCAACCTGAAACCGGGTGGCATCGAGGGCGAATAACCCTCTCCCCGTTCCTCCCTTTCTCCCTCCAGTTCCGCTATTCCGGTCGGCCCTGTGCGATCCAACTTTCCACCAATTGGATCTGCTCAGGTGTCAAAGGGGGAAGCCCCAGCGGCATTCCTCGATGTTTCGGATCGATCTCTCCCGCCACTTCTTTTTGTCGCAACAGCAGCGCGTTGAGCAGCAACGGAGTGCCATCGGGAAGCTTTGCAAACACGCTTTCCCGTTCCCCCTGATCATTCAGTCTGCCGCTTGCGATGTCTGCATACGTTGTCACATTGAACCCCCTCCCTTTGAAACCGAAGCCCCCTGTATTCCCCGGTCCTCCATCCCCGTTCGCATACGCTGGTGTCGAATGGCAGTGCCAACACGTTCTGCGAAACACGCGCTCGTTCACTTCGTCAAAACCCACTTTCCGCTCCAGGATTGGGAGTCGTTTGGGAATCGGTGTTTTGGCGACAAGAGACAGCGGCGCAGTCCATAAAAATGTCGAGATGTCCGTCGCCTGCGTTGGATTCAAGCCAAAAGCAGGCATCGGCGTATCTGGCTTGATGTCTTTGGGAGACAAAAGAAATCGCGCGAGCATTCCCGGCTGAAACCGATCCCGCACAAAACGCAAATCAGGGGCCAATGGGAGAACCGTTTGTGCATCGTACGCCGCTCGCAACGCAGCCGGTTTTTGCGCACTTTCCATTCCCGGAAAACCGCCCATGTTGTGACAAGCCGCACAACCGAGCATTGCAACCAACTTGCGTCCGGCCTCTGCATCACCCTTTGGGAGGTCAAGTTGTTCATGCGGAATCAAAGCCTGTGCAATCGCTGCGGCCTGTGTTTCCGAGATTCCCAAGCGAGGCATCATCGCCGGAAGCCCCGAACGGACATCGTACGGACGGAGCAAAAAATCTTTCACAAAATCGCGCCGAAGACGCTTTCCGATTCCGACAAAAGAAGGCGCTGCATTCAAACTGTGCAAGTGACTTTGCCACGTTTTCAGCGTCGCAGAATCAATCGGAAACGTCCCTTTCAAGATCGATTGGTGGCACGACACACAGTGCTTTTCTTGTCGCACAGCAGGAAGCCCCGTTCCTTCATGACAGCGAGGACACTGATACGTTTCGAGGAGTCGCATTCCTTCTGTTTTCTGCGCACGCTTTTCCGCAGGTTTTTCCGCGCGGGCAGAACCCAAACAACACAAAAGGAATGTGGCCATTGTCTTCCACATGTTGTCTCCCAAACGGGCCAGGCTTTCCTGCACCGCGCCAACGAAGGTAAATCTAGAGGTCGATTCCGCTGTCCATTGGATGGAAGCGCCGCGTACGCAGTGCTGACGGAGTGCGCGTTCCATCGGGCGCAGGAGACGGCCACGGCGCATCCGAACAGACAGTGGGGTTTTTCGACATTTTTGCGCACCGTGCGAGCGCCTCTTTTGCTCCCCCGTCATCCCCCTTTTGCTTTTTGAGCCGAGCAAGGGTCGCAAACGCGTCAGCATCGACAATCAGGTCCTTTTCTGCGAGCGGTTCCAGAAGCGCGAGCGCCTCCTTCCGATTTTGTTCTGCTTTTTCGGGGGTCTCTGCTGGCAAACGGGAAATCGCCTCTGCCAACCGTGCGGCAACGATCGGATTTTTTGGATCGCTTTCATGCGCCCACTTCAAACTTCGCGTGCCGTATTCCATTCCCTTCGCATCCGACGATCGGATACACGCGACGGAATAGATCAGCTGAAGTTTCCGCGTGAGGGTCGGGTCCTCTGTTCGTAGTCCGTAGTGCGATCGCAATTTTTCATCCAAGATGTCGAACGCTTCCGCAGGTTTGCCCTGTGAAAGTGCCTTCTCCGCGCGGGCCACGAGTTGTGAAGCGACGTTCTTCGACAGAGAAACCACGTTTCCGCAAGCCTCCGCAGAAGGCGAAAGAACCTCGATCACAGCGGTCAAGACAGTTGCACACAGCACTGATCGGAAAAAAAATCGTCGCATTGAATGCTCCCTTCCTCTTGTCTGTTGAGACTCGTTTGGCCGAAATTTGTTTCCTACATTCTGTCACAAATTTCTCATCCCCCAACCACCCACACAGAACCCCCATTCCTGTCAGATGATCACCCCCAGGCTTTCATAGGGCAGCCTCCTGTTGTCCTTCAAGAGGTCTTGCTGCTGTTCGGGGCTATTCATTGCAATTTGCAAACTACAAATCGTAAATTTGCTGCGTCGTTTCCATTCCCCCTTTTATCTGTAGGAATTCCGTCGGAAAAGGAGCCATAGTGCCAGACAAAGGGGCCACGCGATCGAGGAAAGGAGAGCGCCGATCACAAAGGAACGGGGTCTGTAGTACACACGGATTTGCTGTTGCCCGAGCGGTACTTCCGACAAATCCACAGCGAGCCGTCCTTTGTGTCGGATGACTTTTCCGCGATCACTTTTCCAGTGTTCATTCCAATTGGAATTGAGTAGGAGCGTCGTCTTTTCGCGCAAGTCCAGCGTGATCGTGCGGTGGCTGGGAGACCACACAGAAGACAGAATCTGGCCCGCCGTTTCATCTTGCAGTTTTTCTTGCGGAACCGGTCCCGCATCGATCTGTTCCGCACGTTGCAAAGGGGCCACTTCATCACAATCGTAACCCACTTTGACTGGACCTCCAGCGACGGACCCGTGCCCTAAAAAAAAGGTGTCGCGCATCTCACTCCATGTTCGATTCACATACGAAAAGGGGGGAAGTTTTTCAGGCGTACGTACAGGGACATGAAACACAGGTGTTTCCAAACGGAGCCGCATTCCGATGAATTGGGCAGGCTGATATTGCAACGCCGTGTACGCAATCCCATCGCACGCACCCACTACCACGAGGACACAAGATGCAAGGTACCGAGTCTTTTCAGACCACGACACTTTTGCGCAAAACCAATCCCATACAACACCGGACAGAAGACACAGAGGCAGGGTCAGCAAAATCAGGTGCCGAGAAGGAACGCGCAAATCCCGAACCACAGGAAGTTTTTGCAACAAAGACCACGGCGCAAACGACGCAAAGTTTCCCATCGACAGAAGCAAACCGAACACAGCCAACAAAAGGAGTCTCTGAACAAACGGTTCTCCGGTTGCAGAGGCCTTCCGTTTCGAGGCAAAAAACACCAGCGGACTCACAGCGGAAAGCAGGGCAATCACATAGGGCAACTTTCCGGCGTATTCGTGCGACCAATAGCGTCTTCCCGGAATCGGATGGAACTTGCGAAAGGACAACAGATCCGCGATGATTTGCAACACATTGGATCGGTCAGGAGCTCGCAGAAACGGGGGTCTTGGATGATCCGAAATGAACTCAAACACAGGAAACATCCGAATCGCAGACACGGAAATGGCGACGACGCAGGCCGGCAGAAGAACCAAAAACGGGGAAACCGATCGCCGTTCCACAGCACACGAAACCGCCCACAAAAACAGAAGTTCCGCAGCCAACACAGGTGTAAAAGTTCCCCCAAGCACAGCGATCCACGCGGCCACAAAACCGGTGGGAATCGACCACGCGATTTCATCCAAAGATCGCTCGTATGCATACAAAAGGAGCGGAAACAGCGTGACTCCCAAAAAGGAAACATGGCCGATCGCAAAATGCAGCGCGTGATATCCACAAAGGCCGTATCCGACGGAAGCGATGGCAGAAGAGGCGTTCGATAGACCATGTTTTCGCGCAAGAACATACGTTCCGCACATCGCAAGGAAGGTATAGAAAACCAAACAGAGTTTGAAACCACCAGCCGTTCCAAACAGCAGAATGAACAGGAATGTGGGTGCTGCATCCAGGATTTGGGGGTTGGCCAAGCCTACTTCTCCTCCGCAACTGTAGGGGTTCCAAAGGGGGATCTCCCGATACCACAAGACGGCTCGGCGGGACATCTCTGTAAGCGCATCGAAATAGCGCCAATCGTACCGATCAGTGAAGTGATGAAAGTTGCGCAACGCGGGGAGAAACGCGAGGATGGCGCACAGAAGGAATAGGAACAGGGGCCAACGGCTGCGAAGAAAGGAAGATACGCGCTGCATCATGAAGTTTTTTTGCAGAGGTTTTGCAAAGGTTTTTCGCAGAAGAAGTTGTAAGCGTTTTTTTACGGAATCGCGGGCACGCACACGCCGTCGATGCAGACTTCGCTGGGGCCACAAGATGAGTGGTCTGCTTCGCTGCACGGAGCGCGATCCACAACCTCGACCCACTGCGGAATGTGATTGCCGGTTGCAAATTCCTGGAACGGCAGACGGAACGGGGGATACTGGCTGGATTGGCCTTTTTCAAGAGCCGCGATCTCGACGGGGAGCATCCAAATCTGCGCGTTTGTTCCACCACGGACTCCAAACGGGCGGCGGGACGAAAACGTCAGCCACAACACGCTCTTGTTTTTGAACCGGTGCACGAACGGACTCCATTTGGGCCAGGAATTGCCCAAAACCACATTCACAGAAGGCAGGTTGATGGGACTCCCACCGGAAAGGGGAACCACCATGACTTGTGCATCAGCGGCATCATAGGAATCCCCTGCCGCGCGGTTGAACACGACGTATTTTCCGTCGGGAGAAACAGACGGATAGTAGTTGTTTTCTCCAGCGGATTTGACCAGATCGACCGGACTCCCAAACGTGCCATCCGCAGCAAAAGACACCTTCATCAGGCTCGCTTTTTCTGTGGATAGATTCGGACACAAAGGCGGAATGCAGAGTGTGGGAGATCGCGCAAACACAACGGTTTTTCCGTCGGGAGAAACGTCGGGCATCGTGGCGCTCGGCAAACTCGGATTTTTTCCGATGAGTGTTCCGGTCGTTCCATCGCGCACGGCAAGACCCCCATACTCGGTTGTGAGCAAGTATTTTCCGTCGCTGGTAAACGCTTGATAATTGGAACCTGCGATCACACCGGGGCCGACCTCGAACAGTTTGGTGCGGCTTCCTGCGTCCAGGGCGCGCATGAGTGCGGGGCCGGGAATGTTCATGCCGACGGCGATGCGTTTTCCGTTCCGACTCATCGCGTGGCATCCGACGCAGATTCCGCCCGCGCGCAACGGTCCGTAATAGGACTCGGATTTCTGTCCGCGCAAACCAAAGTCATACCGCGCAATGCCACCAATGGATGCGGCCCAGTAGTACAGACCCCCTTTCATGTCCTGTTCGGAAAAGGAAAGGTCTTGGCTTACGGAAGTGCCGACTTCTCCGCCCTCTGCTCCGGTGCCGCGCATGGTGAAGGACATGGTTTTTCCGCGCCCGGCCTGCATGATGAGTTTGGTCGTTTTCTCGTCGGGAACGACGACACATCCATCGCCAACTTTGTTGCAACCGGAATAGATGCGCAGGTCCAGGGAATCGGACAACAGACGCAGCTCGAACAGAGAAGCCTCATTGGGTTTGTAATGAAATTCCAGCTCGCTGATGTTGGGAGGCAGCAGCGCAGAGGCCAGCGGATAGACGACTTCAGGAATGCGTTTTGCCGACGGAGAGCCACCGAATTTGGAAGGCGCATCGGCGGACGTTCCGGGCACAAGAACGATGACTTTTTGCCGCACGGTCAACGTGGTTTGACCGACTTCCTCGCCGCGTTGGGCGCGCACGACACTTTTGCCAGCCTGACTCGGATTTCCGACGAATTTGGCCCCCTCAAAATGGCCCAGACGTTCGTCATCGATCGAAAGGAATGCTTCGGGGGTCAGGTCCTTGCCCGCGCGTTCGACACGGAAGAGCAGATCGTACGGCGTCTGACCATCGGTCGTCACAACCGGATCTTGTGGCAAGAGCGTGAGGGTCGCGCCATCCTCGACGGGGGGCACTTTGTTTTGATCCGCAGTGTCTCGCGCAACTTCGGCATCCCCCGAACGGGAATCCGTGCAACTTGCTGCTAACCCAAAACCACAAAACGACAAAACGAGCGTCGCTCGTCGAGACAGAGCCATCATGGGACAAAGACCTCCGAATCGGGTGGCAGAAACAGAGGCTCCTTATACTCCAGACGCGCGGCGAGAGGGCCACAAACAACGCACGCGGTCTTTCCGTCGCGCCAAGTTTTCAGTTTAGAATCGGGTCCGTGAACGACGCAGACCGACCGGACAAATCAGGGGATGAAGCAAGGTCCACGTCGTCACCCTCGCATCCTTCGCATCCTTCGCATCCTTCGCATCCTTCGCATCCTTCGCAACCGGACGGTTTTTCGCCGTCTCGCCCTGGTGTGCGACGGCGACCGAGTTCTTCGGGGTCGTTTCGCATGGCGTCTTCGGCAGCGCCTTTGGGAAAACGGGTTCCGGTGTCTGGGCGTCCGCAAAGCGGAAAATTGCGCGACACGACGGCAAAAACGGTCTCGAGAAAACGCCGCCGCGATCGCTTGGCCGAGCTGGCGGCCCTTCCGGGAAAACTGCCGGAAAAACTGACCGAGGGTCTGGGGCGCGGTTATAAAGTCACAAAAAATGCGCTGCGCGATCCAGTAGGAGCGGTGCAAAACGCCGTCGCTGCGCTGCCCGTTCCGAAAGGTCTGGTGTTGGGTTGGGCAATCGCGATGCTTCTGCCGATCGCTTTGTATTTTGTCGATTTGGGTGCAGGCAGTTTGTCTACGTTGGATGCGGAAATAGCACTCCTTGTCCGGCGACTTCTTTCCGGCGAATTGCCGATCGGCCAGGCGTTTCATCATGTGCCTCCACCAACGGGAGGTCCGCTCGGGTTGTTGCCGATTGCAGCAATTTGCAAACTGTTTGGGACAAGCGAGGCGACGCTGCGTCTTGCCCCAGTGCTCGCAATGTTGGGAGCGGCGGGGTGCTTGTTGGCGATCGCGATTGACACGGGTGTGGGACGAAACACGGGCGGTTTGGCGGGTCTGTGTCTTTTGGCGATGCCCTTGTCCTACGAGCTGTCGCACCGGATTCTGCCTGACAGTTTTGTGGCGTTGGCGTCGGTGGGAACGGTGGCGCTGGTCAGCCACAGCCTGCATGGCCACAAATTCGATCGGCACATTCTGCCGATGCACAAAGCGACGGAAGAACCGGAACCGTTGCCGCTGCGGCGGTTGCCGATGTTTTTTGCTGCGCTCGGAATCGGAGCGGCGGCGATCATCGATGTACGCGCCGGACTGATTGGGCTTCTGTTCGGTTTTTTCGATTGCGTGATTTCGCATCGGTATCTGTTGCGGAAACGTCGCGTGTGGCTGATGTGGCTCGGCGGAACGGTGCTGCTGGTGGCGGCGTCGCGGCTGCACGGAGGTGCGCTGCAAAGTCTGTTTCGCGTTCCCGAAAAAGCGCTGTTTTGGAAAGCGTTTTACGCGGTGTGGGCGCAGGGGCCGACCTACTTTGGGCGACATGTCGGGCAGGTCGTGATTGTGACGACTTGTTTTGGTTTGTTGCTGGGTTCGATGCGTCGCACGTCGCGGCCTTTGCTGTTGTGGGTGATGCTCTCGACGCTGCTGACGTTGCTCGGGCGGGATTTGGCACCGCCGCGAGGGTTGGGACTCCTTTTGCCTCCGCTTGCGCTCGCCGCTGCGATTGGTTTGCAGTCGCCGATGCGGTGGATGGGGAGACTGGGTTTCTTGATTCCGACCGCCGCGCTGTCGTCCGTCGTGCTGGTGCTTTCGGAAAGCAACCCGTTGCTGCACCAAAGCGACACGATCAAGACGCTGATTCAGTCGATGCGACATGCGCCCGAAAAGGCGCGGCGGTGTGTGATCGGTTTTCCTCCCGCTGTGCCGACCTATTACTCCCGAACGGCGCTCGAGCATTTCGAGACCGTAGAGGCTTTTCGCCGCGCCCTGGGCGAAAAAGAGTTGTTTTCGTGTCTTGTCCCGCGAGCCCTCTTGCCGTCGCTGCGCACGAGTCTTTTTCCATCGCCAGCGCCGACCCCCAAACCTGCGCCCACCCATATCAAAAAGCCCACCAAACTCGACCCCCCATCGGAAACCATCGCCACCGTCCTCCTTTCCACCCTGGACGTGGAAGACCCTCCCCTGGACACCCAAGGCCCAGAACTCCTTTTGGTTTCGCGGTGAACGGGCCGCATTTCGACACACACAGAGGCGCACAGAGGCGCACAGAGGCTCACATGGGCTCATGGCGGCGACGGGGGTGGCGATGCAATGTCCACGGGGGCCAGGCCGGGTGTCCGCCCGGAATTCGTTACGGGGTGGGTGGGGGTAGGGAGAGGGAGTCGATGGCTTTGAGAGCACCGGCGCAGTTTTGTTCGTGACAGGAGCGGCATCCGTCGAGGACACGCCGATAGGCCGCTTTGGATTCGGGCGGCGGGGCCTGCTCTAGGGCTTGCACGGCGGCCAAGTAGCTTTGCGCCCTTGCATCAAAGGCTGCGTCACGATCGGTGGCGCTTGTGGGCCACGAACAACGGATTTTTCGGAAACGCGAAAGAAGCGGCCCGACGGGAGCACCCTTCAGAATGGCCTCGCGCGCCGCAGTCAAATCCGTCTGCATGGTTCGCATCAGGTCGGCCAGCTCGCTGGCCCCGTTTGGATTGATGGGCGACGGAATCAAATGGCCCGGACTGCCGGGCACACCAGGAACAAGCGGCGTTTCCAAGGTACACGGCGTCTCGATTGCGTCCGTCTTTGGCGACGGGGAAACCGCTGTTTTGGGGGTGCTTTCTGCTTGCGTTGGGGGTGCGCTTTTTTGCGGACAACCCAGCGCAAACACACACCCACACACCAGGGCAAACAGGTTCCATTTTGTCTTCATTGAGCTTGTCTCTGCCTTCATGGTTTGGAGTTTGGGCCGAAAGTAACACAGCACGGCGCGCACATTCGGCGCTGCGATGGCGTTATCATCGGCGACGATGCAAAAAGCGAGTTTTCTTTGGCGGGCGACGGGACTGTGTGCGACGGTGTGGTTTTTTGTATGCGGCTCGGCGCTGGCCGGTCCCAAAGGCAAGGGGAAAGCCAAACCCATCGACAAGGAACGGACGGCCATCGCGCAAGCGGTCACTGCGTTTCGTGCGGGAGAGTACGAAAAGACGCGCTCCGTCCTTCTGTCCCTGTATGCAAAACATGCGTTTCGGGAGTATCGAAGCCGAGATTATTTGTTCTTTTTGCTGGGCCAAAGTGAAGGGCTACTTGCGCAGGAACAGAACAAGCCGGAAGGTTGCAGACAAGCGGCGATTCATCTGCGCGCCGTCGAGGACGTGGAGAACACTCCGCTTGTTCCCCTTTCGCGGGCGTTTGCGGCGGATTGTTTCCGGTTGCTGTCCCAAAAGAAAGATGCAGAGGCAGCGTATCGGAATGCGCTTTCGCAGGGAAAAAACGGAGTGGATGTGGGAACAGTCCGGTTCCATCTGGCGGGACTCCTTTCGGGCGGACAAGGAGGGCCAGAGGGGAGTGAAACTCAAAAGGGAGAAGCGAGATCTCTTTTGCGCAAGTTGTATGTGGAGTATCCGGCGCATCCGCTTGCGGAAGCTGCATTGATCAAATGGAGGGAATTGGATCGGGAAGCAAAATTGGATGTGGCAGAGCGTTTGGAAAGAGGGAAGAATCTGCTGTCGAGCCGTCGCTGGACGGAAGCGGTGAAGGAACTCCAAGACCTTCCTTTGGACATGGCCCCGCTCGTTCGCGATGAAGTGGATTACTGGTTGGGAATTTCTCTGTATCGGTCAAGACACAACTATGGGAAGGCATCGGAAATCCTCTTTTCGGTTGCAAAACGGGTATCAGGGGAACGTCAAGCGGATGCGATGTTTCATGGTGCAAGGGCGTTGTCGCGGATCGATCGAGATGACGATGCGATTGCGGGTTATCGCGAGATGTTGAACCTGCATCCGCGCTCGAAATACTCGGCAGAGGCGAGTTTTTTGATCGGCTGGTTGGAATACAACCGCAACAAATTTCAAGAAGCGATCGTGCGGCTGGAAGAAACGCTCCGCAAGTACGGAACCGGGACATTTGCCGAGGAAGCGCGTTGGTATATTGGGTGGTCGCGGTACTTGCTGGGAGACTATTCGGGGGCGTTGCCAACCTTTGAATATGTGGGGAAAAGAAGCGGCCTTACGGGGCAAAAAGGCCAGTATTGGTTTGGGGTCTCCCAATTGAAATTGGGAAAGGAAAAGGAGGGATACTCCGTTTTGCGAAAACTGGCAGAGCAGGACCCCTTTTCGTTCTATGGAATGCTCGGCCGGGTGCGTTTGCGCGATGCAGGACAGCCGGTTCCATTGTTTCTTGATCCTGCACGAAAAGAGGCAGCCGGTTTGCCTGAATTCATCCTTCCGTTTGACAAACAGGTGTTGGAAGATGAACGACTGCGGCGAACAGAGGAACTCCTTTCGTTCGGTATGAAGGCGGAAGCGGGACAGGAATTGGCACGGGTGGAATCCGGTTTGTTGTCGAAATACAGTGCTCCGCGCGCCTTGCCGGTGTTGTTTGATTTGTACAAAAGATCGGAAAATTTCCGTCGCCCACACCTTCTAGCAGAGACGCATGGGAGTGCGGCACTGCGCAAAGATCCACATGCGGTCAAACAAGCAAGGCCGATGTGGGAAGCAATGTATCCGCTGGCCTATCGATCCTTCATCGAAAAACACGGACAAAGCGGAGAAAATCCACCGCGTTACTTATACTCGATCATGCAAAAGGAGTCGGCCTACAACCCCTTTGATGTGTCGTATGCAGACGCGATTGGTCTTTTGCAAATGATTCCTCCAACAAGCCGGAGGGTGGCCCCACACATCGGTCGGGAATACACGGACGACGTGCTGTATGACCCGGAAGGAAACATCCAGTTTGGGGCATGGTACATCGGTCATTTGCTGAAAAAATACCGAGGACAAATCGCATTAGGGGCTGGCTCTTTCAATGCAGGACCGAAGGCGATGTCTCGGTGGGTGGACCGACAGGGGAAGCGGCCTCTGGATGAATTTGTGGAACTGTGTCCATATTCCCAAACGCGGGAGTATATGAAAAAACTGCTGGCGATTTATGGACACTATGTATACCTGTGGGACAAAGAGGAGTACCTTCCCTCCTTCAAAGTAGACAAGGACTACCTGACCACAGATGGCATTGACTATTGACGGCTGACAAAGACCGAAAATCCGAACAATTGGGAGCTGTTTTCGTAGGCGGACTTTGTGGCAACATGGTTCCCACTCGGAAGTGTGTCCGGGTCTTCTTCGATGAACATGGACCGTCTGTTTTTTGGTGGGCGCGCAAGTCTGTGGATGTGGGTCTTGTGGCTTGTGCTCGCTTTTGGAGCGAGCGGGAGTCGTGCGGAAACGCCGTCGCTGGTTGCGGTAATGCCGTTCGATGGACGCGAGCAGGCTGGGCCTCCGCAAAAACCGATTGAACCCAGTTTTACGGCAAGCGTGGTGTACGAAGCCCTGGCGAAAAAGAGTGCGGGAAGGCCGTATCGTCTGTTGTCCCCGGATTTGTGGACCGGAATGGCGCGGGTGAAAAACCGGGGCAAACGGAATGACATTCCGGGGGTGTCAAAGTGGCTGTCTGCACGGCTGGTTTTGGGTGGGGAATTGGTGGCGCAAAAGGGCCCTCAGGCGACAGCGCCCTACGTGTTGAACATTCGGGTGTATGCAAGCGACGGAAAACAACTGGGACAGCTTGCATTCGAGGTGGACAGACCGCTTCTGCAACCGGCGTGGTTTGAAACGAAAGTCTCGTCGGTGCAGCTTTTGGTGGAACAGTCCCTGTTGCAGGCCCCTTTGATCTCTGTTTCTGCTCCGGCGGCAAGCGGAACACCGGCCTCGGGCGGAACCAAAGCGGTGCAACAGGCAGAGGATGCTGAACCAGTCCGTTTTGACTCAAGCGAAGCAAAACCGTCGCTGGTTCCGTTGACGCAAGAGGCAAAGGAACTGCTTTTGCGTCGGCCTCCGTGGCAAGCAGCGTTTGATATTCAGTTTGGGTATCTGTACAGCACGCGGCTTTTGACGAACGAGAATTCGGATTTGCGTTTCGGTCGATCGGGAGCGCACGGTTTCGGAATTGCTGCTGAAGTGCATCCGTTTGCGCTTGTGCCGAATGCAAACATGTGGCTTGCGGGGTTGGGTATTCGGGGGCAGTTGGTGCTGCCGTTTTGGACTCCGATTGCCCATGTTGCGGCTCAAGGACAAACAGAATCGGGGGAATACACAGCGACGGAAAGTCGATATGACATCGCACTTCGGGAACATGTGAATCCGTGGAATGGTGTGCTGCGCCCGGATTTTGCCGTCGAGCTTTTGTTCGGACAACACTCCTTTCTTACCGAAGCAAAGAGGAACATCGACTATCTGCGGATTCCTCCATCGGAATATCGGTACGTGGGAGGCGCGCTGCATGTACGGATGTTTTTCACGCGCCGTTTTCAAATGGGTGTAGGGGGGATGGCGACAAAACTCCTCCAGTTGGGCCTGATGTCGCGTCCGGGCACGGAAAATGGGGACATGGTGGGGGCGCGCAATCACAACAATTTCCAGTCGTACGGCGAGGGAAGTGGTTTCCAGTGGCGGCTGGAGGGCGGCGCGCAGGTGGATGTGTATCGGGGTTTGTCTTTGGGAGCGCGTGTCTTTTGGGAACAATACCGACTGGCTTTTTTGGGAGAGGGAAACATCCTGGACCGGTCGGGTGTGCCGGTGAAATCAGTCACCGACGAGTACCTGGGTGCGATGTTTACGGTGGGCTATGTCTTCCAGCCCAAAATCCGAACCGTAACCCCATAGTGCGTTGAAAACCCGCGATTTAAGTATGCGTAGATCTGTCAGTTAGAATCCAAAAAATCTTCGACTAGTGATATGGTTACGTACCATGACGGTTTCTTCTCTGCGTGCGTTGGTCGTCGATGATTCCCCTACCATTCGCAACTTCGTCACCGCGACACTGGAATCCGCAGGCTACGAAGTCACAACAGCCAAAAGTGGCTTCGAGGCGCTGAAGGTTTTGCCGAGCAACGCCTTCCACTTGGTGGTGACGGATGTGAACATGCCGGACATCAACGGGTTGGAATTGGTGAGATATGTGCGTCAGAGTCCGCTCCACAAGGGGACTCCGCTCATCATCATCAGCACCGATGGGCGGGAACGGGATCGGGACCGGGGAATGGCGTTGGGAGCATCGGCGTACTTGGTCAAACCCTTTCAACCGGAAGCACTTTTGGCTTTGGCGCAACAGGTGACTGCGCCAGGTTTTAACGTCGCGCCACAGATGGCCGCACCGAAAAAGAAGACGTAGCACCGAGCTTTGCAAGGCGGTTTTGGTCTGTGTTGACGTTGACAAGGGGGACTCCGAGGAACCATGGCAGAGCAGGGCAGCGACAAAGTACGGGACGAGTTCCTGTCTGAATCGCAGGAAATTGCAGAGCAGCTCAATCGAGACTTGCTGGCAATCGCCGACGTGTGCCTTGCGCGCGATCCCGCAACAGAGGGCGTTCGCGTCGATCCGGATCTGATCAACAGTGCGTTTCGGGCGGTCCATTCGCTGAAAGGTTTGGCGGGGCTTTCGGGCGTCGAGCGGATGCTGCACATGTCGCACCATTTGGAAAACCTGCTGGATGCGCTGCGGCTTGGGAAAGTGTTGCTTTCGCCGCACGTTCTCGACCTGTTGTTCGAGGCGATCGAGCACTACCAATTGATGTTTTCAGAGGTCGCGGATCACGGTCTGGCGGTGGCGTCTACGCCGAGTGCGCTGGTGGACGATTTTGTGAATCGCGTGAACCGGGCGGCGAATCCCGAGGCGAAAAAACCGGGAAAAAGCAGCGAACCGACGACGAACGATTTTGAATTGGACCCCGGCCTGATTTCGGCGCTCACGGAATACGAAGAACATCGTCTGAAAGAGAATGTTCGGACAGGCAAAAACCTGTATCGCATCGTCGGGTCGTTTCTGCTCGTCTCGATTGATGTCGAGCTGGAACTTCTGAAAACGGCGCTCAAAACGGTCGGAGAAGTCATTGCGATCGTGCCGGGTTCATCGGGAACGGACCCGCAGCGGATCGATTTGGAAGTGATTCTTGGTTCGTCGCACAGCTCATCGGCGATCGTGGGTGCCGTGGGGAATGCGCCGGCCAAAGTGGTGCAAATTGCGCGGCGTCAGGCAGGTTCCAGTTCGGCTTCGTTCGGCGGAGATGTAGGTGCCAGTGTGCCCGGCCAAGCCGCCCGAGCTCAAGTCCACAGCCGTTCACCTGCTCCGGTTTCGGTTTCCGTCGGGAACGTAGTCGAATCGGTGAAAGAATCGCCTGCGACAGACAGCGACGGGGGCGACGGGGATGGCGGTGGCGGCAGCAAACAAGAGCCTGGCCACACGTTAAAAAGCGTTTCTCAGACGGTGCGTGTGGACATCCGCAAACTGGACGTGTTGATGAATATCGTCGGTGAACTGGCGTTGACCCGCTCGGGGATGCAGGTTGTTCACGACGAGCTGCGACGAGACCGCGTGCGGGCGGAACTGGCGAGGGCGCTTCAGGACGAGCTTCGGGCGCTGACTCGGAAGCTCGACGAGCTGCAAGCGGGCATTTTGGCGGTGCGGATGGTGCCGTTGCAGCAGGTGTTCGACAAACTCTCGCGGGTCGTGCGGAGAATGTCGCGTGAGGCCATCGGCAAAGACGTGCATTTTGTGGTGTCGGGCGGTGACACAAAACTTGACAAACTCATCATTGAGGAGCTCTCGGACCCGCTGATGCACCTGATCCGCAACGCGATCGACCACGGCATCGAGGACCAACAGCTTCGGACGGCGCGCGGAAAACCTGCGGCGGGCACGGTGGCGATTTCTGCCGAGCAACGCGGCAACCACGTTGTCATCGAAATCGAGGACGACGGAAACGGAATCGATACGCAGGGGCTGGTTCAGCGGGCGATCGCGCGAGGGCAAATTTCCGAAGAACAAGCGCGCGACATGACTCGACACGAAATGTACGAGCTGATGTTCCTGCCGGGTGTCTCGACGCGGACGGTGGCGGATGAAACCTCGGGGCGCGGCGTGGGAATGGATGTGGTGAAAACGAACATCTCGCGCATGGCAGGCATCATCGAGGTGGATTCGGAACCGGGCCACGGCACGCGGCTGACGATCACGTTGCCGATTACGCTGGCGATCATTCAGGCGCTGGTGATTCGGGCGGCGGGCCGGACGTATGCGATTCCGCTCAACTCGGTGATGGAAAGTTTGATGCTGGATTACAAGCAAATCCGCACCATCGAACGCCGCGAGGTCATCACGCTGCGCGATCAAACGCTGCCGCTGGTTCGTCTGGAGGACATTTTTTCGCTCGCGCGGCCCATGGACATGCCGGAACCGCAAAGTGGGTATGTCGTGGTGGTTGCGCTGGCGCAAAACCGACTGGGGCTGTTGGTGGATGATTTGGTGGGGCAGCAGGACATCGTGATCAAGTCGCTCGGTCGGACGCTGCAAGGGATTCCAGGAATCGCGGGTGCGACGGAACTTGGTGGGCAGCAAACAGCGTTGGTTCTGGATGTGCGCGCCGTCGCTGAAGAAGCGATGCCTCGCATTTCGGAGGTGGCGTGATGCCGCAGCCTTTGCTCGTGCAAAGCCGTTACGACGGTGGGCAAAGACACCCAACGGGGGAAATGCGGGTGACGCGCGATGTGCTGACGTTCCACATCGCAGAAGAGGAATACGGCATCGGCATTGAGCACATTCGCGAAATCATCAAGCATCGCGTCGTGACCGAGGTACCTCGCGTGCCAAGTTTTGTTGCGGGGATCATCGCCGTGCGCGGTTTGGTGATGCCGGTGTTGGATTTGCGTCAACGTCTGCGGATGCGTCAGGCCGCGCTGTCGCCGAAATCGCGCATTTTGATCGTCAGCCGACCTGCGCCCAATTCGGAAGTCATGTCCGAGGAAGAGCGCGAGCGTTTCGGAATGCTCGTCGATCGGGTGAACGAAGTGGTTCGCATCCACGAAATCGACATTGAGCCACCGACGGTGCTTTCTGGAAAAGAATCCGAATTTGTCGAGGGAATCGGGCGACTGCGCACAGAAGTGGACGACACCGGGCGCAGAGAAGTCCGGGTTGGGCCGGGCATGATTACGACGGCACCGCAGCGCATCATCATCTTGCTGGACTTGGTGAAAGTGCTGTCTTTTGAAGTCGCGCGCTCGGGGAGGATCTTTTGAGTCGCGGTCGTTCCATACGGGGCGGTTTCGGTTTTGGTCCCAAGGCCGCCGAACGCGACAAGCCCAAAGACGAAATCGTGCAGCTTTGCGGTTTCCGAATTGGCGACGAGGAATACGCTCTCGACATCATGCGGATCAAGGAAATCATCAATCCGCTGCAAATCACCAAAGTGCCTCGGGCCGCCGCGTTCATCGAGGGTGTGGTCGAGCTGCGCGGAACGATCTTTCCGGTGGTGGATATGCGCAAGCGGTTCGATTTGCCGCCTTTGTCCGCCGAGCAGCTTGCGGACCATGCAGTCAAACGTGCGCGGAAGTACTTGATTGTACCCATTGAGGGGCGGCTCGTCGGAATGATCGTGGACCGCGTATCCGACGTGTTGCGCGTTTCGCGCGAGGCGATCAGGCCGCCGCCTCTTCTGACGCAAAATGAAAATGCCCGCTATTTTGCCGGGGTTTGCCATCATCGAGGCCGCATCCTGATGGTGCTGGACCTCGACGCGATTTTGAGCACGACGGAACGAATCAGCTTGGCGGGGCTCAACCAGGCCGCCAAGGGAGCGTAAACAGCATGACCTTGCAACAAAAAGCGTATGACCTGGCACAGCTTCGGGCCCTCTTCGCAGAAGGTTCGGAGAGCGAGGAACAAGAACGCCTGTCTGCGCTGCAAAACATTGCGCAGCAACCTGACGATCCCAAGGACCGCCGAGCACTACTCGGTGTGCTCATCGACGCGATGGGCGACGACGGATGGATGGTGCGCAAAGAAGCGGTGGCTGCTGCGCTGCGCTTTCAGGACACGGCGCTTCTTTCGTCAGAACTGGTTGCCGCCATGAGCGAGCCAGACAACATTGGCCGTCGCAACGCGGTCATTGAAGCGGTCATGAAATTGGGTCCTGTGTGCATTGACCCGCTGCTTTCGGCGCTCGCGGAAAAACCAGAACATCGAAAGGTTCTCGTCGATGTCCTCGGGACGTATGGAGACACGCGCGTCATTCCGGCGCTCGGGCAAGCGCTGGTCGATGAAGACGCCAATGTGCGCGCCGCCGCGATGGAACAACTTGCATCGTTTTCGAGGGAAGAAGTCATTCCCGCACTCCGCGCAGCCCTTCGCAGTCCTGACATGCTTGTCGTGCTGGCGGCGCTCGACGGACTCAATCGGCAGCAAGTGCAACTTTCGCTCGCGGAAGTCGTGCCGCTCAAAGAGGCGGTGGCGCTGCGGCCCGCGATAATGACGGCGCTCGGTTTTTCCAATAGCGAGGATGCGGTGCCGATTCTCGTCGAGGGATTGCTCGACAAAGCGCGAGGCGCGCGAGAAGCCGCGTTGGTTGCGTTGTTTCAACTTCATCAACGCCTGGACGAAGCAGGACAAAATCGGATCGAAGAATCCGCCAAAAAACTGGACGAAATGACGCTGCGATCGTCGCTGCGAGCACTTTTGGAAGCCAATGCACCCGTGCGGCAGGCGACGGCAGCACTTTTGGGCTGGGCGGGTCGAAAAGAAATGCTGCGGCCTCTGGTGCTTGCATTGGGAGATGCTGACAACAACGTCTCGGAAACGACCGGACAAGCGATTTTGAAGATGGGTTTGGATTCGCTTTCGGTGCTGTGTGACATGTTGCCGACGCTCGATCCGCGCAGTCGAACGAGCGCGTTTCAGTTTTTCCTTCGTCACTCGGCGCGAATCGTCGATGAGACTTTGCGTGCGCGGATTCATTCGCTTCTCAAATACGGGTCTCAGGATCGCAATCCGACGGCAGCTCAGGCCGCACAACTGGCGCTTTCCGCCTATCCGAGCGCCCAGGAATAGCGGCCATGCCCCAGCCGAATCCCGGCTTACCCACGCTTTCTCCCGACCTGTTTCGGCGCTTTTGCGCATTCATCGAAGCCCGCTTCGGCCTGGTGTATGGCGCTGAGACCGCTTTTCTTGTCGAGCGCCGCCTGTTGCAACGAATGCAGTCGCTCGGGTTGTCGTCCTTCGAGGAGTACTTTTTTTATTTGGTCGCACCTTCCCACACACCGCTCGCGGATTTTGCCGAGGATTCCGAGGAAGCCGAACTTTTTGAGTTGCTCTCGACGAGAGAGACGTATTTCTTCCGGGAAAAATACCAACTGGACGTGTTTCGAGACGTACTTTTGCCTACACTCGAGCAGTCGCGCCCTCGAAAGAATCGGCTTTCCGTCTGGTCTGCGGGTTGCGCAAGCGGTGAGGAAACGTATTCCATCGCGATCGAAGTGGTGGAAAGCGGCCTCTTTGCCGGTTGGGACGCGCAGATCGTCGGCAGCGACCTGTCGGCCAGTGCCCTTCGCATCGCACGGCACGGCGTGTACGGCCCGTCGTCATTTCGCGAGACGACGCCCGAGCGTCAAGAGCGGTTTTTCCGACCGCTCGCCGGCAGATGGCAAGTGCTGGAATCGGTGCGAAAGCTGTGTTCGTTTGTGCGGCTGAATTTGATGTCTTTGGACTTCAGCGCCGTGGGTGGTCCGTTTGACGCAATTTTCTGTCGGAATGTGATCATCTATTTCGATCGGAAAAAGCGCGCAGAATTCATCGAACGGCTTTGTGACGGGCTCGCTCCCGGCGGATATCTGTTTTTGGGTCATGCGGAAACGCTGCTCGACGAGCGAACGCCGCTGGAAACCACCCGTTTGGGACGGGAAATTGTTTATCGGAAACGACGATGAACGCAAAACCCATTCGGATCGTAATCATCGACGACCAACCCATCATTCGACGGGCATTGCGCGGCCTGCTGGAAAACCAAGCCGATCTACAAATCGTCGGTGAGGCACAAGATGGAGAAGAAGGTCTCAAGGTCGTTCATCTCGAAAACCCCGACGTGATCACGCTCGATTTGGAGATGCCGAAACTCGACGGTTTCGCGTTTTTGCGTTTGCTCATGGCCAAACAACCCAGGCCCGTCGTCGTTGTCTCGAGCCACGCAACCCGAGAAAGCGTTTTCCGCGCACTGGAACTTGGTGCCGTCGAGTTTTGCGCCAAACCGTCTCTCATCCTGTCGCAAGCCGATTTGGAACCCATCCGCGAGGATTTGTTGTGCAAGTTGCGCGCAGCGACACAATTGCGTCTCTCGTCGCTGGCCGACCGCATGCGACTTCTGGGTCAAGGCCACACGTTGCGCACGCGCTCAACGGAAGAAGCGTTGAACGGCATTCCTCTCCAAGCTGAAGCGTCGTCGCTGCCTCGTTGCGTTGTGTGTATCGGTGCGTCTACCGGAGGTCCGCCTGCCATCGTCGCGCTTTTGCAGGCGCTTCCGCCGAGCTTGCCCATTTCGATCCTCATCACGCAGCATTTGCCGGGCAAATTCACGCCGGCGTTTGTCGAACGCCTGCGCCGCACCACCGACTGGCCGATTCGCGAGGCGGCCTTGGACATGCCGATTGTTCCGGGCGAAGTGGTGATTGCGTCGGGAAATCAATCGCTGTGCGTGCATCGGGAAGGTCGGTCGCTGAAAAGCGGTGTGCCCGAACCGCAGGATGTTTCGCCGAGCACTTACGTTCCATCCATTGACGCCATGTTTCGTTCGTGTGCATCCGCCATGGGACCGGCTGTCGTCGCTGTGATTCTATCGGGGATGTCTGGCGATGGCGTTTTGGGTGTTCACGCTGTCGCAAAAGCTGGAGGCCGCGTCATCGTTGAGTCGCCACAATCCGCAGTGCTTTCTGCGATGCCCGAGGCGGCGATTTCGAGCGGAGTCGTGCATGACGTGGTGCCGCTCGGAAAGTTGGCGAGTGCGATTGTTCGCCACATTTTCACACGTCCCGAACCGCCCGCCTAACTAAGACTCCTCGACGCTGATCTGGACTGCACGGTTTGTCACGATTCCCAAACGCCGCGCGCGATCGTGAAACGACGATTTGGGCAGCTTGAGCATGTTGGCGGCGTCTCGTTGGTTGCCGTTGGTATGCCGCAACACCACCGAAAACACATCGCGCTCGATGTCGATAAGCTTCCGCCCCAAAATCGGCACTTTCGCGTCGTCTGAATCCCAAGAATCCACACCAAGCTGCGGACAAGACAACACGTCTTTGGCCTTGAGTCGGCGTCCGTACAAATGCGCGGCCCGGAGCACGGCCATCTTGAGCTGCCGGACATTTCCAGGCCACGGTGCCTCGGACAGGGCTTCCAGTTCTTCATCGTCGATGGAAAGGCCGGGGATTTGCGCGGACGCTTCGTTCACGAAAAAGCGGACGAGCTGCGGAATGTCGCTCCGCCGAGCGCGCAACGGAGGCAATTCCATCACCAAACCGGCCAGCCGATAGAAAAGGTCCGCGCGAAAACGGCCCTCCCTCACCTGGCGGGACAGATCTTTGTGGGTCGCAGCGACGATACGGACGTGTATGGGAAGCTCGCGACTGCTTCCGACTGGGCGAATGGTGTGGTTTTCAAGAGCGCGAAGCAACCGAGGCTGAAGATCGAGCGGAAGCTCGCCGATTTCATCCAAAAACAGCGTGCCTCCTTCGGCCTCTGCAAAACAACCCAGGTGCCGACGCGCTGCCCCCGTGAAGGCCCCTTTTTCGTGTCCGAACAGCTCACTTTCGATGAGTTCCCGAGGCAGAGCACCACAGTTTATGGGCACAAGCGGACCCGAACGACCGCTTTGATCATGAATGGCTTTGGCGACAAGCTCTTTGCCCGTGCCGCTTTCCCCAAGCAAGAGCACCGGCAGACCAGACGGCGCAAAGCTCGTGATTTGACCCCGCAACTTCGCCATGGCCGGACTGTCCCCCACAAGTCCAAGCGCAGACGGATTCGTTTGCCGAAGCACCTGCAATTCCGTCTGTCCCATACGCAACACTCCGCTCTCGCGCAGCTCCCCCTTTTGTAACCGCACCCCGTTCAAAAAAGTCCCATTCCGAGATTGGAGATCGTGTACTTCGATTTTTTCGGCAGAAACGGACAGCAGCGTGTGGTGTTTGGAAACAAAACGATCGTGGATCACAAGATCGTTTTCCGGCCCGCTCCCAATGTGAAATTTTGCACAACAGAGTCGGTGTTCACCGTCGGTGCTGCGCAGTAGCCACGGAGCTTGCAAGACAGGGACTCCTTTGGTATGGGGCAGCAAAAGAGTGGTGTGATTTTCACTGCCATACGGAATGCGCGGCCCGTCTCGCAGACACGAAATGGAATTCGGATCTGCGGAAACAGAGTGCGCCGGTTGGGACTGCGCAGAAGGCATGTTGGGGGAAGCAAGTCTTGCGGAAAGCAATGCGGAAAAGGGGTCTCTGTGTTGCATCTTGAGGTCTTGCATACTCGGCGGTCTCCTGTCTTGTTGCTTCTGCCATCCATCGCTGTGCCTATCCGGCGCAAGGTCGCAGAAGGTGGTTTCGTGAAGGTCCTTTCCCTAGGTTTTCTGCTCAAGTGGGGAAGAAGTTGCTACTTTCTGGGCAGTTTTTGAGGCTTTCACTCGCCGATGTCTGACCTTCTCATTCGTGCTTTTCATCCCGTGCTGCGCCTTCGGGCCGTCGCTGCCATCGCCACCGAGGTGTGCCAGGAAGCCGCGCGCCGACACAACGCAACACCCGCAGCGGCCTGCGCGCTCGGTCGAGGCCTTCTGGGCGCATATCTTTTGGCGACGCTGACCCAAGGCGGCGAGCGCGTCACGGTTCAAATCCAATCCAGCGGTCCGCTGCGAGGTCTGACCGTCGATGCCTACGATGACGGCTCGATTCGCGGGTATCCCATCGAGCCTGCTGCGTGCGCTGACAAACCGATGAATCGGCGGCAACGCTTGGCGGATTTGCTCGGGCGAGACGGTGTGCTCCATGTCGTGCGCGACGTGGGTCTCAAAGAGCGTTTCCAGGGCCAAGTGTCGCTTTTGGTCAGCGAAGTGGACGAGGATTTGGAAGCCTACCTGCGTCAGTCCGAGCAAATCCCGTCGGCGCTCGGAACAGAGCTCATTTTCGACGCTGACGGACACATCGTGCAGGCGGGCGGCGTGCTGCTGCAAACCATGCCCGATTCGCCAAAAGACGTGCTCGCGCACCTTCGCGAGGCGCAACACACGCTGCGCAGCGGCGAGCTGTACGACCTGCTTTCCAAAGGCCCCCAGACGCCGCTCTCGCTTTTGCAGCTGGTGTTCGGGAAGGCCGCCGACGGCCTGGTCGTGCAAGATGAGCGGCCTTTGTTCTTTCGTTGCCGTTGCGATCGCGGGCGTGTCGAAACGATGTTGCGCGGCCTGTCCGACCAAGAGCTCGCCGAGATGATCCTCGAGGGCACCGCCGAGGTCGGCTGCAACTTCTGCGCGACGAATTACACGTTTTCCTGCGAAGAACTCGTGGCGATCCAACACAGCAAACAGAAAGTGCCGAATTGATGCGCTCGCGGTTGCCGTTTTTGGCGATGTCGCGCGAAGTGGAAGCCGCGCTTGCGGCCAACCGGCCTGTGGTCGCACTCGAATCCACGTTGCTGGCCCACGGTTTGCCTTGGCCACAAAACCTCGCGGTCGGGCTGCAAGCTGAACAGGAAGTGCGCAATGCCGGTGCGGTTCCGGCGACCATCGCGGTGTTTTCGGGTCGGATTCACGTCGGACTCGATGCCGATACCTTGGAAACCGTCGCGCGCAGTCCCCATGTTTTCAAAGCTTCAGCGGCGGATTTGGGCCCGATCTTGGCCAGTCGAAAGGACGCCGCTACGACCGTTTCCGCGACGGTGGTGGCCGCAGCCCGCGCCGGAATTTCCGTGATGGCGACCGGCGGCATCGGCGGCGTGCATCGAGGCGACACCCATGACGTTTCATGTGATTTGACGACGCTTGCGCAAGAACCTGTTGCTGTTGTGTCGGCGGGAGCAAAAGTGATTTTGGATCTACCCGCCACGCTCGAAGTGCTCGAGACGCTCGGCGTGCCTGTCGTTGGCATCGCAACGTCGGATTTTCCGGCGTTTTACACCCAAAAAAGTGGTTTGCCCGTGCTGCATCGCGTCGAAAACCCCGAGGATGCTGCCTCGCTGTTGCGCTCGCATTTTGCGCTTTTTCCTGGCCGAGGCGCGCTGTTGTGCAACCCGATTCCTGAGGCTGACGCTTTGCCCGATGCCCTCGTTTCACAAGCACTTGCAACCGCGTTGCAGGCGGCAGAACAAGCGCGGGTCAAAGGCAAGGCACTGACGCCGTTTTTGCTCTCAAAAATCGCCGAGGCCACTGGTTCACAAAGCACAAAAGCCAACCTTGCTCTCGTGCTGCACAATGCCCGCGTCGCCGGCCAAATCGCCGTCGCTCTTTGCAAAGAACCGCCCGTCGACTAGGACCAAACGATGTCAGGCAAACGACTTTTGACCGTGACAGACGGCGATCCAGACACGCTGGCCGCGTTTTTGGCGCAGCGGCTCGGATGGTCTTTGCAGGCGGCGGAACGCGCGATTGTGCAAGGTTCGGTGTTTGTCAAAGAACGTCGCGCCAGGACCATTTCCGATCCGCTCACACCGGGGCAACGCCTCCGCATTTTCGAGCAGCCCGACCGCGCAGCCCCACCGACACCGCACATTCTTTTCCAAGATGACAGCGTGGTGTGCGTGGACAAACCACCGTTGCTCCCCTCGCAGCCAAGTCGCCGAGGTGGGCCGTCGGTTTTGTCGCTGTTGTCGCCGGGCCCTCTCTTTTTGCCGCACCGTCTGGACGCGGACACGTCGGGCGTGCTTCTGCTTGCGCGCTCGGCAGAGGTCGCCGGTGTCCTTTCCCACCTTTTTGCGAACAGGCGTTTTTCACGCACCTATGCGGCGCGCGTGATGGGTTCCGCGCCCGTGTCGGGAAACATCGACTTGCGGCTCAGCAAACCGCGTGCAACGCCCAGTCCGGGCCGCGCGACCGGCCTGCGCCAAACCGTGCTTCCGGCCCAGCCAACCCAGCCCGAGGCAGGTCGTTTCGCGCTCACACGGTTTGAAAAACAAGCTCAACGTCACACCGATCACGGCCCAGAGTCGCTTTTGCGCTTGTTTCTTGCGACGGGTCGCACGCATCAAATTCGCGCGCACCTTGCGGCGATCGGCCATCCAATTTGCGGTGACACGTTGTACGGTGGCCCACCCGACGCGCGGATTTGGCTTCACGCGGTCGAGCTTTCGTTTGTGCACCCGAAAACGGGAAAACCCGTGCGGGTGACAGCGCCACTGCCCGAAGGCTTGTGGCCAACGCCGGCGTCAGAGGGGAAAACGGCGAGTCTGTGACGGAGAAAGTGGGTGGGGAAAGCGGCGTTGCTAGCGGTTCTTGATGATGGCGACGGTGATGCGGGCTTCTTCGGCGAGCGCCTGGCCTACTTTGTCGCGCGTCTTGTCTTTCTCGATTTGATCAGCGAGCGCCGTCAGCAAATCGGCATCCGCCTTCGTCGCCGTTTTCGTCAGCGCAAAATTCACAGCTGAACGCACCGCAGTGTCTTTGTGGCCGACGTGTTTTTTCAAAATGGGCACTGCGTCATGACCCAACCGCGCGAGTGAAAACGCCGCTCGCTCGGCTTTCGGGCTGTTTTCCACTTTCGATTCAGCGTCGGCAGGCAAGCTCAAATACTTGTCAAGACACGCCACGTCCTTTTTGCACTCGGCGGCGACCTTCGAGCGAATCATCGCCGTTTCGAAGTATTTTTTGATGTCCACGATGTCCGCCGGAATCGTTTTGTAAATCGGCTCCAGCACTGGGGATTCGTCTTTGTCGGTCAAACGAGACGCTTGCGTCACCGAATATGCGACGAGCGTGGCCTTGTTTGTGTCGAGTTCGGGCATCTCGTCTTTGTTTTTCGCGGGCGTCAGAAACTGCGTTTTCGCGATGGATAGAAGCACGGGCAACGCGCTCAGGTCGCCGAGCATGTTGAGCCCCTCGGCTGCTGCGGCCCGATGTTTTGGATCACGTTTGCCGTCGCTCAAAATCGCGAGTATCGGCTTGGTCGCCGATGGATCACCGATCTGCCCAAGCGACTGCAAAATCGCCTGGTGTCCCGACACGCCCGGCATGCCGTCGGGCCCGGTGCCCAAACCGTCGTCTTTCTTTTGAAGTTCCGAAAGAAGCGCCGGCACCGCTTTTTTGCTGCGCAAGTCCCCGAGCAAAATCGCTGTCTTTTGAACGACGATGCCGGGCACGAATTTGTATTTCTTCGCGTCGGCTTCCACGTCGGTGTTTTTGCGCTGCATCGTTTCGATCAGCTTGTCCACCGCCGGCTCGCCGATGCGAACAAGACCCAACCGACATTCTTGGAACATGTCGTTGCCGCGCCCCGTCATCCACAAACCCCGCACGAGCGATTTGACCGATTTGGGGTCTGCAAACTCTGCCAGCACTTTTGCTGTCGTTTTGTTGATCAAAAAATCCTGCTCGTCCGCGCTCGTCTCCAAAATCTCCCCGAGCGTTTCGACACAAGACGGGTCTTTGATCGCCGCCAGCGCCTTGATCGACTCGATGCGCGCCAGGTTTGCCCTGGAGCGAAGCGCGAGTTTTTTGGCCGCCGCTTTCTTGAGCCCGTTCACCGCGCCCTTGGCAGCCTCGCGACCTTTGTCATCGCGCTCAGCCAAGTCTTGCAGGCCGTTCGCGGCAACCACGGCGTTTTCGTAATTCTCGTCGGAATAATCGAGCTGTTCGACGAGCAAATCGATGGCTTTCGGCGTCCGAATTTTCGCGATCGTCCGCAAAACATCAATGTCGGGGGTCTTTTTGAACTGCGCCGCGAGCGCCTCGTAGGCCGGTTCCGCTTTCTCTTTCAAACGAGCAAGCTGTCGCAGCGCCTCTCGTTTCTCGCGCGGGTTATCGAGTTTGCCAACCCAGCCCTTGGGATCGTCGGGATCTTCGGGGCAGCCGGTCAGCGTCAACGTGGAAAGGGTCAGGGCAAAGCCCAGGGCAGTTGTCGAGGCCCACAGGTTGCGACTCCGTTTCAACTTCAACATGGCGAACTCCTGGCGGTGTGCTCGGGCAAGACAGCGAACCGGCGAAACCGCAGCGCGCCGTCGCGGCGTACCACACGCCGCCCAAACAGCATGCCCAAAGGCCCGATGAAAAGGCAAGCTTTCCAAAAACTCCGTCTTTCCCGGAAATCGTGCCCGCGAAAACATCGGTTGTGGCGGGCTTTGTTTCTGTGCTACCAGCGGGGCGCATGCCGAAACATTTTCCGTCGCTGTCTCAATTCCCAAGTCTCCCTTTGTTCGACGCGGACTTCCTCTCAAAAAAGCGCGCACGGGTGTGCATTGTGACCGACGACCTCGTCGGGCCCACGCGCAACGGAGGCATCGGAACCGCGCAAACCGCGCTTTCTCTGGGCCTTCACCGAGCCGGGCATGAAGTCACCATCCTGTTTTCCGCCGGGCAATACAGCGAGCGGCACAGCTTCGACCATTGGGTCCGAGACTACGCACAAAAAGGCATTCGGCTGGTTCCCCTACCGCCGCCCACATTGCCTTACAAAGACGGAGATCATCTGTTCCGCTCCTACGAGGTGTATGCGTGGCTAAAAAAGCATGCCTTCGACGTGATTCACTTTCACGAATGGCACGGGCGCGGTTACTACTCTTGCCTCGCGAAGCGGCTCGGTCTCGCGTTCCAAGGTACGACGGTGTGCGTGACCACCCACAGTCCGCTTCTGTGGCACAAGCTGCAAAACCACGAAACGCTCGACGCGCTGTGGGAAATCGAAATGGATTTCCTGGAACGCAAAAGCATCGAGCTGGCCGACGTGGTGCTAAGCCCCAGCCAATACATGCTGCACTTTTTGCAATCGCAAGGCGTGTCATTGCCAGAAAACACGTTTGTTGCGCAAAACCTCGTGCCCCCATTGCCGACGTTGCCGACGCCGACGAAGAAGCCCGACTTTGCGCCGCAACCTGTGCGCGAATACGTCTTTTTTGGGCGTCTGGAACCGCGCAAGGGTCTGCTGCTGTTTTGTGACGCGCTCGACCGATTGGACGCAGCGACGATGCCCGGCCTGCGTGTGACGTTTTTGGGGAAAGAGGGCACCGTTTCCGGCCAAGCCTCGACGGATTTTTTGAAAGAACGGAGCGCGAGATGGCCTTTTCGCACAACCGTTTTGCCCGACAAAAGTCATGCCGAGGCGCTGGCGTACTTGGCCGCCCCGTTTGAAGAAGGTCGCGTTGCTGTCATGGCATCGCTGGCGGACAATTCGCCCTACACCGTCCTCGAATGTTTGCACGCCCGCATTCCCTTTGTCGCAAGCCGCGTCGGCGGAATTCCCGAGCTTGTCGCAGAAGAAGACGCGGACACGGTTCTGTTTGACTTGTCCGTCGAGAGTTTGGCCGCAAAACTCAACCACGTTTGGAAACGCGGTCTTGCGAGTGCCAAACCCAGCGAAGACGCGACGCGAAACGAACAGCGCGTCGTCGCCTGGCACGCAGAACTTGCACAAGACACGCAAGACACCGTTTCCCAGCCGCTTTCGTGCGATGTCGCTGTTTTCGTTTTTGCCGATGCTCGCACCGAGGCTGGTCGAGAAAAACTGCGCGCACAACTTGCGTCTTTTGCCCACCTATCCCCACAACCGACCGAATCGTTTTGGGCACTCGTCGGCCTATCGCAGGAAGCTGCAGAAACGCTGTTTTCGACGCATCTTCCGACGCAGGCACCGAATCGTTCCGGCCAGGTCCGATTTCGCACAGAACCGACCTGGACCGAGGCTGAGGGTCTTTTGTGGGCAAAAACGGAAGCGCGCTCGGAAGCCTTCGTTCGCCTGTTTGGAATGTGGGCTCGGCCCGACGCGATCTCGGTGCTTGGACGCGCTGCCGCCCAATCCAGTGCCGAGTGTTTCACGTTTGTCACCGACGAGATCGACGGCTGGACCGCAGCCCAAAACACATCGGTGGTGGCGCGTCATTTGCCTCTTGGCGATTGCGCCGCCGCCGGTTTTTTTCGCGATTGCGCAGGAGGTCCCGATTGGATGGTGAAAACGGCTGTGCTCAAAGCCGGTTCGGGCTTCTTTTCCGACGAGAGTTGCGACCATCGCGCGTTTCTTTCGCGGCTTTTCCTGTCGGGTTACTCGCTGCGCGTTGTGCCCGAAGTCTTGACGAACATTCCGTCGGACCATCGCCCGGTTTCATTCGACGCCGAGAAAGCCACCCTCGAGGCGTATCGGCACGCGACACGGCCTGATTTGTGGCCCGCGTTGCTTCTGTCGCGCAGTTTGTTTCTGCAACAACAACACGCCAGCTTGCCGCCGAATGTGTCGCAGGTGCTTTCTGACCTCCTGCGCGTCGAGCAAGCCCTGCGAAAGCATCCACGTCTATACATCGCTGCGCGACAGCTTTTTCAACAAGGCCTTCGGCTCTCAAAATGGGTCGTTTCGTCGTCGAAAAACAAAACGGAGGCACAGCTTGGACACTAAACCAGTCGTGTCGGTGATGATGCCCGTGTTCAACGCGGGCGGTTTTGTCGAACAAGCCGCCGGAAGCATTTTGGGTCAGACGATGCGCGACCTGGAACTCATCGTGATCGACGACGGTTCGACGGACGTTTCGGCCATGATCTTGCGCCGATTGGCCGTCGAAGATCGGCGCGTCCGTTTTTTGTCGCGCAAAAACGAAGGCATCGTCGCCACGCGCAACCAAGTGCTGTCGATGGCCCGAGCCGATCTGGTCGCGTGTATGGATGCCGACGACATCTCCCACCCTCAGCGGCTGGCCAGGCAGGTCCGCTACATGAAAGAACATCCCGAGTGCGTCGCCCTTGGTTCCGCGATTGTCGTCGTCGATCCAGAAGGTCAGCCGATCAAAGCGCCGCCCGTCGCCCTGACACATGCGGAAATCGACGCGCAGCTTCTGTGCGGTTACGGCTGGGCGCTGGTGCAACCGTCGGCGATGATGCGACGAGACGCCGTCGAAAAAATCGGTGGCTATCGGGCCAAATACGATCTCGTGGAGGATTTGGACCTGTTTTTGCGTCTCGCCGAGGTCGGTTCCCTCGCGAATTTGCCCGAGCCGTTGCTTCGGTTTCGACAGCATTTTCAAAGCACTTGCGTCACGCACGCCAGCGAGCAAACCGACTTGAAAGTCGAAGTCGTCCGCGAAACGTATCTCCGTCGAGGCCTGCCCGTGCCCGAGCCTCTTGTTTTGCCCAAAGAAACGCGGCTGACCGGTTGTGCGCAGCATTTGTCGTGGGCTTCGTTCGCGCTCGGGCAGGGCAAGTTTCGGCAAGCCGCGCGGCATTTGCAAAATGCGTTGCGCACCGTCCCCAAATCGCCGCACGAAACCTGGGAATTGGCGCACTCGCTCGTCGATGCTTCCCGCGCCGCGTGGCAGAGACGCCGTGCCTTTTCGCGCCTGCCCAAACCGCACGCACAAATCTCATAGTCCACGCTCATCCGTCTTCTCGTCGAGACGCGAAATAGCCCGCCAAAAAATCGGCCAGCGCGCCCGCTGGTTCACGCAAACGCAGAGGCTCACCTGGCGCCGAAATCAGATCGCGTTCGGGATCAAAATCCAAGGCTTTGAGTTTCTGGTTTCGCTCGAAATACCGACGGTCGGACAACTCGCCGTGCCACAGGTGAGCGATCACACCCGGCGCAAAGCCGACGCCAGAAAGCCCGTGCCGCTCGGCAAACGCAGCCAGCCGTGCCGACCACTTGACAAAATGCCTATGATGTGCCGCGTCCTTTCCAACAAGTCGCGTCACGCACGGCGAATCCGGCTCGAGCAAAAACGCATGCGCCATCAGGTGATCGGCGCTCCCGACGACGCAGGCTTCGTATAGACCTACCTCTTCCCACAGGGTGCGATGGGCTGCCCAAGCGAAACCTGTGTGGCCGTGCGCATCGAAACGACCTGCTTGAAGCACGCTTTTGTCCACCGTCACTTTGGCCGCAAAACCCGCCTGCGTTTGCGTCGGTAAAGCGTTCGGGAAAGATGCCTCTTTGGGCAAACATGAGACCGTTTCAAAAGGCTGCACGGCGACATGCTGTTTCAACAGCTCGCGCGTTCGTTTGGGCCAATCTCCGTCTGCAAACAGCACATCCGCGTCTACCCACGCCACAAAACGGCACGTATTCGGCAGTTTCTCGACCGCCAAGTTGATGAGCCGTTCTTTGTGCCACAGCACCGACTGGGCTCGAACGTGCAACACATCCCGATGCGGCGGCAGTTCAAACGGTTGGTCCAAAAGCGCGCACTCGACGGTCAGACACGGCACGCCTTGCTGTAAAAGAGATTTTACAAACTGCGCATGGTTTCGTCGCCGAGACTCATATTTCGCTGGATTGAAATACGAAGTCACCACCCAAAAATCGCAGGAAGCGTTGTTGCCACGCACGCAAAGCACTATCGCAAGCCTTTGGGGATTCCGTCATCGCCCGCGCGCATTTTCCGACGAGAAAAGCGTTTCCGTTGAGGTTTGGCGTTCGGTTTCGGATGCTAGAAACCATGCGAAAAAGTGTCTTTTGGGGGTCTTGGCTGCCCCTTGTTCTGTCTGCGAGCTTTTTGGCCCTTTTTTCCGAACCGTTCGCGCACGCCGGACCCGAAAAAGCGCCAACCCAACCGCCGATTCCCACCGTCGCCGGCTCGACTTCCGAGGTGGAAGACGACAGAGATTCCGATGACGACCTGGACACGCCCCGTCGAGCGGTCGAACGATTCATCGCCTACTCCAGAACCGGCGATTACCACAGAGCTGCCGAGGCCATTCCGAATGCGTCCTCGAACGTCGATGACGCGGCGGAAAAGGCCCGAAAACTCGCGGCTGTGATGGAGCGACGGATAGACCTGTCTCCCGAAGCCCTCGCAAAAATTTCCGATTCGCCCAGCGGCAACCAAAACGATGGCCTCAAGGACCACGATGTCATCGGACGAATCGAGACGCCGTTTGGAGCAGACCCGCTGCGCCTGAAACGACAGCGTGCGCCGCGCGATCGACGCTGGGTGTTTGCTCGAATGACCGTCGAAAACATCGACAAATGGTACGAGCGACTCGAGGACCACTTTGTGCTGGAAACACTGCCCGAGGGATTGCTTCAGCACGGGCCGCTCGGTCTTGCGTATTGGCAGTGGATCGCATTTCCGCTGCTGCTCGCGTTGAGCTGCCTGGGTGGCATTGCGTTGTCGATGGTGCTTCGACCGATTTTGCGCAAACTGCTGTCCGCGCATTCCTCGGGCCAAGCCCTGATCGAACGCCAACGCGGGCCGTTGTGGTTGCTTTTTTCGTCGGTGTTCGCGTGGCTGCTTTTGCCGCTTCTGTTTTTGACGCCGCTTGCCGCACATCCCGTTCGCGCCCTGCTTCGCATCGGGTTTGAAGTGTCGGTGTGTTGGATTGCGTGGCGCGTGGCCGACGTGTTGACGACGCGAGCGCGCCTGCTCGAATGGCTGGAAGCCCGGCCTGGTTTGCGCGGCGTCTTGCCCCTTTTGCGACAACTGATCGGGATTGGTCTTGTTGCGATCGCCTCGGCGCTGATTTTGTCTGAGTTGGGAATGTCACTGACGAGCGTGATGGCCAGTTTGGGCCTTGGCGGTTTGGCTGTCGCATTGGCCGCCAAAAACACGCTCGAACACTTTTTTGGCAGCGTCACGCTGAGCGTCGATCAACCCATTCGCATCGGCGATCAAGTCCGCCTCGGTGATGTTGTCGGAACCGTCGAGCAAATCGGCATGCGCTCGACCAGAATCCGCACCGCCGAGCGGTCTGTTGTCACGATTCCGAACGGAAAAGTCGCCGACATGCAAATCGAGACGATTGCAGCGCGCGATCGTTCCCGGTTTTTCTTGTCGCTGTCCGTCATTTGTGCGCTCAAACCCGACGGCCTGCGAAACCTGCGCGAGGCGCTCGTCAAATGTGTACGGAATCATCCCAAGGTGTGGCCCGATGTCGTCCGTGTTCACTTCACCGGCCTCTCGGATTTCACGATTCCGATCGAAATCACGGCCTGGTTTCAAGTGACCGAACAAGATCAGTTCCTCGAGGCCAGACAGGAACTTCTGTTGCAAATCCTCGAGGTGATCGAGGAATTCGGCGCGACGCCTTCCTTTGCCAAACCGACTTCTGCTTCAGCGAAGTAAATCAACTTTTACCGCATCCGCAAAAGGAACCCTGCACCGTCATTCGCAACATGGCGATGGGGGTTCGTTGCGCATCGACAGAAGTTCTTCCACCGTCGGCATGTAGTATTCCGACTCTCTCGCTCGCTCGAGCACACCCTCTTCGATTTTCGCGAGCAATTCCTTCTTCAAATCCCCGATGAGTCGCGACGGAGGCAAACGAAACTTCTGCATAATTTCGTCCCCGATTCCACTCGGCAACGGTGGCACCACGGCATCGTCCGCGACGATCTGGTCCACGCGCGACGAAAGCTCGTCGATGTTGCACAGTCCCTGCTGCCTGCGTCCGGGCCGACGCGAGGTGATGTCCGCGCGAGACAAATCGAGCAAATCGGGCAAAAGCGGCCCAATTTCCTTTGCAAACCGCCGCACCGCCGAATCCGTCCACGACGGCAAATACGCATTCGGGCGCAAATGATGAAGGATCAAAAAACGCAGCGTGCGGTGACTGTCTCGGTCGAAGCGAAAGCGACGAGCCAGGTCATCAAACAACCTTGCGCCGACTTCGCTGTGCCGATGAAACGTGACTTTTCCGTCGCTGGTATACGCCCGCGTTTTGACTTTCCCAATGTCATGCAAAAGCGCCGACCACCGCAAAAGAGGCCGCGCCGGGGCTTGCCACACCACTTGCTTGGTGTGTTCCCACACGTCTTTGTGCCGTCGCCCAGCTTCTTGTGAAAAATTCACCGTCGCGTGAAGTTCCGGCAAGACGTGTCGCAGCACGTCGCTGTCGAACATCCACTGCAAACCCAGCGGCGCGCCGTCAAGAAGCAGAATCTCCTCGATGTTTTGCCTCAGCACATCCGGCGCAACATTCAAAAGGTCGCGCGCTTGTTCGCGAGCCTTCTCGCAGAGCTCCGCATAAAGGGGGCGCTTGACAAGTTCAGCGTTTTGTGGGGGGTCGTTCGCGAAAAAAAGCCCGGCCCGCAAAATCCACAGCGCATCGCCGGTACAGAGTTCAGAAAGCAATTCGGGTCGCATGTCGGAAAGACGCACGAGCACACAGCTCGGCGGCGCGACAGGCTAAAAGGCCGATGCACCAACCGTCAAACGAATTTGCAATCGGCGGGCAACTCACCAAAACGTCGGCTTGGACACCATCACCGCCACGGTGGCCACTGCGGCCAAAAACGCCGGTATCCCCAGCCACATCCAAAGCGTTTGCGCGCGCACATATTCCGCAGACAGCGGTTTGCCGTCTTGGGCCGCTTGCGCAGACCACGTTTTCATCTTGATTTGCAGCCACGCAGCCCACATCCACGACAGACCCGCCACCGTCCACAAACTGAACGCAACCAGGACCCACGATGTGGTCCACGGGAGTTTGATCCAATACACCATCGTTGCTCCCGTCGCTGGCATGACGATTCCCGATGGAACCGTAAACAACCAATCCGCGCGGACAATCTCGTTGTCCACGAACGCGATCGCTCGCACGTCGCGGCTCGCGAAGGCCCGAAGTTTGTAATACGCGCTGCCGAGCCCGGTTCCCAAATACAGCATGGCAAACAGGACGTGACAGGTTTTCAGGACAAGCCACCACATCGCTTCCTCACGATCAGGGTGCCGACAAAAATGGGGAGATTTTTGGAAAAAGGTCCAAAGGGGTGAACCCAAAGATATGGCACCAGAAAACCAACCACCAATGGAAGAAAAAGGAGTGCCGCTGCCTGAAGAGACAACACGAAACGGAGTGGTGTTCCTTTCAACAACAGAGCCAAACATCCACTCAGAATTTGGCAGATTCCTATACAACCAACAGCGACGGATGGAGAAACAAAAGTGATTCCCAATTGGGGAACCATCTGTAACTCGATTTGTTGTTGAAACAGGAGCTTGG
Organism: Pseudomonadota bacterium; assembly: GCA_035328405.1. Classification (GTDB taxonomy): domain Bacteria; phylum Myxococcota_A; class Polyangia; order Palsa-1104; family JAEUJZ01; genus JAEUKA01. Next base: position 41,091 of record DAOLIT010000007.1, on the reverse strand, counting down.
GGAAAAGGCCCTCTGTGAACCACACGCATGCCATTCCCAAACGCAGAATCGACAGTGTTTTTTCCGAAAATTCGCCCTCCTTTTCCACAACATAGGACACCCAAAGGATGCAAAGGAATTGCAAATTTTTGGACAGAACACCAAACGGATTCGCCAAAAGGAGGGGTTCGGAAGCGGCCAGAATGAGCGAGAAACACAGCACCAAAAGAGCCTGAAAAAACACAAGCTGTTTGGTCGGTTTGCACAGAAAAACAACAACCCCCAGAAGAAACTCAAACGCGCAGGTGACATACATCAGCGCCGACGGAAAACCCAGTTTCGCAAGGTAGAACTTTCCGACGCTTTGGTAGAACGGATGCAACACCGCAACGGCTGTCCAAATCCACACCGCTGACACAGCCGCGCGCATCCGCGTTTCGTCTTTGCGCAGCGAAAAAAGCCGCTCAACAGAACGTTCAGCCCATTCGAGTTTCAGGACACCCCCAAGCATCCGTTCATCCTATCGCAAGCTGCCTGTAGACAAAGCCATCGAAAACGTTTGCAGACTTTTGCAGAGCCCTTTCCGTTGCGCCGGAAGTTCTGGCTGTTTTTGCGCCAACTTCAGGTGATAAAATGACCCCCCGTGTCCGAAAACGAACCCGTGAGTGACTATCCTCTGTTGCGGTTTCACAAAGAACGCGAACGCATCGTACTGGAGACGACGCGACGCGCGCTGCAAACCGTGCTCTCTCAAAACCAACCGGAGTACATTCTGAACGACGCTTGCCTGTCGGAAATCCGGCGGTTGTCGGAAGGCCACGCGCAAGAAGAAGTCCGCGCGCTGTCGGAATGGAAACGGCTGTGGCGGTCGCTTGGGGGAAAGTCGCGCAGGATGCTCGAACAGGACTTGGAGCGCCTGATTGCAGACTATGCGCAAGACGTGGCAGGCGGTTTTCAAAAACATGTGTACACGTTTGCTTCGCGTGTGGTCGCCCCGGCGCTGTCGCTGCTTTTGTCCCCGGAAAATCCGTTGAAACTGCCGTTTCACATGCTGCAAGAAGAGGCGCTGTTGTCTCGGCTGGGAGAGCGGTTGCAGGTCACTGGACCGCTCGCGAAGCTGAGGGCGCTGGCGGCGCGGGGCACGCTGGTTTGTGTGCCAACGCACCTATCGAACTTGGACTCTCCAGTGATGGGCTACGCTCTGCAAGCGGCGGGTTTGCCACCGACGACGTATGGCGCTGGTAAAAACCTGTTTACGAACCCGATTTTGGGCTTTTTCATGCGGAACTGCGGCGCGTATCGCGTCGATCGGCGCATTCGGCACGAGCTTTACAAAGACGTTTTGAAAACGTATTCGCAGGTGATTTTGGAGCGCGGTTATCACTCGATGTTTTTTCCGGGGGGAACACGGTCGCGCTCGGGTCGGGTCGAGGGGAAATTGAAGCTCGGGCTTTTGGGCACCGCTCTGACGGCCACCGTGGAAGGTTTCCGACGGCAAGCGGGACTTGCGAACGGTGCGGCGGTGCGACCCATTTTTGTCGTTCCGGTCACGATCAACCAACAGCTTGTTCTCGAGGCTGAAACGCTCATCGCAGATCATTTGAAGGAAACCGGCAAGGCGCGTTTCATCATCGAAGACGACGAATCGGCGCAGTGGCAAAAAGTGGTCGATTTTGCGCGCTCGATGCTGACGCACACGGGAGCGATTGTCGTCCGCTTTTCGGAGCCGATGGATGTGCTCGGACACCCGGTGACCGACACGGGGGAATCAATCGGGCCGCACGGACAAGTGGTGGACCTCGCGCGGTTTTTTTGGGTGGCTCAAAAGCCCACGCACGTCGCGCAGCGAGACACGGAATACATGAACCAAACGGGAACCGCGATTGCTCGCGCTTACCGTCGAGACACAGTGCTTTTGCCCACGCATCTTTTGGCGCATGTGCTGTGGCGAAAAGTGACTGCGGCACTGCCGAGCCTGGATTTGTACAGGCGGCTTCGGCAACCGCTCGATTTGCATGTGTCGGACGCCGACCTGTGTATGGAAATGTCGCGTTTGCAACAACAGTTGCGAAACAAGCGGCATGTGCTAGGGCCCGTCGCTGACGGAACACCCGAACAGGTCATCGAAGCCGCCCTTGGTGCCTTTGCGAGCTACCACACCGAGCCTGTCGCGCTGCGAACTCCGTCGCAAGCCGTGACGGTGGTCGATCGGCAGCTTCTGTATTACTACCAAAACCGAGTCGAATCGTTGGGGGATGAGCCATGACCAGTTTGTCGGTAGCCGTCGTAGGCGGCGGTCGTTGGGCGCGTGCGCTGGCGTCTTTTCTTTTGCACAACCAACGCCGCCTGCCCGACCGAATCTCGAGCGTGTTGCACTATTGTCCGCCTCGCGAGATGCTTCGCACGGGCCCGGATGACAACCGCGCTGAGAGCGAGCCCGCGCAAGTCGATGTTCCGGCGGCCATCGGAGAAGTGCCCGAGGTCCACGCCGCCCACTCCGCTCAGCAGGCCGAGCGCAAGCAGGTCACGACGATTGTGGCGTCGGATTTGGCCTCAGCCGATGTGATTTTTTTGGCGGTGCCTGCCCCAGCCGTGCGCAAAGTGTTGCGGCTGGCAGCACCCCATCTGCATGGCAACCAAACCGCCATCCACGCCATCGGCAGCGTGATTCCAGCAAGTGAGGAATTTCCTCACACGCAGCTCATTTCGCAGGCGATTGCCGAATTGACGCCGATCCGAAAAATTGGCGTGTTTGCCGGACCCGCGCTGGCACCGGATTTGGAGGAGTTTTCTCCGGCGGCGCTCGTGTGCGGCAGTCGGTTTGACGAAGTGGGCGACCAAGCCATCCAGGTGCTCTCGGGACACTCGCTGTTGGTGTACAAGACGCGCGACCTGATTGGGGTCGAGCTGGCCCGAGCGGGCTCGTCGGTGATTGCGCTGGCAGCGGGTGTTGCCAACATTTTGGATTTGGGGACGCCGGCCCGCGCCATTTTGATCACGCGGGGCGCAGCGGAAATGGCCCGGCTCGCGGCCAAATTGGGTGCCGAGGAACGCACATTTTTCGGTCTGGCTGGCGTCGGCGAGTACGTGGCCGCGACCGAACGTCGTGGTTCCGCCGACTTCGAGCTGGGCCGCCTGCTGGGTCAGCGCGTCCCGCTGTCGGATGCGCTGCGCCAAGTGGGCCGCGTGTGCGACGGTCCGGCGATGGTGCGCGAGGCACACATTCTTGGACACAAACACCAAGTTCGGACCTCGATTGTGTCGGCGCTGTATCACTTGCTGCACGGAAAATTCGACACAAAAAGCGCGCTCATCTCGTTGCTATCGACCGACATCCACGATGAGCGCCAGTAACGCCATTTCACACAGATTGATTGGTCCCTGCGGTCCTGCCGGGGCCCTTGCCCGGAAACCGATTGCAGTGCGAGCCGGTTCTGCCCTAAAAAGGTCAAAATGGACGAAGCAAGCAGTAGCGTGGGGCCAAGCGCCCCAGCGACCGTGCTGGTGACTGGTGCCAGCCGAGGAATTGGTCTTGAGTTTGTACGTGCTTTTTTGGAACGCGGCGCTCGCGTGATTGCCGGAGCGAGAAATCCGACGACGGCCTCGGCGCTGAGCACGCTCCTCGAACAGCACAGCGAGCAATTGCAGGTGGTGCAGCTCGATGTCGCAGATGAACGCTCAGTCTCCGACATGGCGGACACTGTAGGTTCTTTGCCTATCAACCTGCTGCTCAACAACGCCGGGATTTTGCACGTCGAGACGCTCGAAAACATGGATGTTCAAAACGTGCTTCGGCAGTTCCAAGTGAACGCGCTCGGGGCGCTCATGGTGACGCACGCGCTTCTTCCCAACCTCAAAGAGGGCAGCAAGGTCGTCAACCTGACCTCGCGCATGGGTTCGCTCGAAGACAACAACTCGGGCGGTTACTACGGCTACCGCATGAGCAAAGCCGCCATGAACATGGTGACGCGCAGCTTGGCTGTGGATTTGAAAAAGCGCGGCATCACGGTGGTCGCCATGCATCCGGGCATGGTGCAAACCGACCTGACGCGCGGGTACGGCATGATGACCGCCGCCGAGAGCGTCGCAGCCATGAATCAGGTCATCGACCAGCTTTCCCTCGAACAAACCGGGCAATTTCTGCAATACCAAGGCACATCGGTCCCGTGGTAGCGCGCGGCGGAGCTTGGTTTTGGGCTCTGTGGTTCGCTGCGCTCGCTCCTCGGTTGGCATCGGCAGATGAAAATCCGTCCGCCAAGTTTCAGAAACCGACCGGGCCACAGCCGTCCAAGGTCGATGCGCAAAAACACGCCGACATCCTGCATTTGCTCGAACTGACACAAGCTGCAGCCATCGGGGAACAAGCCGCGCAGCAAGTGTTCGCAAGCCTGCAAAAAGCGATGCCGACCGTGAAAGATGAGGTCTTTGCCGAGCTGCGCAAACAGGTTCATGCCGGTGAGCTGCTAGACCGTTTGCTGCCGCTTTACGACAAGCACTTCACCGCCGCAGAAATCAAAGAACTTTTGCGCTTTTACGAAACCCCGCTCGGCAAAAAATTGACCCAAACCCTACCCGCGCTCAACCAAGAAGCCCTCCAAATCGGCCAACAATGGGGCAGCGAGCTGTCCGTGCGCATCAAACGCCGCCTCGACGCCGCCCAACTCCCCAAAAAGTAGCCGCAGGCCTCTTTTCCTGCGTTATCGGCCAATCGCCGTGTACACAAAGCCAGCGTTTTTGGCCTGCGTCGCATCCCAAGTGTTGCGACCGTCCAGCAACCATTTCCCACGCATGCGCCGCGCCATTTTTCCAAAATCCGGCTGCCGAAATTGTCGCCATTCCGTGCAAAGCAAAAGCGCGTCCGCACCGTCGAGTGCCTCGTAGCCGTCGTGAGCGAACGAAACTTGCGACGCCCGGTTTTTCAAAAGGCCCGAAAGTGCTTTTCGCGCCGGCTCGTTCGCCACCGGGTCATACGCCGCAACGTGTGCTGAAAGCGCCGTCAGTTTGTCGATCAGCACCAGCGCAGGCGCGTCCCTCACGTCGTCCGTTTCGGGTTTGAACGACAGACCCCACACCGCAATCCGTTTGCCCGAAAGCGGCGCGGGTTGTTCTTCCGAAAGTTGCCACAGCGAAAGCAGTTTCTCGACGAGACGGAGCTTTTGACGTTGGTTTATCGCCTCGGTCGCCTCGACCAGCGGCAACGACAAACCGACTTCAGCAGCCATGTGCAAAAGCGCCCGCGTGTCCTTGGGAAAACACGACCCACCATATCCCACACCCGGAAACAGAAAACTTGGGCCGATGCGCTGGTCCAAACCCATGCCTCGTCGCAGAAACTCCACATCCGCCGAATGCGCTTCACACAACCGGGCCAGGTCGTTCATGAACGAAATGCGCATCGCCAAATGTGCGTTGCAGGCGTACTTTGTAAGTTCTGCTGTGCGCGCATCCATAAACAGGAGCCGATCGGTTTTGCGCACGACCGCCGAGTAAAGCTGCCGCAGCACGCGCCTGGCTTCGTCATCGACTTGTTCCGGTGTTTTCAGACGAGTATGTCGTCCGCCCGGTCCCGAACCCGGCCCGACGCCCACCACGATTCGATCCGGTCCCAGAAAATCGTCGAGCGCGCTGCCCTCTTTCAAAAATTCGGGGTTCGACACAACCGCAAACGCTTTGTCCGAGCACGTCGCGATTCTGTCCCGAACCCGCTCTGCCGTTCCAACCGGCACCGTCGATTTGTCCACCACCACCGTAAAATCGGACGAGAGGTTTTTTCCAACGCTCTCCGCTGCTGAGAACACCTGTTGCAGGTCCGCCTCACCCGTTTCCAAAGACGGCGTGCCCACGCAAAGCAGCACCAATTCTCGATCCACCGTCGCTGCGGCCAAATCCGTCGAAAACGAAAGTCGGCCCTCAGCACGGTTGGTTTGGACGAGTTCTTTCAAACCCGGCTCGTAAATCGGAATGTCACCTTGTTGCAAACGAGCGATGCGTTCCTCGTCGATGTCCACGCAAATCACTTCGTTTCCAAAATCCGAAAAACCCGCCCCCGTCACCAAACCGACGTAGCCCGTTCCGAACACACCGATGCGCATGAGATTTTCTGTTTTGACACAGCGCTCGTGCCGTTGGCCAACGGAAAATTCGTCTTACGGAAACAGCGATAACGACAGTGCCGCCGAGGAAAGAACTTCACCGCAATGTGTGCAGTGTTTCGGTTTTCCGACGATTTTGGCTCCGCATGCACACACCGCACCGACGAGCCGGGCCGGATGCCCACGAACGAGCGCAAAGTCGGGCACATCCTTGGTCACGACGGAACCCGCCGCGACCATCGCAAACCTCCCGATCGAAATGCCGCACAGCAAAATCGCACCGGCACCAATCGACGCGCCGTAGCCGATGTTCGTCGGAACCACTCGAAAATCATTCGGGCCTCGCATGTTTCCGTCGGGAAAAATCGCGCGAGGATGCAAATCGTTGGTCGTCGTGACTCTTGGGCCCAAAAACACGCCATCTTCGACGACGACGCCGTGATACAGGTACACGCCGTTTTGGATTTTGCACCGAGCCCCGACGCGAACACCCTGGTCGATGTAGCAGTCTTTTCCAAGGATCGTGTGCTCTCCAACGACGGCGTTTTCGCGAATGTGGACTTGGTTGTACACCCGAACACCGTCGGCAAGTTGCGCGCAGGGGGAAACCTCGGCGCTCGGATGGATGAAAATCGGCATGCGTTTGTCAGGCCGTGCAAAGTTTCAGCACAAGTTGTTCCATCACGCGCTCGTCGTCGAGCTTCGTTTGTTTGAGCGTCCGATCCGTCTGAAAAATCGCCTCGTGCAACACCTGCACACGCGAAAGTTTCAGTTTTTTCGTCTGGTCGATCAGCTTCATCGCTACGAACGGCAACACATTCAGCGTTTTCGCCAAGTCATTCACCGACGGTCGCCCCTGTGAGAGAAGATCCGCCGTCTGCCACAACTTCACGACATGTCGGGAAAGAAGCGCCAGCAGTTTCAGCGCCGGTTCGCGCTGCGAAAGCACACCCGACAAGAGCGTCAGCGCCTTGGCTCGGTCATTGGCACCGATGGCATCGACCAGCTCGAACACCGAATGTTGCCGCGTCGCGACGACCACATCTTCGACATCTTTCGGGCGAATCGGCTGTCCGACGGGAACATAACAGCACAAGCGTTCCAGCGCGTCGGCAAGTTGTGCCAAATCCGTGCCGACTTCTTCGATGAGCCGCACTGCCACACCGGGTTTCAGTTGGACTTCCAACCGTCGCGCCTCAGCCTCGACAAAACCCGGCAGTTGTTTTTCCGACAGCGGGTCGAGCTTGAGCAACAGCCCGTGCTTTTTCCAGAGCGTGAAAAAACGCAACCGCATGTCCACTTTTTCCGCCACAAAAACAAGGCACGTCTCCTGCGCTGGACCTTCGACAAACTTTGCAAACGTCAGAAGTTCGTCAGCAGAAAACGCATCCCCGTCTCGCACCAACACCAGCCGCCGTTTCGCCATCATCGGCAGTGTTTTGGCGCACGCGAGGATTTTTGCCGCCCCGGCTTCTTTGGCGAAAAACGTGTCGTAATTGAAATCGCGCGTCGCTGGATCGAGCACAGCGGCCTTGATCGCCTCGACCGCGCGATCGATCAGAAAACGCTCTTTCCCAGTCAAGAAAATGAGCGGCGGTGCCGACGGTGACAGCGCAGACAACAGCGGCCCGAGCGGATCTTGCGAAAACGACGAAGCGGAAGTCGAAGCCATGGCGTTTTTTGGCGACGAAAAGCGCCCGCCCTACTTTTTCCCCTTGGGTTTGGGGGCAGCGGCTTTTTCCAAATCGGCCTTGAGTTTGTCGAGCGTCTCGCAGGATTTTTTGTTGCCCATCTCGCAGCCTTTTTGCAGAAGCGCCTGCGCGCGGGTGAGGTCTTTGGTCACACCGTTGCCGCTGCCATACACAACGCCAAGGTTGAAACAACCGTCGGCATTTTTGCCGTCGCAGGCTTTCTCGAACATCGTTGCCGCTTTGGCCTTGTCCTCGGGACCGCCGAGTCCTGAGAGCAGCATCGCACCGCCGGACACACACGACGGCAGGTACGCGCCGCCGCAAGCCATCTCGAACAGGCTGCGCGCTTTCGCTTTGTCCTCGGGACCGCCTTCCCCGCCGTACAGCATCGTCCCCGCGTTGTGGCAATTGTCGAGCATCTCAGGGCCACACGTTTTCTCAAACAGTTTTCGCGCGCGGTCTTTATCGACGGTGACACCGCCCTCACCCGAATAGCGCATCGTCGCTTCGTTCGCGCACGCCACCAGCAAGCCTCCGTCGCAGCCACGTTTGAAAAAATCCGCCGCTTTCGGCAAATCCGTTGGGAGCCCCTTCCCCTGCGACAGAATCTCGCCCGCGATGACGCATGCTTTCGGGTCGTGGTCGCATGCGCCGGGCAAATAGGGCATTGCTTTGGCGTTGTCCTTGGCCTGAAGCGCAGCCGCCGCTTTGTTGTAGCAATCTTTTGGATTCGCACACGTTCCGTCGTCTTTGCTTTCTGTCGCCTTGGCTGCGTCATCAGGAACCACGTTCGTCGCAGGTCCGCACGCCAAAAGCGCGGACGCAAAAACAAAACCGATCGGAAGAGCGAGCGGGAAAGCACGCGGAAGAGCACGCGGAAGAGAAAGAGAAAGAGAAAGAGAAAGAGAAGAGGTCTGCATGTTGTGTTGTCCTTGTTGTGCGGGAACCGGTGTTACGACCCCACACGCGGCTTTGTCAATCCCTCAATCGCGTCAAAACACACTGCGAAAAGACAGACTCCTTGCGGATCGTTTTTGCGTGCGTCGCGTTCATCAACACCCAAGGAGTTTGAACATGAGAACGCAGATCGCCCTTTCCCTTCTTTCTGCTTCGCTTCTATCGCTGTCCGCTTCTGCTTCACCCCTGCAACGACATGTGGGTTCCTACGAAGTCCAGGTCGTCACCCCTGACGGACAAGCCCCCACGTATGACCACCATGGTGAGACCTATGTCATGGGTCAGCGCGGCCAACGATACACGTTGCGGATCCACAATCATTCCAGCCAGCGAATCGAGGCTGTGGTGTCTGTAGATGGCCGGGACGTAGTGGATGGGAAGCCGGCAGATTATCGGCAAAAACGCGGCTATCTGGTGCCTGCATGGGGGTACGTGGATGTGGATGGTTGGAGGTTGTCTCAGGGGGAAGCCGCAGCGTTCCGATTTTCGTCGGTCGCGAACTCCTATGTTGGACGAACGGGGTCCACGCGAGAAGTCGGTGTGATTGGGGTTGCGGTGTTCGCAGAACGGTATGTTCCGCCCCCTCCTCCTCCACGTCCTTTGTATGTTCCACACGGACCGCGTTACGGACTCCCGTATGACGAACGCGGAGAAGAGCAAGACGACAAACGGAAAAGCGCGCCGTCCATGGATGCTCCTGCGCCAAGCACAGTTGCGCCAGACGGATTGAGTCGAAGCCATGCTGGTGCCGGTGCACTCGCCGAACGAGAAACACGGCAACGAGACCTTCGCCCCGGACTCGGAACGGGTTTTGGCGAACGGGTCACTTCCCCAGTGGAAGAGGTTGTGTTCTACAGACAACACCCGACCGTTCCCGCAGCGATTTTGGGTGTCAGGTACAACGATCGCGCGGGTCTTTTGGCAATGGGAGTCGATGTGGATGGCAATGGAAGCAATCTGCACGATGTGTATCTGCGCCGAACCGCAGAGCCCTTCGCCGTCCCCGAGCGACGATACGCCTCTCCTCCTCCGTACTGGCCCTACTAAATTCCCCCAAAGCGCTTCATTCGTGGTTTCGGGTTCTCAGCACTCCCACGCCAGGATCTTGATCCGGCACGTTGATGTCCTTCCAAGGTTGCACCCCTGGAGCTTTCCACGCCGCCCCCCGACCTGTTTTGATCCAAATCGGATTCGTCAGTGCGTACGGTTGCGGATTCCCAACCACCACCGCGCCGATGTCTGTCGTCGCAGCGATTCCCAGAGGCCCCGCCAACGCTCCCACTGCATCTGAGATCAAAAGGAACGGCTCCTCTGTTCCGGTGACGACGGGGAACATGGGTTTGTCTCCCACCGCTTCCAACACCACCCAGGAATCACGCGACAGAACGAGCGGAATCGCTCCTGTTAGGGGTCCCTCTCCATCGGGAGCATTGCTTGCCAGATTGCGTTTTGGATCGATGGGAATCCGTTGCACAAGCCGCCCATTCACATAGACATGCAGCCGTCCAACGGACACCCATGGGGGTGCGGTCAGACGATACTGTATCGTGGCCTTTCCATCCGGTGCATCGACTTCTTTACCGATGTGAGCAGGCTCCGTTTGGCCCCCATTTGCCGTTGGAACCGTGACCGTAAACGTCAAAAACGGACCATGGGAAAGCGTCACCGCGCGCTGGTTTTTCACAACGTCCACAAGTTGCCCAGCCTCGATGCGGGTTGGTTCATCGAAACCAAAACGCAAGTACGTTCGCGGTGCGCCTGGCTCCTCTCCCACATCGCCGTGTGTGTCCGATGCCGCAACCACCGTATGCCGATACCCCTGATTCAGCATGTGAAACCAATCATCCACGGCCCCCGGAAACACCGCTTCCACATTGTCAAGGCCGCTCGCGCCGGGATCTGCCGTCGGACTTTTATCGAGGAGGACCGTTCCCGGAACCAGCGCATCGGTCGTACTGGAAGGCCGCAGAATTTTTCCATTCAAACTGCATGGATCAAGTTCCTTTTTGGGATCAAATCCTGGCGGAAGCGGTTTGTAGCACGCACTCGGCCAATTTGTAGGAACCCGAACAGAGTGTATTTCGTGACCCAATTTTCCGTTCAGAATTTCCAGCGCGTCGCATCCATAGGACAACCGTGTCTTTCCTTTTTCATCGAAAAACGCCTTCCCATTGGGCCCCGCAAGTCGTTTGGAACTCCCTTGAGAGGCCATCTCTCCGGTGATGCTGGAACGGCCATATTGGTTGAAGTATCCCTGTGTAGAATCCCGAGGGTGATTGCACACAATGATGTTGGTCCCCACATCCGGCAGGGACAACGTGCGGAGCCCTGCAAACAGTTCCTCTGGCGGTTTCGCAAACCACTCAAATGCGCCGTGTGTCACAGGGCCAACTTGGTAGTTGAGCGGATAGGTGTTGAAGTGACCACTTTCCAGCGTCGTAAATTCGATTCCTACAAAGCTTTTTACAAAGGGACGCAACCCCAACCAATCGACGTGGGATCGCCAATCGGAGACGTAATTGTGATCGGTCGAAATCACAACTTCCAGACCTTCCCCTGTTGCGGAAAGGAGGCGGGGAACCAACGCCATTTTCGAGTCGATCGAGTGTTCGGAATGCACATGCCCATCCATGGACATCCAATCCTTTGTATCGACCACGCGAGAGACCTTTCCCGTCGCTGAAGCGGCATTCCCAAGGGAGACGGAAATGGGAACAGCCGTTACGTCGTATTCAAAACCCCGGCTGAAGTACACCGTATATTCGCCCGGTCGAATGGGAAGAGTCACATGTCCTTCTGCATTCGTGTATCCCACGGCTTCAATGAATGCTCGTTGGCCCTCTTTTTGATCGGGAAGCATGTCTGTGTAACGGTAGGCTTCTCCTGCTTGCAAATCGAACACCGCACCGGATCTCCGTTGCGCATTGGTGTAATCGCGATCGTACTGTCCCACGACGCTGACCTTGGCAGGCAGCGGTCTTCCCACATCGTCCATGACGGCTGCGGCCAAAAGCGTTTGCGGCGCAAGTCTGGGTGTTAGGACCGTTGTCTGTCCGGCCTGAATTTCAAACGGAACAAACGGTCCTAGTGGCCTCCCATCGCTTTGTATGCGGTACGCATATCGACCCGGCGGCAAATTCCCAAACAGATTCCCTGCATCGTCAGGATAGTCTTGGGAATACGGCCTGCACAGCGTCGTTGGAGTCCTTGTGGAACAGAGTCGCAACCCCGCATCCAAATAGTCATCTTCTTTCGCAAAGGTCTGGCTTGTCACACCGGTGTCCGGCCCCAATTCCTGATAGATCAGGAGTTGTCCGTGAGAAGTCGGATCGCCGCCCTGTTCCCGACGAAGATAGCCCTCATATCGGCCTACCGGCGCGGCGCGCACATCCAGCATGTCATCCACGATCGAGGCGACATCTCCTCCGCCCACGATGAAATACTGCGACATCTCGACAAAGCCGGAAGGGGGAATGGTGGTTCGGATGGAATCGCTGAACACGCCGATGAACGAAATGGCAGTGAAGGGAACCAGGAGTGACGTGTTGTCGATCGGAGTGAAGTTGTCTTTGTACCTCCCCGCATTTCGATACGCATCGGCATTCCGTTTCACAAAATTTTCCTCGCTCGGGGCCGCAATCAGGCCGTAACTCACACGGTCGTTCATGCGGCTGGCTGCCGACGCAATAAATTCCGTGACCACACCATTGAACGCCGGAAGGGGGAGACCGCGCGAAAAGGATCGATCGAGGGGGTGCCGCAGATCAAAACCGGTTCCTGGCAACCAGACGTTGTTGAGCCTCCCGTACAACATCACCATGCCGATGGGAACGCGAACGGTAGACAGATCGACACCCCCAATCTGTTGTTGAAACGTGCTGTTGGCCAAGACAGAACTTGGGATTTGCAGCGGCTTTCGGGTTTTGTTGATGATGCGCGAACGGATTTCCATGTGCCGTGACCCGTTCCGCAACAGATAATCAACTTCATACCGCGCATTCTCGTTGTGAACTTTGTCTAGTTCCGCAGCAAAATCTGGGAATGGGAGGCCCAAAAGAAGGGCCAACCGGACCAATTCACTGTTTCCGTCGGCAGAATGCGATGCCGTCGGCAAAAGGTAGTTGAGAAACAAACTATCAAACAGTTTCAGGAGTGTCAGGAACTCGCCTCCGCCACCGGAAGCGCGAATCACTGCGGTGCCCGCATCGTAATGAACGTGGCTGGTTCCATATTTTTCATCAAACGGAGCAGTTCCATCGGTCAGAACTTCTACTTTGTCGCACGCAACGGCTTGGAAAAAGAAAGAGGGGAACATCTCTGCAAAAATGTCGTGCCCTCCTTTTTGGTTGCTTTCGTTGCGGCCCTGTTCATCAAAACGCCGCAAATCCGCGTCAATGATTCCACCCCCATACACACCGAAACCACGCGAAAAACCTGCATTTTGAATCACGACGCGAATCCGGTCGTTTTCGAGGACAAAATCGCCGACCTCCCCCAGGGCGCGCGGGCCCCCTCCGAACAGTTGGCTGCGGTCGGTCACTTGGAAGGCGCGCAAGAACGTGGTGGGTGTCTCTCTTTGACAAGACAGACTCACCGATACACACAGAAAAACAACGAGCAAGAGGATGCGTTTCATCACGTTTTGCTCCTTAGAATGCGGTCACAAGATCCACTTCGAGCCGATTGTTGTTAAGAACATTGGGAGCCTGTTCCGTGGTGATCGTGTAGTTCAGGGAGGCGTGTACGGGGAAGGTTCGTGTGGGCCTGACAAACACCCCGAACGTGTGGTACAGGAGGCCGAGCGCAGCGTCGAATTGACGGTCGGCTTCACTTGCCGGATTTGTGGAAAAATGGGCTCGCGGGGCATAGGAGGCGACGCGATAACCCGGTGTGATTTCGAGCGGAATTTTGGGCAAGGTGTACCGCAAATGAGCCCACCATCCCAGTCGCTCCAAAGGAGGAATCGCAGTCAATGTATCGCGTGTTGTTTTCAAATACAGAATCGCAGCTTGGAGCTCGACACCCAAGATGGAAAGCGCCACGTCTGCTGCGACTCCGACATCGGTTTCACGGATGAGATCGGGCAAATTCCCGACGGTACGCGGATTCCATTGGGCAGCGATTCCCACATGCACAAGGGGTTTGCGGAGATCATCGGATATCGCGTAAATCGGACGCACCTGATCGAGCGGAAGACCTCGGGTGCCCCAATGGGAGAACTCGGCGCGTCCATACACGGCAGGAATGTTGTTGTCGGACAGAATCTGGTTTTGTCCGTTCCCGTTTCCGGCAAACAGGGCGTACCGGAAGGACGCATTCCCGAACAGGGGAATGTGACCGGAATGCAGCGAAATCCCGAGGGAACGATCGGCCCCCATGCCGCGCGTCGTGTAGCCCTCTGTGGGCTGGACCCCTTCTACGGGAACGGAACGTGACACAAAGGGAAGTTCGGCATCGGAACGCAGACTATCCAAATCCCAGGGCGAAACTTGTTGTCCGATGCTCACGCGGATGAATCGCAGCGGTGCCCAAGTGACATACGCATCGCGGAGACGAGCGGTCAGTTGTCCACCGGGAAAACTTTGGCTGAGGCGATCTTCGCTGGCACCCTCGACGGACACGCGACCTGCGAGGACTCCTTTGTATTGGACATTGGCGCTGACACGAGCTTGTTCGAGCTGGAAACCGTTGTTGCGACCGGCCAGGTTGTAGTTCTGTGGTTCTTCGATCCAGCGGTAGGCGGCGTGAACATACCCTCCCAAATCGAAACGCCAGACGGGTTGGGAGCCCTGCGGTAAGGTGATGGGAGGCGGCGTTTGCGGCGGTACTTGGAGCACAGTCGTTTCCGTCGGTAAAGTCGGTTGCGCAGAATCGGACGGTGGCACCGCAAACGCGGAGGGAGCAGGCGGAGGGAGCAGGGGAGGAGGAGGAGAAGGAGGAGAAGGAGGAGGAGAAGGAGGAGAAGGAGGAGGAGAAGGAGGAGGGAGTGGAACGTGATCTCCGTAGCCTTGCGCGAAGGCCTGAACCGGAGAAAAAAACAGCACGCAACCAAGCAACAACCGAGGGAATGGGGTTTGCGACACGGGGGCCTCCGTCTGAGCGATGTCCAAAACTGCCTGTTGAGGTGAAGTCTGGCCTACGACCTGTAGGACGATGCACGCAAGAGGAACCCACCCGCTTTCCCCCTGTCAAGCGCAAGTTCGTGATGAAGATGCGACGCCTTGAAGAGAGGATGGAGGTCGGAAAGACAAAACCAGCCTGTTGGCGGCGGGTTTGGATGGAAAATGGGACACAAACTGGCGGGGCGAAAAACGACGGTGGGAAACGGCGGCGGGAAACGGTACAAGGACGCAAAAGAAGAATGAAACGAGGACGCAAAAGAAAACGATGAACGGCGGACCTGAGACGAAAACAGCATGGGAGCGAATCGAAGCGGCGGAGCTGGCTCGGCTGTTTTTGGTGTTGCGGAAGTTGGGTTACGCGGTCTTTGGACCGTCGGTGGAAAACGACGCGGTGGTGTGCAAGGAACTCGGGGGTGTGTCGGATTTGCCGCAGGGAATGACGGACGACAAAGAAGCGGGGCGCTACCGACTGCACCAACGGGAAGACGGCGCGTTTTTTGGGTACACCGTCGGGCCGCATACCCTCAAACGTCTGTTGTTTCCACCGAAGGAACGGCTGTACACGCTGTCGCGAAAAGGCAAATCGCTGTCGGTGGAACCGGAACCTTTGCCGACGAAAAAGATCGCGTATGTGGGCGCAAAAGCGTGCGAGGTGGCGGCGCTGGGTGTGCAGGACCAGGTGTTTTTGGGGCGGACTCACCCCGACGTTTCGTATCGCGCGCGGCGAGAAAACCTGTTGGTCCTTGGGACAGACTGCACGCAAGCGGGAAAAACGTGTTTCTGTGCCTCCATGGGAGCGGGGCCGAGTGTGTCAACCGGCGCAGACTTGGTGCTCACCGAGGTGGTGTCGGACGACGAACACTACTTTTTGCTGCGGACGTTGACGGCGCAAGGCCAGCAGGTGTCCCGCGAACTTATGAAACGGAAAGCGACGCAGGAAGAAACGGAAACGGCGCGGGGCCTGGTCGAACAGGCGAAAGCGACAATGGGGCGGAAGCTCGACACCGCGGGCTTGAAAGAGGGGCTGTCCGGGGCGGTCGAACATCCGCATTTTGAAGACATCGCGTCGCGGTGCCTGGCTTGCGCAAACTGCACGATGGTGTGTCCGACGTGTTTTTGCAACGCGACAGAGGATGTATCGGACCTTGCGGCGACGTGTACGGAACGCTTCCGAACGTGGGATTCGTGTTTTCACGAGGATTTTTCATACCTGCACGGCTGGTCGATCCGAAAGAGCACGGCGTCGCGGTACAGACAGTGGCTTGCGCACAAACTCTCGACGTGGGTAGACCAATTTGGCCGCTTTGGTTGCGTCGGGTGCGGCCTTTGTATCACATTCTGTCCGGTAGGAATCGACCTCACCACCGAGGTCAAAGCCCTTCTCCCCTCGAACGGGGACCAGTGAATTCAAGACAAGGCGAAGGCATCCAGCATGCAAAAACAAGAAGGCGAACCGCTGTTTTCCCAAGCACTCTCGTTGCCGTTTTTCTCGGGGTTTGGCAAAGAAGAACTGCACATTCTGGCCTCGCATGGCCGAGCCATAGACCTTCCCCAAGACAAAGAAATCATCCGAGAAGGCCAAGTGGCGGCGGAGTTTTATCTGATTGTGGAAGGAAAAGTGGAGGTGCAGACGCAGGTTCCGGGTCGAAATCCGGTCACACTGCAAACGCTGCATCGCGGGGATGTGCTGGGCTGGTCGTGGCTGACGGCGAACGCGAGCTTTGCGTTTTCGGCGAAGGCGCTTCTGCCGACGCAGGCGCTGGTGTTCGATGGCACGACGCTTTTGCGCGAATGTGAGCAGCACCCCAGGCTGGGATATTTGCTGATGCGGCGTTTTGCGTTGGTGATGAGCGAACGGCTGCGGCACACACGGATGCAGCTTCTGGATCTGTACGCGCCGCCGCGAAACTCGGGGGCGTTTCCGGCGCTCAAGAAACGGTAGGCTGGCGTGTTTTTCTCGAACCTTCCTTTGCCTCCGGGGTCTTCCGGGTCTTCGCCGACGGAATCGGCGCTGGTTCCGCTTCGGTATCGGGTGCGGCGGTACAAAACCGAAACGTCCGACACGTTCACGCTTTGGCTGCAAAGCGAGACGGACGAGCCGTGCCTGCGGTTTCTGCCGGGTCAATTCAACATGCTGTACGCGCATCCAATCGGAGACGCGCCGATTTCGGTCAGCGGTTCTCCCGAGCGGGAGGGCGTTCTGGTTCACACGATTCGCGCGGTGGGGCCGGTGACGCGGGCGCTGGCTCGTTTGAAAAAGGGGGACCCGATTCTTCTGCGCGGCCCGTTTGGGACGGCGTGGCCGGTGGAAGCGGCTCGGGGTCACGACGTGGTGATCGTGGCGGGCGGAATCGGTCTGGCACCTTTGCGACCGGTGCTGTACCACATCGCGGCGCACCGGGCGGACTTTGGGAAGGTGTGTCTTTTGTACGGAGCGCGAACGCCGCAAGACGTGCTGTATCCGACGGAACTTGCGCTGTGGGGGAACAAACGGCAGATGCAGGTTGCGGTGACGGTGGATCGCGGCGACGAGACGTGGCGGGGCGATGTGGGTGTGGTGACGCGGCTGCTCGACCGAGCGGTGTTTGATCCCAAGCAGACGGTCGCGATGGTGTGCGGGCCGGAAATCATGATGCACTTTGGGCGGCTGGCGCTGGAAAAGCGGGGCGTTGCGGCAGAGCAGATGTATCTGTCGATGGAACGCAACATGAAATGCGGCGTGGGGACGTGCGGGCACTGCCAACTCGGGCCGTTTTTTCTGTGCAAGGACGGACCGGTGCTGCCCTTTTCAGCGCTGCGCCCCTACTTCTCGGTACGGGAACTGTGAGCGCGGAAGAGGTGAACGGGGTGGACAAGCCAAAGCTTCGACTTGGGGTGTTCAAGTTTGCGTCTTGCGACGGGTGCCAGCTCAGCCTGCTCGATTTGGAAGACGAGCTGTTCGAGCTGTTGTCCGCAGTCGAACTGTCGAACTTTTTGGAGGCGTCGAGCGCGGTGTTGCCGGGCCCGTACGATGTCGCGCTGGTCGAGGGGTCGATCACGACGGTACACGACCAAGAACGCATCCTGGAAATCCGCGCGAGCGCCAAGCGGCTGGTGACCATCGGAGCGTGTGCGACCTCGGGCGGGATTCAGGCGTTGCGCAACGGCGCGAACGTGGGGGAATGGGTGGCGTCGGTGTATCCAAGCCCGGACTACATCTCGACGCTGGAACACAGCACGCCGATTTCGGCGCACGTCCCGGTGGATTACGAGCTGTTCGGCTGCCCGGTGAACAAGCACCAGCTTTTGGAGGTGCTGAGCGCGGTGTGGCAAGACCGGAAACCTCGGGTGCGGGGCGTGTCTGTGTGTTCGGAATGCAAAGCGAAGGGGACGCCGTGTGTGCTGGTGACGCGGGGAACGGCGTGTTTGGGGCCGCTCACGCATGCGGGGTGCGAGGCGCTGTGTCCGACGTATGGACGAGGTTGTTTTGGCTGTTACGGTCCGCAAAATACGTGCAACGCAGACGCTTTGGTGACGCATTTGCAGCACGCGCACGGGCAACCGGACGTGGTGCTCTCGCGGCTGCTCAACACGTATGCGGGCCAAGCCAGCGCGTTCGCCCAGGCTCGAAAACGACTCACAACCTGATACGCTGCGCCCGTTTTTTGAGCAGCACACGGTGGGTCGCACAGGTCTGGGCCGACTTCCATGAGAGAGATGAAAAACAAGACAGAAAAAAGAACGATTCGGTTTGAGGTCGATGCGTTGGCTCGGGTCGAAGGCGAGGGGGCGCTCACGGTGGTGGTACACGACGGGGTGGTCGAGGAGGCCAAACTGCGCATTTTTGAGCCGCCGCGTCTGTTCGAGACGCTGTTGCGAGGGCGTTTTTTGGGGGAAGCCCCCGACGTGACGGCGCGGATTTGCGGCATTTGCCCGGTGGCGTATCAGATGAGCTCGACGCACGCGCTGGAACAGGCGCTGGGCATCACCATCACCCCGACGATTCGGGCGCTGCGGCGGCTTCTGTACTGCGGCGAATGGATCGAGAGCCACGCGCTGCACCTCTGCATGCTGCACGCGCCGGATTTTTTCGGAAAACACAACGTGGCCGAGCTGGCGGCGCTGTTTCCGTCCGAGGTGCAAAACAGCCTCAAGCTGAAAAAGACGGGGAACGAGATTCTGCGGGTGCTCGGCGGGCGCGAAATCCATCCGATCAACATACGGGTGGGCGGTTTTTACAAACTGCCGAGCCAAAGCGAACTGCGGACGCTTCGGGAACGGTTGCTGCTAGCGAAAGACCAGGCGCTCGCGACGGTGAAGTGGGTATCGGCGTTTCCGTTTCCGCACGTCGAACGCGACTGCGAGCTGGTCAGCCTGTGGCACCCAGACGAATACCCGCTGTGCGAGGGCAAGATCGTGTCCTCGGCGGGTTTGTCGATTGATCCGTGCGACTTCGAGACGCATTTTGTCGAAACGCACGTCTCGCACTCGAACGCGCTGCACGCCCACCAGCAAAACGGCGGGGGCAAAGACGGCGGGGCGTATTTGGTGGGGCCGCTGGCTCGGTATGCGCTTTGTGGGGACAAGCTGCCGGTCGAGGCGAAACAGGCGGCGCAGGCGGCGAAACTGCCGCCGGTGTGCAAAAACCCGTTTCAGAGCATCGTCGTGCGGGCGGTGGAGCTTGTGTTTGCGTGCGAGGAAGCGTTGCGCATCGTGAACGAATACGAACCGCAAGGCCCCGCGTTTGTGGACGCTCCGTTTCAAACGGCGCGAGGCGTTGCCGCCACGTGTGCTCCGCGCGGCCTTTTGTTTCACCGATACGACGTGCGGGCGGACGGGACGATTGAAAGTTGCAAGATCGTGCCGCCGACCTCGCAAAACCAACCGGCAATCGAGGCCGATTTGCGGCTCGTGGCCCAAACCCACCTTCACCTTCCGCACCAAGAACTCACGGCGCGTTTGGAACACGCGATTCGGAATCACGACCCGTGCATCTCGTGTGCGACGCACGCTTTGCGCGTGGAGGTTGTAAGAACAAAGACATGACGCCTTCTTCAAAAAGCCCTGTACGCAAGTTGTTTGGCACGGACGGGATTCGCGGGGTCGCGAACCAGCCTCCGATGACGCCCGAAATGGCGCTGTCGCTGGGTCGAGCGGTCGCGCGCCTGTGTCATCGCCCCGGACACAAAGGTCGGATTCTCATCGGCAAGGACACGCGCCTGTCCGGGTACATGTTCGAGCAGGCGATGGCCGCGGGCATTTGTTCGATGGGGGCCGACGTGCATTTCTGCGGGCCTTTGCCGACGCCGGGCATTGCGTTTTTGACGGCCTCCATGCGGGCTGATGCGGGCGTCGTGATTTCGGCCAGCCACAACCCGTATTCGGACAATGGCATCAAGATCTTTGCCTCGGACGGTTTCAAGCTGCCGGATGCGACCGAGGCGATGCTCGAAGAGTGGCTGGAGCAGCCCAGCCCAGACGGCCCGTGGCCCGATCCGGGCGCGATTGGTCGAGCGCGCCGAATCGACGACGCGCGGGGCCGCTACATCGTGTTTTTGAAAAACTCGTTTCCGCGCAAGTTGTCCCTCGACGGCTTGCGGATTGTCGTCGATTGCGCGCATGGGGCGGCGTATCGGGTCGCGCCCGACGTGCTGTCCGAGCTTGGGGCCGAGGTCTTGCCGCTCCATGTCTCGCCCGACGGGAAAAACATCAATGACCGCTGCGGCGCGCTGCATCCGCAGGCCATGTGTCAGGCGGTCGTGGAGCAACACGCGGACGTGGGTTTCGCCCTGGACGGCGATGCGGATCGCGTCTTGTTCGCCGACGAACACGGAAAACTCGTGGACGGCGACGCCATCATGGCGCTGTGTGCGCGGCGGCTTTTGGCACGCGGGGCGCTGCACAAGAACACGCTGGTCGCGACCGTCATGTCCAACCTGGGGCTCGAACGGGCGCTTTTGCACATGGGCGGGCGGCTTCTGCGAACGGCGGTCGGGGATCGGTACGTCGTCGAAGCCATGCGCGAACACGACCTGAACCTGGGCGGCGAGCAAAGCGGGCACCTGATTTTCCTCGACCACATGACGACCGGCGACGGCATCATCGCCGCGCTCCAAGTCCTGACCGCGATGCTCGAAGACCGAAAGCCTCTGTCCGAGCTGGCCAGCATCCTGCACCCGTATCCGCAAGTCCTTCTGTCCGTGCAAGTCAACCGCCGGCTGCCCATTGAGGACCTGTCCCCCGTCCAGTCGCTCATCTCCCAAGTGGAAGATTCGCTCGGGCAAGAGGGGCGGGTGCTCGTGCGCTATTCCGGCACAGAGAAAAAAGCCCGCGTCATGATCGAAGGCCCCGACGTGACCCAAATCGAAGCCTACGCCCAAGAAATCGCCGCCGCCCTCGTCCAAGCCTGCCTGTAAACCCCGCCGCCCGCCGCCCGCAACATCGACCCCCACCCCCCAAAACTCGCCCAAACCCAAAAGCCACCCGGTACGAGCGATCTGGGCCAACATCTGCCAGGTGATCCCGGCGGATACGCCGCGTGTTGCGAAGCCCAAACGCCTGAGCCCGGCGGGACCCCGCTCCACAATCCACCCCAATCCCCGATCCCCCCGTTGCACTGAGCACCTCCAGCAAGTTTCACAACACTCGTTTCGCCGCTCGGCCCCCCGCAACCTATCCCACATAGGAGTACATAGATCCTGCATGTGGATCTGTGTACTCCTGCCCCAAGACCCCGCTCGACCTCTCCCATGACCCCGCTCGACCTCTCCCATGACCCCGCTCGACCTCTCCCAAGACCCCGCTCGACCTCTCCCAAGACCCCGCTCGACCTCGCCCAAGACAATGATCGACCTGCCCCAAGACAACGATCATCCTCTCCCATGATCCCATTCAGCTTGTTCTATGGGCGGTGTGCTGAGTGACGGGGCTTGTCCTCGGCCAAGCGGGCCGGGGGCTTGTCCTCGGCCCACCAGCGATCCATCACAAAGAAGCCTGCCGGGTCTTCGTCTCGGGGGTCCATATGGGCCGCCTTCCCCCGCACGCACGGTTAACCGGGCGTAGTAGGCAGGGCACAAGAAAAGATGGACCAGGACGGAACCTCACCGTCTCGTTCCTGTTTCCAGTGTGTTGACGAAACCCGCTCTGTATTGACATACACAGAACCGTCTCGAAGCGCAGTGGTTCCCTTCAGATTTGTCACGTAGGTCTCGGTTCGTTGGCTCCCGGTTGATTCGTTTACCTTGCTACCTACATATTTCCAATGAGGATATTTGTCGTCGTGCCCGTTGAGGTCAGCAATCATAACATGCACAAATTCAATCTCATCCTGTTCAACAAACTGGTAACAACCGACAAGATGCCATCCACAATGCCCATTGTGACTCTCTCCGCCTTTCCCTATGTTGATGGTGCATTTGATTTCCAGACCCACACGCTTTCGAGGACTCGCTGAAATTTCTCGCTGGATGAGATCTGGGTACTTCTGATGATTGTTGTGCTTGTAACTCGAGAGCTTGTCGAAAGAATCTGTGAGTACATTGGAAACCAACCCAGAAAAGTTGTTTCCCTGGATGAAAGATCGCAGGGATTGTCCTGCCTCCGAGATGAGATTGCGGTTGATGCGATGAAAATGCCACTGTGTTCGATTTATCGCATCCTCAAGCTGAGTCAAAGTCAATCCATCTGGCAAGGGAACACCTGAACGGAAAAACCGAGGATTTAATTTCGGCGGTTCTGTTGGCTTGGCTTCATAGGCAGACTGCACCAATTGGCTCAGAGGAACATCCAACGCCGATGACAGTGCCTCCAAAACCTGCACCGAGAAATTTTCCTTTCCGGTTTCGACACCGGACAGGTATTGGTAGCTGATGCCCGCCTTGGCTGCCAGGTTCTCCTGCGTGATTCCTTTGCGTTCGCGAAGTGCCCGGATCGATGCACCCAGAAGGGTTTGTGCGTTGTTCATGCCGGGCACTGTACTTGGTGGATTCTTGACGGTCTTTCAACTATAGGCGAAGGTTCGTAGATGGCTAGGTACCAGATTCATCACGCCAACTGTTTCGATTGGCTCAAGGAGCAACCGAACAGGAGTTTTCATGCGGTCTGCACAGATCCGCCTTTTGGGATTGTCGAATTTTCCGCTCACGAAATGAACAAACTCCGCAAAGGTCACGGTGGGGTTTGGAGGATTCCTCCCAGCATCGGCGGCAGCGTGCGCGATCCCTTGCCCCGATTCACCACGCTTGGGCCGTTGGAACGCGAGCGTGTTCGCGCTTACTTCCGAGACTTCGGACATATTCTGGCAGAAAAGCTCGTGCCCGGAGCGCATGTGTTGATTGCTGGGAATCCAATGTTGCAACACTTGGTGCAAATGGGGATGTCCGAAGCTGGATATGAAGTGCGCGGCGCGATCGTGCGACTTTATCGTGGTTTTCGCGGAGGGGATCGACCGAAATTGGCAGAACGCGAATTTGAGGAAGTCTGCGTAACGCCTCGCGGGGCGTATGAACCTTGGATGTTGTTTCGTCTTCCTATCGCGGAAAAGACGGTGGCCGAGAATCTTCGTGTTTGGAAAACAGGCGCATTGCGTCGTTTGCAGATCGAGCAACCACTGCCAGACGTCATTCAAAGCGGCAAAACCCCTGTTATGGAAGAGACCGTAAGTAACCATCCAACGCTAAAGCCGCAACACCTCCTGCGCATTTTGGTACGCGCTTTGTTGCCCTTAGGAGAAGGTATTGTGCTGGACCCCTTTGCTGGCTCGTTTTCAACGATAGCTGCCTGCGAGGCTGTTGGCTATCGCTCTGTGGGCGTTGAAGTGGATGATGAGTATTTTCACGCGGCAGAGAGAAACATTGGCATTCTCTCTGGTTTTTATCCGTATTTTAAAGGTGAACGCTTGGACATGGAGGTTCGACCCGAACCTCCAAGAGCCGCTGCCCCTCAACGAAGCGAACAAGAGAGCTTGTTCTATGGGCGGTGTGCTGAGTGACGGGGCTTGTCCTCGGCCAAGCGGGCCGGGGGCTTGTCCTCGGCCAAGCGGGCCGGGGGCTTGTCCTCGGCCAAGCGGGCCGG
>DAOLIT010000007.1:5083-17099 GCA_035328405.1 Pseudomonadota bacterium | reverse complement strand
GGGCGGTGCGCGGGGTCAGACTTTGGTCAGGTCTTCGTACATCTCGGGGCGGCGGTCGCGGAAGAATTGCCAAATGCGGCGGACCTCTTCGATCATCGAGAGGTCGAGGTCAGCGACGATCAGCTCGTCGCGATCCTCGCTGCCGACCGCCACGAAATTGCCCCTGGGATCGACAAAATAGCTGGTGCCGTAGAACTTGCCGATGTTCCAGGGGGCCTCGGTTCCGACGCGGTTGATGCAGCCCATGAAATAACCGTTGGCGACGGCGTGGGCGGGCTGTTCGAGTTTCCACAAATACTGGGACAACCCGGCGACGGTGGCAGAGGGGTTGTACACGATCTCGGCACCGGCCAGGCCGAGCGCCCGCGCGCCCTCTGGAAAATGCCGGTCGTAACAGATGTACACGCCGATGGTGATGCCGGAACTCAGGCGAAACACGGGGAAACCAACGTTGCCGGGTTTGAAAAAGAATTTTTCCCAAAAACCGGACGTGTGCGGAATGTGAATTTTGCGGTACTTGCCCAAGTAACTGCCGTCGTGGTCAAGGACTGCGGCGGTGTTGTAGTACACGCCGGCCATCGCGCGTTCATAGACGGGAATGACCATGGCCATGCCATATTTCTTCGCGATGGGGGCCAGGCGCTCGACCGTGGGGCCGGGGACGGGCTCGGCGGCGTCGTACCACCGCCGGTCTTGAGAGGGACAAAAATAGGGGCCGTTGAAGATCTCTTGGAGACACAGGATTTGCACGCCCTGCTGGCCGGCCTGCTCGATGAGCGGCAGGTGTTTCACAAACATGGCTTCCTGGATTTCGGCAACAGGGCGACTTTCGTCGTTCAGGGGATTGGCACATTGAATCAGACCGGAACGCACGATGCGGCGGGACGGAGCAGCACAGCTTGTCATGGTTTCACCTCGAAGGTGGGCGATACCACAGACGGAAGCGGCGCGTAAAGCGGGGACGCAAAGGAAGGGAGCGAAAACCGTTACTTGTGGGCAGCCGGCGCGATGGGAACCGGAGGCTTTCCCGCCGGAAACACATGCTTTTTGCCCGGCTTTAGGTCAAACGTGATTTTGGGAAACATGACTTCGCCCGCCGCCTCGGCGTGGAACTTGCCCGGCGCTTTTCCGTAATACGTGCTCGGTTGGCTTGGGTCGTTCGCGATCGCGACACACAGCGTCAGGTCAGCGCCCCAACGGCTGAACACTTCGATGAAGAGCTGCCCATTTTCGGCGAGCTGGTTGTGCCCCAAAATGTGCGCATTCGGTGCCAGACAATCCGAATCCTGAGCGACGAACGCATACGCATGTTGGCCGGGCGCGAGTTTGGGCAATTTGAAATCGCCAAACATCTCGACCTCGCACACTTCGGGATGCGCAGGGGCAGGAGGGGCCGTCGGAGAACCGGGCTTGGCCGGACTCGCCACCGGGGCAGCAGGCGATGCGGTCGCGGCTTTGGAGGGAGGCGTCGCGGCTTTGGAGGGAGGCGTCGCGGCTTTGGAGGGAGGCGTCGCGGCTTTGGAGGGAGGCGTCGCCTCATTCGCGTGTGTCACGGAAACATTCGACAGAAGAAGAGCAAACAACGGAGCCGAGAGTGTGGAAAAACGCATGGTCGCCACCCTACCGTGCGCAAACGAAAAGAACCAGAACTACAACTTGGACGACAAAACGCCGCCCTGTTGCGTCCCGACCCACAGCCGCCGCCCATCGTACAAAAGCTGCGTCAGGTTGTGCGTCGTGCCGCTTTCGACCGTGCTGATTTTCTGTCCATCAAACCGAAGCACCGTGCCCCGATCGCCGACCATCACGACTTCCTTTTCGCTGCGACAGAACACCCGGCGCAGCGTCGTTTGCACCGGGTTCGGAATGCGGTGCCACCTGGACCCATCCCAGCGAAGCACGACGCCTTTTTGACCGACGGCCCAGACGTTGCTGGTTCCGCAGGCGGAAACACCGTACAACGGCTCTGTTACACCCGTCGTGATTCCGCCCCATTGTTCGCCGTCGTATCGAAAAGACGAACCCGCATCGCCCACCGCCCACATGTCGCGCGCCGAACTTCCGCCCACCGCATTCAAATGGTCCGTTGAGGGTTTGCTCATCACGATCCAATCGTGCCCGGTGTAATGCGCGATGGTTCCCACCATGCCCACCGCCCATATGTCTCGCGGAGAACTGGCCCACAGACCCTGCAAACTGGACGCCCCACGCCCGAAAAGTGTGGTGTCGCGCCATTTCTTGCCGTCGTAGTGACGAACCGTCGCGCCGCCGCCGATCGTCCACAGGTCATTTGCCGAAAAGCCGACCATGGCTTTGGTTTGCTCAAAACCTGTCGTCGGAAGTTTTTCGATCGTCCATCGACCGCCGGAAAAACGAAGCAGCTCGTTCCCTCGAATCGCCCACACTTGGCTCGGCTTGTTCGCCCACATCGCGTTCACCGGCGTCGCCACGATTTCTGCGTCCTTTTTCCACGCTTTCCCGTCGAAATGCGCCATGCGTCCATTCGGACCCACCGCCCACACATCGTGTGGACCGGACCCCCACAGACCGAGCGCAGGGACGTTCTCTTTTTCAGCCTTCCATTCGGTGCCGTCGAAGCGATACAGCGCGCCCGTCCCTGAACTCCCAAACAGGTCGCTTTTCCCAAAACCAAACAACGCAGAAATTCCGTGACTCAAATACGTTCCCTGCGTCGTCACCCCACCGCCCGGTTGCAACTGAGCAAACCGTCCCGAATACGACGACCCCGTGCCAAAAAACACGTCGCGCGGCCTCGGTCCATAGATGGCCGTCACGTCGTAATAACCGCTGTGTTGGATGAACTTCCAATCGGTCCCGTCGAAGTGACGGATCAAGCCGCGTGAACCACCGATCCAAACATCCTCGGAATCAAAACCGAACACGGAATACAGTGTGGAGTCCTCTCCCACATTGGCGTTGTGTTTCTTGATGGTTTTCCCGTCGAAACGAAGCACCGTTCCTCGATTTCCAACCATCCACACGTCCGATGACGAACTTCCCCACGTTCCGCGCAAGGTCTCTTTGACAGACGTGTCCACTTTTGACCAAGAAATCCCGTCGAAGTGAAGCGCAACACCCTCTGTCCCGACAGCCCAAGCGTCTTTGGGAGACACGCAAAACACGCCGTACAAATCCGCTGTCGTCTCCGCCGGGTCGCGACGCCAAGCCTGACCGTCGTAGTGCAAAATCGTTCCTGCGTCTCCGACCGCCCAAATGTATCGACTGGCCACCCCGGACACCGATCGCAGCGGGTTGCCTTGCGGCGTCGGCATTTGCCAGCAAAAACCGCCGCGCGAACAAATCAAATCCGAGGAATCGGTCTTGTCGCACGCGCCCAAGGAAAGCAGAAGACCGAAGAAGGCGATGTGGGTCCCAAAACGAAACGACTGCTTCACCAACATGAGAGGTTCAATGTATCACGCACCGAAAGATCCGATCGTCAGCCTCTTGATTCGTGTTTTTAAGGTTTCGTAACATCCGGCCCCATGCGTCGGGTTGCCCGAGACTTCATCGATTTGTTCAAATGGGTCAGTTTTGCGCCGTGGTCGCTGTTCTGGATGTCGTCCGCAATTCTGTACGGAATCGTCTTTCGCAAGGACCCTCATACACCCCTTTCTTGGGCTCGCCGTTTTTGGGGGAGTGGCGCGATCGTCATTTCGGGGTGTACGTTGGTCGAACATGAGGGGTTCGTTCCTGAGACGGGAAAACCCTATATTTTCATGATGAATCACCAGTCGATGTTCGACATCGTTTGCGCGTTCGTCCACATTCCGGTCAACGTCCGTTTCATCGCCAAAAAGATCCTGAAATACATTCCTTTTCTGGGTTGGTACATGTCTGTCACAGGAATGATCTTCATCGATCGCCGCAATCGAGAACAGGCCCTTGCGAGTTTGGAGGCCGCCTGCGAAAGAATCCGCAGCGGCATTCCGATTCTGGTCTATCCCGAGGGCACACGGTCCAAAGATGGTGCGATTCTGCCTTTCAAAAAGGGGCCTTTCATGTTCGCGCTGCAAGCCGGCGTTCCCATCGTTCCGGTCGCGATCAATGGAAGCATCAACATTTTGCTTCCGGGAAGTCCTTTTGTGCGCCCCGAACGTGTGGACATCGTGATGGGACAACCGATTCCGACCGACGGTCTTGTCCTCGAAGATCGCGATATGTTGATGCGTACCGTCCGAGAAGCAATCATCGACCTTCACGTCTCCATTGGAGGAAAAGGGGGCGACAAAAACAGTTTCCTGGCCGCCGAGGGAAAAGAAGGCGTTACCGAATAGCACACAAGGGCGGCAACGAAACGTCTTCTAGGAAACGGTCCCGTTCCTCGCGGGTCATGTCCCGACCTGCCAAACGACAGGCTTGAGCGACCAGCGATTTTTCCTGCAAATCCCACACGCGCAACGTCCCATCATGGCTGACAGAATAGGCCGTGTTTCCGTCGGGACTTGTAGCCACGGACGAAATGCTCTTGTGATGCCCCACAAGACCCGTTCCGACCGCTTGCAGCCTGTTCAAATCCCACAACCGCAGCGTCTTGTCCTCGCTGACGGAAAATGCCCTCGCCCGATCCTTGTGAATTGCGATGCTTGTAATCCGCGCCGAGTGCCCCTGCATCGGTTCCCCCAACGTTTTTCCCGATGCCCATTCCCAATAACGGAGGGTCTGGTCTTCACTGCTGCTCAGCACATGTCCCTCGTCGGAAAAACGGCACGCGGTGACAGCTCGGCTGTGTCCAACGAGTTCTTTTTGACCTTCAAACAAAGACATATTCCATACGCGCACCGTTTGGTCTTGGCTGGCCGTACACAGCACTTTTCCATCGGGCGAAAAGTCCATCCCCCAAATCGCGCCGTGATGTCCCAAAAGCCGTTTGGGAGTCCCACCCAGCGCAGACAAATCGTACAGCCGAACCGCAAAATCAAACCCGCCCGCGCCAAGCCATTTTCCGTCAGGAGAAAACGCCAGCGCATGGGTAATCTCGTCCCCGGATTCGACAGTTTTCCCTTCCCCTGTTTCCAATGTCCACAGCCGCACCGTTTTGTCAAAACCTGCCGACGCCAGCGTCTTTCCGTTGGGAGAAAACGCCACCGCACTCACACTTCCGCTGTGACCCGAAAGTACCCGGTCGAGCAACAGCCTCTGGCCTTCTGTCTTCCACACTTCGATGGCTTGCCCCCAACCGCCCACCGCCAGCCGCGTTCCGTCTCGGCTGACCGCCAAGCAAGACAGTTCGGTCGAATACTGCTTTTGGTCGCGCAAAAACGGAGACCGCTCTGACAAGTCCACTTCCAGAAGCTTCCCCTCATTGGTGTATGTCCACAAAGAGGAGTCCTTTGCCGAAAGCGACACCGTTTGCAAAGCTCCCCGTCGAGGACTCATCACCACCGTCGCGTCTCTCCCTTCGGTGGTGTGCCATTTGATCACGCTGCCATCCCAGCTTACGGACAGAAGCGCACCATCCGCCGTAGACCCAAGTCCCGTGACCGCAAAACTGTGTCCGTGCAGCGGTTTTCCGAGCTGCTTGCCCGTCTGTGCATCCCAAAACAGCACATTCCCATCCCAATCTCCCGCCGCCGCGAGTTTTCCGACGAACGACACCGCTTGCACCCTTTTCTGCGCACCCTGGAGCACATGTATCCTCTTGGCCGTTTTCGCATCCCACACCCGCACCGTTTGATCGTCGCTGCCCGAAAGCAAAAACCTGCTGTCAGGACTGTACGCAAGCGCCGCAACCGCCTTTTGGTGTTCGCGCAAAGGAGGCCCCGCCAATTCCCCTGTTTGCTGGTCCCACAACAGGATCGTTCCATCGTCGCTGCCCGATGCCAGATACCGACCATCTGGGCTCGCCGCCAGGGCTTTGACCCAAGCCCCGTGTCCCACAAGCGGCATCCCGATGCTTTCCCCCGCACGATCAGACGGTGCTGACGCAAACGCACGCACGAGTTTGTCCTCTCCACCCGAAAACAGGCGCGTTCCGTCCGCCGAAAAAGCCAGCGCGCTGGTTGCACCTTGGTGCGCCAAAGTGGTTTTTCCGAAACGTGTCCCCGTTTGTGCGTCCAAAAACCACACCGCACCATCATCGAAACCCACAGCCAACACGTTGCGATCCAAAGAACCCGCCAACGCACGCGCCGGCACATTCCCGACGTGGATCATCCGCGAAAGGGGGGCGTGGCGCTGCAACAGACTCAGCAACAGACCTTGCGCTTCCGGGCCTGCGTGTAGTTTCTCTGCCGCGACCCCCAAAAGCATCGCCAAGTCCGGCGTGCTGTCCTGCCGCACTTGTGCCTGCGCAACCAAAAAGCGCAGCGTCGCCAGCCGTTGCTTTTCATCTGCCAGTTTGCGGGCACGCGCTTCCTGCTCTGCAAAATAACGCGCTTGTTCTTCTCGAAAGTTCGCCCACTTCCGTTCCCGCAGCGCCCACAGAAGAAGCGCCGTCGCTGAGACCGCCAAAAGGAGCATCATCGTGGCCACCGTTTTCCACCACTTTGCGCGCCCCCTTTCCCGTTCCTGTTCCAAAAGCAGACTCTGCCGCGCTTTTTCAATCGCAGCGTCCTGCTCCGCTCGGGCTTGCTGGTCCACATGCGCCCGACTCTGTTTCACCCATTCCCGAACCGCCTCGCTCGTTCCCAATTCTTGTGCGTCCGGGCTGTTCAAAAATTGCTCGGCCTCGCGCGTTTCGACCGGATCGAGCAAGCCGCCCCCCAGACTCGCCAACCGTTTCCATTCCGTTGCCTGTTGTTCCAGTCGTCGTCGGACATCCTCTGCGTGCCGAAATTCCGACAAAAAACCGCGCAACCTGGGCCACGCCCGCAACATCGCTTCGTGCGCCAAATCCACCAGCACCACTTCGCTTCGCTCACTTGCCGGGACGCTCGGTGGCTGTTTTCCCTCCTCGCGCCTACTTGTGCCCACATGCGTCGTCAAAAGCCGAGCCCGCAAGAGGCGTTCCAGCAGCGCCTCCGTTTTGCTTCGTTCCTGTTCGCCGAGCACAAGCTCGGCCCACGGTTGCTGCCGTCGCGTATGCGGACGACCTTCGCCAAACTGCGTCAAACGCAGCAGCGTCCGACGACACAACCGTTTTTCCTCGTCGGATAGATTTGACCACACCCCTTCCGCATGCAGCGTCAGCGCCGCGCCCAAACCGCTTCCGTGTTGCGCTTGTCCCGGCACCATCGGCTCCGTCGGCTCCGTCGGTTCAACCAGGCGAGCCAGGTCCACATACGCGGGCAGTGTCATCCTTCGACCCACACGCCGTTCCCACAGGAGAACCAGCGTTTCCTGAAGCAGCGGCAGCGCACCCGGTTCATCCGCGACCTCGGCGCGCAACCGTTCGAGCAAACCCGTTTCCAGGTGCAAGCCCTGATGATTGGCTGGCTCGACGATGGCTTCCACCAAACGGTCGCCCGCAAGTGGCGCAACTTCCAGCCGCAGCGACGGGTCAATCGGCCAAATGGCGCTCGCCAAAAGTTCTGGAAACACGTCTGCCCGCAACACCAGCACCACCGTCACAAACCCGAGCGCACACAGCGCCTTCGTTTGTTCAAAAAAATCGGTCTGCGCAGATCTGCTGCTCGACAAAAACAGTTCTTCGAGCTGATCGACGATCAGCAAAAAACGCTGCGCTTTCTTCTGGGAAAGGCTCGCCGTCACTTCGTCTTTCGTCGGAAGCGCAGTCTTTCCGGGACGCAGCAGCAGGCTCGTCCAATCGGCAAACAGCCTGGGCACAAGCCCAGCCTGCACAAGAGACGTTTTGCCCGACCCCGACGCACCAATCACCAGCAACAACGGTTGCCGACGAGCGTGTTCCACCAACCAGTCGATTTCGGCGCGGCGGCCAAAAAACAGTTCGCTTTGTTCCGCAGAAAACGATCGCAGACCCGGATACGGACACGACAGCGTGGGCAGAGCTGCACCCACAGACGGCAGTTTCCCCAACAATTCCGCCACCGGACACGCAAACACACTTCCCGCGACCGAATGCCCGTCCTCGTCGAGCGTCGCCCACCGCAAAATTCCAGCCACCGTTCCATTCACAAAAACCGGTGCCCCCGACAAACCCGCCAGCGCTGCGCCTTGACCCGCCGCAGCCTCGTCCGAAAAAAGCTGAATCGCCGCCGCTCCTCCAACTTGAGCCAGCGTCGAACGAATTTGGCCCGAAATCCAAAGCCCATCGGGGCGCGCATCGGGAAAACCGAACGACACCCACGTTGCCGGCGCTTCCGTCAAATCCTCCTCGGTGATCGGCGCAAGAATCAGCGGCGAAACCGGAGGTCCGCTCCCCTCTGTGAGTTTTTCTGCCGGAGTTTTCTCCAATTCCAACAGCGCATAGTCCAAAAGGCGGTCGGAAAGAACCAACCGCGCGCCCACCTGACCCGATGGGAAATGCAGCACAATCGGCCCCGACGCGACCGTTTTTTCCGCGTGCCGATTCGCCACCACGTGCAGCGCCGTCAGCGCATGTTTTTGCGACACCAGAAACGCTGTTCCGCGCCGTTCTCCGTCGGGTGTCTGCACTTCGACCCGAGCCACCGCTTGCGAAAGCGTCCGCTGGTTCGCGGGTCGCGACATTACAGTTTGTTCCCCGCTTGATACGTTTCGACGGTCGCACGAACCACTTTTTCGTCGCGTACTTCCAGTTTCACATACGTAGGCCGCTGCATGATGAGCCGCTGGTACTGTCGCTCGTTGATGTCCTTGGCCAACGTGCGCAATGCCTCAAACGCGCGTTTCTCGTCGGGCTGGAACACTTCGGAGGGGATTTTCATCAAATCCGCCCACGTTCCGCTGTTCAGATAAAACCCTCCGCTTTCCAGCGGCAATTTCCGAGCCAAATGGGTGTGTCCCATGACCACATATCGAAACCGCGTTTTTTGGCCCAACACCTTCGCCGCCGCATAAAAGGGGTCTTTCGGCGGAGACTTGTCGAGGTCAAACAGCGACGGGTCACAAAACGCCCGCAGCGCATCTTGCAGAGAACGAAGCCGTCTCTCTGTATCTCCCCCCGCAGACAACAGCAGTTTCACCCACGAAAGACCGCCCTGAAAAGCCGACGTTCGGCCCTGGTCGGGAGACCTCGGACTTGGCGTTGGACCTGCTGAAATGTCTCCGTGATCGGGAGTCCGTTTTCTCAGGAGGGATTCCGTTTGTGGGGTTCCCCCTTCAAGTTCGCGCAAAAACGCTGTGGCTTGCGACGCGCCCAGCGCACTTTCCAACACGTGTCGAAGATCCGCATCCTCGTCCCCCATACCGACCCGACGATCCAGATTTCCCAAAACCTGCGGGGTCCGCACGTCCGCCACAATGTCTAAAGTGGGTTCGCGAACCCTCAGCACATCTGCCGAAATGTCCCCCAATTGCTTGGGAACCGCCCGCACATCGGCACCGTGTTTGTTTGCAGACAACGCCAATTTCGCCAGTTTCGCGACCAGAGACCGCGCCTCTGGTTTCAAGACCAACAGAAGCGGCACCGCCGCCGTCGTTTCCGGTTTCAGCAAATCAATGAACGGAAAATCGACCTTGATCGGATTCATGACCTCCGCGACCAGCCGACTGCCCGCAGGTGGCACAAAACGACCGTCTTTCAAAAGATCCTGTCCGCGCGAAAACAGCGAGCACGTTCGCCTGAGCGCGTCGTAGTCCAGCGCATTCCACTCGTCGTACCGATTCCCGTGTTCGATCAGCGCATCTCCTATCGAATACGCCTCTCCGTCATGCAAAAAACGCATACCCACCGACGACGGCATACCCAAAATGTTTTGCAACGTCTTGCGCACCACTGGATAGGCCAGCTCAATGTCGTGATTGCCGAGCAGCACCGTCAAAGTATGTCCGGCCCCCACAAAACCCTTCAGTGCAGAGAACACCTCGGGATGCCGAGACACGATCTTTTGAAGAAGCCTCGCCGCTTCCTCTTCGTTTTCGCGAAGAGGGGTCCATCGGGGTTCGTCCTCATCGGCTTTTTCGTTCGGTTCCGCCAGGAAATCGACGAAATCCCCGGCGATCACCAGCTCAATCGTCTCGTTTGCCGTTGTTTTCTTCGACAAGCTTTCAATGAACTCCGCAAGCAGAGCCGTTTGCGTACACAGTTGAAAACCTCGGCCTCCGTTTGGGCCCCCCTTTTCACCACCCAGGTGCAAATCCGAAATGATGTAGGCGCAATGGGAATTCGACATTTTCCGTCCTCCGAACCGCGGTTTGTTCTTTCGGCCACCCACGTCATCCTACGCAGGGCCACCGTGCAGGTACATACAGACCCTAGGACGTGCCATCGCCCTGATCCGTATTCAACTTGTGACGCCATTTCCTCTTCTTCAGAAATTGTATTTTGAAATGCGCGCGTTGCATCCGATCCTATGATGCGAGGTTTTCTCGCGTCCGGCTTGGTTGGGCAGCAAGCACCTTTGTCAACGGACGCCGATAACCTGATCGTTTCAATCGGGAGTACGTGCAATGGCCAGTGGTCAGCGCAGAGAAGCGTTTGGTGCCTACTATTTCGTGGTCGAAATCGAAGGGGAACGATTCGCGTCGTTCCGTTCGGCAGGTGGCCTCAAATCCGAAGGAGAAGTGGTGCCCCTGATGGAGGGTGGATGGAACGCTGCCGAGCACAAGCTTGTCGGACGAACCAAATACCCCAACATCGTCCTCAAACAAGGGTCCGCAGGCCCTGAGATGTGGCGGAAACGCCAGCGTTTCATCAGCGACTCAACCGGCGATTTGCGTCGTTTCGATGGCGCGATCATTCAGCTTGGGCCGAACGGCAAAACCATCGCGACGTGGACGTTCACCAACGCCTGGATTTGCAAGTGGGAAGCTCCCGACTGGGACGCGGGCAAAAACGAGATCGCGATCGAGACGATCGAGATCGTGCATGAAGGCTTGGCGCTCAATGGCGTCGGGCCCACTCCGCCGCGTTCCAAAAATGCGTCTGGTGCCAAAAGCGCGAGCAAAGCCAGCGCCGCCAAGCAAGCCGCTGCGGCAGCGGGCCAGTCGGCTGCCGCCGGGGCAAAAGGCGCCGCTGCTTCTGCAAAAGGGGCCGCTGCTTCTGCCGCTGCTGGGGCTGCTGCCGGGGCTGCCGGGGCTGCCAGCAATGCGGCCAAAGCCGCCGAAAAAGCCGGGGCAACTGCCGCCAAGCAAGCTTCCGCCGCCGCCTCGAAGGCCGCGCAGGAGGCTGCTGCCAAGGCCGGTGCCAAAAACTTCAAACCGGAAGTCACGCTCGGAAAAGATGGCCTCAAGGCGCATGTCGAGGGCGATTTCAAAAAGAACATCGCGGGCGTACCCGTCAGCGGCCACGTTTCTGCCGATGCCGTGGTGAACAAGGACGGTGCCAAAGCGTCCGTCAAAGGCAACGCCAAAGCCGAAGCCGGCCCCGTCAAAGCCGAAGCGAAGGGAGAAGCCAAGGCGTCCGTTGGAAAAGACGGCGTCAAGGCCTCAGCGCAAGGCGAAGTGTCCGCCAAAGCCGATGTCAAAGCCGGCCCCGTCAAGGTCCACGCCGATGCCACGGCCAAAGGCCAGGTCGATGAAAAGGGGGCCAAGGGCTCGATCGATGCCAACGCCTCGGCCAAGGCTGAGGGCAAAGTCGGTGGCATGGCGGTCAAGGGCGAGGCCGCCGCAAAAGTTCACGCGGATGAAAAAGGCAGCCACGCCGAAGCCTCGGTCAAAGGGACTGCGGACGGAAAAATGGGCCCGGCGACCGTCAAAGCCGCAGGTGACGCAGGCGTGGTTGCCGATTCCAAGACCGGCACCTCCGCGCACGCAGAAGCCGCTGCCTCCGCAGATGCCAAAGTGGGTCCCGCGACCGTTCATGCCGATGCTCAGGCTCAGGTCACAGCCGACAAGACCGGTGTGCATGGTTCTGCTGATGCAAACGCCTCAGCAAAAGCCGAAGGCAAGGTCGGCGGGATGGAGATGAAAGGCGAAGCCGCCGCAAGTGCTCACGCCGATGAAAAAGGCAGCCACGCCGAAGCCTCGGTCAAAGGGACTGCGGACGGAAAAA
>DAOLIT010000007.1:2731-4983 GCA_035328405.1 Pseudomonadota bacterium | reverse complement strand
TGGGCCCCGCCACCGTTCATGCGCAAGGTGACGCAGGCGTGGTTGCCGATTCCAAGACCGGCACCTCCGCGCACGCCCAAGGCTCCGCCTCGGCTGACGCAAAACTCGGCAACACCCAAGTTCACGCGGATGCCAAAGGCCAAGTCGCTGCCGACAAAACCGGCGTTCACGGCTCGGCTGATGCAAATGTCGCCGCCAAAACCGAGCAGAAAATCGGCGACACCACCGTCACCGCCGAAGGCAAAGCCGGCATGCACGCGGACGAAAAAGGCGTCACGGCCCAAGCCGACGGCAAAGCTCACGCCGAAGGCAAAATGGGCCCCGGTCACTGGGTTGCCGACGCCGCTGCCAATGCCTCCGTTGGACCCAATGGGCCCGAGGTCCACGGCAACATGCACGCCTCGGCCAATCAAAAAGTCGGTCCTGTCACCGTCCGTCAAGACGTAAACGCCTCTGCCGACGTAGACCGCAACGGCACCCACGCCAAAGCCGAAGGCGATGCCTCAGCCGAAGCAGGCGGCAAAAAAGTCGGTGCCCACGGCGAAGCCAGCACCGACGCCGACCCCAAAGGCAAGTTCTACAAAAACTTCTAACCCCCCCTATTCCTTCCCCTATCCCTTCCCGCCGCGCCTCCCGGCTAACGCCCCTCGCCATGCCCATCGCCATGAAAAGTTCGAGAGTCCGTCGAAATCATCCGCGCGCATGCACACACCCCCGCACCAAGCGCAAGCCCCCCGCACCCTCGCAAACCGCCCCAAGTCATGCCCCAAACGAACGAACAACGCTCAACAGAGGCACAGCGGACGACGTTTGAGGGTTACGAAGCGGGATGGGCCGGAAGGGGCGGTGTTGTGCGGGGAGAGTTTGGGTTTGCAGTGCCGACAGGGTTGCTTTACGGCGTTGTCTTTTGCAGTTCGCCAAGACGCTGCCGCGCCAATAGAAGCGCCTGCTCGCCTTCTTCGACAGCAAACCATTTTTTTCCCGCCAACTTGCCCAAATAGAAGCGGCAGTTTTCGAGGTCTACCATGTAGTTTCGATACGCGGGATCGCTTTTCGGGGGGGCCTTCTCGATCTCGGCGATGCAGAACGAAAGAAGCTGGCGATCGAATCCCCCCCACCTGTTGAGCAGAGTAAACGCACTCGAACTCATGCTGCCGCGTTCTTCGAGCCACGCGAGCACAAGGTCGCGCACCCACGGCAACGGTTTGCTGACAAAGACAAGGGCATTGTGGCAACGAATCTGGCGGTCCCGCTGTTCACGTGGTTTGCCGATCTGGAGCGAGCGCCGGAATACATCCGCAAGTGCTGGGTCTTCGATCTGCGCGAGCGCACCGTACAGATCCCCAAGCGAAAACTGGGTTTCTTCCTTGAGTAGCTCACTTGTGAAAAGGGGTTTGTACTTGGCCGGGTTTCCCGCAATCGCGGACATCAATGCGGCTTCCCGCACACGGGAATTTGAATCCGTGAGGGCTTTGTCCACGGCTTGTTTCGCTTGGGGGTGATGCGTTTGGACCATGATTTGGACGGCCACCGCCCGCGCTTGTGCATCCGCAGAGGAAAACGCTTTCTCCGCCAGCTCAGGCCGGCCCAGTTTCGCGACGCGAGCGTCTTCTTGGGTCAAAAGCCCGCCCATCGCGATGGTGTACTGGAGTTCGTCCTTGGTGTGCGCGGCAACGTCCGCAAGGGCCGCGCTGGCCTGTGGGCTCCGATTCAAACGCAAAAGCTCCGTTGCATTTCGTCGCCGTCGTTCGTTCCGAGCCGTTGCTTCTTTGATGAGTGCCGGGACCTCCCCATCCGTCACGGGGCCGTGCAAACGAAGCCGCTGTCCAAATTGGTCTTCATCGGAACTGCTTAGCAACGATTCAAGAAGGGGATTTTCCATTTTGTTTTCAGCCGACATCAAGGGACAACCCCACAACAGGGGAAGAAGCAGAAACCAACAGGATGCACGCATAGCGTCAGTCTATTCCTTTGCCCCTAAAAACCGAGTTTGTTTTTCAGAAAGCCCCATCCCGATTTGAGTGTCTCCTTGCCCTTTGCTGCCACGTTTTTGGCCCCGCTCCAGGCATTTCCGAGCTTTTCCTTTCCATAATCGACCGCCTGGCCGCCGATTTCTTTGGCCGAATTCCACTTGTCGCCGGCCCACTCTTTTCCGGCGTTCCACTTTTCACCGGCCCACTCTTTAGCCCCATCCCATTTGTCGCCGGCCCACTCTTTTCCGGCGTTCCACTTTTCACCGGCCCACTCTTTAG
>DAOLIT010000007.1:0-2631 GCA_035328405.1 Pseudomonadota bacterium | reverse complement strand
CCCCATCCCATTTGTCGCCGGCCCACTCTTTTCCAGCGTTCCACTTTTCACCGGCCCACTCTTTAGCCCCATCCCATTTGTCGCCGACCCAGTTTTTTGCGTTGACGAGCTTGCGCTTCAGGAATGGACCGAGAATGCCGAGGTTCTCTTTCTCTTCTTTGACCACGTCCACCACGGTCAACTTCGAGGCCATCTCCTCGGCCTTTTTCTGGTTCGCCTCGCTAAATTGTGGAACCGTCTGGCCCGCTTTGAAACCGTCGTTCTTTACGTCCTCAGGCGAACGTTTGCGCGCAAGCACATCTTCCAACTCCGAATAGGACGAGTAGACCGACTTCGCCGTTTGGAAGCGGTTTGTGGCGTTGTCTTTGTCGGCCCAGTGCTTGTCTCCTTTGGCCAGCCACGGGTCATCCCCGGCGGCATTCTTCACGTTGACGCCGCTTTCGTTGAAGTGGTCATGCACGATGTGGGTCGCAGCCTGAGACATGGTGTCGCCGTTCCGCACCGCGTCGTAGGTCTCAAGGGCCGGAGACACCGCCGTCAAAAGCGGATGGATTGCTCCCCCGTCTTTGTACGCTTGCTGTACGCCCGCCTTGTCAAACTGGTGGCCGCCTGCATGGCGATCGGTCAGAAAGTGCATGGCCGACGCTTCGTACGCACGCGCCAGGTTTTCATTCCCGCTCTTGGCCGCTTCCAGCGCCATCATGTGGAACGACTCATACGCTCCCATGTTGTTGTCCGTGCCCGAGGAGTCTTTTTTGTTGAAGTGGCTGTTGTTGCGTTCCGCAAGTTCCAACATCGACAGCCCGGACAGGGTTCCGTCCTTGTCCGGTTTCTTCTTCCGGTTCAGCGTCAGTTCTTCCAGGTCCTTGGCAGAGGCAGCCTGGAACGTTCCATCCCCGGCTTTGGCTTTCTTCACGCTCTCTTCTTCTGCGTGTATGCGACCCAGAATCGCCTTCATCTCTTTGGCGTTGTTTGGATCGTTCAAGGCTTCAAAACTCTTTTCCGGGTTGAACGTGCCGTCCTCGTTGAAGGCACCATAGAAGTCGCCCATCATCGCCGTGATGTCGCCAGGCGAGACTGTCAGACGGTTGGCCAACGTGATCTCACTCTTCATCTCATTTGCGACTTTTGGATCGACGTTGACCGCGTTTGCCTTGCCTGTGTCTTTCGCCTCGGCCAGCAGTTCCAGCGCGCCATCCACAGCGTTTTTGTGCTCACCACCCTCGAACCGATGAATGGCTGCCCGTCCCCCATGTGCCGGCTTGAGCTTCGGCGGACCAGCTTTTGCGCCGCCGCCTAGGAAACTCTTGAACTGGCGACCCGCATCGTAGGCCGCGTGCTCGCCTGGGTCGTCTGCTCGGTTGATGATGTGTTGGCCCGAACCGCCGTTTGCGAGCGCGTGCGAAACCTCGTGTGCGATGACCTCCATCGAATGCAGGTCTGAGGGATCGTCTTTGATGTGATCGCCCAAGGAAATGTGCTTGCCGATCGTGTGTGCGTCCGCCGAGATTTTGCGGTTTTTCGCGCCTTCGCCGCGCGCAACCGAGAGATCAGAAAGCGACTGTCCGAAAGCCTGGCTGAGCATCGCATTGACGCCTGGTCCAAACGGGCCCGAGGCGTCAGCTTCCCCCGCATCACTCATTCCACCACCGTGCAAAGCGGACGTTCCTGACTGCGCACTGGCAAACGGGTTTGTGGACCCGCTGGCTTGGCCTTCCTGCATTTCGAGCGACATGAAGATCCCCCCTGAAGGAAACAATTTCGGCGGTTTGTTGAACCGTCGCGCGGATGTCTGTAGGGGGGATTTTCGGTGAGTGTGGGAAAGTGGTGCGTTGAACCGAGCCGAAATTCCGCCCATTTCAAACATCCGTGATTCAACCAAGCCGGAATTCCGCCCATTTCAAACATCCATGATTGAACCGAGCCGAAATTCCGCCCATTTCAAACATCCGTGATTCAACCAAGCCGGAATTCCGCCCATTTCAAACATCCGTGATTCAACCAAGCCGGAATTCCGCCCATTTCAAACATCGGTGATTGAACCAAGCCGGAATTGCGCCCATTTCAAACATCGATGATTGAACCGAGCCGGAATTGCGCCCATTTCAAACATCCATGATTGAACCAAGCCGGAATTGCGCCCATTTCAAACATCCGTGATTGAACCAAGCCGGAATTCCGCCCATTTGAAGGTCGGCGACCTTGGTTGGAGCGTGCTGGGTGGGTGTGCGAGGGGCGGGCGGGCAAAAAGTTGCCCGGAAACACGGGCCTCTCGTTAAAATGAGACTAAAAAATGTATTCAAAATCACATTTCTTGGTGCTTTCTCTCTCGCTGGGGCTGTCCGGCTGCGTGCTGCGCCCCGAAACCATCAAAGACCGGTTCGTCGGCGAGTTCAAGTGCAGCCGCGACCGCATCACCGTCGAACAACCGGACAAAAACCGCCCCGACTTCTATCGCGCAACCGGGTGCAACCGTCGCGCCAGCTACCAATGCAGCGGCGACTACGGCGAGTTCTGCGACCGCATTGGATCGCCCGAGACGATCAACCCCGAGGGCGGCGCGCTCCCGAGCATTCCGTCCCCCGAGGCCCGTCCCGCCCCGTCCACCCCCGCGCCAGCCCACGCCTCGGC
>DAOLIT010000006.1:93064-106027 GCA_035328405.1 Pseudomonadota bacterium | reverse complement strand
ACGTCTCTGTGAACGATTCCTTTTTCGTGGGCGGCGTGGAGCGCAGAGCCGACTTGGCGGGCGATGTCTAGGACTTCGGGGAGGGAGAGCCTGCGGACGCGGCAGAGGCGTTGATACAGATCTTCGCCCTCGAGAAGTTCCATGACGATGAAGGGTGTGCCGTCCTCGTCGCAGTCGAAGTCGGTGACCTGGACGATGTGCGGATGACGCAACCCGGACACGATACGGGCCTCGTCTTGGAATCGTTTGTAAATCTCAGAGTCGGTGGCGGTTTCTCGATGTAGCACCTTGACCGCAAACAAGCCGCCAGTACGAACATGGCGCGCAGCATACACAGCACCCATTCCGCCTCCGCCGAGCAGCCGCTCGACGTAGTAGGTGCGGTTTAGCGTGCGCCCCAAGAGTACAGCGCCCTGTTGGGCCTGTGCGGTCAACGGTATATCCCCTCAGACGAGAGCCGGCAAATAGACCCTCGGTATCACTATACGGCACGCGAGGCGAGTTGTGGAAGCGCGTGTTTTTCAAACTTTGAAAACGGAAGGGCACGTGAATGGGGCAGCCTGTGAAGAAGACAGGGGAAAAGAAGGGGGGACTCCTGCGCTAAAACCCCTTGCGGGTCTGTGTGAGGTTGTGTTTCGCCCCATCTTGGGCAAAAGCATCGCCGAGCAGATAATCGCGGGCGGACAACCGGTCGAGCAGGGTCCACTGAAAATAAGCGGTCGCGAACTTCACAGCCAAACGCAAGGTGGTGGCGCGATCAGCGGTCGGTGTGCCGCAGTTGTCGGGATACGTACCTACAAAATCCGATAGAGTCGCACCCCCAAAAACGACGGCAAACGCGGCCCCGGAAGCCTTGCTGTAAAACTGCTCGAAATTCGCATCAGGAGGGGTACACGGCAAAACGCCAGGTTCGC
This sequence comes from Pseudomonadota bacterium, assembly GCA_035328405.1. GTDB lineage: Bacteria > Myxococcota_A > Polyangia > Palsa-1104 > JAEUJZ01 > JAEUKA01. The sequence continues at coordinate 105,113 of DAOLIT010000006.1, read as the reverse complement.
CCACCTTGCTAAGGACTTCGCCAAGCAACGCAAACGGAGCCTGTTTGCCCTGTGCAATCGAAGCGGTGTCTTTGAGGGCATCGAGGGGCTCGGTAAAACTCAAAACGGCGACGGGATCGACCAGAAAAGCGGACCGGAATGCGCCTTGGCCTTTCGACAGCGCAGACGCGGCGACCATGCCGCCAAGTTGGTAGCCGAACAGGCCGATTCGATCGGCGGCGATTCGGCTTTTTGCGCTGGATTGCTGGGTCAAAAAGGTGACGAGAGAAAGAACGGTGTCTCGGTATTGGATTTGGCGTCGTTCGTCGGACACTTTGACGAGGGCAACGGCGATTCCGTGGGTCGCGAGCCGATCTGCATACGACCGCATTTGCGACAACGACAGACTCTGGGCGGGCATCATGACGACGAGCGGATAGTTGGGTTGTTTCGAGGACGGAACGGTACCTTCGTCGCTGGGCCACACGATCGAAAGCGTGTTTTGGGCCAGGCGGAGGTCCGTCGGCACAGGAAGAGACTCGTTCGAGAACAGAAAGGGACCGTTCGCGTTTGGGTCAGCAACAGAGGACAGCAAGTCGGGAGGTGTGGCCATGTCGGTCATGGTAGGCGGCGGACAGCCTCCTTCGGGACACACAGGCCGTTCGTGCAAAGAAAACGTGCAGCCGGACAAAACCGGGAGGCTGAACAAACCGGCAAGCAGAAGTTTGGGAAATAGGGTTCTCATGTTTTTCATTGGGTAACACCTAGGGACGACAAAGAGGGGAGACGCTCAAAACGGCTCGCGCACATCGTAGCACGCGCTTTACCAAACCGAGGCAAAGCTGCTAAAGCGCAAGCCATGCAAAAGCCTGGCTTGTCGAGTTTGGGTGAAGAGGCCTCACACGCGGAGCCGCAACCGTTTCCCTCGGTTGCCGAGGCACGATCGAGCGGAAAAAGCGCGATTCCGGCGATCGATACACCGGTTATGCGTCAGTACCTGGAGATCAAAGAGAGGTATCCCGACTGCATTCTGCTGTTTCGGATGGGGGATTTTTACGAGATGTTCTTCGACGACGCGATCGAGGCGTCGCAACTTCTCGATTTGACGCTGACTTCCCGGGACAAACACCGCGAGGTGCCGGTGCCGATGTGCGGCATGCCGTATCACGCGGTGCGGGGTTACATCGGTCGGCTCATCGCGCAGGGCAAAAAAGTGGCGATTTGCGACCAAATCGAGGACGCGAAAAAAGCCAAAAAAATCGTGCGGCGTGCGGTCACTCAGGTCGTCACACCAGGCGTTGTTCTCGAGGAAGAACAGCTTGAACCCAAGACCTCGAATTACTTGTGCGCGATTTGTCCACAGGTGACACAGACGCACGAATCGGCGCGGCGGGTCGGTCTGGCGCACCTTGAAGTCTCGACGGGAGAGTTCGCAGCGTGCGAATTGCCGGAAACGGACGTGCTCGACGAGCTGTGCCGCATCGAACCCGCCGAGCTTTTGTTCGTGGAAGACAAAACGGGGACGAACGCAGCCTCGATGCATGCGGAATGGATGACGAAAATTGCCGCGCGGCTCAAAGTCGCGACGGGGAAAACTGCGCGCGAGAATCCGGCTGCCGACGAAACGCTTTTGGCTGGTCTCGTTTCGGATCTTGACGGAAAGACGTTTTTGCAGAACCAACCGTGGCTCGTTGCAGCAGCAGCAGCGTGTTTGCGATATGCGCGTGCGACGCAGCCCCAGGGCGGTTTGCCGATCACGTCCCTTCGTGCATACCGACCGACGGATTGTATGGTGCTGTGCGACACGACAAAAACGAACCTGGAGCTTTTGCAGACGCTCTTGGAACGACAGCGGCGGGGTTCATTGCTGGGGGTTATTGATCAGACGAAAACGGCGATGGGTGGCCGGCTGCTCAGGCGATGGCTGCTGGAACCGCTGCTGGATTTGCCAGAAATCGGGGCGCGACACGATGCGGTGGAATGGCTGTACGAACGGCAGGCGACGCGCCAAGCGATGCGCGATTTGCTGCGCGGTCTGCACGACATCGAACGGCTGACGGGGCGGCTGACCACGCTGCTCGCAACGCCTCGCGACCTGGCGAATTTGGGGCACAGTCTGGCCGAGCTGCCCAAAATCGCGGCTTGTTTGCGCGGGGCGCAAAACGAAAAAGCCGGTTTGTTGGATGCCGACCTTCCGCCGCTCCTGTCTCCGGGTCTGGATTTGTGTTCGGATGTGGCACACGGCATCACATCGACCCTCATCGACAGTCCGCCGCTGATTTGGCGCGAGGGCGGTTTTTTGCGGCCTGGTTTCAACGCGGAGCTAGACGAGTGCGTCGAACTTTCGCAGGGCGGCAAAGACCACATCCAACGCATCGAAGAACGCGAGCAGCGCCGAACGGGCATCGCGTCGCTGAAGGTTCGTTTCAACAAAGTGTTTGGGTATTACATCGAAGTCACGCGCGCGAACCTGGCAAAGGTGCCGAGCGATTACGTGCGAAAACAAACCACGGTGAATGGCGAGCGGTACGTCACCGACGAGCTGGCCGAATACGAAGCGAAAATCCTGCACGCCGAGGAACGGCGCATCGAGCTCGAACTTTCGTTGTTTGAAACGCTGCGAAAAGAATGGGCGGCACACGCAACGCGGTTGCTTGCGCTGGGGCGGACGATTGCGAGGTGGGACGTGTTGTGCAGTTTGGCGGAACTCGCGCACCGTCAGGGATATTGCCGTCCGACGATGACCTCGGGGCTGCGGCTGGACATTCGCGACGGTCGGCATCCGGTGGTCGAGCAGCTTCGGGAACGTGGGACGTTTGTTCAAAACGACACGGCGCTCGACCCGGAAAACGAGCAAATTCTGCTGCTCACGGGGCCGAACATGGCGGGCAAATCCACGGTCATGCGACAGGTGGCGCTGATTTGCATTTTGGCGCAAATGGGCTCGTTCGTACCGGCGAAGCAAGCAGAGCTTGGGCTTGTCGATCGCGTGCTGACACGCGTTGGCGCGGCGGACAATTTGTCTCGCGGTGATTCGACGTTCATGGTCGAGATGCGCGAGACGAGCAACATCCTGGTAAAAGCGAGTCGTCGTTCGTTGGTGGTCCTCGATGAGATTGGCCGTGGAACGTCTACGTACGATGGTCTGTCGATCGCGTGGGCTGTCGCTGAGTACTTGCACGACGTGGTGGGCTGCAAAACGCTTTTCGCGACGCACTACCACGAACTGACGGCGCTTTCGGCGGCGCGGCCTCGAGTGCGAAACGCCCAGGTCGCGATTCGGCAGTACAACGACGAAATCGTGTTTTTGCACAAACTTCTGCCCGGCGGGGCGAATCGGTCCTTCGGCATCGAGGTCGCCCGTTTGGCGGGTCTGCCCGCACCCCTTTTGCAGCGAGCCCGCGAAATCCTTTTGGCACTGGAGCAACAAGCTGCGGCCCAAGGCACATCGTCTTTGCCCGCGCACGGTGTGCCGCCTTTGCAAACGGGTCAATTGTCGCTCTTGCTCAAAGACGCGCCGGGTTTGGCCGCGTCGCCAAGTCCTGCGCCACAGCCTGTGCCTGTAAGCGCAAGTGTGCAGAAAGAACACCCCAAAGAGCACATGGAAGCGCTGTTGTTGCTGAAAAACCTGGATGTGGATGATTTGTCCCCGCGTGCGGCCCACGAAAAACTACGCCAACTTTCGCAATTGGCGCGTGCCTGCTGACGGAAAGGTCAGTATTTGTGCAGGATGAGGCCGCTTGGGCCGACGGCGAACAGGTCGCTCGGGCCAGCGCACGCGATGCTCGAGAAAGGCTGGTTGGTGGGTGAAGCCTCGCTGACCCATTCCGAACCGGCTTGGCGCATGATCACACCTTGTGTGCCGACGCCCCACAGTTCACCCGTTTTGGCGATAAGACAGCCGGACGAACCGCTCGCGCCGTTTTGGGTCAAGGGCCGCGCAGTCGAGACCGTCCATTTTCCGCCGGATCGCTTGAGCACGTTGCCTTTGTTGCCAAGCGCAACCAAGCCATCTTCGGACGTGCCCAAAAGAGCGACGAAGCTATCGGTGGTGAGCCCTTGGGCTTCGCGGGTCCAGCCCGTTTTGTCTCGACGGGCGATGACACCTTTTGCGCCGGCGACGTACACGACGCGAGCATCGCCGCTGCCAGTGCCCCAAACGGCAAACAAATCGTCGGTGAGCGCGCCAGCCGCCGGTCCTGGTTCAATGTCCCATTTGCCCAACAGTTTGCTGTACACGCGCCCGGCTCGACCCGTGACAAACACCGAGTCAGCACCCACCCAAACCCCCGTCAAATCGTTGCCAGTCAGACCCGCAGCCTCTTGCACCCACACCGAACCGGCTTGATGCAAGACGGTGCCGTTGGCTCCGACGGCGAACACATCCGCGTCGCCTGTGGCAGCGGGCAAACCACTTACGGCATTGAGCGTTTCGGCGTTCGTCGTCGAGACCATTCTCCAGGCGCCCTGCGCACCAACGCCGGTGCGTTTCAGCAGAAGCCCGCCGTTTCCGACGGCATATGTCTCGGACGGACTCGCGGCCCACACAGACGACAGCGAGGTTTGAGTCACTCGGCTGGAGAGTTGCGTCCAGGTGTCGCGCTCGCGGCGCAAAATCGTTCCCAAATTGCCGACGGCATAGACGGTGACGGTCCCCGCGCCCCGGTCGGTGGCCCACAGCGCGGACAGAAGTTCGCTCGTGAGGCCCTGCGCTTCCATCTGCCAAACACCCGATTTCCGTCGAAGAATCGTTCCCTTGTTCCCGGCGGCGTACACTTCGTCACCCACACCCACAAGCGCCGTCAGGTTCTCTGTGGTCGGAGGTTTCTCGACCGCCCAGTTGGTGCCGGTTTTTCGCAGCACGACGCCCGCATCGCCCGCCGCAAACACGTTGCCGGCCAGCGCGCCCTGCCCGACCCAAACCGCATTGAGCTGCTGCGCAACCATCGCATTGGCTTCGATGGCCCATTTTCCGTCGGTAGCACGGTGCAAAACACGCCCGTTTGCACCGACCGCATACACATCGGGTGCCGTCGAGGTGCCTGCGCCGGAAATCCCGAACAAAGAATCGGTTGTCACGCCCGCAGCTTCGGCGGTGAACTTGAGGGAATTGGTCGTTTGTGCGACCCGATAGACGCGGCCCGTCGTACCTGCGACAAAGAAATCGCCCGCCGTCGGAGCCGCCCAAATCGACGTAAGCTGGCCGTCTCCTGTGCCCAAGTAGGGGCTCACATCGGCCCACACAGTGCCCGTGTGGAGCACGCCCAAGTCGTAGATGCCCACGCCGACAATCCGCACGCTGGTGTCTTGGACATAACCTGCAAGCCCCAAAATCGTGCGACCGCCGCCGGGGCCTTTTTGGACTTTCCAACTTGTGCTGTGGCCGGTCACAAGCACGCCTGCCTCGCCAGCCATGTACAGCTCGTCAGAATCGGCGGTTTGTCCGGCTCTTCCAAACAGGGCGCGCAAGTGGTTGCCCTGTGGAATGGGGCTTTCCCATTTCCAGGACACGCCGGCGGGCCCACCGTCGGTGCCAGCCAGATCAGAGGAACCGCCGTCTCGGTTGTGGTGATCGTTGGTCGGGTCCGGCAAAACCGGCACTTCCCAGCACCCCGAACCACCCAAGAGCACAGCAAAAACGAGACGTGTCCATGACGCACTGCGCAAATTTTTCTGCCGAACGCACGCAAACCGTGCGACGGCACTTACTCCGATTCCTGACGCAATTTTGCCGCTCATCGTATTTCGGATCGTGAAATCTTTTGGGGCGATCTGTCAAGCTCGGCGGTCATTTTCTCGCCGAGGATGTGCCCAACTGCTCGCATCACGCTGGGAACGTAAAAACCCAAATTTGTACTAGATTTTCAGACATGCCGCGTTGTTCGATTGGGCTGGTTTTGGGGCCGTTTTCTCGCCGTTTTTTCGTGCTGTTTTTGCTGCTTGCGCTGTCAGCGCCGAATGCCCACAGCGCCAGCACGCCCAAGGCGTCGTTTCCGGTGAAAGGCGTAGCGGCTGAAGGCGAAGTCGAGGGTGTTTTCGCGTACCGGCTGAAAAATGGGCTGCGCGTGCTGCTTGTGCCAGAGCCGTCGGCCTCTTCTGTCACGGTCGAGGTCGCGTATTCGGTCGGTTCGCGCCACGAAGGCTACGGCGAGGCAGGCATGGCGCATCTTTTGGAACACCTGCTTTTCAAAGGCACGGCGCGCTTTCCCAAACCGGACGCCGAAATCGATCGTCGAGGCGGAAGTTGGAATGCAGAAACCGAGGTGGACCAAACCCGGTACTACCAAACGCATTTGCCTTCGCTCGACAACTTGCGCCTCGCGCTTTCGATCGAAGCGGATCGGATGACGCAGGTGCGGATTCGGCAGGCGGACCTCGATCGGGAATTTCAAGTGGTGCGCAACGAATTGGAACTGGCAGATAGTGAGCCTCGCGACCTTTTGGCCAGGCGACTGCACCACGCGGCGTATGTCATTCACGGTTACGGCAAAGATCCGATTGGCACGCGCAGCGACATCGAGCGAGCCCGCGTCGAGCGTCTTCAAGCGTTTTACGCGCGCCACTATCGTCCCGACAACGCGCATTTGGTGATTGGCGGGCCGATTGAGCGAGCGAAGACGCTCGCGTTGGTCGCTGAATTGTTTGCGCCGATTCGACCACAAGGCCCTCCGCCAGAAAAAACGCACACGGAAGAACCCGCGCAAGATGGCGAGCGATTCGTTACCGTGCGGCGCGTTGGAAAACTGCCGCTTCTGGCGATGTATTTTCACACTGCGTCCGTCGCCGATCCGGATCAGGCGGCGCTGTCTGCGCTGTCGTATGTGTTGGCGCGGCCTGGTTCAGGTCGGTTGTACAAGGCGCTGGTCGAAACGGGTCTTGCGGTCAGCGTGTCAGCCGAAAACGAGCTGCGCGCCGAACCGGGCGGTTTCCTGCTGTTCATCGAGCTGCGCAGCACCACCGATCCGCAGCGCGTGCAACAAATCGTCGCCGCGACGCTTTCCGAACTTGTGCAACACGGCATCACGGACACCGAGCTGCGCCGCTTTTTTCATCATGTCCAAGCCGAGCACCACCGTCTGTCCTGCAATCCCATCGAACTTGTACACGCGCTGTCGATTTTCGCGACGCTGGGGGATTTTCGTCTGCTTTTTTACCTGCGCAACCAGGCGCTTTCGGTGACTGCCGAGCAGGTTCAGACCGTGGCGCAGCGGTATTTCGTGGCGCAAAACCGCACGACGGCGCTGTTTCTGCCCGAAAAAGTGCCGCCGCCCAAAACCTTGCGCGCCACCGCCGAGGTCCAGGCCGCGCTCAAGACGTTCCAACCGGGCGGCCCGCTGCAAACCGGCGAACCGTTTGTGCAAGCGCCCAAAAATCTGGCGCAGCGGTTGGTCGAACGGACGCTCGACAACGGTTTGCGCCTGATTTTGGTTCCCAAGGCCACGCGAGGCCAGCAGGTCGAATGGGTGTTGTCTGTGCCGTTTGGAAACGAGCCCTCCATCAAAGGAAAAGAGGCGGTGGTGAGCCTTCTGGCCCCGCTGCTTGGGCGCGGCACGCAGTCGCTCGACTACGACCGCTTTTTGGACGAGCTGGATGTGCGCAAAGGGACGTTCGCTGCAACGACACGAGCCAGCATCCCCGGTCAATTGGGCCAGCATTTGGATCTATCCGGGCGCACCGTCCGCAGCGAATTGCCCGCGCTGCTGTCTCTTTTGTCGGATGTGGTGAAACAGCCCGGCCTGCGACCCGCCGAATTCGAGCGCGTCCGGCAACAAGCCGTCGCGCAAACCGAGGAGCTCATCCACAACCCGATGGCGCAAGCCTTGCTGCATTTGTTTCGCCACGCGACCGCGTTTCCGCCCAACGATCCCAGATACCTTCCGACGACGGATGAACAGCTCGCGCGCCTTGCGCAGGCCAAGTTTTCCGACGTTCGTTTTGTGGCGCAAGACCTGCTGGGAGGCCAGCAGGGCCGGCTCGTGCTCGTCGGGGATTTTGATCCAAACGAGGTGCTGACGGCGGCCACGAAGCAGTTTGGTTCGTTTGTGGCGAAACAGCCGTTTGCGCGTTTGCCGCGCCCGTACAAACCCGTTTCACCCGCCGATGTTCGTGTGCCGTTGCCCGACAAAGACAGCGCGGCGGCGGCGATTTTGCTTCCGTTTCCGCTCGCGGACGACCACCCAGATTTTCCCGCGCTCGTGCTTTGGCATCAGGTGTTCGGCGCGCAATCCGTGTCTCGTTTGAACCAGCGCCTGCGCGAAAAAGAGGGTCTGTCCTATGAAGTTCAGTCTTTTTTGCAGATCCCGACCAAGGACAACGGCGCTTTTCTTGCTGCGCTGGCGACGTGCGCCGCAAAAAACGGGCCCAAGACGCTTGCGGCCATGCGCGAAGAATTGCGTCGCTTGCTCGAACAAGGTCCGACGCAGGAAGAACTCGCGCAGGCCATCACCGGATACGACAAACAGCTCGATGCGATGCTGGCCGAAGACGACGATCTGGCCGAAGTGCTGTCCCGGTTGGCTTTTGTCGGCAGAGACATCCGATACATCGATGACCTGCGCGCTCGGATACACCGCGTGACGCTTTCCCAAGTGACCGAAGCGGGCAAACGGCACCTTGCAAACGCCCCGCTCCTTTCTGCGCTGACCCATGAATAGTCCTGCCCCGGCCTTTCCCGTTTTTGATCCCACAGTTTGCGATCCCCATGGCCTTCGGCGCGCAAACCGCCTGTTGCTGGCCCAGGACCTGCTGGCCGGTCGCACGCACCTGCGCGGCAAGCCGGTTCATCTGAAGTTGGAGCTCACGAACTTTTGCAACCTCGCGTGTCCGATGTGTCCGCACAAGACGATGCAGCGGCCTGTCGGGTACATGAAGCCGTCCCTGTTTCGCCGCATTCTGGATGAGGCCGCGCCCGAGCTGGAATTTGCCTATGTGCATCACCTGGGCGAATCGCTGTTTCACCCTCACCTGCCCGAGCTGGTCGCGTACGGCAGTCGTTTGGGTGTCGCGATGGGTTTGTCCACGAATGCGACGTTTTTGACCGAACGCAAAGGCGCGGCGCTGCTTTCGTCCGGGCTGCGTTTTTTGGTGATTTCCCTCGATGCCACGTCCGAAGAAAGCTACGCGACGATGCGAACCGGAGGCGATTTTGCGAAAACCATGCAGCACGTCGATCGGTTTCTGTCACAGGCGGCATCGCACCCCGACCTGTCCATCGTCGTTCAAATGATTGTCTCGTCCCAAAACCAACACGAGGTGCAAGCCTTTGCGCGTCGTTTTCCGCGTCATGTCGTGTTCAAAGAAGCGCGCGATTGGGCCGGTCAAGTGCCGCTCGGAACCTTGCGCCCACGGACGACGCCTTCGTCGCCTCCGCAACCCGAACCGCCCCCGAGTTTGCCCTGCCGCCTGCCCTTTGCCGAACTGACCGTCTTGTGGAATGGCCAAGTCGTGCCCTGCGCCAACGTCTTCGAGGCCGTGAACGTCCTGGGCGATCTGTCCGTGCAGTCTGTGTCGGACGTGTGGAACGGCCCGCCTGCCCAAAAGCTTCGCCGCGCGCACCTTCAGAAACACGTCCAGGCGATTCCGATTTGCAACACCTGCCCCGGCCATGCGTTTTGTGCGGCGGATTTTGTTGCGGTGGATGCGCTCGGCCAGCGTCTTCGCAACTATCGTCCAGGGCAAAAGACCCCTCGGCCCGGCTTGTCATGATTTCGTCGAGAGTGGTATACGCGAACGCATGAACCCTCCTGAACTTCGTCCCGAGCTTCTGGCCATTCTCCGTTGTCCCAAGTGCAAAGGTGGACTTGTGGCCGACCCGACCGAGCTGTCCTGCCGCACCTGTGGCCTTGCGTATGCCGTGCAAAACGGCATCCCCAACATGCTGATCGAGGAAGCCCGCACCCTGCCCAAAACAGCCGCGCCGTCCCCGCAGGAGCCAGCGACTTGACGCACCGCTTTGCCAAGCTGGTCGCTTTTTGCGTCCTGCTCGCGTTGTCTGGCATGGATTGCCACGGCGGGAAGACCGAGGTCCGTCCGCTCAAGCCCGCCACGCACGCGCAAACGGCCCCCGTTCCTCTGCACGCCCTTCATTTGTATGTCTCGACCCGGATGTGGAACACGCTGGAACCTTGCGGGTGTACGTCCACACCGCTCGGAGGCATTGCGCGCCTGGCCACGCTGCTTCACCAAGTCCCCGAGCAAACCCGTTTCTTGGATGCGGGCGGTCTTCGGTACGAACCCATCGCGCTGCCCGCTGAACGACAGCCGCAGGCTCGCCTCAAAGCCGATTTTTTGGAAAAAACCTGGGGCCAGCTCGGCGCGCTGACCGCCATCCAGCCCGAAGACCTGCGGAACGAACCCGAGGCCGCCATCCAGCCCGGTTTTCGTCGCGTCTGCGCAAACCTGTCCGGCTTGCCCAAGGACGCGCTTGTGCCGCACGCCGTGCAAACCGCGCTCGGTTTTTCGTGGGGCGTCATCGGTTTGGCCGATCCAAGCGCCCGTTGGCCCGCGTCCGTGTCAGTGACCGATCCCGAAAAAGCCCTGTCGCAACAACTGGCCGCGCTATCCCCAAAGTCGCTTGCGTTCACCGTCGTGCTGGCCGCTCTGCCGCGTGACCGGGTGAGAAAGCTCGCCCGCACGTTTTCCCAAGTCAAACTGTGGGTGGTCGGTGCAGATGACAGCCTGCCCGATGGCGTGGCCCAGCCCGAAACGGTCGGCGAGTCGCTGCTGCTCGTGCCCGGAAAAAAGGGCGAGCGCGTGTTTCATGTGACGCTCCACCTGTCTTCGCAAAACAACCTCGTGTGGCGTCCTGTGCCGACCGAGGCGCAGCGCCAAGACCTGGCCCGCAAGCTCACGGCCCGCGCCCAGACCGTATCCGCCCAACTTGCCAGCCTCCGCGCCGATCCGTCCGCCGATCCCACGTTTGTGAAGACCCAGCAAGACGACCTGGCCTCGTTGCGCAAACAAATCGACAGCCTCGCCGCGCCCGCGCCGGTCGAAAACGGTTTCGTCACCGCAGAACTTGTCCCCTTGTCTCGCGCCATTCCGTCCGACCAGGCCGTGCGCGCCGCCATGGACGAATTGGAGGTCCGCATCGGGCAAGCCAATGTCCGCGTCGTGTCTGCTCCCCCGCCGCCCCCGGCCCCGTCCGAGCCTTCCTACATCGGCAACACCGCTTGTTTGGGCGCGTGCCACTACCACGAACCCGCCCACGCCGTGTGGCAGAACACCCAGCACGGTCGCGCCTTCCGCACCCTGACCGAATTGCGCAAGCACCTGTCGTATGACTGCGTGCATTGCCATTCCACCGGGTTTGGCCAACCCGGCGGCAGCAACCTGTTCACCCTCGACCTGTGGGAGAACGCCACCACGCCCCCCAAAGTCGCCCCCGACTTGCGCCACGTCGGCTGCGAGGTCTGCCACGGTCCCGGTTCCCTCCATGTCCAAAACCCCGGCAAGGTCCGTATCCCCACCCCCAAACCCGACCAAGACACCTGCCTGTCCTGCCACACCCCCGAGCACTCCGACACCTTCGAGTGGAAAGCCTATGCCCGCAGCATCTTGGGCGAAGGCCACGGTGCCAACACCCAAAAAGCCCTCGGCCCCGGCCCCACCGCCAAAACCCTCCGAAAAGCCGCCCAAAAAGAACACGGTCACTGAAACGCATCCATCTTCTGTTTGAAAGTTTGCGGGCTCACAAGAAGCAGGGCGGGCGCGGGGTTTGACTGCCGCGTGCAAATGGGCTGGAAACAGGGGTGGGGGCTGGGTTTTGCGAACTGAAACCGTCAAATTTGACCCCTCGCGCTGTTTTTTTTGGTTTCAAACCATCCGCGCACGCCCCATGCGCTGTTTTTTTTGGTTTCAAACCATCCGCGCACGCCCCTCGCGCTGTTTTTTTTGGTTTCAAACCATCCGCGCACGCCCCGCCCGCTGTTTTTTTTGGTTTCAAACCATCCGCGCACGCCCCATGCGCTGTTTTTTTTGGTTTCAAGCGTTCCGCACACACCCCTCGCGCTGTTTTTTTTGGTTTCAAACCATCCGCGCACGCCCCATGCGCTGTTTTTTTTGGTTTCAA
>DAOLIT010000006.1:0-92964 GCA_035328405.1 Pseudomonadota bacterium | reverse complement strand
CCGCACACACCCCTCGCGCTGTTTTTTTTGGTTTCAAACCATCCGCGCACGCCCCCTGCGCTGTTTTTTTTGGTTTCAAACCATCCGCGCGCGCCCCCCGCGCTGTTTTTTTTGGTTTCAAACCATCCGCGCACGCCCCCCGCGCTGTTTTTTTTGGTTTCAAGCGTTCCGCACACACCCCGCCCCGTCGTTCGGACGGTTTGCGAGGGTTCGGTTCGACCTTTGTGGGATGTTTACGCGGGTTTTGCAGAGCGGTTCCCGGACCTAGCCCGCGCCCACCGCTGTCCTTTCTGGGCGGGAACGGGCTAGCCGTAGATGCAGTCGTAGCTGAAGGTCACGCTGGACAGGATCGGTGTCAGTTCTGGTGTCGCGGCGCGCATCGAAAACTCGACTTGCAAAAGAATCCCTTTGGCCTCGGGAATTTCCAAACTCACCGGAGGAGAATCGGACGGTGTTTTGGAAACCTGCTTCCACGGCGCAGCCTCGAGTTCGGCCTTGGTTGCGCCCGAGCGGAGTTTCACCACGATCTCGGTCCCCATCGCAACGGTGGCGGTCCAATCCAAATTGACCCATTTCGTGCGGTGCGAACCTCCGCAACCTTGCGCTGTGTATCGCCAAATGCCCGTTGGTGCGGCGGCGTTGCGCAATTGATAACCGGTCATGTCGCTGTACGTGTACGGCCCCGTGCCAACTTTGATCATCTTCGTCGAGTAGTCCGTCGTATCCACTTTGTACGCCGCACCGTTGGTTTGGCTGATGACCCATGGATTGTTGTCAAAATCAATGGCTGCACCGACATTGTTCGACGACAACGTGGCCGTTTTGCCCTTGTAAGCCATCGCCGGTCCCGAAGCATCGACGTGGAACATTCCCGAGCTTGTGTCCGCAATCCAGACTTGGTTTTTGCTGTCCACGGCCAGACCACGCAAAAACGACGCGCCCTGCGAACGCAGATCAAGTTTTTCCCACGTTTTGGCGATCGGATCGAAGCGCGACACGCAGGTGCTCCCCGCTGTGTAAATGAAACCTTTTGCGTCGGCAGCGATGCCATATCCACACGGTGGAGCAAGCGACCCGTTGAAGGTTTGCACCGCATCCCCTTTGCTGACCTGTATCCACCCCAGACTCCCATCTGCTCCACGCACCCACACGTCCCCATTTTTGTCGAGCACCAAGCCATACGGCATGGACGGACTCACGTCGATGGTCTTGAGGATTTTTCCGGTTCGCTGGTCGAGACGGACGACCTGTTTGTGGGAATAGAGGCCGATGTAAATCACGGTATCTCCCTCGGCAAAACCGGCGTTGTATCCGGCTGCGCGGGGATAGGAATTCGCGGTCAGCGGCGTCATCCACAAAATGCATTCATCGGGAGGATCGTTTGGCTTGTCTGAAGGCCACGGAATCGGCGTCGCGGCCTGGCCAAACACAGCGTTTTCCGACGTGTCAATCACGCCGTTCAGGTTTCGATCCACACACGAGGCTCGGTCGCCAGCGATCCGCACGGCAGAAGCCTTGTTTCCCCCTGAACCGGCCCGGTTTGCGACGACGACATCGCCTTGCAAACCGACGGTGGTGCGACTTGGGTCTCCGCCGCCGCCGGGATAGGTGTAGTACCGAGCGACTTCGATCATCGTTCGGGTGTCGATTTTCGACACGGTGCCTTCTTGGCTGTTCGCGACCCAAATGACAGGCGTGGTCGTCGAAATTTTGCCCGCAGGGTCCAAAATCACATTCCCATCTTTGTCCGTCTGCACGCCATACGAGCCGTCCTGTTTGGTATCGAAACCGATGGGCGCTTTCGGCCCGATGCGCAATTTTGAGTTGCCGGTGTTGGGCTTCGGCTTTGGCGGGACGACGGGCGGATCGCAATCGGCTTGCCCGGGCACGCATTTGTCCGGGTCCTCTACGCGGGCCGGATTACACGACAGCGAAACAAACGCGCCGAATAGCAAGAACAGAGCGGTTTTGGACATGGGAACCTCGAAGCGAAAAGGGGGAAGCAAACTTCCCGTTTTGGAGAGGATTTGGACCTATCGAAGATCCAAGCGTTTTTTTGAGCAACTCTTTTTTCGTTGGACTTGCAGACCCTTACTTTTGGCGACTGGCGGCTTGGGCTTGTTTTTCGAGCTCGGCGGCGCGATTCCGAAGTCGGATGGCGAGCTGTTTGAGTTCGCTTTCTGCGCGAAGAAGCCCTGCGGCCTGCGCGTTTCCCTCTTTGGAAACATCCGCGCGCAACAACGCGTCGAGGGCTGCGGGGTCCACGCCGGATCGAACTTGCGGACTCACCGTGGAACCGCTGGAAGCATCGAATGCGGGCGGACTGGGCGCGGAAGGGCCTCCTGCCATCGGCGCAGCATCTTTTGCGGATGCACCTTCGCGTGTCGTTTGCGCGACGGTTCCTCGTCGAGCGGTGGCCTGTTCAGCAAACAAATCCTCATCCACGGCGGCTGCTCGTTGGCGAATCCGTTGCCGAGACACGAGCGCAACGCGGCGCTCAGCGAGTTTTTCGGTTTCGCGCGCCAATTTGTCGGCCACATCGCGCAAAAGGTCCGCTCGTTCGCGCAACCACTGTGGTTCGTCGCTGTGCAACGGCTGTTCTGTTAGCACTTCGCTTTTTTGCGATAGATCCCGCACTCGGCTGGGCACATCGCCGTGCAACTGTTCGCTGAGTGCCGTCAACAGTTGCAACACCCGCACGCGCTGCGTCGCCGTCAGGGATTCACCCGTTGCCAGCGCCCGATTGCACAACGCGAGCAGTTGTTTTTGCAGCGTCACAATGCTGTCGCTCCGTTTTTGCAGCGCGAGCGCTTGTTGCGACAGCTCGTCGCCTTGTTCCTTGGCCTGTGCGAGCAGCGATTCCAGCCGCAGATCTCGCACGGGACCGGGTGGCTCGGCTTTCAATCGCTCAATCTGAGCGACTCGCTTTCCGTGTTCGGCTTCCCGACGGGCCAACTCTTGTTGCCCCGCGACTTTTTGGGCTTCGAGCGCGGCCCATTCCTGCGCTTGCCGCTCGATCCGCGCAAAAATCGGAATCTCCTGGGAAAACGCCGGTTTCTGCGAGAGCCAGCACCACACGAACACGGCCCAGCACCACACGAAAAACCGCGCGGCTGTGTGCGACAGGGTGTGTGCGAGTGTGCGCTTCATCGGGAAACCAACCTCCTGAGTTTGCAAACAACATGCCGGTCGCCGCTCGTCGATGTGTGCCTCGGCGTGCGAGGGTTTTTGGAAAGACGATCTCTCAGTTTTTTGAGTCGTGTGGTAAACCGCGCGCATGGCCGACTTACTGGACCGTTCTGCGATCGAGGCGATGGTGCGCAAGGCGCTGGCTCAGCAGGGTGTCGCCGCGCGGGATGTTCCGCCGGTCGGCGTCTTCGGCGGCGAGGTTCTGCTTCTGCCGAGTGCGCCGCAAAAACCGGTTGCTCCGTCGGCGCTGGCTTCGCTCGTCGCTGCGACACCAGCACGGATTGCCGTCGGTCGTGTCGGCAGTCGATATACAACCGCGACCCTTTTGCGTTTCCGGGCAGACCACGCCGCCGCAAAAATCGCCGTCATGTCGGAAGTGAAGCCTGAACTCTTGGAACGGCTCGGTTTTGTGCAGGTGCGCAGCCAAGCCAAAGACAAGCAGCATTTTTTGCAAAGACCCGACGCTGGCCGCGTGTTGTCGAGCGAGGCCAAGACTGTGATTTTGGACAAGCTCAAAAAGGGAGAGCGGCTCCAAATCATCTATGGCGACGGGCTCTCGGCAGAGGCCATCAACGCAAATGCCGAACCGCTGCAAAAAGCGCTCGCGCAAGAGCTTTTGTCGCGCGGCATTTCGCACAATCCGCCGCTGTTTGTGCATTTGTCGCGCGTCAAGGTGATGGATGAAGTCGCGCGCCTTTTGGAATGCGAGGCGGCGCTGTTCATCTGCGGCGAGCGGCCCGGTTTGGGGTTTGCGGACAGTCTTTCGGCCTATTACATCTATCGGCCAGCGACGGGCGCGACCGATGCCGACCGCGAAGTGATTTCCAACATCAATCCGCGTGGTTTTCCGCCTGCGCAAGCCGCCGTGCAAATCGCCGACAGCCTTGTGCGCATTTTGCAAAACAAGAAATCCGGCGTGGTGCTCGGGTAAGGGGACGCATGGCTCGGTTTTCGCTCGTTCCCCAAAAGCCGCAGGTACTCGCCGTGCGCACCTTGGCGCAGGTGTCGGAGCCGCTCGCACAGTCGCTCGGTTTGCCCGACGGAATGCGCGCCGCTGGTTTTTTGACGTGTACCAGCGACGATGCGCTTTACGTCGCCCTCGACGAGGGAACCAAGGCCGCGCAAGTCGAAGTCGTGTACGCAAAGTCGTTTTATGCAGGTGCCGCACACGCATCGGGGCCACTGTCGGGAGAAGTCATCGGTTGCTACGCCAGCCATGACATCGACGAGATTCACCACGCGCTCGCGGCGTGCCAACGCTGTCTGGCCGATGAAGCTTGGTTTTACAGCGCCGACGGACATGGGAAATTGTGTTTTTTCCCTCACGTTGTCCGTGCGACCGGGCGCTATTTGTCCACTCTGGCCGGTGTTTCCGTCGGAGAACCGCTTGCGTACCTGATCGCACCGCCCCTCGAGGCGATGATCGCGGTCGATGCGGCGTTGAAAGTGGGCGGGGTCGAGCTGCGCAAATTTTTTGGACCACCGACGGAAACAAACTACGCAGGTGCTTATTTGTCGGGCTCGTTGCCCGCTGTTGAAGCCGCAGCCGAGGCATTTGCGGCGGCGGTCATCGACGTGGCGGTGTCACCGCTTGCGCAACGCCAATCCGCTCGAGGCGGCGGAGAGCGTTTGTCCTCGAGACCCGGAAACAGCGACGGACGATACAAAATTCTCGCGACGGGCCAGCGTTTGACGACCAAACCCGTCCACCTGACGCATTTGCGGGACGACGAAACCCTCGTCGAGAAAAACCATCCGCGCATCGTATTTCGCGGCAAGCTCGATTTGCTCCAAGGTTTGTTTTTGGATGCGCAGCGCGTCGCTCAGGACGAAGGCGCGTCGGGTCTGTGCGGCGACTTGGAAGGCGCAATCGACCTTGTGCGCTCGATGATCGGTTGCGAGGTGATGGACAAGCCGCTGCCAGAAGTGCGGCTTCTGGGACAAACGGCTCAAGAGGTTCGCAGCGCGTCGCACAACACCCACAGTTTGTTTGGGGTTCCGTTTTTGTATCCATCAATTCATCAGGGCGAGGTCGTAGCCCGGCTGTACCAGTGTCGAGCGACGGTGCGAGAGGCCGAGATAGCCTGTTATCAGGCGTTTCCTGCGCCGCTGCCGCCCGATCCGAACCAGCCCGGCGAACGCGCCGACCTGAAGACGGCGCTCAACGTGCTTTCGTCTGCGCTGTACGTGATGGAATGCAAGTACGTCGGTGGGCATTACGGCGTCGCCAAAAAACCGGGCCCGATGAAAGGCTGGCGACCCGCGAAAAAATAGGCCGTTTGGCAAAGCCATTTGGCAAAGAAAACCCGGCGCTTCAGTTTTTCCCGTCTGAGGAGGCAGGCACCGAAGCCGCTGGTTTCGCGACGGAATCGGTCGGAGACACGGGTTTTGCCGACGAATCGGTCGGAGGTACGGGTTTTGCCGACGAATCGGTCGGCGGTGCGGAAGAAGTGGGTGGTTTGGCCGACCCTGTGTCGCCTGCTTGTGCCGACGTTCCAGTCGCAGACGGTTCTGCGGGTTTGGCCGGGACAATCCGTTCGACGCGCATGCGTTTTCCGTCTGAAAAATGCTCGATGATGTCGATTTTTCCGTCGGAATTGCTATCCAGCTCGTCTCGAACGAGCGCGCCACCCTCGTAATGGCTTTTTTGATCCGCAACACCGTCTTTGTCGTGGTCAAACTCCTCGCGGGTTTTGCGCCCGTTTTTGTCGAGGTAAACGAGCATGTCTTTTCGCCCGTCGCCATTTACGTCCACTTCTTTACAAGACATGAAAAGCGGCGGATTTCCGTCGGGATTTTTGTGGAAGACCTTGACGACCTCAGGTGCCTTACCACCCCGAAAATTCGCGGTTTCGATTCGCTCGGCACCTTGACGTTCGCACAGAAGTTCCGGCTTCGGCGGCGCGACGGGCGGCGCAGCGGTCTGGGAAAGCGTGTTCGCCAAACAGCCGGAAAACGCGGCCAGCCAAAAAAAGCAACCAAGTGGCCCGATGGGCAAGCGGCAACGACGACGCGAGTTCATTTCTGCCACGATATCCGCGTCACGTCGGCGCGTAAACCCTCTGCGCGCAAAGCCTGTTTGGGTCTGGATTCACCGACGGAATAAACGCGCTAGAAGGGAACCGTGACGTAGTACGAAGTGCCGTTTCGCAACACCAACATCACGGTATCTGTTCCGGGTCGGATTTCTCCGATCGCGGTCTGGAAGTCGGCAGCCGAGCGGATTTGACGCGCACCTATTTGCAAAATCGCGTCTCCCGGTTGGAAACCGATTCGATCGGAAACCGAACCTTGCGTCACACGCTGGACGAGCGCGGCGCGGCCCTGAATGTCCACCACGTCGAGGCCGAGGCGTTTTTTTGCGCGGACGGATTGTTCACGCGGATCGAGCGGTGTGGTGCGCAGCGTGACTTCGCCTCGGGTCAGACGAAATCGAACTTCCTGCCCGGCGAGGATGCGATGGACGCGATCCCAATAGCGTTCGACGGTCTCGGTGTCTTCGTCGCCGATGCGAGTGATGACGTCGCCGGGACGGATGCCAGCTTTTT
Organism: Pseudomonadota bacterium; assembly: GCA_035328405.1. Lineage (GTDB taxonomy): Bacteria > Myxococcota_A > Polyangia > Palsa-1104 > JAEUJZ01 > JAEUKA01. The sequence continues at coordinate 86,227 of DAOLIT010000006.1, read as the reverse complement.
CGGCGGGGCTTTGCGCTTCGACCTCGGTCACAACCACACCGACGGGTTGCCGACGGCGTTCGAGAATAGGGCTCACGCGCAAGCCGACGAAGCCGTAACGAACACGACCGAATTGCAACAGGTCGTTCACGATGGTGCGGGCGCGATCGATGGGAATTGCGAAACCGATTCCAGGGCCACCTGAATGCACGGCGGTGTTGATGCCGATCAGCTCGCCGTTCACGTTGAGGAGAGGCCCGCCGGAGTTGCCAGGATTGATTTGCGCATCGATTTGGATGAAGTCCTCGTAGGTGCGGTTTTTCGCGCGGACCATGCGGTTGAGCGCCGATATCACACCTGAGGTGACGGTGTGCGACAAACCAAACGGGTTCCCAATCGCGATCACCGTCTCGCCAATCATCAAATCCGTCGCTGTGCCCGGTTTGAGCGCGGGCAAGTCCTTGACCTCTTTTCCCTCTTTTCCGGCTTCGATCTTGAGCACGGCCAAATCAAACGATTGATCCGCTCCAACCAGCGTTGCAGGCAGCTCGCGACCGTCGGCCAAAAGCACGCGAATGCGGGCCGCGCCAGCAACAACGTGCTCGTTTGTGACGACCAGACCGCGCGGATCGACGATGACACCGGACCCAAGGGAAGTCCGTCCGCTTTCATCGTCTTGTTCGAGCCCAAAAAAACCAAATGGATTGTATTGGGGACGCTGCTCGCTGAAAATCGAGACCACCGACGGAGCCGTGCGTTGAACCGCCTCGACGACGGGTGTGCGACGGCTTTGTTGACTGGGCGTGAGCGCCGTTGGAAGCGTCGCATTTGCCAGCGCGACACCCGTTTTTGAAGCTTGCGGTGCCTCTAAAATCGGCAAAGCGCCCGGTTTTTCAGAGGCACTTTGAGACGCGCCCGGACCCTTTTTTGCGACGGAAGGAGCCGTCTTGCTTTTGCCCCCCTGACACGCAGCGAAAACACCGAGCACAAGAACAAGCGACAGCAGACGAAACCATGCGGAAAAAGCTTCAAAAAGGTGGGGTCGGCACATGCGCATAAACTTCTGGTCAGGAAAACAAACTGTCAAGCCAGGTGGCTGGTGTTAAACAGGCCGCGTCTTTCTCCTGCCTTCGTTTCAAATCTTCATCACAGAGGCAGAAGGTCGCGATGATAGAGTGTGCCCATGCGCGTTTTGGTCATCATCGATCCTCCGCAGACTTTGCGGCCCCGTTCGGATACGTCGGTGGCGCTCATCGACGAGTGCTTGTTGCGCGGACACTCGGTTTGGGTATGCGAGCCCCAAGATTTGTCGCTGCGGCAGGAATGTCCGTTCGCAGATGCGCTGGGCGTGGTGTCGGCGCATCGAGAAGTGGCACCGGCGCTCGTGTTGCGAAAGGAAGCAGAACGGCTGCCCTTGTCTCACTTTCACGCGGTGCTCATGCGCAAAGACCCGCCGTTCGATTCGATGTACCTGCACTCGACGCAAATCCTGGAGTACGCGCGCGGCCAGACGTTTTTGATGAACGATCCGCGCGGTCTGAGGGAAGCGAACGAAAAGCTCTACATTTTTCGCTTTCCGGATCTGATCGCACCGACGATCGTGACGCGGAAAATGGACGACATTCGCGCGTTCATGACCGAGCTGGGTCAGGACATCGTGGTCAAGCCGATCGACGGTTTCGGGGGGTCTGCTGTGTTTCACGTCCGCCCCGGTGACAGCAACGTCAGCGCGATTCTGGAAGTCTCCACACAGGGGGGCAGAAGGTGGGTGATGGCGCAGAAATACCTACCGGAGGGGAAACGCGGGGACAAACGCATTCACCTTTTGGCGGGTGAACCCGTGGGATGGCTGTGGAGAAAACCCGCCGGAGACGACATTCGATCCAATCTGGCGGCTGGGGGTTCGGCGCACGCGACGGAACTGACAGACCGCGACCGCGAAATCTGCGCGCGGCTGAAACCGTCCCTCATTGCAGACGGACTTCACTTTGTCGGAATCGACATCATCGGAGACTACTTGTTGGAAGTGAATGTCACGTCTCCAACGGGAGTGCAGGCAGTCAGTCGGCTTTACAACTCCCGTTTGGAGGGAAAACTGGTGGACTACATCGAAGTACACGCCCCCCGTTCCGCTTGATGCAGTCCCCCTTTGCCCGTCAATACGGGCCGTTACTTGGCCTCTGTCGATCCAACCACCACTTTTCTGGGTTGGGCCGCGACACGCTTGGGAATCGTGACACTCAGCACGCCGGACTTGAGGTCCGCTTTGATCTGATCCACGTCAGCACTCTCGGGCAACGTGAAGGTACGTTGGAAGGAACCAAAACTCCGCTCGATCATGAAGTAGTTGTCCTCCTCTTTGCGTTCCTCTGCTTCGCGCTTTCCAACGATCGAGAGCCGATTCCCAGTGTGTGTGATTTCCAAATCACTCTCTTTGACACCGGGCAAGTCTGCTTTGAAAAGGAATGCGTCTTTGGTCTCCTTCACATCGAAACTGGGCGCAAATTCAAAGCCCCTTTGAACGGCCTCGTTTTGCGGTGCCACACGGAAGAGTCCCTCCATCGCGCGGAACGGATCGAAATCGGCAAACAGCGACGGAACGTGGCCATAAAACGGACGACGAATAACAGCAGACATAGGAAACCTCCCTTGGTTGTTGTGAAGAACTCTGTTCGGTTCTGTTCCGAGAAACACAGGACACGGGCAATCCTCCCACTGTCCCATGTCAATCCTTGTCTTGGCGGAGAAAGCGCCACGACCCCCGACGGTGACGCCGTTCCGTCCAGCCACCCCGTTATCTAATGAGGGTCCAAAACGAGATCAAGGGGGGAGCCGAATTTTTTTTCGCAATGTCGAAAATAGACCCCGGTGGCCAAGTTCTTCCAGTTCGCCAGACAACTGAACGCGATCAAACGAGGTGCGGACCTTTCCATTGATCAGAAGCTGGTTCTCAGGAAACAAATTGTGGCGTTCGAGCCATTCCATGTAGGCCTTGAGCTTCGTTCGCGCCGCCCCCTGATGGGCCTCGACTTTGCCCAAGAGGCCCCGTTGTCGCAGACGACGGATGATGGCGTATCGATCCGTGATGCTTCGATCACTCCATGGTCTTGGCAAACTCGAAAGGATCTCAAACAGGAGTTTCTGATCGACCTCTGAAATTTGGGCCAGAAGTTCTGTTATGCGCGAATTTCCTGGAGAAGGCAGATACAGGACACACAACCGCACCCGATCTGCGAAACGGGAATAGACCTCATGGAGATCTGCGATGTGCTGCGCAGATTTCGGCGCATCTGGATAGAAAACATGAACCACCGTAACCGGCGCGATCAGAGGACCCGTACAGGGGAGCCTTGTTGCATCGATTTGAACGGGTCGAACGATTGGGGGGGCCGTTGCCTTGGGTGTTGCACCGGGCGGTGCGGGAATGTATTCGTCAAGGGATGGACCCTGTGCAGGTCGATACTCCAGAAGGTTCGAGAGGGGAACCCCGGACAGCACGAGGTTGCGAGCACGAATGCGTTCGTAGTGGACGATTCGCAACAGGTGAGTGAGCGTATTGGGGGTCCACAAGCTTCCGTTCAGAAACAGAGTGTCCCTGGGCCTGTCTTTGCTGGTCGCCCACAAACGGCGCAAGGCTATCTTGCTTCTACCCGAGCGCAAAAACTCGATGAGGAGTTCGGGAGAAATTCCGTTCCTCTGGGCCGCGCGAACAAGGTCTTCGTGCATTTCGCCGACGTTCATGGGCGGCGTATTGCCTTTCCAACTTTCCGCGAGCCATTTTTTTTGGGAACAGTACTCCGCAAGGAAGGTGAGGCACCGGACGGGCTGTTGTTCGCACGCGGCGATGTACAACTCCGCGCCGTGAATGGCGGTCGGAGAGGCACTCGATTGGGCAAACACCCTCACGCGGACATCGGGCAGAGCGTCTGTGTGCCGCAACAATTCGGAAAGGGGGAAGGGGCCGCAGTGCTCTCCTTCTCCAATGATCGGCTTGATGTCGAGGGTGAGAAGCGCGTTGGGTGGACCGATTTGAGGCCAATCGCGCGGCGTGGACAACACGATGTCCTGGGTTTGATCGACCTGGACCGTTTCCGCCCAAACCGAGCGCATCCCGCCGATGGAAACCAAACCGGAAAACACGAGGGACAATACAAAAGCAAACAGTCGGTCTCGCCATGCCAAACCGAATGCCAACACCAAGGTCGGTGGTCCGTGGTTTGAGGGTTTCATCACAGCCTACAGCCGCCCTTTTTGTGATACATGCAAGGCCCATGCGAAGACGAGTTGTTGTCACCGGTATTGGTATGTGTACGCCGCTGGGTCTTGGTCGCGAGGCAAGTTGGCAAGCTTGCATCGCAGGCCAGAGCGGCATCGGTCCGATCACACATTTTGATCACACCCAGTTTGCAACGCACTTCGCGGGTGAGGTCAAGGGCCTCGATCCGACGACGTTCATCGATAGGCGTGAGGCAAAACACCTGGATCTGTTTGTCATTTTTGCCTTGTATGCCGCAGAGGAAGCGATGCAGCACGCCCGGCTGAAAGTGAGTCCCGAACCGTCGGACAAGCCTGGTTTGTTTTCTCCGCAGTCCCCGTTTTTTATGGGTGTGCGCGACGATGGTGCCTATCCGTGCGATCGCGTGGGCGTTTTTGTCGGCGCGGGCTTGGGCGGCGTCAGCCACATCGAATCGACCCACACGACGCTGACCGAGCGAGGACCTGGGCGGATTTCTCCCTACTTTGTCCCACAAATCATCATCAACATGGCCCCCGGACTTTTGTCGATTCGCAAAGGTTTGAAAGGCCCAAACATGAGCCAGGTGTCTGCCTGTGCGACGGGAGCGCACGCGATCGGGGAAGCCGCGCGCACCATTGCAGAAGGCGCAGCGGACGTGATGATTGCAGGAGGTGCCGAGGCCACGGTGTCTCCGCTCGGCGTGGGTGGTTTCAATGCGATGCGAGCGTTGTCCACGCGCAACGATGAACCGCATCGAGCATCGCGACCGTTCGACGTGGACCGAGACGGTTTTGTGATCGCAGAAGGGGCGGGCCTGCTGGTGCTCGAAGAACGCGAGGCGGCGTTAAAACGCGGTGCCCCGATTTTGGCCGAATTGTGTGGATATGGTCGTTCGGCAGACGGTTTTCACATGACGTCGCCGTGCGTCGATGGAGAGGGCGCGCAACGCTGCATGCGGATGGCGCTGCGGCAAGCGTACGAATGCGGAGTTTTGCCGACGGATGTGGGTTACGTGAACGCGCACGGCACCTCGACCAAACAGGGAGACATCGCGGAAACGGTTGCAATCAAAGCGGTTTTCGGCGACCACGCTCGAAATCTGCCCGTTTCGTCTACCAAATCCATGACGGGACACCTGCTTGGAGCGGCGGGCGGCGTGGAGGCGGGTTTTTCGATTTTGGCGCTGCGCGACGGAATGTTGCCGCCGACGATCAACCTGGAAAAACCCGATCCCGAATGCGATCTCGACTACGTTCCACTGATTGCGCGTTCCGCTGCTCCTCGTGCGGCGCTGTCCAATAGCTTTGGTTTCGGCGGCACGAACGCCTCGCTGCTTTTCGCAAAGCCGTAAGCGCGCGTTTTCCAAGCGAAGAAAATTCCACAGCCGTGTCCGTCATCACGATTGTGATGCGGCTAGGGTCTTGATTTCCGTCGGTCCACTGGTGTACGAGAGCGTGTCATGCAAGTGCCGCACGGCTCTCCATCCGATTCACCTTCACCCGAAAAAACTTCAAATTCCTCCGCAGAGGGAACTTCGTGTGCCCAAGAGGCACCGTCGAACCCACCTGCGCCTACAAAGACTCCGATGGGAGAAGCACAGGTCACGGCGGAAACTTGGGATGTGGAAATCCCTCGCGCTCAGGTCCTGGCCAAGGAATTGGGTTTGCGCGTCGAGCAAGTGCAAAAAACGCTCGATTTGCTCGACGAGGGTGCGACGCTGCCTTTTATCGCCCGTTACCGCAAGGAAATGACGGGCGGTTTGGACGAAGTGGAAATCTCGACGATCACCGAGCGGGGCACGTATCTGACCGAACTCAAGACGCGCAAAGCGGCGGTGCTGTCGGAAATCCACAAACAAGGCAAGCTGACCGACGCGCTGAAACAACGCATTTTGAACACGCTGTCGCGCACCGAACTTGAGGATTTGTACCTGCCGTACAAACCGAAACGGCGGACGCGAGCGACGATTGCAAAGGAAAAGGGGCTGGAACCGCTTGGTTTGTTGATTTTTTCACAACCGAAAACAGCGGAATCCAAGGACGTGCTGGCCGCGCCGTACATTGATGCGGAAAAGGGTCTTCCCGACGCAGAAACCGTTTTCGCTGGGGCTCGCGATATCGTTGCGGAACTGATTTCCGACGATGCTGCGGTGCGGCAGGCGTTGCGGGCGCTTGCGCTGGAAACGGGTGTGTTGCGATCGAGGCTGCTGAAACGAAAAGAAGAAACCGAAGAGACGGCGGAACCCGGCAACGAACGGACCAGTGTCGAAGCAAAACCGTCCGCAAAAGGCGAAAAGAAGGAAGACCCCGCGCTGAAATTTTCCGACTACTTCGAGTATGAAGAGGGCGCGAAGACGATTCCGTCGCACCGGATGCTCGCGCTGCGTCGAGGAGAAAAAGAGGGCGTGCTGCGGGTCACGCTGGAACTCGACAATGACAAGTGCCAGTCCACGATTTCACGAATTGTGGTGCGCTGTGCGGAAAGTCCGCTTCTCGACGATGTGAAGCTGGCGATTCGGGATGCGTGGGATCGGTTGCTCAAACCGGCGGTGGAAGTGGATGTGCGTTTGGCGCTTCGCGAACGCGCCGACGCCGAGGCGATTCGCGTGTTTGCCGAAAACCTGCGGCATCTGTTGCTTCAAGCGCCGCTTGGGGGAAAACGGGTGTTGGCGCTGGACCCCGGTTATCGAACCGGTTGCAAGCTGGCGGTCGTCGATGAAAAAGGCGATTTGCTGGCGCACGATGTGATTTTTGCGACGCTGAGCGAGGCGCGCCGGTTGGAAGCGGCGGAACGGCTCGAGGCGCTTTTGCGGGAACACAAGGTGTCTGCTGTCGCGATTGGCAACGGAACAGCCAGTCGAGAAACAGAAGGTTTCGTTCGCAAACTTGCTGCTGCGGGGAAACTTCCCGGCGTCAAAGTCATCGTGGTCAGCGAGGCGGGCGCGTCGGTCTATTCAACTTCCGAGATTGGCCGGCAGGAATTTCCAAGCCACGATCCGACGGTCCGAAGCGCGGCGTCGATCGGTCGGCGGTTGCAAGACCCGCTCGCGGAACTCGTCAAAATCGAGCCGAAATCGATTGGCGTCGGTCAGTATCAACACGATGTGCATCAGCCGACGCTGAAAAAACAACTCGATCAGGTAGTCGAGTCGTGTGTGAACCAAGTCGGCGTGGATGTGAACACGGCGTCACCGAAGCTGCTGCAATATGTGGCGGGCGTCGGGGAAACGCTGGCGCAAAACATCGCGCAATATCGCAGCCAGCACGGCCCGTTTGCGTCGCGGCGTCAGCTTTTGGATGTGCCGCGCATGGGGCCGAAAGCGTTTGAGCAAGCTGCGGGCTTTTTGCGCATTCGAGAGCACGCGGAATCGCCGCTCGATGCGTCGGCGGTCCATCCCGAAAGCTACGACGTGGTCGAGCGGATGGCGGGCGATCTGGGCGTGTCGGTGAAAGAACTCGTCGGGAACAGCGAGCAAATCAAACGGATCGAGCTTTCGCGTTACGTTGATGACCGACGAGGCGAACCGACTCTGCGAGACATTTTGGTCGAACTCGAAAAGCCGGGCCGCGATCCTCGCAAGGAATTTGAAGAAGTCGGTTTCAATCCCGACGTGACCGAAGTGTCCCATTTGAAAGAGGGCATGGTTCTGAACGGCGTCGTGACGAACGTGACGAACTTCGGCGCGTTTGTTGACGTGGGCGTACATCAGGACGGCCTGGTTCACGTTTCTGAACTGTCCCACCGTTTCGTGAAAGATCCCGCCGAGGCTGTGAAAGTCGGCGATCGCGTGAAGGTGCGTGTGCTGAAGGTGGAACTGGATCGGATGCGGGTCGGTTTGTCGATCAAAGCCGCGACCGAGCCGCCCAAAGCCGAGCCGCCCAAAGCCGAGCCGCGTGATGCGAGAGCGCCGTCTCGGCAGCCTGACGGCGGCGGAGCCAGTGGTCGTGACCGCCGCGAGCGCGGACCGTCTTCCGAACGGCCAGACAAATCACCAGGCAAACCCCAAGGCAAACCGCAAACCGAACGGCAAGGTTCCGGGCAAGGTTCCGATCGGTCTCCGTCCCCACGCCACGATTCGGATCGCAAACCGGCACCCCCTAGACCGAATGCGTCCCAACAGCCCAAAACATCGCCGTTCAATTCGATACGCGGTCTGAATTTGGTTCTGAAAAAGTAAGCAGGTTTCAGACGGAAGAATTGGCCCTCTTGGGGCCTGTCGGGAGCGTTACTTTTTGGCGTTCGCAGCCAGATTCATGACAAGGGCGATCATGTCCTCGACCACCAGTTTGGGGATGGTGATGGAGGCGACTTTGGTCAAGCCGCGCGGACCAATGCTTCCGGCCCGGGTGCCGGATGTCATGGGAACTTCGCCGTGATGCGGAACAACCGCGAGCAGATTGGTCAAATCAGGCAGGTTTGCCGTCGGTGAACCGGGCTTTTTTTCGGCTTCTTTCAGCGCCGCATCCAGCGAGGACACAAGACCCGCCAGCGTCATGAAACCCGCAGCTTCCCAAACAGGTTCGCGAATCGAGCCCAGATCCGCACGGCTAGCCAGCGTTTCGCTTTGGGGCAACGTCCCAATCGTTTGAAGCCGAGAGACCAGCACGGCTTTGTTGGCACCTGTTGCGGTCCACACGCGCCCGCCGGTCTCGGTGCTGACGACGTACAACGCAAGAGAACTCGGCAGAGCCGACTTGCCTTTGTCGTTGTTTTTCAGCCACGACAAATCGAGCGAGAAAAACATCGCTGCGGCTTGCGGACCCAGCGGTTTCGCCACGTTCTCGAGCCGAAACACGGGCAGCGGGATTTTTACGCCCAGCGTTTTCCATTTCTTTCTCAAATAGCCTTGGAGTCCAGGCCGGTTCCACGTTTCGCAGAACTTGCGGATGTGTGCAGGCGTGGCGTTTTTTTCTCCATCCAGGCGTTCGCTCGAGGACAGAAAGTGGTCATGGCTAAAAAGGCCATTTGGTGGCGCTTTGGCCGGTTTGGCCGTCGCCGGGTTTTGCAACACGCCCATCACATCGAACGACAAGCCGTCTTTCAACGATGTTTTCTGCAACAGGTCTTTGATGGCTTGGCGGTCTGCTTCCGGCAAGCCGTCTTTGGCCAAAAACGCATCGAGCACCGGCAACACCATCGCGACAAGTTGCCGACCCCATTTCGGGTCGCTTCTGGCAAAAGACGCTGAGGTCACTTGTTTGGGAAGCGCCAAAAACGCTGCCGGAGGGCCGCTCGGTTTTGTGGCCGCCGATTCTGCATCGGACCGTGCCCACGCCGACTGAGTCCCAACCATCTTGTACCCAAGCGAAAACTGGATTTGGTCGGCCTTGAGCGAAACATCCACCGCCAAGATCGAAAGGTCCTTCGAGACCGCAGACATCTCGCGAATGACCGCTTGGATGACATCGGTCATGGCTCGATCAAACTGCGGATCGCCCATCGACAGCTTTTTGGGCAACGTCAAGGCTCCGGTATCCAAAATTTGCTTCCACTGCGCCGAGAAAATCGACTCGAAGGTCGAAACCATCACCTCTCCATACAGGTCCTTGCCCTGCGCACCGGGCACGTTCGCCTGCAACAAAAGCGGCGCGAGGCCGCTCACGTATTGATCGTTCGTCGAACACACGATCTTCCCAGGGCCGGTCGCACCGAACAGCGCGCATGGAACACTCTCGCCGCCAAACGGCACACTGATCGACGCGCGGTCTGTGGTCGCGCCGTTGAGCACGCCTCGGGCTTTGGCAATCCGCCGCGTTTCTGCGACGCTAGACACCGAAAAAGCCACCGCGACGGGGGGCGGTGCATCCAAATTGGGCACGGTTGCGGCATCCAACGCCAAAACCACATCCACCGGCGCAGTTTGGTTGACGACCCCATAAAAATCCCCCAGCAGAGACTTCAAACCCTCTTGCGCGGGCACCGGAAACGGCACGTAGGTTCCGATCGTCGCAAGCGATTGGGACAGATTGCTCAGTCGCCAAAACGCCACGACTTGGTATTTCGCCGGTTGCGATGGGGCAATCGGTTGCGGGCGTGGGCGTGGGCGAGGCGGCGGACCTGGCGGGATGTCTGCGAACCCCCTCCCAAGTCCCAGCAGGAAAACCGCAGCGAACAGCACTACACGGATCGCAAATTTGCTCATGCGGGCATTGTCTCACAGAACCTTTTCCAACAAGAGCCCACGGCGTCGCATCTTGTGTTCTGTGAGCTCTCTTGCCGCGTCGTGGAACTTGCACCGGTTCGGCCCAACCGAGGCGCTTTGCGCCCGCCCCCGCCTCTTTGTTCTGCTCGTGTGTATCATCGCGGTTTCGTTTTTTTGACAGAACGTAGTCCCAAGTACAGATAGAGACAGAGGAGTTTAAAGACCGATGCGTTTCGTTTTCCAAACATGCGAGCAGCCCGCTTCGTTTTCCGTGCAAGCCGACGAACAATGGGTGTGGATGGTGCAAGAGGGACAGGCGGCAGACCATCCGCTCCTGCCGACCCTGCCGACCCCTGCAAGCGACGCCCTGCGCCGCGCCATCGAGGACGAGGGTTTTTCGGGCAAGCCCTGGCAAACCCAGTCTGTGGTGTTGCCCCCAAACGACAATCTCCCACAAGGTCGCGTGACGCTTCTTGGCCTGGGCCCAGCCGACAGGACCACTTTCAATCCCGCTTTCGTGCGCGTCTTGGCCGGTCGGGCGTTGCGCAGCGCGTCTTCCAAAACCAAGCGGATGTTCTTTTGCCTGCCGCCTGTTGCATTTGATTCCCTCGCACTTGCGTCCCAGGCCGTCGTCGAGGGCTTCCTGCTGGCCAGTTACCGTTTCGACAAGTACCTCGCTGCCGACCGAAAACGGAAAACACAACTCGAAGAAGTCGTCGTGCTTCTGCCTTCGACGGCGGATGTACGGGTCGCCACAGCCTCTGCCGACCGCGCCGAAATCATCGCCCAAGCGGTCTGCATCGCCCGCGACCTGACCAACGAAAGCCCCTCTGAAAAACCGCCCCGCCGCATCGTGGAAATCGCCCAAGACCTGGCCAGCCGCACTGGCTTTTCTTGCCAAGTCTTCGACCGCGACGCCTGCGAGGCCATGGGCATGCACATGTTCGTCAGCGTCGGGCGCGGTTCGGTCGAGGCACCGTGTCTCATCCACTTGACCTATCGCCCAATCGGCATCCCTGCCCGCAAGATCGCGCTCGTCGGCAAGACCGTCACCTTTGATTCTGGCGGCCTTTCCCTCAAATCGACCGAATCCATGCTTCCCATGAAAAACGACATGGGCGGAGGTGCCGCCGTCCTGGCCACGATGTCTTCCTTGGCCCGTTTGGGTTGCCCTTTTGAGGTCCACGGCCTCCTGGCTGTCTGCGAAAACATGCCGTCTGGGACCTGTTACAAACTCGGCGACGTGCTCCGCTGCATGAACGGCAAAACCGTCGAGTTGGTCAACACCGATGCCGAGGGCCGCCTCACGCTTGGGGACGCCATCACCTATGCGCTCGACAAGGTTTTCCCCGACGAAATCATCGACATTGCCACGCTGACCGGCACAGCCCCCTTGGCCTTGGGCAATGGCACCGCTGCCCTGTTCTCGAACAACGACGCGCTGGCCCACCGCGTGATGGCTGCCGCCGAAAAAAGCGGCGAGGACATGTGGCGCTTGCCCCTGCGAGATCGCCTCTTCGACAGCATCAAGAGCGACATCGCCCACATGAAAAACTCCGGCGAAAAGTGTGGTGGTGCCATCATCGCCGCCCTGTTTTTGCGCGAGTTTGTCAGCGACACGCCCTGGGTTCACCTGGACATCGCCGGTCCCGTTCTGTCCGACAAAGACTTCGGCCACCTCAGCAAAGGTGCCACCGGCTACGGCACCAGCACCCTCGTCGAACTCTTGTGCCCGACCCCGTAAACCGCCCTCCCCTGCGGTTTGACCGAATACGCAGACAACGTGTGTCGGCGGGGCTTTGGGTGGTTAGGGAATCCCCAGGTATTTGTGGGTTTGCAGGGTAAGACGCCAGGTCGGGTTTTTCAGGCAATAGGCGATCGCCAAGGCGGTGTTTTTCTCTCGGTTTGGGCCATCCATGGGGGACAGGAAAAAGTGCGCAAACGCCAGGCCTTCGTACTCGGCTGGTAACACCCCTTCTTGCGGAAAGACAAGCTTCAGCTCGTCCCCCTTTGTCACCACAAGGTCCGCCCCTGCTTTCGGAGACACGCAGACCCAATCCAGACAGTCCAAAGGCGTGCCTGTGGGCAGGGGGCGCGTTCCGTTCGTTTCGACCGCAACCCGAAACCCGCGCGCGTGCAAACAGCGAACAAGCGGCGCATCGACTTGCAACAGGGGTTCGCCCCCGGTCAGCACCACGAAACGGCCTGACGTGTGCGATGTGTGCTTGGCAAAGACGGACAAGATCGCGTCGGCCAGCACGTCCGGTGTTGCAAACTTTCCACCAGAAGGCCCGTTGTGGCCGACAAAATCCGTGTCACAGAAGCGACACACGGCCTTGGCCCGATCCGCTTCGTGCCCCGACCACAGGTTGCAACCGGAAAAGCGGCAAAAGACCGCCGCCCGTCCCGTGTGAAACCCCTCCCCTTGCAGCGTGTAAAAAAGTTCCTTGACGAAATAGCTCACGGCAGTCGCGCTTCCGCTGCTGTGTATACCTCGAGGAATCCAAAAGGGCGCAACCGGCCTTCCGGCAATACCTCGAGGTATCAAGAAAGGCCCCCACGTCCTTCCCCGGATACCTCGAGGATTCAAGAAAGGCTCGAATCGCCTTCCGCTGATACCTCGAGGTATCAAGAAAGGCTCGAATCGCCTTCCGCTGATACCTCGGGGTATCAAAAACGGGTGCTGGACACCTTCTCGGTCACTTTCGAGTGTGCCGAGCCGGCAGCCAGCGTGCTGTCGCAGTCGTTGCGGGCGAGGACTACTTGGCGTCTTGGCTCGACTCTTCATCGGCGTCCATCGCGCCGCGAAGGTAGGTCAACGAGCCGACCAACCACGAGAGCGTCCCGATTCCGAGGATCCCCAACGTAGACAGGGCGAAGGGGTCCGCGTTGCGGAACAGCAGGTCCCCCATGTCCACATTCATTCCGCCCGCGAACGTGGCCGCGCAATAAGCCACCACACCCGCGATGGTAATGACAAAGCCCGCGATCACCATCTTCCTGCCGCGTCTCTGCATCGATTCCGCCTGTTGGGCCCGCGATTCCACAGGCGCCACGGCTTGGGCACGCTCGATTTTCTCGAGGGGAATCCACATATCGACCTGTTGAACGGTGGCGGACGGATTGATTTTCATGACGGACCTCCAGAGGAAGAAGAGTTGGCGCTCGCTTGTACGAGAACGGCAGGGTGCATCACCGCTGGTCCGCTGCTCGCAACCGACGGACGCGACAGCGCCCGCGCAGCCAACAGGAAAAGGTACAGAAAGCGCGCGAGGAGCCCGAAGAACGTCAGTACCCAGGCGCTGATCGCGACGATGACAAAGCCCCTCGCCAGCCAAGTCAGGAAGGGCAGTTCCAGGGTCTGGCCCAAACGATAGGTGCAGACAGAGTACATTCCGAACGGGAAGACCAGGCCCCAGTACAGAGGGTTATAGGAAAAGGGCACCCGCTTTACGCCATGACGCCAAATCCCCAGAACCAGGAGCATCGGAATCCACCACGTTGCCGTGGCCCAGAACAGCATGGTGAAACCCCTCACGAAGGGTCGCAGCGAGGCCGCAAGGGGCGAATCCCCCGTGGCCCCTAGGAGCGCAGTCCCCGCGAGCGTCGAGATGGCCACCGCTCCCATGTTGATCCAGTACGGCGGCATCAGATCCGACGGACTAAACCGGAAGAACGTGTACCGATAGAAAATCAGCGAGATCATCCATATGTACAACATGCCGCCGCACAGCCAGAACGAGGTCAGCAGAAACAGCGCGGCATCGCGGTTCCCCAAACGATCGGGCAACACCTGACACCCCAGGACGCAAACCGCCTGGGTGGCCACGACCGCGATCAACCACCCACCATTGATTCCATCGGCCAGAGACGGCTTCTCTTCCCGGATGCTCAGCGCGACAAAGACCGTGTACGTACACACCGCCCACAGAAACAGGCCAAACCCCCACAGCGCGAAACCGATGCCCGGCTCATGACGGAACAGAACGAACTGCGAACCGAGCACACACGTTGCAGCCACCGAAGTGAAGTAGCCCGGCCCGCGTTGGTGACTCGTCCAATCCGACAAAAAGGCTTTGGGGTGAACGACCACGCGGGCGATCATCGCGATCCAAATCAAGGCGTAGGCGAACACATTGATCCAAAACAGAAGCGGAAACAGCACCCGCAGCCCCAGCAGGAAACACGCGATCGACACGATGCCGGTTGCCATCGACATCGCGAAATAGGCCGGGTGCATGTTCAGGAGCTGTTCGCTGACATAGCGACTTACCCGTTCCGAACGCCCGACCGATGTTGAAGCTGCTGCCTTCATCCAGGTTCCAGGATGAACGCAACCCGGCCCCCCGCATATCCGCCGACATCCTATGGCTGCGTAGGAAGAAAAAAAATGTTTCGTCCGGTTTTGTCCTACGCGCTTGCTCCACTCGTTCTATTCCTACTGCTGCCTGAATGTTCAGAGGGGTACAGGATTTTTGGGGTCGTTTTTCGGTGGTGTGCCAACAGCCATCCTTGCTCGGTTGGAGTGACATCGCCATCGACCACGCCACGTTCCAGACCAGGCCCCGTCAGAAGGCCTATCTGGTAAAGGGGTCTTATCGCCTTGAAGAGATCCTCTCTTTTGCGAAAACTCTGGCACAGCGCCAGGTACGATCCGCGCAGCTTCACCACCCTGTCAAACGATTCCCAATCCTGTGGGGAAAGCTTGTCCCCAAGGTCATCCAAAATGCGATGGATGCGCGCCTCGATCCACGCAGCAAAAGCGGCCCGCTTCGTCGCCAAGTCTTGTGGAAAACGGATGAGACTCTGCTCGAAAAGGTCCACACAGAAGTTGTCGGCAGCCGCGAATGCCATGGCCATGTCGCCGCAAAAGATAGCGACGAGCCAAACAAAGTCTTCCACCGCAAGCGGCATTCGGGGCTCGCGGTCGGGCTCAGCATGGAAACGAACCCGGCGCTCATACACCTGAGCAATCAAGGCTGGCGACAGGCTGGAAATCATCATCGGCGGGGCGAGATAATGCAACGTGGATGGAAAACTCAACACGTCGTTGAGGATGTTTCCTTCGCAACAGAGAACCCATCGCAGACCCGTCTGGAAAAACAGCGACCGAAGTTCATCGAAGTAGGAACGCGCCTCATTTGGCCCCCCCAACAGATCGACGTCATCCAGCATGCAGACAAGCCCGCCCGGCCTTAACCGAGGAAATGCGTCCTCGAGCCAGCGGCAAATGAGCGCATAAAAACTGGCGCGTCCATTGATCAACCGATGGACCGCTCTGGGGTCGCGTTCCCAGCAAATTCCTGACCGCAGGACCTCCAAACCACAATCGAGCGTCTGGGTGTGGGGAGCAGAGAACCATTCGCAGACCTCTGCATAGCCTGGGAGGGCGTTTTTCCCCAAACAACTGCGGTTTTCAAGCAGCGTGCGTGCAAGTTGGAAATGAATGTTGTCCGTCACCAGCGCGGGGTTCACACCGGGAGCACATCGAAAGGTACGGCGACACGGCAAAAGCAACCGCGCTGTGTCTGTTCGCTTGTATCGCGAAAATTCGTTGAACACGCTGAGGGTAACGAGGCTGGTCTTCCCAATCCCTCGCGAACCCCGAAGGGACAGACAATTGGATCGTGCGTACAGGTGTCGAACGATTTTCCTGGATTCCTCTTCACGATCGACCAAAAGGGGAACTGTGGAATCGGTCATGGGAATCGGATCGGAATCAAAGGGGTCTTGCAGAAAACCCCACTCGGAATAGACATCCCTCATGCGAGCGAATCAGAAACTCGAAACGAAACGATGTCAAGCTACGGCGCGATCGACGTTTTCGGAGCGGTGGGTTTTCGGACAAGGATTTGATCGGTGCTGGGACTTCTGAGCAGCAAGGTCCCTGGTTCCAAGATGCGGCCTTGGTAGCTGTCCAGCCGACGGGCACCGTTGTCGCATGGATTCGGTTCCATGCGCTGATCGACCTCGTGCAGAACAAAGGACGCGCCGGTTCGGCGGCCTCTTAAGGTGTAGCGCGTGGTGGTGCGAATGGTGCTGCTTTGGTTACAGGGGAATACACCCTCTTCACGGGTTCGCTCGACGACGCGATCGCAATACCCAACCATTTCGCCAGCTTGATCCACAAGATTCCATTCTTCGCGTTCGATGTGTACTTCCGGTCTTCCAGATGCGAGATTCTGCGCACGGTGTTCAAATACAAACACACCTGTGAATGGCGAAGCGGTTTCCTCGGAAGGAGAAGCCCGAGCGACTTCCATTGGAGTTTGAAGAGGCGGAATGTTCGTTTTGGGGTCGCGAAAAGTGAGGCGCTGGCTGCCTTCCAAAGAGGAAAGAACCAACCTGGCCCCCTGTCTTTCGCCCCGGTACGTACGCAACGCCTGGCGAGGTGCGGGACATAAAGAGGGCTCGGTCACAGCCGCAGTCTCTGTGAGCACCACGGTGTCTCCCGACACCTTTCCCACAAGTTCCACGCGCGTGACCTGCTCGAAACCCAGAAGACCGTTGCAACGAAAAGGAGTCCGGTCGGCAGACAACGTGAGGACTTGGCGCAAACAGGTTCCGGCCAAGTGGTCTCCGGTTCGAGAAAGACGCCATTCCTCTTGCTCGATGCGCAGGTCGCCTTGCTGGTCGCGCGTCGTGAACAGCCAATCAAACGTGCCGGAAAAGGGGTCCTCGTTCTGGTTGCGGTTCTCTTGCATCACAGAACGGGAGGGAATGCGACCCGCACTGTTTGCAGACCTTTCGGGGATCGCCCGTTTCGGTGCCGCACAAGCGACAAAAATACAAAGGGAGACAAGGCTCAAAAACCATCGGATCGGCGTTTTCAAAAACCGCAGGCCGAAACGCGGGTGAGGCTCGGTTTTTAGAAGGGGACGCAAAGAACGGTGTCCGGTTATTTGGCAAGATTGGGATGGTTGGGAGGACTTTTCGTGTTGGGAGGATTCTGGGTGTTGGGAGGGTTCTGGGTATTGGACGGACTTGGTGGCGCAGCAAAAGGCTCTGCACTTTCCAACAGTTCACCAGAAGGAACCGGTTCTTCGTCGGTGGGTTTGGGCAAAGGAGGCGGCGTGATGGCGGAAAATTCGGGCGGGTCGGGAGGAGCAAAGTTCTCTGCAAACAGAACCGCCGTTCCGCGCACCGCGTGATGCTGAGACCACGCAGAAGGAGCGCGTTCGTACCGAACATCGATCACAGCCGGAAATTGCTTGCCATCGGCCTCGCGACAGAGTGCCTCGAGCGCCTCTTTGAATGTCCTGCCCCGTCCGAGCAAAGAAACCACTCGCTGAAGTTTCCACGTTCGTTGCGCAGTGGGAAAAACGCGTGCTCGGCACACATGCTGGTCGAGTGGGACTTGGAGTTTTTGAGCAGACAACTCGGCTTCGGTGTGAGGCACAGCGGTTTTCTTCGGGACTCCCGCAACCGGTTTGGCGCAACTGCTTGGGGAAAGCAGACACAACAAACCCAACGCAAACACGCGAAGAAATCCGACACCCAGGCAAGAAAGGAAACGCGCGGCACGCATGGTCATTCAAAACGTCATCGCAGCGGAAACCGCCACGGCAGAAGGCGACACAAGGGGTTCTAGGCGCAAACGGTGCGCGTTTTTCGTCACGCCTGTCGCGTTTTTCTCGGCATCGGGCTTCAAGAAATACGCCGTCAGCAAAGAAACCGCGCCAAGGGTCGCAAATGCTCCGCCCGTGATCCACAACGCGGTCGAAGCACTCGCCAGCCGATTCCCGCTGCGGCACTCGGCAACGTAGGCGTCGTAGGGTGCGCGACCTACAAAGTCGGTTGGGCCCTCACATCGGGCCAGCCTCGCTCGGCTGGAAAAAAAATCGTTGTATGCAGCCCCGGCGGGACCCAAATCCAGTTGCAACGCATCGAGGTGTTCATTGGCGCGGTCTTGGGCTTTGCTCATCGCGCCGGTCGTTCCCAGTGCAGCGACGATCGAGACCGCAGACACACCGAAAAACCCATACGCGGCGTAGTGCAAAATGGGTTGCCAGTTTCGTTGGACCGTCGGACGGTGTTCAGAAAGTGGCGCTTTTGAAGTCTCTTCGAGGAGCGCAAGGTCAAGGGTCGCGTTTTGGTTGGGTCGAATGTGGACGGTTTGAACCAGCGTCGCAAAACCGGTCAGTTCGATCTTGATGGAATGTTGCCCGAGTTCGAGTGAAGAGGCTGTGTACGGTGTGCGGCCCACGATTTCTCCGTCCAAAAAAACGAGCGCACCCGGTGGGTTGGTGTTGATGGCCAAACCGCCGCGCAAGCCTTCAACCAAAAGCTCATCCAGCCAACGTTTGCACAGGTCGTCGAGCTTGACACTCGGACGCAAAAGAAGAGCGGACGGCACTGTGTCATTCACCGTTTTTTCGAGCGTGCCGTCGAGAACATTGAAATGCCGAAGCTGCACCAGCAGGTTTGCACCCTGCCTGCGAACCGTGCCGAAGAGCAAGCGGCTGACGTGCATGCTGCGACCGATTTTGGTCAGGCACGGTGGTTTTTCGTCCTGGCAGGCGAACACGATTTTGACTTCGGCCAAGTCTTGCGTCCGTGGCTCGATTTGCATGCCGTGGAGCCGTGGAATGTTCCGGCGGAGGGCATCGGTCAAAATCGCGGCCATGCCGGGCTCGGCGTTCGCCCCGTCGATTCCGAGCAAACCGATGGTTCGCGGTGCGGCGTGAACCACCGACAAAGAGACCCACGGAACACTTCCCAACAACACGCAAGCCAACAAGGCGAAAAATCGTTGCGCACAAAAGCTTTTCGCCCAAAACGGCACGGCCCGAAACGGCCAACAAGAAAGCATCGAGAGCGTTTCCAAAACTTTCACCCGGTGGATTATATCCTGAGACATTCGCTTTCTCCTGGGCCGAAACACCATCGAAAGGATGGCTCGTGCTGCGTTTGTCGATTCGCAAGAAAATTTTGCTCGGTTTTGTGGTGGTGTTGCTGACGTTCGGAACGGCCACGCTGTATGGTGCCTGGGCGGTACATACCCTGGGACAACAGCTTCGGCTGGTGGCGCTGGGGTATTCCAATCTGCGTCTTGAACTTCAGGACCAGCAAACGATGCAAGTCCACCTGCAAAAGCGCCTGCTGGCGTTTGGACGAGGGCAAGGCCAAAGTGCGGAACTTTTGTCGGAAGTGGCGGCAGATCGGAAACTGCGAAAGCTACGCCTCGCGACGACGCAACAGCATGTGGCGGATTTGCAGAAAAACCTGCCCAAACAAGATGCGCGCTTTCTGTCCGAACAAGTGAAGGTTCGGTTGGAGGCGCTTTTTGCGCTGTACGAAGCCACTGATCGAGCCACGTTCGCCTTGGCTTCAGAGGAAGAGGAACGCGCCGCGCGGCTTCTGCAAGAACTGTCGCAACACCTGACAAGCAAAGTGATCGAGGTCGTCAATGCTGGGTCGCGGTATGAAGCGCGGGCGGGCCTGTTTTCAGCCGCGCTCGGTGGTTTTGCGCTGCTTACCAGCGTCGGGGTGCTCTTGCTTTTGCATTCGACGCTTCGACCGTTGAGGAGGCTCGCGGACACCGCAAAGCAAGTTGCGCGCGGCAATTACAAAGAACGGGTTCCTGCGGATTCTCCCGACGAGGTGGGTGCGCTCGGAAAGGAATTCAATGCAATGGCAGCGGCGCTCGAGGAACGCGAACAGCGGCTCAGGCGGTCGGAACAACTGGCGGCAGTCGGAAAAATGGCGGCGCAAATCACGCACGAAATCCGAAATCCGCTCACGTCGATTGGGCTGCATGCGGAACTTTTGGCGGATGATTTTGCCGTCGGTCAGCCTGAAGCCGAACAGATCGCGAAGGCGATTTGCAAGGAAGTGGACCGGTTGACCGAACTCACCGAGCAGTATTTGCGCTTTGCCCGGTTGCCAGAACCGAGGCTGGAGCCGATCGACTTGAACGCGCTGCTGCTGGGCGTCGTGGGCTTTTTGCGAGAAGAGTTTGCGCGAAAAGGCGTCACGCTGAAGTTGTCTCTTTCCGAACACCTGCCCGTCGCTGGCGCGGATGAAAACCAGCTGCGCCAAGTTCTGCTGAACCTGATTCGCAACGCAGAGGAAGCGATGGCCGAGCAACCTGCGGAAGAACGAACGCTTGGCATCACCACGCGAACAACGCCCATGAACGGTTCCGAAACAGCATCGGAGGACGCCCACTTGGTGGTGGACATCGAGGACAGCGGACCAGGTGTGCCGTCGGAAAAGCAGCGACAGATTTTCGAGCCGTTTTTCACGACGAAAAGAGGCGGCACGGGTTTGGGGCTGGCGCTGAGCTTGGAAGCGATGACTCGGCACGGCGGTCACATTCGACTGACAAGTCCGTGTGCCAGCGGACGAGGCGCACGTTTTTCCGTGGAAATTCCGGCGCAAAAACCGGGTCGCACCGGGCTTATGGAAATCGACGGAGGCGAAACGTGACATTTGTCCTCAAAGACATCGGGGAACTTTTGACGATGGGCGGGCCGAGCGTGCGGTCCAGCAACCGGGCCGACCGCCACGAGGCTGCCGAATACGCACTCGGGAGAATCGAAAACGCGGTCCTCATGTGGTCCGAGGGAATTGTGCTGTATGCCGGTTCGCTCGATGACGCGCCGCCGCTGCATCTATTGCCGCAACCGGTCACGGTCCAATCGGCGCGTGGACTGCTCGTCACGCCGGGTTTGTGCGACCCCCACACACATCTGCTTTGGGCGGGCGATCGCAGCGATGAATTTGAGAAACGAGGCTTGGGGCAAACCTATTTGCAAATCGCAGCGCAAGGCGGCGGCATTCAGAAAAGCGTTCGCGAAACCACAGCAGCGACGGACGAAACCCTCAAGGCGCTTTTGCACAAAAGGCTTTCGTGGGCTTTGTCTTTGGGAACGACGTTTTGCGAGGTGAAAACCGGATACGGCCTGGCCCCCGACGCGGAATTGCGCTTGCTGCGGCTGATGGTGGAAGTGGCCGGGGAACATCCGTGTGCCGTGTCTCCGACGTTTTTGTGTCATGTGCCTCCCAAAGAGGCGGCAAGCGGTGCGGACCGGGCGCGTTTCCTGCGCGATCTCGTTCAGGTGTTGCCCACCGCGAAGCAGTTTGGAGCACACGCGCTGGATGTGTATTGCGATGTGGGCGCGTTCTCGCTGGCAGAAACCCGCGAACTTTTGCGTGCGGGACAAGAAGCGGGGCTTTTTTTGCGGTGCCATGCCGAACAGTTCACACACACGGGCGCGGCGGCGCTGGCGGCGTCTCTGGGCGCGCTGTCGGTCGAACACTTGGAGCAAATCGATGCAGCGGGCCGTGCGGCGCTTGCGCAGGTTCACGCGAACACGGGGCGCAAAACGGTGGCGAATCTTTTGCCGGGCGCGGCGCTCCAGCTCAAACTGCCGTGGCCGGATGGTGCCGCGTTCCTGGACGAAGGCCTCGAGGTGGCGCTTGGGACGGATTGCAATCCGGGTAGTTCGCTTTGTTTGTCGCAGCCGCTCATGATGTCGCTCGCGTGTACGTATATGGGTTTGAGTTGTGCGGAAGCTTGGCTTGCGGTCACGCGGAATGCGGCTTTGTCCATCGGTCCATCGCCCAGACAGCCGGACCGAGGCCGCTTGACCCAAGGCGCTAGCGCGGATGTGGTTTTGTGGAATGCCCAGCACTACCGCGAAGTCTGTCAGCAGCTTGGCGGAAACCCGGTGCGGTCGGTGTGGGCAGGCGGGCAGGCGTTGTTCTTTTGACGAAGGGCAAAGGGATGTCGCTTGACGGATGGCGAGACACTCATTGTAATTCGGCCCTCCCCTTGGGACCGAATTTGGATCGACAAATGCCCACGCCAAAGTCTGTTTTGAGACCTGTTTGGTCGGTGTGTGTGCGTTTTGTGTTCGTGTGTGTGGTTCTGCTGGGGATATTCGGCGAGTCGGTGCAGGTGTTCGCTCAGAGCACTGATGCTGCGCTCATCCAAACCCTTCGCACCGGGAAAGAAACCGAGGCGCGACGGCAGGCGGCGATTCGGCTCGGCAAAGTCGATGCGGCCAATTCGCTCGAACCGCTGATGGCTGCGCTCCTTGCCGATCGCAGCGCGGAAGTGCGGGCAAGTTGTGCCGAGTCGCTGGGAACCTTGGGTGCGCCGGCAGCCGTTTCTGCGCTCCGAGCGGCCTCGCACGACGAAAACGAAACCGTTCGTGCCAAGGCCGAGGTCGCGCTCGCTCGCATCAAAGAGCTGTCGTCGGCCAAGACGGAACGGCTGATCGTTCTGGTGACGGGGCCCACCGGAAAAGGCACGTCGAGCAAGGTTTCCACGTCGATCGCCGGTTTGCCCAAACGACTCCGGGATGAATTTTCGCGCGAGCTGCGCGGAAGCCCGGACATCGACCTGCGCGAGGATTTTCGACCAAGTGGCACCGAGAGCGCGTTTTCCGTCGAAGGCACCGTCAGCAACATGTCCAAACGGACGACGCCGCGCGGCGAACTGGAAGTGTCGCTCGACATCAATGTCGTGATTACGCTTTTGCCCGCTCGTCGCGTGGTGGGCATTGTCTCGGGCGGCGCGAGCACATTTTCGCCCAAAAATACGGCGTCTTCGCTCAGCAAATCGCAAGTTGCGACCTTGGAAGAACAGGCGCTGACCCAATCCGTTCAGGCCGCGACCGAAAACCTGTTGTCGTTTTTGCGCGCCCAACGAAAAGCGAATCACTAAATCCGCCACCTCCCGTTTTTTCGGCACAAAAAAGACAAGTTTCCGCGAAGACTGTACGGTGCGCACATGGTCACACCCTACGCACGTCGGTTTCCTTTTACGATACGCAAGCTTGCGGGCATTTTCTCGACGCTGGTGATTGTGCTTTCCGTGTCCATTTTGATGGATGCGATGTGGCGGATTTGGGTTGCGCCAAACGCCTGGGCCGGACAGCCAACCAAAAAGCCGCGCGCCCGCGATTTGGGCGTTCCGTTTGAGGGAAAACCGGGTTCTTGGAATGCCATCACGGACGTGCCGGGCGTATTGGTGGGTCAGGTGACGCTGAATGCAGGACACGGCCCCTTGGTCGTCGGAAAAGGGCCGGTTCGGACGGGTGTGACGGCGATTTTTCCGAGGGGAAAGAACGCGCGGCCTCGCAGCGTTGCAGCGGTGGTGTCGCTCAACGGAAACGGCGAGCTGACCGGCAGCCATTGGGTGAACGAATCGGGTTTGCTCGAAACGCCGGTGCTTCTGACCAACACGGATTCTGTGGGCGTCGTGCGCGATGCGGTGATTGCGTGGGGAAACCGGCACTTTCCGCCGTCTCCTTTGGAAGAGGAGGTGTTTGGCCTACCTGTCGTTGCAGAGACTTCAGATGCGTTTTTGAACGACATCGCCGGACAGCATGTAAAGCCTGAACATGTGTTCGTGGCGCTCGATGCAGCCCAAAGTGGCCCGGTGGCCGAGGGAAATGTAGGCGGCGGCACTGGAATGATGACGAGCGAATGGAAAGGCGGCATCGGCACGTCGTCACGCCGCGTGGAGCTTTCGTCTGGAACGTACACGGTCGGTGTGCTCGTGCAGGCAAACTATGGTCGCAGGCCGGATCTGCGCATCGCTGGCGTTCCTGTGGGTGTGGAACTCCCCGAAAAAATGCCCGTGCTACCCAAACGAGAAACCGCTGAAAAACGGCGAGATGGTTCGCTGATTGTGGTGGTGGCGACCGATGTGCCGCTGTTGCCACACCAAATGGCGCGGCTCGTGCGGCGTGTGCCTTTGGGCGTGGGTCGGCTAGGTGCCATTTCCTATCAAACGTCGGGCGATTTGTTCGTGGGTTTTGGCACGGCAGAACCGGTTGTCGATGCAAAAGGCATCCAGGTTTGGCGCTCGATTCCAAATGAAGGACTCGACCCGATTTTTCGCGCGGTCGTTTGGGCGACAGAAGAGGCCTTGGTGAACGCGCTCGTGGCGGCAGAAACCATGGTGGGTCCAAACGGCGCGACCGTGTACGCGATTCCGCATGATGTTTTGCGCGCTGTTCTGAAAAAATACAATCGACTCGCTGCGCCGTAGTCGAGCGACGGCGTGATAGGATGCGGTGCCTGGCGTTCGGGCATGGAGAGCCACCATGCGTGTACTACAACCTGGACAAGTCCTTGGCGGAAAGTACCGCATCGTTCGCCCCATTGGGGCAGGCGGCATGGGCTCTGTGTTCGATGTCGAGAACACGGTGTTGGCGGGACGCGCTGCGCTGAAAGTTCTGCACATCGACATCCATGAACTGCCCGAATTGTTCGTGCGCTTTCAAAACGAAGCGCGAGCGGCCAATCAAATCGGCCATCCGGGCGTGGTGCCGGTGTATGACTTTGGCCAACTCGACGACGGAACGCCGTGGTTTGTCATGCCGCTTCTTTCGGGCGAATCGCTGGCCACTCGGATGAAAAAAGCCCAAGACCTTCCGGGCCGAGCGATCGGGATGGACGGGTTGTACATCGTTGGAGATGTTGCCTCGGCGCTGGCGGCGGCGCACGCGCGCGACATCATTCACCGGGATTTGAAACCGGGGAACATCATGATCACTGCCGATCCAGCAACGCTCACGGGCGAGCGGGGCATGATCTTGGATTTTGGCGTTGCAAAGCTGTGCTCGGACGAACATACGCAGAAAGGTGCGATGTTGGGCACACCGCTGTACATGTCGCTGGAACAATTCAGGGACTCGGCGGCTGTCGATGGCAAAGCGGACGTGTTTTCGCTTGGTTGCGTGGCGTATCAAATTCTTTCGGGACAGCTCCCGCACCACGGGCAAGCGCACTACGAAATCATGAGCCAGCGCATGCTCGACGCGATTCCCCACCTTGGAACACTTGTCCCCACCTTGTCACGGCAAGTGGTTGCACTGGTCATGCGCATGCTGGAAACCGAACCGAGCGCGCGGCCCACCATGTCAGCGGTGGAAAGCGAGGTGCGCCGGATTCTGGGTTTGCCGCCCCCCAGACAGACCGGTTTTGCTCCTGTCCTTCCTTGGGCACCCCCAAAAACCGAACCAATCGGCTCTGCGCAAGACAGCGACGTTTTTCGCCCCACGGTGGATGCGCCTCCAGTGCCTGATCGACGCACATCAGCAAGCGGAACCAGCAAACAAACCCTCGAGTTGCCCGACGGCGCGTCGGTCGAGGGAACACGCGGCGTCGGGACGCCAAGTGATCAACGTGTGATGGGCGAACTGGGCAAAGTTCCGATGTCGCTGTCAGACATCGCGACGGACCCAAAACCGGTGTCGATGGTGCCCGCAGTCAGGGCGCATCCCGAGGATCGCACCTTCAAGGGCGCTCCAACGCCGGCAAACCCGGTTGCGACCGCAACTCCATCGGCACCGACACATGCGGCGCCACGCTCCTTGCTGCTGAGGTTTTGGTTGGGTGTGGGTCTTTTGGGTCTTGTCTGCGCGCTGGCCATCGTGCTGGTTGGGATGCGCGAAAAGCCACTCCCTCCTGTCGAGAAGGTTCCGCCGATCCTCGCTCCGAGTGTTCCCTTGCCAGACTTGACCACCGCCGGGTCGCTTCCTTCCACGGACGCAGATGCACACACTGACGCACACACTGACGCACACACTGACGCACACACCGACGCACACACTGGTACACCTACGGACATTCCCACGGACATGCTTCTCGATCCGGGTCCTCCGAACAGACCGAACCGAACGGAAAAAAACCCTGTCCTCGTCTCGCACGACAAGCCTGCACCGAAACCGATGAGCCGAGGTTGCGAGGCTCACGAGGTGACGGATTCGTGTATTCTGACGCCCAATCTATCGATGCAACAGAAGTCGAACATTGCGACGGCTCTGCGTCATGGGAACGTCCGACTTTGTGACGGCGAGCGCTTGGTGTTGTCAGGCATACCGGCTCGCCCGCGTGTGCGAGTCGCGCCGCCCTCCATGCGTCGCGAGCCCGCCGTGCTGCTGTACGGTCTGCGCGCCCTGGCCGGGGAATATCCCCAAGAGGTCGAAATTCGATGTCGTCGCTAAACAAATGGTGTGTGGCTGTCGCGGCGCTCGTTTTTTGCGGCTGTGTCAGCGCAGACACCCTGCAAGCGTTGCAGCACGATCAGGAGCAGCTTTCGCGCGAAATCCAAGACCTTCGCGCCGACGTTCGGAAACTCGAAGCGCACATTGAAAACGAATCGCGAAGAATGTGGAGCCAACAGCTTTGCCGAAACGGCAAAACCGCAGAATTCATCGCGGAAGTCCAAGCGGGTCTGCCTGGAACGTGTTCCGCCGGATCGTTGGCGACCGCCCTGTTGTTTTTGAACACGTTGCCGTACTCGACCGCGATCTTTCGACCAGGCGTCGAAACACTGAGACTGCCTCTTTCGCGCGAAGGGCAACTTCGGGACCTGCTAGACCCACATAACCTACATCCGTCTACCCGTTTTCTGATTCTGGTGCAGCCGTCACACGAAAGCGACGCAGCGCACGCCGAAGCTTTGGCGACGGGCACCAAATACTTGGCTGCGATGCGCGCACTCGTTCCTGCCGGGAAGAGCTTGCAAGTTTTGGGACCGCATCTTCTGCCGTGCCGTCTGCGAAATGACGTGACCCGACGCTACCAAGGACCGATGGACAACCCCGTGCCCGGCGAACCCGCAGAAAAATCTGCGCGCATTCGCGTCTGGGCGTTTCGTACCGACTGTTGAACTTCTCCGTGGACCCAAACCACTGCCCGACCGACTGGAGACCGCATGCCTTCTATCTTCAAAACAACGTCTGCTTTTTGCGTGACGGCGCTCTGTTTTGCGCTGTTTTCTTCTCGCAGTGCGTCCGCCGATATCCCTCGGAGAACGTATCTGTGGGGTTTTCAAAACGGCTGCCAAAGCATGCCCGAGGCCGATCGCGCCCTGGAAAAACAACTGCACGCCGCACAAAAAGAAGTCTGGCTGCTGCGCTCGACTGAAGGGGCATCGGCCCCGCCCGTGTGTCTGCCACACACCAGCGCACAGTGTGGTCAAGCACTTCAAGCCATGTGCCCGCAGGTGCAAGGACAGTTGCTCGGAGGATCAATCGTCCGAGGCAAAGATGTCATGAAGATGCGCTTGTGGCTGTACAGCCTCGACACAGGCCAAGTCGCCGTGTTGGATGACTTTTGCCAATCCTGCGACGTGGTGACTGCGCTCGGGACGCAGGCCCGACAGCTTTTGTCCGAGCCGCAATTTGGCGACTTGCCAGGACCTGTGCCGCTGTATTGCCAGGGCGGACACGCGGGAAGCACGTTGGCCACTCCGCAACACACGCCGCTGCACCTGCTCGTCTACGGAGAAAGCAAGCACAAAGCGTTTGTGTTTGCGGCACTCAAAGCAAAACTTGCAGCGACGGGGCGAGCCGTCCTGCCCGTCACGGTCGAAGCAAAGACCTACTCGCTGGACGTGCTGCAACGCATTTTGGGGGGCCAAACCGATGCGCAAATCGTCGGAGTGCGGCTGCCTCGTGAGGGCAAGATCGGCGTCTTTGTGTTCGACGGCAAGACCGAGCAAACCGCAGACCGCGTGCTGGATTGCATCGATTGCGAAAAAAACAAAGAGGGACTTTTGCCCAAAATTGAACCTGAGATCGATGGGCTTCTTGCTCGCTGTTTCGGTTCGGGGTGCGGTTATGCCGATCCGGCGCTTCTCCCCAAGGAAGCCTGCGAACCATTCCCGCAGACCCCGTGTTCAGGTTTGGACACGCTGCTTCGTTTTTTGCCAGAAACAGCCAATCGCCCGGCGGCAGCACCTCCATCCAGGCTCGACGCAAACACAAGCAACATGTTGCAAGCCCTTGTATGGAGTTCCGTCGGAATGTCCGCAGCGACCACACTCGGATTGTTTGCGGCAAATTCAACGGAAGCTGGAATTCGAAACCAGCCCGATGGATCACGAGTCGGGGACACGTTGTGGTATCCGGCTTGGACCGCGTTCGGCACGACGTTGGGTCTTGCGACAATCGCGATACCGGCGACGGTCGTCATTCGGCGGATCACGACAAAACCCGAAACCCAACTGCCCGTCAAGCCGCGAGGACCAACAGGGCCTC
Organism: Pseudomonadota bacterium; assembly: GCA_035328405.1. Lineage (GTDB taxonomy): Bacteria > Myxococcota_A > Polyangia > Palsa-1104 > JAEUJZ01 > JAEUKA01. The sequence goes on along the minus strand of DAOLIT010000006.1, from coordinate 57,861 downwards.
TACCGATTCGGTGTCCAAACTAGCCGAGTCATGGATGGGTCGTCTGGTCCTTTTGGGACAACTGGCCATGCGCAACTGGCCGCTTTGAAAAAACTTGGAGAGACACGATGCGGTTTGCTTTTTTTGTGGTGTCGTTTGGCTTGTGTGTGAGTGCTTGCGACCGAGGGCCCTACGTCTTGTACCCGGATGGGTTTCCTCATGGATGTCCGACGGCGGACGCAGGAATACCTGATCTCACACCACCCAAACCCAAATGTGCGGCAGCCCTCGGTTTGACCGGAACGCCGATCCTGTGTGTGGATTTTGAGGCGATCGGCGATCGGGTGCTTGGTTCAACCAATCCAGCACCACTCGATGCCTGGGACTTCGACCGCGCAGCCAAAGGTTGTTGGCAAATCAAGAGCGGGAAGTTGGGAGTGGTGAATTTTGGGGGGTTTGCAGATACGTGCTCGTTCAAAATGCCAAACACGGACTTAGCGGCTCCGTTGAATGCAGGGTTTTCGAGCGTGACCCTCGCGGTGGTGCAGCGGGTAGATTTGAACGACAAGCCCGCCCAGTTTCAATCCGCACAAATCATGCTGGGGCTTGATGACTCCAACCGTCGGTTTGAGTATCGAACCGGCTCGAATCCTCGGCAGCAGAACGTCAATACGCTGACGCGCGCGGATTTGGCCGGGATTCCGGGGGTCGGGACCAACGTGCAACCATTGTTCAAGTTGACGTCAGCAGCAGCGGCTCCCGGCAACGCTGGGTGGGAAATTGAGTCGATCGCTGTGATGGGAAATCCCTGACGTAAAGCATGCTCACATCGTTGGCCTGCATGTGACGCTGGCTAGGCTAGACCCGTTGTTGCAATTCTGGGTCGTTTCCTTCGTCCATTTCATTTCGTTCAGAATTCTCTGAAGAACCCCCTTCTTCGGTGGGCGGTGGGTCGGGCGGCAAATCACTTTCCATGGGTCTGTCGGGCATGTTGCATCTCCCCTTGCGGTCTAGCGCAAAGAAACCATTTGTTTTCTGTACCGTACCGCGTTTTTCGCCCGCACGTAAAGCGAAGCGGCCTTGACGGCAGCGTTGGGTTCGCTATACACGCCGTGAAAATGCCGGTCGGCTTTTGGAAAAACATGATCAAGTGGTTTGTGCGTCTGGGCTCCGTCATCGGGTTGCTGGTCATTGCGTTTGTGTTCGTTTTGTTGCTTTTGGGTCGCGATGGTCGCTACACCCGCACGGAAGCGCAGATCGACATCGCACGACCCGCCTCCGTCGTGTTTCCGTGGCTTTCCGAGGGACCGCTCCTTTTGAAGTGGGTTTCGGGTCTTGAAAGCTACGTGCCGAACGGACAGGAACCGCGCCTCGGACTGCGTGCTCACATGGTGCAAATCCAACGCGGCTGCCGGTTCGAGATGATCCAGGAAACGACTGCATGTTCGCCGCCCACTTTGCTTCAGTTGCGGCTTTCACACGCGGAGTTTTCGAGCGTGATCGAGTACACGCTGGTCGAGCAAAATGGCCACACCTCGCTGACACAACGAGCGACGACGAACTACCACGACTTCATGACCCGTTTGTTGCTTCCGCTTTTCGCCAAAGACATGGATCGCGCCCTCTTCCAAGACCTTTTGAAACTGCGAACGCTGCTCGAATCAGAGCCCGTCCCTGCGCCGCCTTCTCCATCCGAAACAGGTTTTCAGGGCTGCTGCGCTCCCGAGGCAAAATAGTGCTCCTGACTAGGCCAGACCACGCCAGACCAAACCATTGGCGACCTTGACGTGTTTCGGGTTTCCGAGTACATGCCGCCTGTGCGCCTCACGTCTCATCCCTACGCAGAGTTCATTTCGCTTGTAGACAAACCGTCTCGCTATTTGGGCGGCGAATTTCAGTCGCACCACCGGGATTTTGACCAAGCCCAAGTCCGCGTCGCGCTCGCGTTTCCCGATGTGTACGAAATCGGCATGTCGCATTTGGGCACGAAAATCCTGTACTCGCTGCTCGGGAAGGACCCGCGCATCGTCTGTGAGCGTGTCTTTTCGCCGTGGGTCGATTTGGAACGCGAGCTGCGAGCGCGAAAACTGCCGCTCGTGTCCCTGGAATCTGCGCGGCCTCTTTCCGAATTCGATGTGGTCGGTCTGTCTTTGCAATACGAGCTGACGTTTACAAACTGTTTGGCCATTTTGGCGCTTGGGGGGATTCCCTTGCTGTCCAAAGACCGGGGCGAGGCACATCCTCTTGTCCTGGGAGGCGGCCCCGTCGCGACGCATCCCGAACCGGTCGCGCCCTTTTTCGACTGCTTTTTGCTCGGTGAAGCGGAACAGGTTTTGCCGGATATCCTGCTGGATTGGGCCCAATGGAAACGCGAAGGCGTCCCGCGCCGCGAAAGGCTGATTCGCTTGGCCGAGCGGGGTTGTTTGTACGTGCCGTCTTTGTATGCGACGCGGTTTTGCGAAGAAACGGCCCGCGAAGTCGTTGCCGAGCCGCTCGACTCTCGTGTTCCGCCCCGCATCAAGCGCACCTATGTCCCCGATCTGAACCAATATCCGTTTCCATCCGACACGCCCGTACCTTACGCCGAGGCGATTTTTGACCGCGCTTCCGTCGAAATTGCCCGAGGTTGCACCGAAGGTTGTCGTTTTTGCCAAGCCGGCACCATCTATCGCCCCGTCCGAGAGCGCACACCCGATTCCATCGTCGAATCCATCGTTTCGTGCGTCAAACGAGGCGGTTACGACGAGACTTCGCTGACCGCGCTTTCGACCGCCGATTTTTCGTGCATCTTGCCGCTCATCAAAAAAGTGATGGAGCGGCTGCGCGAGGAGCGGGTTTCGCTGTCGGTGTCGTCCTTGCGCGCCTACGGTTTGTCACCCGAAATTTTGGACGAACTGTCGTCGGTGCGCGCTACCGGCCTCACGTTTGCGCCCGAGGCCGGTACGCAACGGTTGCGCGATGTCATCAGCAAAAACGTGACCGAAGAAGACATCGCCCGTTCTGCCGAAGCCGTGTTTTCCCGAGGCTGGTCGCGCATGAAACTCTATTTCATGATCGGCCTCCCCACCGAGACGGACGAAGACGTCGCCGGCATCGTTCAAACGGCGGTTCGGCTTCGTGCCGTCGGAAAACGCATCCGTCGCGACGCAGAGGTGACCGTTTCCGTGTCTACCCATGTGCCCAAACCACACACACCGTTTCAATGGTGTGCGCAGGACAGCCGAGAAACCGTGGCCCACAAACACGCGCTGCTCCGCGACCTGGCCCGTTCGCAACGCATCGAACTCAAGACGCACGACCGTCGCATGTCTTGGCTCGAAGGGCTTCTTTCGCGCGGAGATCGCCGTTTGTCGGACGTGATTTTGCGCGCCTACAAACTCGGCGCGCGGTTTGATAGCTGGGACGAGCTGTTCAGCGTGGACGTTTGGGAGCAGGCGCTGTCCGACGCTCACATCGACCCCGAGCCGTATTTTCAGACCTTGCCGCTGTCCGCACGTCTGCCGTGGGATCATTTGGATGTAGGCATCGAAGACGACCACCTGCTCAAGGAATACAAAAAAGCGTTGCGCGGGCGGCTTTCACCACCGTGTGGGAAACCGGTCGGTTTGCTGCTCCATCCGAACAACGTCGAGGACGCAGAAGCCCAGACAAAACCGCTCGTTTGTTACGACTGCGGCATCGCGTGCGATTTGTCTCACATGAAAGAAGAGCGGATTTCCGCGCTCGTCAGTCTCGGCGCGCTGCGCAAAACGGAACCGGCGCGAACCAACGAAGAGGCCCAGCAGACGCTGTCCGAACGCGGGCGGCCTCGCAAACAGAAAGCCTTTTCGCAAAGCGAGGGCGCGCGATACCGCATTCGTTACCAAAAGCTCGGGCGCGCCGCGTTTTTGTCGCACCTTGATGCCATGCGTCTTTTGCAGCGGATGCTTCGGCGGGCCGGCATCGAGCCGATTTACACCGCCGGTTTTCATCCCAAACCCGACATGGTGCTTGGGCCCGCGCTCGGGCTCGGCGTCGCCAGCTTGGGTGAGTATTCCGATGTGCGCCTTGAAAAACTGCCCGAAACCGACGATTTCATTTCCGAAACCGAGCTGACGGACCGGCTGCGTGCGGCGGCCCCCGAAGGTTTCGTCATCGATCAAGTAACGCGGCTCCGAAAAGAAGACCCGGCGCTTTCCAAGGTTGTGGAAAAAGCCGACTTCGTGCTCGGTGTTGCGGACTGGCCCGCCTCGCTTTGGGAACGGCTTTCGCAAAAAGATCCGGACGTGCTCCGAAACGGTTTGTTCACCGTCGCACGGCCCGGCAAGGACAACGAAACCAGCAAACCCATCGATGTGGGCAGTTATTTGCTGGAAGCCGAACCGCTCGTCGCCTCCGACGCCCAAGATCTGTGCGGAAAGTTCGGTTGGCCCGACGCCACGCAGCTCATTCGGGCTCGCGTGCGCATCGGAAACCAGGGCGGTGTGCGACCGCAAGAATTGGCCCAAGCCCTGCTTGGAGAGATTCCCCCTGGACTTCGGTACGCACGCCTCGGCCTCGTGCTGTCCACGCCGGAACTTCCTGCGGTGTAATCACGTTTTTTGCGAAAACAGCCGCACCGCCGTCTTGGAAAGCTCGCCTGCGATCTCGTCTGCCAGCTTCCCTGCGTCCAACACCGCCTGCTCCACCTGCTTTTTGTCCACAAAAGACGCGCCGAGCACATCCGGCTTCGCCGCAAACGTCATCCACGTTCCGCTGTGGTAGTGGGTCGGGAGAAACTCCCTCGCGACGGAAAGCCCGCTCGCGTGCAATCCTTTTTGCGCCTCATTCCACAGTGCTCTCCTGTGCGCTTTGTGCTCGTCCGGCACCTTGAGCTTCAAACAGATCTTCGTTTCCTCAAACTGCAAATACAGCCACACTTTTTCGACTGGATGCAGACGAATCCAATGAAAATTACAGCCGACGAAACCACCTCTGGCATTGGGCTCATACGTGATTTTCGCTTGGCTCATCGCCGCAATTTCGTCCCGGCAGGAAGAAAAAAAGCCGTAGAAATCGGTGTTCTTCCATTTCGACACCTCGTGTTCTGAAAAACACTTTGTGCGGGATTTCAATCGATCGAGTGCTTCGCGATACGCAACGATCAAATCGCGCACTTCTCGACGAGCAGCACGATCTTCATTCCACAATAGCGGTTGCCAATCGGACAACCAATCCGCAAACCGATCGGCATCCACATAATGAAAAGAGGCCGGCAGCCCCCGCGCCCATCCACTCAATTCCGCTGACGTCGCCAAGATTTGCGAAAGACCGAGCACCAGATACACCACGCGCGAACCGGGTTGTTTTGCGGCGTGTTGGAGTTGTCTTTGAAACTGCTCTTTGGTCAGTTCCGAGTCGATTTTGAGTTCGACGTACACTTTGGAAACCGCGTGACTTGGGTCCTCGACCGAAAACGCCAAATCAAACAGCCTTCTTTCCGCTTCCCATTCAAAATCCGTCACGCGCAGGTCCGGCACACCCAGCAATTGCGAAAGCAGGCGGCTGCGCGAAAGCAGAACCGACAGCACCACTTGATGCAGCCTCTCGCTGTCGAGTTTGCGGTCGAACAGCAAATCAATCGCGGCCATCGGTTCCCCCTTGCGTGGCTTGTCCTCGGCCACACCAGCATCCATCGTATGCCGCTTTCGCTTTTTTGTGGGGTTTCCGCTTTGTCGCCGAAGACTGTGACGCGACTCACACCAGAAAACGCGCAGCCATCTGAGTGAGCAGCGTCTCAAACAGAGCTTGCTTGCCAACCTCATCCACGCGCACGCCCAATGCACGCAGCGCCTGCGCCGTCGTTTCCCCGATTGCGCCCACGCACACAGGCTCGAGCAACGCGGCTGCTTCCTCGCCCAGCGCGTCCACAAAAATGCGTACCGTCCGAGGGCTTCCGAATGGCAACAAATCAATCTGCCGGGTGCGCAAAAGCGAAACCGCTGGTGCCAACGCCTCTGGCGACACCGCGCGAGTTCGATACACAACGATCGATTCGACCGGCACGCCTGCCTCCGCAAGTTTCAGAGGCAATTCCTCGCGCGCCTCCTCTGCTTGCGGAAACAGCACTCGAACCGGCTTCGGCAGATCCGACAACGCTCGCAACACGGTCTTCGCGAGCTGCGAGGCGTTTGCTGTTTCGCTTTCTCCAACGGAAGTCACCGAAATGCCCGCCTGAGCCAGCACTTCCGCCGTTCTTTTCCCCACGGCAAAACACAGGGCTTTTTCCGCAAGCCGTCCGATGTGTGGCACGACGGCCTCTGCTGCATGGACGCTCGTCAACACCACCATGTGCGTCTGCGTCCCTGGAACGCTCGAAAGCGCCCTCAAAAACGGCGGCGGCGAGAATTGTTCCACCACCAGACACGGATGGATATGTGCCACTCCGCCGCGCTTTTTGACCCACTCGGCGATTCGGACCGACTGAGCCTGCGGACGCAGCAAGAGTACGCCCAACGGACGAACGGTCGAACCCGCCTCCACGAGCCATGGCGTCCCTCCACCATCAGAGGGCCCTTTTCGGCGAGCGATCTGTGTCATCCTTCAATTCCTCCCGCCTTTTGGAGGGTCACGACCGACCCCTCCCCACTGCGGGGTCCCCAATACCCCCCCCTCCCTTTTTGGCACCACCTTGACCTACCGCCCACGCAACAACTCACTATTGCTCCACACATCCCGCCGGAGTAGCTCGGGAGGGTGCCTGGAACGACCGACCGAGCCCTGACCATCGCCACGGAGGCGGTGAAGACCTAAGCCACGAAACGCCCAGTGCGCTTGGCCGCTGTCATCCAGGAAGGGAGGAAGTCGTACTAGGAATGCAGGAATGGCGCACACAGCACATTGCGGCCATACATATGAGGACAAAAAACAGCGGCGAAGGTGAGCAGGAACAGAAAGACCCGGGCGCACGAACCAAAGTCACACCCCAAGCCACGGAGACAGGAGAAACACCGGGCCCCAAACAGAAGTATTTGCGGCCTCTGCCCCCGCCGCGACCTATTCCTCTTGTGGGCGAGCCACCAATTCCACAATGGAAACCGGTGCAGCATCGCCATGACGAAATCCCTTTTTGACAATCCGCAGGTATCCGCCATGACGATCGGCATAGCGAGGCCCGAGTTCCGCAAAAAGCTTCCGCAAGGCTGACCGATTCTTTACCACGCGCTGCGCCATTCTCATGGCATGGACAACTCGAGTTTTTTCCTCGTCCGTCCGCTGATCCGCAGCTTTGCTCATGAGAGCCCCCACCGAAACAGCCCACGCAATCGTCGGCTCCGCGAACCGACGCAACTCCTTGGCTTTTACATCCGTGGTCTGAATTCTCTCCTCACGAATGAGAGACGAAACCATGTTTGACCACAAAGCCTTCCGGTGGTCGGCCTTCCGACCAAGTGTCTTCCCAGTTTTCTGATGACGCATTGTTCTAGTCTCTGCGAGTTCAAAAGAGCGAACAGCCACTCACCTCAACCGACTGAGGAAGAAAACCCAACGACGCCGCGCCGTCTCCCTTCCCGAATCTCTCGATGAGCGAATGCCCTCTCCGCTTGTTTCCAGAAAAAACTTCCTACAACTTGTTCCGACTTGTCGGAGGTTCCCAGCCCTCTAGTTTCATACCAAGAGACAAGTTCATTTCAGCGAGTATTTCCTTGATCTCTTTGAGAGACTTACGACCAAAATTCTTGGTCTTCAACATTTCTGTCTCGCTTCGCTGCACGAGTTCCCCGATGAAATGAATGCTCGCATTCTGCAAGCAGTTGGCCGATCGAACCGACAGTTCCAGTTCTTCCACCGACTTATCCAGATTCTCGTTAAGCTTGCTTTGCTCTTCGGAAACCGGCTCATCGCTTGGCTCGAAGGTCTCCTCAAAATTGATGAAGATCGTCAACTGATCCTTCAGAATCTTGGCCGCATAACCCACCGCATCTTCGGGCTTCACGGAACCGTTCGTCCATACTTCCAACGTAAGCTTGTCGTAGTCAGTCTGTTGGCCTACCCGCGCGTGGGTTACCACATAGTTGACTTTTTTGATGGGCGAGAAAAGCGCATCAATCGGGATCATCCCCACCGGCATACTGGGTTGCTTGTTGCGCTCTGCCGAAACGTAGCCACGCCCCACCTGCACAAGAAGTTCCGCATGGAGCTTCCCGCCTCGCGATACAGTCGCAATGTGATGAGACGGATTGAGTATCTCAACCCCGTCCGACCGGATGATATCGCCAGCGGTCACCTCACCCTCACCGTCCTTCTCGATGCGCATCAGTCGCGGCTTTGCGTCGTGCATCTTCAGAAGAACATCTTTGAGGTTCAGGACGATGTCAGTAATATCCTCAACAACATCGGGGAGCGTTTGAAACTCATGGAGAGCCCCCTCGATCTTGACTGCACAAATCGCGGCCCCTTGCAGGGACGATAGGAGCACTCGCCGCACGCTATTCCCAAGCGTCGTGCCAAACCCCCGTTCGAGCGGCTCACACGAAAAGCGGCCATAAGTTGCGGTCAACGTCTCGCGATCCACCTCCAGCATTTTGGGACGGATCAGCTCGCGCCAATTGCGAGCATAGGTCGGCGGACTTGCCTGCGGGGTAGCCATCTTGCTGGTCTCCAGAAAGAGCGATTACTTCGAGTAAAGCTCGACGATGAGTTGTTCGCGAATCGGCATCGTGAAGTCCTCACGAGACGGGAGCGTCTTCACTTTTCCGCGAAAGTTATCCTTGTCTACCTCGAGCCACTGCGGCACCCCACGCCGATCCACAGCAGCAAGACTCTCACCGATTCTCTTCACTTTCTTGCTGCTGTCTCGAACAAGTACCTCATCGCTGGCCTTCACAAGGTAGGAAGGGATATTGACACGAGCCCCATTAACCTTGAAGTGACCATGCCGAACAAGCTGGCGCGCCTCCGCGTGGTCACTGGCAAAGCCAAGCCTGTAAACAACATTGTCAAGCCGACGCTCAAGAAGCATGAGCAGGTTCTCGCCCGTCACGCCCTTCATTCGGTTGGCCCGATGGTAATAGCCGCGAAACTGGCGTTCAGCAATCCCGTAGATTCGCTTGACCTTCTGTTTCTCACGAAGCTGCTCTCCGTAATCAGAGGCCTTGCGCCGCTTGCTGTTTTGCCCATGCTGACCGGGGGCATAAGCACGACGCCCCTGCCCACACTTTTCGGTGTAGCAGCGTTCCCCCTTCAAGAACAGCTTCATATCCTCACGTCGGCAAAGCCGACAAACAGGACCGATGTACCGAGCCATGGTTCTCTCTCTTCAAAAGTCGCTTTCGTTATTGCCCGCAGAAGCACTGCCCCCGGCGAGGCTCCACCCTGAAGACGCCGCAGGCCAAGAAAACCGCAAGAAGCTTCTGCACATTTTGATGCACCACTAGACTCTGCGCCGTTTCGGAGGCCGGCAGCCATTGTGAGGTATCGGCGTAATATCCCGAATCAGACTCACCTTGAAGCCAGCAGATTGCAGCGCCCGCAGGGCCGATTCCCGACCGGCTCCGGGACCATTCATATAGACGGAAACCGTGCGCATCCCGTGTTCAATCGCCTTTTTCGCAGCATCTTCAGCAGCGAGCTGAGCCGCAAAGGGCGTGGATTTTCTTGAGCCCTTGAAACCACGAACACCAGCCGACGACCAGGAAATGACATTCCCAGACACATCGGTGATGGTGACAATCGTGTTGTTGAACGTGGATTGGATGTGCGCAACGCCGCTCTGGACGTTCTTCTTGATCTTCTTTTTGACTTTGCTCTTCGGCTGCTGAGACATGCTTTACCCCTGAGCTCCAAACTACGCTGTTCCGCTCGGCTTCTTGCGAGCCAACCCACCCTTACGTGGACCCTTCCGCGTGCGCGCATTTGTGTGCGTGCGCTGACCGCGGACAGGAAGACCACGACGGTGACGGACCCCACGATAGCAACCCAAATCCATCAGCCGTTTGATGTTCATCGAGACTTCGCGCCGAAGGTCACCCTCGACCTTGAAATCAGCCTCGATTACGTCACGAATCCTGCGGATCTCCGCCTCCTCCAAATCGTCGGAGCGCTTGTCGAGAGAGATCCCAGCCCGACTCAATATCTTTTTTGAGAGAGCTTTGCCGATCCCATAAATGTAGGTTAGTGCGATCTCCATCCGTTTGTTACGCGGAAGGTCTACGCCAGCGATACGAGCCATATGAGGTTCCTCTGCCTATCCTTAGCCTTGACGCTGCTTGTGGCGCGTGTTCTCACAAATCACTCGCACGACGCCCTTGCGACGCACGATTTTGCACTTTTCACAAATCTTCTTGACGGACGCCCTAACTTTCATCGTGAAAATCTCCGACGCGACCAAGAGTCACGGTCGCACTTCAAGGGGCCTTCTTTAGCCCGAAACCCGCATGATTGCAAGAAAAATGCAACTTTCTTGCGGCACTCGGCAAAAAGTCGCTTCACATCTCACCATCTGCTCAACAGCTCCGGACCATGGTCCGTAATCGCCACCGAGTGTTCAAAGTGAGCAGACAGCGATCGATCCTTCGTTACCGCAGTCCAACCATCGTCGAGCAATTCCACTTCAGGTCTGCCAGCGTTGATCATCGGCTCAATGGCCAGCACCATACCCTCTTTCAAACGAATCCCCTTGTTGGGTTCTCCGTAATTGGGCACCTGCGGGTCCTCATGCATCGCGCGCCCAACACCATGACCGACGAACCGCCGCACAACCGAATACCCCAAAGGCTCCACAAATGACTGCACGGCCCAACCGATGTCTTGCAATCGAGCCCCAGGCACACAACGAGCGATCGCCAGCCGAAGAGCCTCCCGCGTACTTTCAACGAGCCGCAGAGCCTCCTTCGATACTTCACCCACCACAACCGTCCGCGCGGCGTCACCGCAAAAGCCTTGTTTGAAGACACCAAAGTCGAGCCCAACAATATCGCCTTCTCGGAGGACGACCCGCCGACTTGGCACGCCATGCACAACAACCTCATTAACCGAGGTGCAAATCACAGCCGGATAGGGCGGCTGGCTATAGCCCAAAAACGCCGACGTGACGCCGGCTCTCTTGATAGCCTTGTCTGCTATCTCATTTAGTTCGGCTGTGCTCACTCCGGGCCGACAACTTTGCCCAACAGTGTCCAGCACATCGCAGACCACCAAATTAGCTTCGCGCATTTTGGCAATCTCGGATTTGCTCTTGAAGAAAATCTTCATCTGTCAGACGGGCATTCCAACTCAGCCACAGCCTCTAGGACAACACCACAAGCAAGGACGCAAAGATATCCGCGATCTTCCCAGTCCCGCTCACCGAGTGAAAAACCCCTTTCGCCTGATAGTAGGCAATAAGGGGCAAAGTCTGCTCAGCATAGGCGACCAAGCGCCTCCCGATGGCATCAGGCTTATCATCGCTGCGCACATCCAGCTGACAAACCCCACCACTCTCGCACGACTCGCCGGGGGGATTGTCTGTCACATGGTAGGTTTTCTTGCAACGAACACACCACCTGCGTCCAGACAATCGCCTATGTATCTCGTCAGAAGGAACATCGACAGCAACCACCACCAGCGGGCTACGGCCTTTTCGCAAAAAGAGGGCATCCAGGGCCTTGGCTTGGGGTATCGTCCTCGGAAACCCGTCTAGAATGACACCACCCTGATGGTCTGGCCGCTGAAGCCGCTGCTCGACTAGATCTATCACGATCTCATCGGATACAAGCCCCCCAGCATCCATGACCGACGCCACACGATTCCCTAATTCCGTTCCCTCCAAGCGAGCACTGCGCAACATTTCGCCCGTAGATAGCTGCGGAATGCCAAACCGTTCAGACAGCAATTGAGCCTGAGTGCCCTTCCCCGCGCCAGGTGCTCCAAGCAGATAGATGTTCCGTTGCATCATTCACTCCTCCGCCAGCAACCGCCACCTACCGCGCGCGCGGAATACGACCGCGAATGCGTGACCCCTTTGGACCCGTTACATTCTCGTAGTTGCGCGTGATGAGGTGACTCTCTATCTGCTGCACAGTATCGAGCGCAACACCAACGACAATCAACAGAGAGGTCCCGCCAAAATAGAATGGCACCTTGAACTTCTGCTGTAAGAACGTAGGCAACACACACACCGCAGAAATGTATAACGCCCCACCAAAAGTTAGGCGTGTGAGTACGCGATCAATATATTCTGCCGTCTTTTTTCCAGGCCGAATCCCCGGGATGAACCCGCCGTACTTCTTCATGTTATCAGCGATATCTACAGGGTTGAACGTGACCGCTGTGTAAAAATAGCAAAAGAAAACAATGAGCCCGACGTATAGCGCGTTGTATCGCCAATCACCCGGGTTCAAGACATCGGCTGCCCGTTGCATCCAAGATGACTGGACAAAGCCCGCAAGCTGGGCAGGAAAAAGCAAGATGGAGGAAGCAAAAATGGGCGGAATCACTCCTGCAACATTGATCTTCAATGGCAAATGTGACGTCTGACCGCCATAAACCTTTCGTCCCACAACCCGCTTCGCGTACTGGACCGGAATCTTGCGATAGCCGCGCTCAAAGAAGATGATCGCAGCGATAACGGAGATGACAATTCCACAAATCACCAAGAGGTCAAATGCTGTCATGTCACCCTGCCCCCCTGACTTTTGGAGAAGTTGAACCATCGCGTCTGGGAAGCGAGCTACGATTCCAGCAAAAATGATCAGCGACATTCCGTTACCAATGCCGCGTTCCGTGATTTGCTCGCCAAGCCACATGATGAATGCTGTCCCTGTTGTCAGGGTCAACATCGTAACAAATTCAAAAAACAACCCTGGCTCCGCTACCGCCGAACCCACCGCGCCAGTGCGGGAACCCTCCAAATACCGAGCGATGAAAAAGGCCTGAACCAGAGAGATAACAATGGTTCCATAGCGAGTGTACTGATTGATGGTTTTGCGACCCTGTTCTCCCTCTTTTTGAAGCCTGTCGAGCGTAGGAATGACCACTGTCAGGAGCTGAAGAATGATCGACGCGCTGATGTAGGGCATAATCCCGAGCGCAAAAATCGACATCTGCTCGAGTGCCCCCCCGGAGAACATATTGAACAAGCCGAGAAAAGAACCTGACGCGGCCTTAACCATGTCCTTCATGGCTTGCCGATTCACACCGGGCACAGAGACGAAAACCCCAACGCGGTACACGGCCAGGAGCCCGAGCGTCAGAAGAATACGCCGCCTCAGTTCTGGAATCTTGGCGATGTTGGCGATATTAGACGCCATTCCTTATCTTTCCACCAAAGGTATCACAACGCAAAGTGCTACTTGACATCCGCTGAGGAGACGCGAACCGCGATCTCTTGAAAGGAACCCATCGCAGCAATCAACTTTTCCCGCGCGGACGCGGAAATAAAATGAGCACCAACGGTCATCTTCTGTGGAATGACCAATCCGTCCCGTAGCGAGCCAAGCACCTTCACCAGCTTTGCAGAACGCGGAACCAAACCCGCACTCTTGAGTTGCTCCAATCCTACGACGCTCCCGGTATCCGGAAAACGCGAGGCGATATCGCCTAGATTGACAGCAAAAACCTCCCTACGAAAAGGATTGTTAAAGCCTCGCTTAGGCAGGCGGCGCGCCATGGCCGTTTGCCCGCCCTCGAAACCAGGTTTGGGAATGCCATGGTGTCCCGTTCGCGCCTTCTGTCCCTTGGTTCCCTTGCCGGAAGTCTTGTGAAGACCGGAACCGTGACCGCGACCCAGCCGTTTCTTAGGGCGATTAGCTCCAGGATTTGGAGCGAGTGTATGTAGAGAAGTGCCCATGACGAAATTACTCGACCCTTTCAACCTGCAGCACGTGCGCAACCTGGCGAATCATGCCTCGCACAGCCAGATTGTCAGGAAGGACACGCGACTTGTTCAAACGCTTGAGTCCAAGAGCACGGATAGTTCTCTGCTGCCTCTCGGGCTGACTATTTCCGCTTCGCACCAGTGTTACTTTCAGTTTGAGCGCCATCGTGATTCCCCTCCACTACTGAATTTCTTCCAGCGTTTTACCCCGACGACGAGCAACCTCGCCAGGATCGCGAAGTTGCTGGAGCGCCTCAACAGTCGCATGAATCACGTTGTGCGGATTCGATGTCCCGATGCTCTTGGTCAGGATGTCCTTGATACCGGCGACTTCGACCACCGCCCGAGCCGCACCGCCTGCGATCACACCAGTACCGGGAGAGGCCGGACGCAACAACACTCGGCCCGCCCCAAACTCACCAATGGCCTCGTGTGGGATTGTGCGACCATCTTTCAACGGAACTCGAAACAGGCTCTTTTTGGCCTGATCTGTCGCCTTGCGAATGGCCTCCGGCACCTCATTCGCCTTCCCAAGGCCCGCACCAACATGTCCGTTCTCGTCTCCAACCACTACCAGGGCCGAGAAACTGAACCGGCGACCACCTTTCACCACCTTCGCTACGCGATTGATGTACACCACACGGTCTTTGATCTCGCCGACCTCGTTCGCATTGATTGCCACGTCAGACTCCTAAAACTTGAGGCCACCTTCGCGCGCTCCCTCTGCCAATGCAGAGACGCGACCGTGGTAAATGAACCCATTTCGGTCAAAGACAACCTTGTCGATCCCTTTGGCCAAGCACATCTGCGCAATCTTCTTGCCCACTGCCTTCGCTTGGTCACGCTTCTTGAGCCCCCTCATGGACTCTGCCAGCGATGGGTCGAGGGTGGAGGAAGCGACCAAAGTTTGACTCCTTGCCGCATCTCTGTCGTCGATCACCTGAACATAGATATGCTGCGTCGAACGGTAGACCGACAACCGCGGACGCTCAACGGAACCAGAAACGCGCTTTCGAATCGACCGTTTCCGTTTGAAACGTGCATTTTCCTTCGTAGCCATGTTTGCACCCATACTCGACTAGCTAGCGCCGGTCTTGCCAACTTTCCGCTTCAACTTTTCTTCAAAGTACTTAATACCCTTGCCCTTGTAAGGCTCAGGAGGTCGCGTGCTGCGAATTTTGGATGCCAACTGCCCAATCACTTCCTTGTCGTGACCCATCAATGTCAGCAACACCGCATCCTGCCCCGCATTAACTGTACTTTTTGCTTTCTCGCTTTTCGCAGAAACCCCAGGGGGGAGAAGCATCTCAACCGGGTGAGACAAACCCACCACAAGGCTCAGCTTCGTCCCAACCACTTCGGCGCGATACCCCACCCCATTGATCTCGAGCTGGCGCGTGTATCCTTCGGACACGCCCTTGACCATGTTGGCCAAGAGCGCACGCAACAGCCCATGGCGCGAGCGCTCCTCTCGACCATCGCCCGCACGGGAAACCAACAATTTGCCGGCCTCCAGTTTTGCGGAAACCCCGGACGGGACCCCACGCTTGAGCTCGCCTTTGGGACCTTTGACCGTAACGACCGCGTCTTTGATGGTCACATGAACACCCGCCGGAATTGCAACCGGCAACTTTCCGATGCGAGACATCACCAGACCTCACAAAGCAACTCGCCACCGACACCGAGCGCACGAGCCTGACGATCCGTCACAACGCCCCGGGACGTGGACAGAATGGACAAGCCCAACCCAGAACGAACCTTCGGAATGTCATCACGGCCCACATACCTACGCTGACCGGGCCTTGACACCCGGCGCAGGACCTGGATGGCACTGCGATGGTCCTGCCCGTATCGCAAAGTTATCGAAAGGGTCGCACCCAGCCCACCCCCGTTCCGAACCACTGCGTCAACGTAGCCCTCATCTCGCAATAACTCAGCCACTCGCTCCCGCAGGTTGGAGGCCGGAACCTCCACCTTGTCTTTGCGAGACATGATGCCATTGCGAATCCTAGTTAGCATATCGCCGATTGGATCTGTCATGTGCTTACCAACTCGACTTCACGACACCCGGGACCTCGCCCCGCAGCGCCATTTTCCGAAAGCAAATCCGGCACAGCCGGAACTTGCGCATAAACCCACGGGGCCGACCACATACAGGACAACGATTTCGCTGCCGCACAGAACGAACATTTCCATTCTTGTCCGTCCTTTTGAACTTGAAAACGTTGTGTTCCGCCCGCCATTCCTTTGAAAGACGTGCCATATCAGCTCCTGAAAGGTACCCCCAGGTACCGCAGCAAAGCACGCCCCTCTTCGTCTGTGCGCGCAGTGGTCACAATAGAAACATTCAACCCCTTAATCTTGTCAATCCTGTCGTAGTTGATCTCGGGGAAGATGATTTGTTCACGAACTCCCACGGAAAAGTTCCCCCGCCCATCGAAAGACCGAGGAGAAATTCCCTTAAAGTCGCGAACGCGAGGAAGCGCCAAGTTCACAAAGCGATCGAAGAACTCCCACATGCGCTCTCGACGCAAAGTAACCATTGCACCTATCTTCTGGCCCTCTCTGAGCTTGAAGGTTGCGATGGACTTCTTGGCTTTCGTAACCACTGGTGCCTGGCCCGACACAGTCTTCAACTCCTCAATGGCCGAATCGAGAACCTTCGGATTCCCGATAGCCTCTCCGAGACCCATGTTCAGGGAAACTTTGACCAAGCGAGGTACCTGGTTGACATTCTTGTACCCAAACTCCTTCTGAAGTCTGGGAACGACCTCTTTCAAGTACAGGTCTTTGAGCCTGGGAGGAGCCACACGTTTGATCGGGACCACAACGGCAGCCTCGGCCTTCCCGCCCTTCTCCCCAGCCCTACCCTTAGAGGGACTGCCAGCTTTCACGCCACCGCCCTTGGGAGCAACCGTCGGGGCTCCTTTTGTCGGTTTTGCGCCTTCTTTCTTCTTCTCTTCAGCCATCTACCTATCGCTCCGTCCGCTACTGCGAAAACCAGTCCGCAGGTCTCGAACCCTTAACGTGCCGAACAACAAACTCAACCCATCAGTTCTGAACTTCGATCACAGCTCCGCTCTGCGCAACACGCTGCTTGACTCCTGCCTTCACCACAACCCGAACACGAGTCGGCCTCCCCGTCTGCGGATCAATCGGCATGACATTGGAGAGGTGTATCGAACCCTCCTTCTCCAAGATACCCCCTTGCTGATTCTTCTGAGAGGGTTTGGTATGCCGACTCACCATTTGAAGCCGTTCCACGACCACGCGGTCAGCATCCGACCCACTCTTGCGAATGATCTTGAGAACGCGACCACGCTTGCCCCTCTCTTTTCCAGCCATCACCTGCACAAGATCCCCCTTGCGTATGCGTTCCATCACAAAACCTCCGGGGCAAGTGAAATGATTTTCATAAATTTCTTGGCCCGCAGCTCGCGCGCAACGGGCCCAAAGATGCGCGTGCCGACTGGCTCGTTCTCCTTGTTCACAAGGACGGCGGAATTACTATCGAAGCGAATGTAGCTTCCATCCGGACGAGCCACTTCCTTCGCGGTCCGCACAATCACAGCGCGCGCAACATCACCCTTCTTCACCTTTGAATTGGGAAGTGCCTCTTTGACAGAAACAACAATCACATCCCCAACCGAAGCATACTTACGTCGCGACCCACCGAGAACCTTGATGCAGAAGACCTTCTTCGCACCAGAGTTGTCGGCAACATCGAGAACCGTTGTCATTTGGATCATGGCTGGTCACTCAACCTTGCTGCAAACTAGGCCCGACGGGCCTTCTCCACCAATTCCACCAGACGCCAGCGCTTTTCTTTTGAAACGGGCCGGGACTCCACAATGGTGACCCTGTCGCCCACGCGGACACTATCATTGGTGGAATGAACTTTATACTTGGCACGCTTGGTAACAAACTTGCCAAACTTGGGGTCACACACCCTTCGGGCAACCATCACCACAACCGTCTTGTCCATCTTGTCGGAAACGACGACCCCAACCATTGTTCGCCGATTGCCGCCGACTTTTTCAGCCTGCACAGACTTTCCCTCGTTGCTCATGATTCAGAAGCCCCCCTTCGACGCTCAGCAAGCAGCGTCATAACACGAGCGACTTCCCGTCGAGTTGTGCGAATCTGGCTCGAATCCTCGAGCTGATTGGTCGAGTGTTTCAGTCGCAACTGAAACAACCGACGCTCCAAGCGACCCAGCCGCCCCTCCAACTCAACCGACGTAGACTCTTTCATTTCACGCAACACCGCAGACAACTTCATGACATGCCCCCCTGGTCCCGCGCCACGAAGCGCGTGTTGATGGGTAGCTTGTGGTGCGCGAGGCGAAACGCCTCCCGCGCAAGCTCCTCCGTAACCCCCTCAATCTCATACATCACGCGGCCAGGACGAACCACCGCAACCCAGTCTTCCGGATTGCCTTTCCCCTTGCCCATGCGAGTCTCAGCAGGCTTTTTCGTCGTCGGTTTATCAGGGAAAACCCGGATATAAACTTTGCCGCCGCGTTTGATATGCCGCGAAATCGCAATACGCGCCGCCTCGATTTGGCGCGCAGTAATCCAACCAGGCTCAGCCGCCTGAAGACCGAAGTCACCAAATGAAACCGCAAAGCCACCCTTCGCAAGACCACAGGTCCTGCCTTTCATTGCCTTACGATATTTCGTTCTCTTAGGCGATAACATGAACTAGCTCCCAGACCGAAAAAACACGCAACCACTCGCTACGAAGAACAAGCAGACTGTACCGCACCACGCACGGGCAAGACCTCGCCTTTGAAAATCCAACACTTGACCCCAATTACACCATAGGTCGTGTATGCCTGCGCGAACCCGAAGTCGATATCAGCTCTCAGGGTATGAAGAGGAACCCGCCCCTCCCTGTACCATTCATATCTAGCCATTTCCGCCCCACCCAAACGCCCCGACGAGGAGACACGGATACCCTTCGCCCCAAACTTCATTGCCGTCTGAATGGCCTTCTTCATGGCTCTGCGGAAGGCCACCCGGCGCTCAAGCTGAGTCGCGATCGTCTCAGCCACAAGCTGGGCATTGATTTCTGCCTTCCGAACTTCCTGAATATTCAGGAACACCTCATTGTCAGTGAGTGCCTGAATTTCCTTCTTGATCTGCTCAACCCCGGCACCACGTTTCCCAATGACAATGCCTGGACGAGCCGTATGAATGCTGATTTTGGCCTTGTTCGCCGCACGCTCTATCTCAACGCCAGCGATTCCGGCGTGGGCCAACCTTTTCTTGATCTCATTCTTGAGCTTGACGTCCTCATGGAGCCATTTGGCATAGTTCTTCTCCTCGTACCACTTTGAACTCCAGCTCCGAATGACACCAAGACGAAACCCCACTGGATGTGTTTTCTGGCCCATTGCCCTGCCTTCTACTCTGCAACAACGATGGTTATGTGGCTGGTCCTGTGCTGAACGCGATTCGCACGACCCATCGCACGAGCCATCCACCGTTTCAAGATCGGTCCATTGTCAATCGAACAGCCCCGAACGACCAGCGCATCAACATCAGACGCCCCGCCGTTCTCCGCATTCGCAACCGCCGAGAGCAGAAGCTTCCGAATGACGTTGGCTGAACGCTTCGGCGTATGCTTCAGCACCGCCATTGCATCACCCACCCGCTTGCCCCGCACGAGGTTAGCAACCACGCGCATCTTCCGAGGCGATATCCGTACATGTCTACAAACGGCCCTGGCTTCCATGTGATCAGTTCCCAAACCACCAAATGACGATGCAGAACCGCACCGCCAAGTCTCAACAAGATCTTTCAATAGCAAGCCACGGAACCACCCGCAGCCTACCTACCTACTTTTTCGCGGGTCCAGCCGGGCGCGCCGGGGCAGCAGCCTTGGCTTTTCGATCGCCAGAGTGCCCGTGAAACGTCCGCGTTGCGGCAAACTCGCCTAACTTGTGACCAACCATATTCTCAGTCACGAAAACCGGAATGAACTTCTTGCCTTGATGCACAGCAAAAGTCACTCCCACCATTTCGGGAACAATCGTCGAACGGCGCGACCAAGTTCTAATGACTTTCTTGTTCTTGGTCTTGACCGCCTCAAGCACCTTCACCAAAAGATGCCCATCAACAAAGGGCCCCTTTTTAATCGACCGAGCCATGAACCGTTAACCCTTCGTTCCGCGGCGACGAACCACAAACTTATCCGTCGCCTTGTTCTTGCGCGTCTTGTAACCCTTGGTTGGCATGCCCCACGGTGAACACGGGTGTCTACCACCAGACGACCGCCCTTCACCACCACCCATCGGATGATCAACGGGATTCATACCGACGCCACGATTGTGGGGACGCTGCCCCCTCCACCGCATACGCCCCGCTTTGCCCCACTGCACGTTACCGTGATCGAGATTCCCGACCTGCCCGACAGTCCCACGACAATCCATATGCACACGGCGAACCTCACCGGAAGGCAACCGAACCTGAGCCCATTCACCCTCTTTGGCCATCAACTGCGCCGCAGCTCCGGCGGACCGAACCAACTGACCTCCACCACCAACCTTCAACTCGACATTGTGAACAGCAGTCCCGAGTGGAACATAGCGAAGCGGCAAGGAATTGCCCGGCTTGATATCCGCAGTGTTGGCTGAAATCACCTTATCGCCGACACCAAGCTTATCGGGACAAAGAATGTACCGTTTCTCCCCATCAGCGTAGTGGAGCAACGCGATGCGGCAACTCCGATTGGGGTCATACTCAATGGAGGCAACACGGGCGGGGACGCCAACCTTCTCACGACGGAAGTCGATACACCTGTAGCGCCGTTTGTGCCCACCGCCGTGGAACCGTGTCGTGACTCGACCGGCATTATTCCTGCCCGCCCGGCCCACTCTCCCCTTCGTGAGCCTCTTTTCGGGCTCAGTCTTCGTGATTTCGGAGAAGTCGAACCCAGTCATGCCGCGTCGCCCGGGCGACGTTGGTTTGAATACCTTGATGCCCATCAAACACCCTCGAAAAACTCGATTTTGCTCCCCGGAGCGAGCGTCACGACCGCCTTCTTCCAACCGGAACGCTGTCCGATGAAACGCCCAACACGGCGAACCTTACCGCGCACGTTCACAGTGCGGACATCGGCAACTTTTACCGCAAAGAGATCCTCGACCGCCTTGCGGATCTCAACCTTGTTGGCATCTCCATGAACCTCGAAGAAAACGACGGCCCCCTCACCCTCCGCAGCCGTCTTCTGTCGCGAAGCTTTTTCCGACAGGAGTGGCCGCTTCACAACCTGATGCGGCTTCACAACGCACCTCCAGCGGAGGAACGGCCCCCCGCAGACAACCGCGCCTCGATTGCTCTTGCAGATGCCACCGTCAAGACCAAAGAGGGGTAGTTGAGTATGTCGTACGTGTTCAACCCCTCATCAGATAGGAACTTAGAAGCATTCATGTTTCGCAAGGCCCTACTTGCATCGGCGCACTCGCGGCCACCAACGATGAGCGCCGACTGCAAGCCCAGTGCTTTCAGAGCACCAAGCGCACGCCTAGTCTTCGCCTCGCCAAGAGCCAAGTCTTCAACAACAACCAAGTTCCGACCGACGGCGCGCACACTCAACGCAGAGCGAAGAGCAGCCTCCCTTACTTTCCTGGGAACCTCATAGGAGTACGAGCGGGGTTTCGGAGAGAAGACCTTCGCTCCCCCAACATGATTGGGAGCACGAGACGACCCCTGCCGCGCATTGCCCGTGCCTTTTTGCCGGTACGGCTTCCTGCCACCGCCACGCACCTCGCCGCGTCGCAGCGTACAGTGGGTCCCGGCACGACGAGAGGCCCGCTGTTGACGAACGACCTCCCACAAAACATGCTCATTAACCTCAACGGAGAATACATCGTCAGCGAGTTCAACCTCGCCTACCTTGTCACCCCGAAGGTTCAGTACGTCAAACTTAGCCATAGTTCTCACTCACGCAGGTGCATGTCAGGTCTTTATCTCGACATCGACACCCGCTGACAAATCCAACTTCATCAGCGCATCAAGCGTCTGCTGCGTTGGATCGAGAATGTCAAGGAGACGCTTATGCGTTCGGATCTCAAACTGCTCACGCGACTTCTTGTCGATATGAACCGACCGCAACACACAGTACTTGTTTATCTGGGTGGGCAACGGAATGGGCCCAGCCACCTTGGCTCCGGTTCGCCGCGCCGTCTCCACAATCTCACCCGCCGACTGATCGAGGAGCTTATGGTCGTAGGCTTTGAGCCTGATGCGTATCTTGGACGTTGTCATTTACCCACCTGCGGAAACGGCTACTCAATCACCTGTGTCACCACGCCAGCCCCAACCGTTCTTCCACCCTCACGAATGGCAAAACGAAGCTGGGTTTCAACAGCCACCGGAGTGATCAGTTCGATCTCCATCTGGATATTGTCACCCGGCATGACCATTTCAGTGCCATCCGGCAGACGACAAATCCCGGTCACATCTGTAGTGCGAAAGTAAAACTGCGGGCGATAGTTCGTAAAGAAGGGTGTGTGCCGACCACCCTCTTCCTTTTTCAAAACGTAGACCTCGGCCTTAAACTTCTTGTGCGGAGTAATCGATCCTGGTTTGGCCAGGACCTGTCCACGCTCGATCTCTTCCCGCTTCACACCTCGGAGGAGACAACCAACATTGTCCCCGGCAAGCCCTTCATCAAGCAACTTTCGGAACATCTCAACGCCGGTAACCACGGATTTCCTCGTCTCAGAGAAACCGATGATCTCCACTTCCTCTCCGACCTTGATCTTGCCCCGCTCAATCCTGCCCGTAACAACCGTGCCCCGACCAGAAATAGTGAAAACATCCTCAACCGGCATCAAGAAGGGCTTATCCGTCTCACGGACCGGCTCCGGAACAAAAGAGTCACAGGCTTTCAGAAGGTCCAGAATCGCCCCGTCAGCAATCTTGTCATGAACCCCCTGAAGTGCCTGAAGCGCCGAACCTCGAACGATAGGCGCATCATCGCCTGGGAACTTGTATTTGTTCAACAGGTCCCGGATCTCCATCTCGATGAGATCAAGCAATTCAGGGTCCGTGTTGAGATCGACCTTGTTCAAAAACACGACCAACGCGGGCACATTTACTTGACGAGCAAGCAAGACGTGCTCACGAGTCTGAGGCATTGGCCCGTCCACAGCAGACACCACCAAAATAGCCCCATCCATCTGAGCAGCGCCCGTAATCATGTTCTTCACGTAGTCCGCATGACCAGGACAATCCACGTGTGCATAGTGACGGGCAGCACTCTCGTACTCCACATGGGAGACGGCTATCGTCAAAATCTTGGTTTCATCGCGCCGACCCTGCGACTCAGAAGCCTTGGCAACCTGGTCGTAAGAGACCTCTTTGGCACCACCGAACGTTGAGGCCGCCACTTTGGTAAGCGCCGCCGTGAGCGTCGTCTTACCATGATCGACGTGACCAATCGTTCCAATGTTGACGTGTGGCTTTTTCCGAGAAAATTTTTCCTTGGCCATAACTCTTTCCCTCTACCCTGATCTCCGCTGCTGCTTCCCTCAACGGGGCACTCATCACCGGGACGTTGTTGTCAAAACTACGAGAAGCCCTGTTCGCGGCACCGAATCCCGCGCCGCTACGGATAAACCTACCAACGATAATGAGCAAACGCCTTGTTGGCCTCTGCCATTTTGTGTGTATCTTCGCGTTTCTTTACGGCATTACCGCGGTTTTGCGAAGCATCCAATATCTCTGAGGCGAGCTTCTCAACCATCGTTTTCTCGCCCCTGCCCCGCGCATAGGAAACCAACCACCGCATACCGAGCGCCTGCGACCGGTCTGTACGAACCTCGACTGGAACCTGATATGTCGATCCGCCTACGCGACGCGACTTAACTTCCAGCTTGGGACGAACATTCCCCATAGCCCGCTCAAAAACCTTAACGGGGTCTTCCTTGGCTCGCTCGGCCACCTTGTCAAAAGCGCCGTAGACGATCCGCTCTGCAACCGCTTTCTTTCCAACCACCATCACCGTGTTGATGAATTTGGTGATACGACAACGCACATCACCTGTTTGATCAACATATTTCGGGTCGGGCAGCACTTCCCGTTTCGGAACCTCACCTTTGCGTGGCATCGCTATTCCTCGCCCCTATCACTTGGGCCGCTTGGCACCGTATTTGGACCGGCCCTGACGACGATTCGCAACACCAGCAGTATCCAGTGTGCCGCGAACGATGTGGTATCGAACCCCAGGAAGGTCTTTCACTCGCCCGCCGCGAATCAGAACCACCGAGTGCTCTTGAAGATTGTGGCCCTCACCAGGGATGTAGGTGGTCACTTCTATCTGGTTGGTCAAGCGAACACGCGCCACCTTGCGCAGCGCCGAGTTTGGTTTCTTGGGCGTGGTCGTATACACACGCACACACACCCCCCGCTTTTGAGGGCACGACTTAAGGGCGGGAGCAGACGTCTTTCGCGTCTGCTTCTCTCGTCCTTTTTTTACAAGCTGGTTGATCGTAGGCATCCGACCACTTTCCTCACACCACCGTATTTTCTAGGTCTCTGTGTCCGAACACAAAGAGAAACGCAGTATACAGAGGGACTTTCTGTAGTCAACAAAAAGTAGCGATTTCACACCGTTCTTCTTGTTTTCCGTCGAGAATTTTCTGTGCAAACCGGCTTCACCCCTGTCCATTTTTCTCACTCTTCGCCACCATGGCCGGCGATCGCCTGAGCCACAGTTTCATCAACAGAATCCGCGATCGCGATCGCGCTCTCAAAACGCTCGGCGCGATCGTGTAGTGGAGCTGGCTCCTCGGCAACGATGTTCAGAGAGAGTTTGCGATAAGTCGGGACACCGGTTCCGGCAGGAATCAACCGACCCATAATGACGTTCTCCTTGAGCCCGCGGAGATAGTCCACCTTCCCGCAGATCGCCGCTTCCGTGAGAACTTTTGTTGTTTCCTGGAACGACGACGCCGAAATGAACGACTCGGTTGACAGCGACGCCTTTGTAATCCCGAGGAGCAACGGCTCTCCACGCGAGGCCTGGCCACCGTGTGCAAGCACTTTCTCATTCTCCTCTTCAAACAGATGTCGTTCGACCTGCTCATCAACCAAAAAGTTGGTATCCCCAACGTCGACAACACGCACACGGCGCAACATTTGGCGAACGATCACCTCAATGTGCTTGTCGTTGATCTTCACACCTTGAAGTCGGTAGACCTCTTGAACCTCGTCCACCAGATACTTTGCAAGTGCCTTTTCGCCGAGAACTCGCAGAATATCGTGCGGGTTGGAGCTGCCATCCATGAGGGGCTCGCCTGCCTTGACGCGATCGCCATCGCGCACGGACAAATGCTTGCCTTTTGAGATGAGATACTCTTTCGGCTCACCGACCTCGGGCGTGATCACCACTTTTCGCTTCCCTTTGGTGTCTTTGCCAAAGCTCACAATGCCGTCTATCTCAGAAATGACCGAGTGCTCTTTGGGTTTCCTCGCCTCGAACAGTTCAGCGACGCGCGGCAGACCGCCGGTGATGTCTTTCGTCTTGACGGTCTCCCGTGGGATACGTGCGATGATGTCGCCGGCCTCCACACGCTCTCCGTCTTGAACCGAGATGTTTGCACCAACAGGCAGGAAGTATCGCGCCTCCTGGCTGGTGCCATGAATCTTTTTCGTCTTGCCAGACTCATCCTTGATGGTGATGCGAGGACGAGTGTCAGCGTCCTTGGACTCGATGATGACCTTGCGGGACAAGCCTGTGTGCTCATCAAGCTGTTCTTGCATGGTGACGCCGTCCAAGATGTCACCGTACTTGATGGTTCCCGTCACCTCCGTGAGGATGGGCAACGAAAAGGCGTCCCACTCGGACAACAGACGCTTCGGCTCAACCTTCTGTCCTTCTCGAACATACAGCCGCGCACCATAGGTCAGTGCATATCGTTCTCGTTCTCGCCCGGCATCGTCCACCAACAGCAGCTCGCCGTGACGATTCATGACCACGAGGTAATCTCTCTCGATCGGGTCGGTCGCGTCGGCATTGTGTTTTTGGACGGTCTGAACATTCTCAAACTTGACTGTGCCAGCTCCCCGAGATTCCAGGTTGCTGGATTGAATGCGAACCTGACCGACACCGCCGATGTGGAACGTCCGCATCGTAAGCTGCGTGCCAGGCTCACCAATCGACTGGGCCGCAATCACTCCCACGGCCTCTCCGATGTTCACCATGTATCCACGCGCCAAGTCGCGACCATAGCACTGCACGCAGATTCCCCGTCGAGTCTGGCACGTAAGCACCGACCGAATCTTGACCCTATCGATGCCGGCATTCTCGATCGAAACGACTTTTTCTTCTGTAATTTCCGTGTTGGCCGGGACAATCACCTCCCCACCATACGGATCAACAATGTCGTCGAGCGGAACTCGGCCCAAAATGCGATCGCCGATTCGTTCGATGACCTCGCCGCCTTCAACGAGGGGTGTGGTCTCGATTCCCTCAGTGGTTCCGCAGTCGTAGTCCGCAATAATGCAGTCCTGGGCGACATCCACAAGTCTGCGCGTCAGATACCCCGAATTTGCCGTTTTGAGAGCCGTATCGGCGAGACCCTTGCGCGCTCCGTGCGTCGAAATGAAGTACTCGAGCACAGACAGCCCTTCTCGGAAGTTCGTTCGGATGGGCGTTTCGATGATTTCACCCGAGGGCTTCGCCATCAAACCACGCATCCCCGCAAGCTGACGGATCTGCTGTTGAGAACCGCGAGCACCCGAATCCGCCATGATGAAAATCGGGTTGAACGCCTGCCCACGCTTCTCACCGCCACGACCGTCGCGAAACACCATTGTGCTGATTTCGCCCATCATCTCTGTGGCGACCCGCTCAGCAACTTGTGCCCAAATGTCTACGACTTTGTTGTAACGCTCACCATCGGTGATGAGACCCTCGTTGTATTGATCTTGGATCTCGGTAACTTCTTTGTCGGCTTGCTCAAGAAACAGCCGTTTCTTGGCTGGGATTTTCATGTCATCGATGCAAATCGAGATCCCCGCTGCCGTCGCATAGGTATACCCAAGCGTGCGCAGTCGATCGGCAATAAGCACCGTTTCTTTCTGGTCGCAAATGCGATAGCAAGTGTCGATGAGTTCGCCAAGCTGCTTTTTCCCAAGCACACGGTTGACAAGCTTGAAAGGAAGTGCAGGTGGCAAAATCTCGGACAGAATCACCCGACCACAGGTCGTATCGACAAGCTTCGCTTTTCCCGGCGTTCCATCGGTGTTTTGCATGCGAACTTTGATCTTCGCCTGCAAATCCAACTCCCCGTGGTCGTACGCCATCCGCACTTCCTCGGGAGAGGAGAAAATTCCCGAGACCGGCTCGCCCGCCTTGGACTCGCGATATTCGCCTTTCACAAAACTCCGATCGCGCGTCATGTAGTAAAGACCGAGCACGATGTCCTGCGACGGAATGATGATCGGCTTGCCGTGTGCCGGGCTCAGGATGTTGTTTGTAGACATCATGAGCACACGGGCTTCCATCTGGGCTTCGATGGACAGCGGGACGTGAACGGCCATCTGATCGCCGTCGAAGTCTGCGTTGAAGGCGGCGCAAACGAGCGGGTGCATTTGAATCGCCTTGCCCTCGATGAGGACAGGTTCAAACGCTTGAATCCCAAGCCGGTGAAGCGTAGGTGCGCGATTGAGCAAAACCGGGTGTTCGCGGATCACCTCTTCGAGGATGTCCCACACCTCAGAGCGCTCTTTGTCCACCATTTTTTTGGCGCTTTTGATCGTCGTAACTAGCCCACGTTCCTCGAGCTTGTTGTAGATAAATGGCTTGAACAGTTCGAGGGCCATTTTCTTGGGCAACCCGCATTGGTGCAAACGCAGTTCCGGGCCAACGACAATGACGCTTCGCCCGGAGTAATCCACGCGCTTCCCAAGCAGGTTTTGTCGAAATCGACCCTGCTTGCCCTTGAGCATGTCAGACAACGATTTGAGAGGCCG
The DNA here is from genome assembly GCA_035328405.1 of Pseudomonadota bacterium. GTDB lineage: Bacteria > Myxococcota_A > Polyangia > Palsa-1104 > JAEUJZ01 > JAEUKA01. The sequence continues at coordinate 30,081 of DAOLIT010000006.1, read as the reverse complement.
CTTGTTCGGCCCAGTGATCGTTTTGCCTCGACGACCATTGTCAAACAGTGCATCGACCGCTTCTTGAAGCATGCGCTTCTCGTTGCGGATGATGATTTCGGGCGCATTGAGTTCTTGCAGACGCTTGAGCCGATTGTTGCGGTTGATCACCCGCCGATACAAATCGTTCAGATCGCTAGTCGCGAACCGACCACCATCCAAAGGAACCAACGGTCGCAAATCCGGCGGAATCACCGGAATCACCTCGAGCATCATCCATTCGGGCTTGTTGGACGACTCGCGAAACGCCTCGACCACCTTCAGCCGTTTGGCGATCTTTTTCCGCTTGGCCTCACTGGTCGCATCGCGCATTTCGCCACGAAGCTGTTCCGCCAACTGATGGATGTCGATCTTGCGCAACAAATCGCGGATCGCATCCGCCCCCATTCGCGCCTCGAACGCATCTTCCCCACCGAGATCTTCCGCAAGCTTTTGGTACCGATCCTCGGTCAAAAGCTCGCCGACCTGGAGCCCGGAATTGCGTGGCTCGACGACGACGTAAGACTCGCAGTAAAGAACCTTCTCGAGTTCTTTCAGCGTAATGTCGAGCAAATTTCCGATTCGGCTCGGCAGCGACTTGAGAAACCAAATGTGCGCAACCGGCGTCGCAAGCGAGATATGTCCGAGCCTCTCACGACGGACCTTGGCTGGAATCACCTGAACACCGCATTTTTCGCAAACGATGTTTCGGTGTTTCATGCGCTTGTATTTGCCGCAGTTGCACTCGTAGTCCTTGACCGGCCCAAAAATTTTCGCGCAGAAAAGCCCGTCGCGCTCTGGTTTGAACGTGCGGTAGTTGATCGTCTCTGGCTTTCTGACTTCGCCTTGCGACCACTCGCGAATCTTATCAGGCGACGCGAGACTGACGCGCATGGCGCTAAACGAAAGCGGGTCCTTCGGCTTCTCGAAGAAGTTGAAAAGATCCTTCACGAGATTCTCCTTACAGTTGCGTGCCTACCGCGTTACGAAGCGGCACCAATTTTGGCCACAACCTCGCGGGCCATTTGTTGAACCGCCGAGGTCGAAGCATCTTTTTGCGGTGCGTTCGGGTCTTCAATCAGCTCCACATTGAGGCAAAGCGATTGCAGTTCTTTGAGCAGCACATTGAACGATTCCGGCAAACCGGACTCCAGGTTGTGTTCCCCCTTCACGATCGATTCATACATGCGAGTCCGTCCAACGACATCATCGCTCTTGACCGTGAGGAACTCCTGAAGCGCATAGGCCGCACCATAGGCCTCCATCGCCCACACTTCCATCTCACCCAGGCGCTGACCGCCAAACTGCGCCTTTCCGCCGAGCGGCTGCTGCGTGACCAGCGAGTACGGCCCAATCGAACGCGCATGAATCTTGTCATCCACCAAGTGATGAAGCTTCATGATGTACATCACACCGACGGTCACATCGTGGTCAAAGGCCGCGCCAGTTTTTCCATCAAACAAGATGGACTGGCCGTTCTCGGACTGATTTGCCATCGCCAAGGCCGCTTTGATCTCGCTTTCTTTGGCACCGTCGAACACGGGTGTGGCCGTGTGAACACCACGAACCAACTTGTTGGCAAACCGCCTCAGGTCAAGTTCATCGAGAGCATCGATGAATGCGTGTGCTTGCCCGGTGGTGTAAATTCTCTTGAGATGTTCGCGGAGTGCCGCCGGTGAGTACTTGGTTGCGAGCACCTTTTCGATTTGCTTGCCCAAGCGCAACGCCGCCCACCCAAGGTGCGTTTCCAAGATTTGCCCGACGTTCATACGCGACGGCACACCCAGCGGGTTCAGCACCACATCGACCGGCGTTCCATCAGCCAAAAACGGCATGTCCTCCTCGGGCAAGATGCGACTCACGACGCCCTTGTTCCCGTGACGACCTGCCATCTTGTCTCCGACAGCCAGTTTGCGTTTGATGGCCACGTACACCTTGACCATCTTGATCACACCGGGCGGCAGCTCGTCGCCTCGGGTCAGTTTGGCCACCTTGTCGCGGTACACTGACTCGATCGCGTGGATGTCATCCTCAAGACGTTGCACCAACTGCTCGACTCGCGCCTCGAGGTTCCCCTCTCCCTCCACAAGCCGCAGCTCGCGGTAGTGTCGCGGGGGAAGTGACTCAAGTGTCGCCATGTCCAGCGGTTGACCCTTCGCGAGAAGCACTTTTCCTTTGTCGTCCACCAAGCGAGAGGCGGTTGTCTTGCCCTCGAGCAACCGCCGGATCTTCGAGTGATACGCCTCACTAACGATCTTCACCTCATCGCGCTGATCGGTGATGAGTTTTTCTTTCTCCGCATCTTCAATGTCCTTGGCACGCTCGTCCTTCTCGGTACCTTTGCGCGCAAACACCCGGGCAGAAATGATGATGCCCTGAACACCGGGCGGAACCCGCAACGAACTATCGCGGACATCTCCCGCCTTTTCCCCGAAAATGGCACGGAGCAATTTCTCTTCCGGGCTTAATTGGGTTTCGCCTTTCGGAGTGATCTTCCCAACAAGGATATCGCCGGCTTTCACCTCGGCCCCGATCCGAACAATTCCCGATTCGTCGAGGTCTTTGAGGGCTTCCTCGCCCACATTTGGAATGTCGCGAGTAATGTCCTCTTTGCCGAGTTTGGTGTCGCGCGCGATGCACTCGAATTCCTCGATGTGAATCGAGGTGTACACGTCCTCTTTTACCAAACGCTCCGAAAGAAGAATCGAGTCCTCGAAGTTATAACCACCCCACGGCATGAAGGCGACCACGACGTTCTGCCCAAGAGCCAACTCGCCCATTTCACATGCCGGACCATCCGCGATGACATCTCCTGGACTCACCCGATCGCCCCGTTGAACAATCGGTTTTTGGTTGATGCACGTATTTTGGTTCGAGCGTTGAAACTTGACGAGCGAATAAATATCGGGCTTGGCTCCCACCATATCGTCGCGATCTTGTTCGAGCGGTCGCACCACGATGCGCGCAGCATCCACTGATTCGACGATGCCTTCGCGCTTCGCTACCAACGTCACACCAGAGTCTCGGGCAACAATGCCTTCGACACCGGTTCCCACAAGCGGCGATGCCGTGCGTATCAGCGGCACCGCCTGACGCTGCATGTTGCTTCCCATAAGCGCCCGATTTGCATCGTCATGCTCGAGGAATGGAATCAAAGACGCCGCAACCGAAACCAATTGATTCGGTGAAACGTCCATGAGGGTCACGTCTTCTGGCTTCGACAAAACGAAATCGCCATTGTGACGAGCCGAAACCTGCGGCCCCACAAAAGCACCATCGTCCTCCACCGCAGCATTGGCTTGCGCGATGAAATGGCCTTCCTCTTGGAGAGCAGAATAAAACTCGACATCATCGGTGACCCCGCCAGCACTGCACTTTCTGTACGGCGTTTCAATGAAGCCGAACTCGTTTACGCGAGCATACGTCGACAGCGACGCAATCAAACCGATGTTCGGTCCTTCCGGCGTCTCGATGGGACAAATGCGCCCATAGTGAGTTGCGTGAACGTCTCGAACCTCGAACCCCGCCCGCTCGCGAGTCAAGCCACCAGGCCCAAGGGCGGACAACCGCCGCTTGTGCGTTACCTCGGAAAGCGGATTGGTCTGATCCATAAACTGCGAAAGCTGAGAACTACCGAAGTATTCCTTCACTACCGCAGAAACGGGCTTTGCGTTTACCAAGTCGTGCGGCATAAGCGTCTCAATTTCCTGAGACATACTCATACGCTCTTTGATTGCGCGCTCCATGCGAACCAGACCAATTCGGTATTGGTTCTCCATAAGTTCACCGACAGCGCGCACCCGACGATTGCCCAAGTGGTCGATATCGTCGATCGCCCCTTTTCCATTCTTGAGATCTATGAGATAACGAACTGTCTCAAGAATATCGCGCTGTGTCAAAACACAGTTATCGAGGCGTTCATCAATTTTGAACTTATAGTTCAACTTCAATCGCCCGACCCGCGATAAGTCATACCGCTCTGGGTTGAAAAACAGGTTCTTGAACAACTGCTGCGCCGTCTCGAGCGTAGGCGGATCTCCAGGTCGAAGGCGACGATAGATTTCCATCATTGCTTCTTCCGGCGTGGACAATCGATCCGCGATCAGCGTGTCTCGCAGATACGACCCGACATTGAGGCCGTCGATAAACAGCACCCTGAACGAAGCAATGCTGTGCTGCCGCAACTCATCCAGCTTGGCCTCTGTCAGTTCCTCGTTGCACTGAAGAAGAACTTCACCGGTCAGCTCGTTGATTACGTCATGTGCAGCAACTTTCCCAATGAGTTCTGTCGCTTCGATCGGCAAACGATCAATGCCAATCTCTTGAAGCTTGCGAATCGCCGCTCTTGTGAATTTGCGGTTCTTCTTGACCAGGACCTCATTTGTGCCGGGATGACGGATGTCGCGAGTCGATCTCTGTCCGGGCAACAAATCGAACTCAAGGGACTTACTGTATCCACCGTTCGATTCGACAAAAACCATTTCTGTTGCGTAGAAATAGTTAAGCAAGTCCTCCGTGGAATACCCGAGAGCTCGCAGCAGAACCGTCGCATGCAGTTTTCTGCGTCGGTCGATGCGCACATACAGGATGTCTTTCGGGTCAAACTCGAAGTCCAACCAGGACCCGCGATAAGGGATCACCCTCGCGCTGTACAAAAGCTTGCCAGAAGAATGGGTTTTGCCTTTGTCGTGATCGTAAAAGACACCCGGCGATCGGTGAAGCTGAGACACCACGACACGCTCGGTGCCGTTAATGATGAATGTCCCGTTCTCCGTCATAAGCGGAATCTCGCCAAAGTAGACTTCTTGCTCTTTCACATCGCGAATCGATTGGGAACCCGTTTCTTCATTGGTGTCCCAAACAACCAAGCGAATAACGACCTTGATCGGTGCCGCAAAAGTCATCCCTCTTTGGCGGCACTCATCCACGTCGTATTTCGGCTTGTCAAGGTGATACGAAACGAAGTCGAGTGACGAGGTCTCATTGAAGTCTTTGATGGGAAAAACACTCTTAAACACGCCCTGAAGACCAACATCCTCTCTTTGGTCTGGCGGTGTGTCTTTCTGCAAAAACTTGTCGTAAGACTGTTTCTGGATGTCAATGAGGTTGGGGATGTCAATGATCTTGGTGATCTTCGCGTAGTTCTTGCGGACCCGGAAGTTGTTTTGAATCACCGAAGCCATTAGCGACCCTTTCTGTCCCTTGCAGTCATATGCACAAGGCTCTCAGGAAAGCTGCCAAGAACTTCTCACGCGCAAAGTCCCCAGCGCAGCGGTGGCTTTCCGAACGAGGTTGTCAGTCTCTCCATCCCTACGAAGCGAAGCATTCGCAAAGCGCGACGGAGAGACATTTCAAGTGATGCCGAACGTGACAAAAACCGGCGACCCACAGAGACAGAAATCCCTGTGAGCCGTCGGTCGGCTCTGCTTCTTCGTATGTGTCACCGATTGGCGCAGGCCAATCTCCAAACTACTTGATCTCGACCGTAGCACCAGCCTCGACAAGTTTCTTCTTGATGGACTCTGCTTCGTCTTTGGAGGCTCCTGCCTTGATCTCTTTGGGAGCCCCGTCCACCAAGTCCTTCGCCTCTTTCAAACCGAGGCTGGTGATTTCGCGAACCACCTTGATGACACCAATCTTGTTGGCACCAGCACTTGCCAAAACAACCGAAAACTCGGTCTGTTCTTGCACCACCGGTGCAGCCGCTGCCGCACCGGCAGCCGCCGGGCCTGCCGCCATCGCGACCGGCGCAGCCTTCACGCCCCATTTTTCCTCGAGAAGTTTGGTGAGCTGAGCAATCTGCATCACCGACATCTGCGAGAGTTGATCGATAATTTGGTCCATGTTTGCGTTGTTCATTGTGTTTTCTCCTTGGAGTTTTTAGCCCTGTGCCTCGAGTGCCCGTTTTCGAGCATCGAGGACGTATGCAAAGTTCTGCGCAGCCGCGCTGAGCGTCCGAACCACATTGGTAGCAGGAGCCATAAAGGTCGCCAACAGCTTGGCTCGAACTTCGTCCTTGCCTGGGAGGTCCGCCGAAGCAAGCACCCCCTTGTCATCAAGCACGCCTTCCAGATAGCCGCCCTTGATCTTGAACTTCTCGTTGTTCTTGGCACAGTCGCGCGCCACCTTGGCAGCGGCAGACGGGCTATCCCAAGAAAAAACGATGGCCGACGGACCCTCGAGGTACTTACCCATCTTCTCCATGGGAGTACCGGCAATCGCGAGCTTGACCAACGTGTTCTTGTACACCTTGTACTCGCAAAGCTGCTTCCGAAAGTCTTCACGCAAAGAAGTGACAGCGGGCACCGGCAAACCACGAAAGTCACAAACAACCACCGCAACACTTTTTTGCAGTTTCTCTTTCAGTTCAGCAACCTGCTGCGCTTTTTCGTTCCGATCCATACCTCAGGACTCCAAGTCTCGGCAGGCGATTAAGCCCCTGCAAGGCACCTGCTATCTAGGACGAATGTTCGCTTCCTCTTCCACAACAACGAGCTACTTGGCACCCAAATGAGCCTGAACATCATTCGTATCAAGCTTGAGTGCCGGCCCCATTGTGGAGGAAACCGAAATACTTTTCACATAGGTGCCTTTGGCAGAAGCTGGCTTGAGCTTGATCAAGATTTCGATCAACGCACGCGCATTCTCTTGTAGCTTCTCCGAACCAAACGACACCTTACCAATGGGAGCATGTACGATTCCGCTCTTTTCGACGCGAAACTCCACACGGCCCCCTTTCAATTCCCGAACGGCCTTGGCTACGTCTGTCGTGACGGTTCCAACCTTCGGATTTGGCATCAGACCACGCGGCCCCAGGATGCGTGCAATTTTGCCGATGACACCCATCATGTCTGGCGTGGCCACAGCCGCATCAAAATCGAGCCAGTTTTCGGTCTGGATTTTGGCGACGAGATCCTCCGCTCCGACAAAAGTTGCTCCGGCATCCTGAGCCTCTTTTGCCTTATCGCCCTTCGCAAAAACCACCACACGAACCGTTTTGCCAGTTCCATGCGGGAGATTTACGGCTCCACGGACCATTTGGTCTGCGTGTTTCGGGTCAACACCCAAACGAACCGCGATATCAACGGTCTCATCAAACTTCGTGGAAACCTTGAGCTTTGGAACAAGCCCAAACGCCTCGACCATGCCATACCGCTTTTCGCGATCGATCATCTTGGCAGCGGCGGCATATTTCTTTCCGACCTTGGCCATTTCAAACTCCATCTCGACATCGAGCTTGTCGCTCGACAATCTCCCGCAATCCGCTGCGGTGGGCGTGAGGCTTAGCCCTCAACGATATCAACACCCATCGAGCGGGCGGTACCCGCCATCGAACGCATCGCGCTCTCGATGTTGGTGGTATTCAAATCAGGCATCTTTTGCGCAGCCACATCTCGAAGCTGTTTCTTGTTGATGCTGCCAACCTTCACCTTGTTTGGCGTTTTGCTGCCGGCACCGGGTTTTTTCTGAAGAGAAAGACCCGCTGCCTTTTTGATGAGCACGGAGGCTGGCGGTGTTTTGGTGATGAACGTGAAGGAGCGGTCGGAGTAGACCGTAATCACCACCGGAATCATCATGGTTTCAATGCCTTGCGTCTTTGCATTGAAAGACTTGCAAAATTCCATGATGTTCACGCCATGCTGGCCCAACGCGGGTCCGACAGGAGGCGAAGGGTTTGCCTTGCCAGCAAGAATCTGAAGTTTTACGTAGCCAGTGACTTTCTTCATGGCCATTTCCTACGAATCTGTCAGCCTATGGGCGGCGTCTCAGCCACCACCGCGACAGGATGCCCAAAATGCCCAAGGAGGGCAAGGATATAGCGCATCATTGCGCCAACTATTTGTGACTTTATGTTCTCAGCCTCGGATTGGCGCGCGCCGATCCGAGGCTCAAAGAGTCAGGCCTTCTCGACCTGAGCGAAATCAAGTTCCACTGCGGTCGCGCGTCCAAAAATACTCACGCGAACTTTGATTTTTTGTTTCTCGGGTTTCACCTCATCGACAATTCCCGCGAAATTGGCAAACGGCCCATCAATGACGCGCACACTTTCGCCCTCTTCAAACGAGACGCGCGGTTTCGGCTTGGAAGAACCCTCCGACATCTGCGAGTTGATTTGCGCGATGTCCTTTTCGTTTACCGGAACAGGGTTGGTTCCGCCGAGAAAGCCGGTCACGCGGGCTGTGTTCTTGACCAAATGATATGTGCGCTCAGACATCATCATTTGGACGAACATATACCCGGGATAGAATTTCCGCGTCGTTGTCCGCTTCTGTCCTTTGACCAACTCAAGAACCGATTCCGTCGGAATCAACACCTGACCAAACTCTCCATCCATACCGGCTTGTTTGATCCGCTCCTGGAGCGAGAGCTTGGCTTTGTTCTCGTGGCCCGAGTAGGTGTGAACGACGTACCACTTTAGACCCATTGCATCACCGCCACATTGCCCAAGGGAAGATCCTGCTAGCCATAGAGAAGGCCGGTCATATACGCCCACACCGCGTCGAAAATACCGAGCACAAGTGAGGCGATGATCACGGTCACGATAACCACAATTGTGGCAGTGGTTGTCTCTTTGCGAGTGGGCCAGGAGACCTTGCTCAGCTCCGCAACGCACTCGGACGCCAGGCCAAAAATCTCCTCATTCCGCCATGCCCAAAAGACGCCCACGCCAGAAAGAACCAACGACACAGAGTAGACAATGAGTGGCTTGGGCTTGGTAAAATAGCTCCAGCCCCACTCGCTGGTTTTGACGAGCAAGAACATCAGCGTAAGACCCGCTGCCGCGAACAGGATATGGACCCACTTTCGTTCCATCGTTTCCGTCTTGCTCCAATCAGGCGGGGCTGGTCCATGCGACCGTATCTTTCCATGCCCTCGCTACATTCCGTGTTGTTTGGTACCGCAAAGCTAGCAGGTCAGGAGGGATTCGAACCCCCAACCCGCGGTTTTGGAGACCGCCGCTCTACCAGTTCGAGCTACTGACCTAAAATCATCCGGCTGGACCTTTTCCTGTTCGGAAAAGGGTCCGCGCTACCTATTTCGTTTCCTTGTGCGAAGTGTGTTTGCGACACCACTTGCAGTATTTGTTGAACTCCAGTTTGTCAGGTGTCGTGCGCTTGTTTTTGTTGGTGTGGTAGTTGCGCCGCTTGCATTCTTTGCATTCGAGCGTCACCAGAACACGATTTCCACGAGCCATGTCTCATCCTCGCACCGCAGGGCAAACCCGCGTGAATTTTTTGTTTTTTCCAGTGAGCCCATGTCCAGGATTGAACTGGAGACCTCGTCCTTACCAAGGACGCGCTCTACCAACTGAGCTACATGGGCGATACGATCTTCGCAGAAGCGGGCGACGGGATTCGAACCCGCGACGTCTAGCTTGGAAGGCTAGAGCTCTACCAACTGAGCTACACCCGCAAGAAGAAACGGAACCATATCAGACGTGGAGGGGGAAGGATTCGAACCTTCGAAGCGTAGACGCGGCTGATTTACAGTCAGCTCCCTTTGGCCACTCGGGCACCCCTCCGTGTTGCTTTTCAAATTTTCACGAGCTGGCGGTGGGAATCGAACCCGCTACCTGCTGATTACAAGTCAGCTGCTCTACCAAGTGAGCTACGCCAGCCTAGTGCCGACGGTCGTAAGGCAGGGAGTAGTACCGTTTGTGCGCGGTTTCTGTCAAGAAACTTTTTCCCGCTTCGTCCTGTTTGAACCCGAAACACCGAAAATCCTGCCCGAGAACAACTGTTCACACGTCAGGTTTCGATGTGGTTTTATGTCGGGAGGAGTGTGGGCGTAGGCGCAAACGGACGTGAAACCGTGAGGTTTTGGAAGGAGCCTAGGACGATAGATCGTGCATCATCGCGACGGCTTTCCCGCAGCAGTGTTTGTATTCCCACGAAAGCTGAACCTCGAGCGGAAGTTGTTCGCGCGGAACCGGGCGGAATCCAAACTTTTCTGCAAAAAAGTCCGTGGCATGCTCCGTGAGCAAACAGACCCGTTTGAGACCTCGCTGCCGCACCCGCAAAAGCGCCATTTCAGCCAGCATCCAACCAAGCCCTTCGCCTCGTCGGGAAGAACGCACGGCGAGCGACCGCAAAAGCGCCGTATCGTCGTAAATTTCCAGTGCCACACAGCCCACAACCTGCTCGCGTCCGTCTTTTTGACCGTCCTTGAGCACCCACAGTTCGGCCAAATCATCCGGCACGCCTGTCGTCGGCAACTTGACTTGCTCCAGCAGATTTTTGACCTGGGCGTAGTCGGCCTCTTTGGCTGGCACCATCGCATCACCCAGCCGTTGAAGAAGCCGTTCATGCAGATTGTCGAAATCCCCCGACGACATCACCACCACGGTATCCCCTGCGGATACCGTTTCGGTCAAATAGTCCAAAATGTGGTCGCTTTTCGCAAACGCTTTCGCGGCGATACCATGTTTGCGAATGTCCACCGCCAGTTTTTCGACATCCAAACGGTTTCCCTCGGGTGCCTTTTCAGGCTTGTGGACGGCACCGATCAGAATCTCGTCGGCAGCAGCCAACGCCTGAGCAAATTCGTTTTGAAACAATGCCGTGCGGCTGGTCGCCGAGCGCGGCTCGAACACAACGAACAGCCGCCCTGATCCGAAACGGCCTCTTAAACCACGCAAGGTTTCGCGGATTGCAGTGGGATGGTGTGCGAAATCGTCCACCGCTGTCACACCTTGAGCGACACCTCGTACCTCTTGCCGCCGTTTGACACCCAGAAAGCGGCGCAGGCCAAGTTCCATCTCGCTCGCTTGAAGACCCACTTTGGAAAGCGCAGCAATCACACCCACCGCATTTTCCAAGTTGTACGTCCCCGGCAAACCCATTTCAAAGGACCCAAACGGCTGGCCTTTGTGAAGCACACGAAACAGCGTCCGCCCGCCGGGTTTAACGCCCGTGACCTCGGCGATCCATTCTGTGTCCGACGGACACGCATCTGCGACGCCATATCGCTCCACCTGGCACCGAGCCTCTTTTGCACACTCCACCGCGTGCGACGAGCTGGCCCCGACCAGCAGCGCGCCGTCCTGAGGTAGCAGTCGCACGAACGTCAAAAAAGCAGCCTTGACCTGAGCCAAGTCCACAAAAATGTCCGCATGATCCATCTCGACGCTGGTCAAAATGGCGACGTGCGGCATGTAGTGAATGAACTTGCTCCGTTTGTCGAAAAAGGCGCAGTCGTACTCGTCGCCTTCCAAAACAAAATGCGGTCCTTTTCCGAGAGCCGCGCCTCTTTCCATGTTGACGGGAACACCGCCAATCATGAACGACGGATCGCGACCCGCACATCGCAGCATCCACGCAGCCAGCGAGGAAGTGGTGGTCTTTCCGTGCGTCCCAGCGACGACGAAAGAAGTCTTTCCGGGCAGCAGCAACTCACGAATGATCGCGGGAAATGAGGTCAGTCGAATGTCCTTCTTGATCGCACCGACCACCTCGACATGAAAACGAGTGCAAATGTTGCCGACGACCACCACGTCCGGCTGCCACGTAAGGTTTTGTTCCCCATAACCCTGCGCGACCGGAATTCCCGCTCGTGCAAGTTGCGTGGACATCGGAGGATAAATGTGCTCGTCAGAGCCGCGAACTTCGTGCCCCGCCTGTTTCAGAAGCTCAGCCACCGCCCCCATGCCGGTACCGCAAATGCCAATAAAGTGTATTTTCACTTCTTTCCTCGTCTGGGTGTCGCTGCGCAAGGCTGTGTGGGTTTTTGCCAGCACACACGCGACGCTCCCGCATGTTTCACGATGCCGGCTTGCACAGCGCAGCGATCACCGCGTTGCCGCATTCCGTCGTCGTGAAGTGGCCCGAAAGATCAGGTGTCACTTGACCGGATCGAACTACCTCGCTGACCGCTTGACGAAGGCGATCGCCGCATTCGATCTCGCCCAAATGGTCGTACAACAAGGCCAGCGTCAGAAAAGCTGCCAGCGGATTGGCTTTGCCTTTGCCCGCAATGTCCGGCGCAGAACCATGCACCGGTTCAAAGAGCGAGCAGCGACCTGGATGAATGTTTCCCGACGCAGCGACGCCGAGACCGCCACAAATTGCCGCTCCCAAATCCGTCAAAATATCGCCAAACAAATTCGACGTGACCAGCACGTCAAACCGCTCGGGGGCGCGGACAAATTCCATCGCGGCAACGTCTACAAACAGGTGATGGGAAAGGACGCGCGGATATTCGGACGCCACCGCTTTCCATGTTCGTTGCCAAAGTCCGTGCGCGTGAGGCAACGCATTGGCCTTGTCCACCATGCACACCCTCGGAACCTCGTGCGACGAACCGTGCGGCGTTGTCGCCAAGGTATACGCCGCTCGCACAATTCTCTCGACGCCGTGCCGGGTGTTCAGGTCTTCGCTGATCGCCACTTCAAACGGCGTGTCCTTTTTGAAGCAACCACCCATTTGGACATAGGGTCCCTCTGTATTTTCTCGAAGGACAAAAAAGTTGATGTCGCGGCAGGTTTTGCCTTTCAGCGGGCAAAGCCGTTCGTCGAGAAGCTGCACGGGCCGCAAATTGATGTACAGATCCAAACCGAAACGCAACCCGAGCAACACGTCTCTGGCGACTGCGCCATCGGGAACCCTCGGGTCGCCGAGTGCCCCAAAAAAGATCGCATCAAAGTTGTCTCGAAGATGCTCGAGCGCACCCTGCGGGAGCGTCTCCTTTGTTTTCAGGTAGTGCTCTGCCGACCAAGGAAACTCCTCAAAATCCAGCGGAACGCCGAGCGGCTCGACGGCACGCATCGCCTGCGCAACGACCTCGGGCCCAATCCCGTCACCCGAAATCACCGCCACGCGCCGCTTCCGATCTGGCGCACTCGGCAAACCAAAGGGCGCTCGTGACATGACCGCCTCTTAACGATGTGCCGCGAAGCCAGTGCCGCGCGATTTGTTTGCGTCTTGCGGAGAAAACTTGAGTGCTCGAACGCCCGTCGCCGCGTCCGTGTAAATCCGTTCGCCTTTGTGCGTCTCAAGAAGCAACATGTCGGTGCCCAAAACGATTTTTTTCACCTTGGGCACGGCCAGCGGTTCTTGCCCAAAGCCTTCGAGCAAAACGGTCAATTCCACTTCTTCGCCAACGATATAAGCGCCTTTTTCCGACGCTTGGACCGAGGCCTCATTTTCGAGCACTTTCTGGACAAGTTCTTGCTTCATCGTCTTCCCTTGCAACGGAGATCTGAAAAACTCGCGCCGTTACTAACCCAAAATGTTCGTCGTGGCAAACACCGCAGTTTTTTTGGCGGTTTCAGACGGACATCAGGCGCGTACACCCCAGTGGAGTTTGGTCCGCAATAGATCGAAAAATGTATGCTCCTGTGGGCGAAAAATCGTGAGCGGCTCGTCCGAACACGTCACTTGAACCACATCCTGAGGACCGAGCATGTGGCTCCATTGTCCATCGACGGTCAGCAGCGCCTGCTCTGCGTCTTTTCCTGGTCGTATTTCAACCACCGAACGCAACGGAACCACCAGCGGCCTGGCGGTTAGCGTGTGTGGGCAAATCGGCGAAATCACCAGTGCTTCCATGTGCGGCATCAGAATCGGGCCCCCGGCTGCCAAGTTGTACGCTGTCGAGCCCGTCGGCGTGCAAACAATCAAACCGTCCGCCCGATACGTCGTGACTGGATCTCCGTCGAGAACTGTCTCTAAGTCAAACAGCCGAGCCATTTTCGGCTGGCTCACCACGACGTCATTCAGAGCTGTTTTTTCGACCAACAATTCTTCCTGCGAAATCGCCGGCTCGCCTTCCGTCGAGAACCGTCGATAGACACGGCAGCAAAGTCGTTGCCGCGATTCCGTCCGCAATTTCCCTTGGATCGCTGCCAACAACGTCTCGGGGGCTTCCGACGGAGCACTGCACGTCAGAAAGCCCAGCCGACCCAAATTCACACCGAGCAGCGGCACCGGTTTTTTTCCCAAAAGACCTGCGCCGTACAACATCGTGCCGTCCCCACCCAACACGACCAGCATCGACAAATCTTTGGGAAAATCGTTTTCGGAAACCGCATTGAGCCAACCGGGAAGCTCGATGTGATCACGCAAAACCACTTCGGTTTCACCGACGCTACGAACGACCTCCACCAGCCGCTGGCACAAGCCAACAGACTGCGGTTGATCGCGTTTGAGAAGAAAGCCGACGGGACCCAACGGCGCTCCTTACAGTGTGGGCTTGGGACGTACAACCACCGTCCGCAACCGCGTCAATTCGCTTGCGCCACGGTCGCGCAAAAATTCAAGAAAAGCGATCGCTGCGGGCAATTCACCCGTTGGCAATTGCTCGAGAAGATCGCGCGCTTGCCGACGATAACCGTCTGCCGGTGTTTCCGATGCAACCGGCGAACGAGGAAGCTGCGGCTCCACATCAGGCGGCGGTTCGACTTCGCCCCACGGAGGCGGCTCGCTCGTCGTCAATCCGTCGCGCTTGAACCATTCCTGGATATGCCAATGAAGCAACTCACCACGATAGGCAAACCAGCGTTCTCGCTCGACCGGATAGTTCAGCAAAGCGTCTTTGAACCGTCGAAACGCACCTTTTCCATCAATGCTGATGATCAACCGCTCTCGCAGAGCTGGTTCCGTTACGCCTGCGACAAAGCGTTCCATCCACTTGTATTGCTCTCGGGAAGACGCCGGTTCAACACGCAAAAAAGCATCGCCACCCATCATCACTTTGCTGCGAAGTTCCTCGACGTTTGGTGCCGATTCGATCAGCGTCACAACCTCGCCCGTCCGAGTGTCTAAAAAGCTCTCTGTGTCAGGCGCATTGCGCTCAACCGCTGTCTCCAACTCCGCCCAACGCACCGCTATCACACGCATAACCAACAAGCCTCATTCCGTAAGAGATATTGCATATTTGTCAGTGCATGTAGGCCGACATCCGCTCTTCTTCCGACGGAAACGACCCAACGCCGACGTTCAGATTCAACTCTAGAGGCTATGGTAAGGCAGGCGTTCTTTGCAAGTGCCAGAACCCCATGAACTCGTTGGTCATCTGCTGCGCGTCAAAACCGTTTGTGAACCATTGGCGAAAAGTTGGCAGACCGGATGGTTCAGACTAGAACGCCAAATTCATGACACTTTCATCGAGCGAAAAGGAAACGCTGCTCGGTCTCGTCGGTGAATTGGGCGAGGTGCGTTTTTCGGAACCGATGTCTGCTCACACCACGTTGCGCGTTGGTGGTCCGGTGGATGCCTGGATCGCGCCCAATACAATCGATGTCGCTGCTGCCGTGCGGCGTTTCTGCACACAGACGCACATTCCGTGCCGAGCAGTCGGAGCGGGCTCGAATTTGCTCGTGCTCGATGAAGGCGTTTCGGGCGTGCTTTTGTCCACACAACGCCTGCGCGGCCTTCACTTTTTGGATGAAATCGACAACAAGACTCCGGTTTGCGTCGAGGCTGGCGTCAGCACGGGCAAACTGTTGGCCGAGGCGATGCGGCGCGGCTTGGGCGGTGTCGAGTTTTTGGGCGGCGTTCCAGGCTCGATTGGCGGCGGGCTGATGATGAATGCCGGAACTTTCGTCGGTGAATTTCGAGACGTGGTGAGCGAAGTCCTCACCCTGAATGAATCGGGCGAAACTGTCTTCCGAACCCACGCGGCGTGCGGTTTTGTTTATCGAGGCTCTGCCATTCCCAAAACCGACATTGTGGTCAAAGCCCGCTTGTTGCTTTCGGCGCGACCGCGCGCGGACATGGAGACGGCTGTCGCGGCACTGCGAATGAGGCGAAAAGAACGCGAACCTCACGGCGTCGGTTGTGCCGGTAGTTTTTTCAAAAATCCGCCGGGCGATTTTGCAGGTCGGTTGATCGAGGCGTGCGGCTTAAAAGGAGTGCGTCACGGCGGGGCAGAAATTTCGCCCGTTCACGCCAATTGGTTCGTGAACGTCGGCGACGCAAAAGCAGCCGATTTTTTGTCCCTGATCGAACGAGCGAAAACCGACGTGAAAGCCCGTTTTGGAATTGGTCTAGACCTTGAGGTCAAAATCCTCGGCGAAAATGAGATCTCGTCGTCGCAAATGCCAAACATTCAAGACTGACGTTCGACCGTATATTGGCCGAGTCGTCGCAGTGGGTCTGCCTGCTCTCCAAGTGGTGCCAGCGCCGCAATTCCATCCGCCATCACTTGACGCGCACGCGCCATCGCGCCTTCCACGCCCAACAAATCGACATACGTGGTTTTCCCGGCTTCGCGATCCGAACCGGGATCTTTGCCAAGCTGCGCCAAATCTTGCGTGACATCCAACACGTCATCGACGATCTGAAACGCCAAACCAAGCGCCTGCGCATACGTCCGAATGCTCGCAAGCTGTTCGTGGTTCGCACCGCCGAGCCGCGCGCCTCCGCGAAGGGACACATCAAACAGCGCGCCCGTTTTCATCGAATGAAGGGTTTGAAGGTGCGCAAGATCCACCCTTTTTCCCGTCGCCTCGACATCCAACACCTGCCCACCGACCATGCCGGGAGAACCCGCCGCAAAAGCCAGTTCGCGCACCAATTCGATCACCACATCCGCCGACACCGCCGACTGCACCACCAAACCGAACGCATCCGTCAACAGCGCGTCGCCTGCCAAAATCGCAAGACCATCGCCGAACACTTTGTGATTCGTGGGACGGCCTCGACGAAAGTCATCGTTGTCCATCGCGGGCAAATCGTCGTGAATCAGCGAATACGTGTGGATCATCTCGACGGCACAACCGAATGGAAGCGCCGTTTCAGGCTTGCCCCCGACGGCCTCACAGCCTGCCATCGCCAAAATGGGCCGCAGTCGTTTGCCTCCAGCAAGAAGGCTGTACCGCATCGCCTCGGCCAGCCGTGTCGGTGTTTGGCCGGGCAGCGAATGAGAAAAGGTCTGTTTTTGCGCCAGATTTTGAAGCATTTCCTCAACGGAAACCCGACGCTCAGCCAAATAGGTTTTTAGGTCAAAGGACATGGGCGTGTGTTCTACAGCAAAGCTCGCCGGGTGTGCGCCGAAAAACGCGGCCTCTTGTCGGCGAAAGACCGTGATAGATTCGCGCGGCCATGAAGTACTCCTTGGAACTCAAAGTTGGCGCGCTGGTCGTCGCGTCGCTGGGTCTTTTGGCCGGTTTCGTCGCCATGCTCGGCGGGTTTTCTTTTGGCTCGATGTTGCACTTTTATGTGGATTTTGGTTTTTCGGGAAACATCCACGAGGGTGCGCCCGTGAAAATCTCAGGCATCAAAGTCGGCAAAGTCGAAAAGATTCAGTTCTTGGCCGGCGAGATCGACCCGCAACTTGGGCGACCGGTGCAAGTTCGCCTGACGGTGCAGGTAGAAGAGCGCGTCCGCAACGCCATCCACGACGACGCACAGTTTTTCGTCAACACGCAAGGTGTGCTCGGCGAGCAGTATTTGGAAATCGAGCCAGGTCGGAACACGAACAGTGCCGTCGCTCCGTTTTCCAAATGGAGGGGAACCGATCCGCCTCGCAGCGATTTGATCATCGCGCGGCTTTATGAGTTTTTGGATTCAGTCACGCGGCTTTTGCAAGAAGACAAAGAACTGTTGCGTGACTTGCTTCGTTCGTCGGCAAAAGTTGCGCGGTCGCTCGACAAATTGCTCGGGGACAACGAAACCGAGGTCAAAAAAATCCTCGCCAATGTCGATCGGCTCACGGCGGAAAGCGCAGAACTTGTGGCCAAGTTGGAAAAGGGCGTGGGTTCGGGCGAAGAAATTCGGAAAATCCTGTCGCACGTCGAGGCGATTTCCGCCGAACTTCACAACGATTTGTCGCCTCTTTTGCAAAAAACCAAGCGGGCGCTGGACGGCGTGGGCGATGTGGCTGCGCTTTTGGGTCCCGACGAAAAAAAGAAACTTGTGCGCGCCCTGGATGACTTGCTCGCGCTGTCGGCGAAAGCCAATTCGCTGGCTTCCGACACACAAACGCTCCTGCAAGACGTGCGGCGAGGGAAGGGCACTGCCGGTGCGCTGCTGGTTGACCCGCAGATTTATGACGATTTGCGCGAGCTCACGCGCGACCTGAAACGACATCCCTGGAAGTTCTTTTGGAAAGAATAGGGACGTGAGTCTCGGACCTCCGTTCGACCAGTCCAACCGAAGTCTGCACACGCTTCTCGGCGGTGGGACCGTGCTCGTTTTGATACTGGGGATCGCCATCGCGCTGCTGTCCGCAGCTCACACGACGGGCGAGACGATTTCCATCCACTTGCGTCTGAAAAACAGCGGTCCGATTCGCAGTGGCACGGAAGTTCGGCTGGCCGGAGAACGCATCGGCGAAGTCGTCGCGATCAGCCGATACAAACCTGCCCCGATGAATCCCGATTCCGCGTCCCGAAACGTGGCCGAAACCGAGGCGGAACGCATCGACTTGGAGCTACGCATCCAAAACCGCGCAAAGAAAAACGTGTTCACCCGTTCCGTGTTCATCGCACGCACGCCGAACTTTTTGGCACCGGCTTTTTTGGAAGTGGGCCTGCCTGCCGACGGAAATCTGGGCCGCGTTGTCACGAACGGAGACAACATCGAAGCCGAAGGCCCGCCGGACCTGGGCGAACTTCTGCACCGTGTCCACAGAAGTCTGGTCACGATTTTGGGGGAAGCCCGCGAGCTTTCTCCCGAATGGCTCGAAGCCGTGTCGGCTTTTTCTGCGGTGCGCAAGCGGCTCGAACACATCGCCGAGCCCGGCCAAGTCGAGCGGATTGCTTCTCGAAGTTTGTTGTTGCTGTTGTCGCTTTCCAAACTGTCGAAGCAACTCGATGAGGCTGGCGTTACGCGAGCGCCAACCGTGGCCTCGAACTTGTCCGCGTCGATTGCGCCTCTTTCGTCGCAAGCCACGTTGCTTTCGCACAGGCTCGACGGTCTCCGCCTTCGGGCTGAGGATTTCTCGTTTTCGCTGTCCGAAAAGCGATCGGCTTGGAGCCAAGCCCGCGCACACTTCCGCGCCTCGGTGCAGGCAGCCGAACGCACCGCTCGCGATGCGCAATATCTGTTGAACATCATCGAGCAAGGTCAAGGCACGCTGGGCGGCTTTCGCGGCGACCCCGAGCTCTACGACGAGCTCAAGGAACTTCACCGCATCCTGAAGCACCAGCCCGGCAAGCTCCTGTTTCGCCCGCGCACGCCGAAGACAAATGTTCCGCTTGTCCCAGTTTGTCCACCATCTGGTTGCGCAACGCCCACGTCAGACGCAACGCTTCGGTAGCTTGTTCGGCGGTGACGCGCGGCTTGCTGCCTTTTCGGATCGCCGAAACAAAGTCCCGAAGTTCCAGCGCAAGCGGCTCGACCGATGGCACTTGGACTTGCTCGACCTGCGTCCGCTGCTGCGAAACCACGCCGTCGCCCTGCGGCTGAACGGCATACGCTGCGCGGCTGTCTCGATAACACTGGATTTCCTTGCGCAGCAAATCAGCGACCACAAACGCCGAAGGCATCGTGACTTCGATCGCGCGCACTTTTAGTTCCGTCACACGCGAGGCGTGAAGCGACACAATCGGCCCGTCCACAAACGAAAGCTGCGCGACCGCGTGATCGATTTCTTGCGTGTGAACGATGCGACCCACCCCATCGACATGGGAAACGGGCCGACCCCGACACAAATCCAGCGCCAAATCCACGTCGTGAATCATCAAATCCAGCACCACATCCACGACTTGGCTCGAGGTCGAAAAACAAGACAGCCGACGGAACAACAGCGAAAAAGGAACCTCCCCGCTTTCCGCAATCAGACGCTTGAGCTCCAAAAACACCGGGTTATAGCGTTCGATGTGACCGACCATCAGCAGCTTCCCGACATCCTTCGCAAGCCGCGTCAGCGTCTCAGCCTCATCGACGTGTTCGGTGATCGCTTTTTCGACCAGCACATGCTTTCCGGCAGAAAGACACGTTTTTACGTGATCAAAATGCTCCGGCGTAGGCGTGGCAATGCTCACGGCATCGACGCCCTCGAGCAGAGCTTCTTTCGACGACACCGCTTTGGCACCATACCGCGCCGCCACTTGCCGGGCACGCTCGGCGTCTTGGTCGTACACCGTCAGCAGTTGCGCCTGCGGTTCGCAGGAAAACACCCGCGCGTGGCGTTCGCCCATGATGCCCACGCCCCACACTCCGACGCGAACTTGTGCCATCGCTCGCTACCGCTCACCAGACCGAGTACACGCGCTCATGGCGCCGAAGTCTGCGCTTGGCGCAGCACAGCAAAGACGGGCAGATATTCGTTTTTGGCCACGCGGTAGTACTTGAGCTTCGCCCACTCGTCGTCCGAAAACCGGTCTTCTTCGCAACGAGAATCCCACGCCACAACCGTTCCGCGCGCCTGCGTCTGCGTCACCAAAATGCGGACGGCCCGTGGATCTTGATCCCGCAACACCTTGAGCCGCGCCTGACGCGCACCCGCATCCATGTTGTCCACTTCCGTCGGAGGATGATCCACCTGATCATTAAACCCGGAAGGCAACTGGAAGCTCACGAGGCCCTGCACGTTCGCCGAATATGCCGCAACAGCAGACAAGGTTTGCGACGGACTGCTGGCCAGCTCGGCTGTGCAGCCTTGGGCAACTTGCCCTTCCAAGCAAGGCAGACTCGCGTTTGCAGCGCCGCTACACACTTTGATGGAAACATCGCGGTAGGCGATCGGCGCGCCCGTCGCATCCGATTTGTTTCCGATCAGCGACACGTCCAAACAGGCAGCCTGCCTCAACACGCACGGATCGCTTGTTTCACAGCTTGCGAGGGCACCCAGTGCCACAAGACCCGAACCCAAAACGACCGGCCAAAACCGGGATGAAAGAGAGTGTACGCGACGAGCCTTCACCATGGCCGGGCAACCTAGCACAAAACGGTTTCGCTGCGCGGCACCTTTGTTTTGCTGCTTCCTCCTCCCAGTCAACTCGCCGTTTTTCATCCTTCTAGGTTTCACAAACTACGCTTCACAAATGGACCCCACCGGCACATTTCTGCATTTCATCCATCGCTTCTTTTACCCAATCCTGGTTCTTCTGCAAACCTCGTGGTATAAGAGCCGCCCTTTCTGTGTCTGCAGATGCCATGTGTCGCTCTCCACTTTGACCCCGGTCTGCGTGTCTTTGTCTTTGTCTTGAGGGCAGACGGCTTCCTTTTGATCGCACGTGACCCGTGTTTCATGGGTTCCGGTGTTCGATGCGCTCTTTTTTGAACGGAGCGCGCCCGTGTATTTCATCCTTTTACTATCCGACCAAACAAGAGTTCCCCCGACGGTGGAGCGCGTCCAATCGCAGCTTGCCGATTCGATTTGTTTGGAAACTTTTCCCTGCGTTTCGGCACTTTTGGAGCGGTTTTACGCGCTGCTGCGACAAGGCAAACAAGTGTCGCTTTTCTTGGTCAGCGGAAGGTTTTTGCTCGATCCGCTGCTCACCGAATTGCGCGCGCTGCACGCTGCCACACCGAGCGTTCCAAAACTCGCCTTACCGACGATAACCGACCGTGACTTGTTGAATGTTGCGGTGCAACACGCTGGCGTTGTGCAGATCGTTTTTCCGCCGTTTGACGATCTATCGCTGCGGCTTTCGATCGAAAACGCGCTGCGGCAGCACGAAAACCAACTTCATACCGACGAACTTCTTGCCGCATTGCGCACCAGTCGGAGCCAACAAACCGAATTGGAAGAATTTGCGCGAGGCTTTCGCCAACGCGAAATGGCTTTGGAAGCCGAAAATCGCAACCTGTCGCGACGAGCGTCCACCGACAGTCTCACCGGGCTTCACAAC
Source organism: Pseudomonadota bacterium (assembly GCA_035328405.1). Lineage (GTDB taxonomy): Bacteria > Myxococcota_A > Polyangia > Palsa-1104 > JAEUJZ01 > JAEUKA01. Next base: position 8,324 of record DAOLIT010000006.1, on the reverse strand, counting down.
CATGCGTATTTGAAGCGGCGCTTGGAACTAGAGGTTGAGCGATCGCTGCGCACGAACGTGCCGCTCGGTGTGCTGATGATCGACGTTGATCATTTCCGGGACTACAACAACCGCTTTGGTCATCAGACGGGCGACGAAGTGTTGCGACGTGTCGGACGCATGATCAGCGAACACCGCCGAGTCAACGACGTGATTGCGCGCTACGGCGGCGAAGAGTTTGCGTTGCTTCTCATCAATGCCGATCGGCGTATCGCTTCCAACATCGCCGAACGCTTGCGTTTCCGCGTCTCCGTCGAGCCCTTCAGCCGAGTTGGCGGTGCCAAAGGTACCGGTTTGACCATTTCTTTGGGCGTTGCAAGCTGTCCTGCCGACGGCATGGAAGCCGAGACCATTTTGCAGGCCGCCGATGAGGCATTGTTTGTCGCCAAAGGCGCTGGCCGAAATCGCGTGTGCATCGCAGGCAATCCGCCGGTCGTGCTTGAACAACCTCAACAGGGTCGCCAACCGCGTACTGGTTGGCCCGGCACCGTCAACTCAACGTGAACGAGGAAGCATCGACGAACCAAACTGCTTCGGTGCTTGCTCTTTCTAGTCCTTCAACACGCCTCCGTCAGGTCGTACCGCGCAAAAAACCTTGTCGCTTTTTGTGTGCCCAAACGAAACGCATGCGAGCTTGTCGAGCGAAACATCGAGCGTTTGCAAAAGCTCCGTCAAAAAGCGTTCCGTCTGCGCTGTGAGTCGCCCGCTCTGTGCAAAGGGCCGTTCAAGCTGCGGCAGCGGACGCAAAACGGGAAGGCAGTCCTTCAATAGATCAGTCAGCGTGTGCTGCCTTTGTAAGGAAGGCGTCTGCTCGAACCGCAGATTGACGATGTCGCCCCGCGCATCCAATTCAAAAAACGAACCCAGTTTCTCAGTGGTTTTCCCGACGAACCGATAGCGATCGCAAACCAGTATCGTGGGCAGATCGACCAAGCGATCGATGCACGACACCGCAAGCCCATCGACGCCCCCCGAAACGCGCAGCGCATATCGCATCGCAACTGCGTCGAACCAACCGATCCGCATCGGCCCTTGCCAAGCATTGGTCGCGTTGTGTGTTTCAAGCAGCGCCTTCGACAATTCCGCCGATTCCGTTGGAAGCGGCCCCGGCCCGTGGCGCGTGGCATACGCACGCAAAATGCCCACACGTTCGGCAGAACGACCCGCCAGCAAATCGACGGCCTGTCCCACATGCGTTCGGCTCGGCGTCACAAACGGAAAAAAACCAAGCACTGCATCCAGCAACGCACCTTGCGCACCTTCCATCACACACGGCGAACATTCATCCAACAGCACTTCCCGAACCTGATCGTCGTCCATAAACCGCGCGCCCGAGGTCAGCAGCCGCGCATATTCCTTCGCCAGCTCCTGCGGCCACGACCGTCTGCGCAATACATCCAAAACAGGCACCAACTCGCGACGCATGTCGTCGCCCCGCGCCCCATCCACAAGCTGCTCGGCCTGATCCACTTTCACGAGCTGCAAAAAGCGCAACTTTTGCAAAAGCGTTTCGCGATCCAAAAGATCCCGCACACGCAACGACGGCAGACTTTTGTTTTGACTGTCGAGCCAGGCCACACCGACGCCCAAACCGCAACTTCCATGCCGCAAAAGACCGCGATGGATCTCTCGCATTCGCCCAAACCATTTGTGAAACGGCGTCACCACCACACAGCCAAGCGAAATCGCCATCCTCGACAGTGGAAGCAACACGCCAAGCGCCTCCAAGTGTTGCGCTTCGGCCAAAAGTGCGAGCGGCTCAACCAGCATGTGCGTCGAAAGCAGGGTTTGCGTCCCTTCCTGCAACATGCCGGAACCAAATTGCGCGAAACAATGGGTTTTCCCGTCGGGCAACACCACATGATGCGCGGCCTGGGGACCACCGTTGTATCGCACGACCCACGTTGGTTTGGTCTGCTTGGACACCCAGGCATCGACGAAGCTGCCTTTTCCCTCGTCGCCAAGCCCGAGCCCACACAACACAACGGCAGGCGCTTTCTCGCTCACGTCAAAAACCACAAACCCAAAAGAGAAAACCCGACCCGCCGCTGTGCTCGCTCGACATCCACTCGCAATTAAAAGGTGAGGCCTTTTTTCTGTTGAAGAAGCTCGGCCTGCGCTTTGAGCAAAAGCTGATTGGTTTCGTAGAGCTCGCGCGTGCGAAAACGAATTTGCGTGACCAACCGTTCCCGTTCGCGCGCTTCGTTCTCGAGCATCTTTTTGTACTTGTCTTGCACCAGCGCCTCGTCGGTGACATCGCGCTGAATTTCCAGCGCGCCAACAGGCCGGTTGTTTTCATCCAGCACAGGAATCGCCGAAAGCACGTACCTTCGCGGGGCCGCATCTTCCGGCTGGCCAATCGGCTTGCCGTCGATTTCATCCAGGCGAACTTGCCGACCTTCTCGCCAACACTGCTGCGCGATGCAGCGTTCCTGACAAATCCCAAGCCGCATCACCTCGTAGCACTTTTTGACTTTGAGCTGCCGGGCTTCCTGCCTGGGAAACAACGAAAAGAAGGCTCGGTTGTACTCGACAATGTTGCGGTCGTTGTCACACACGAACCAACTGTCAATGACGACATCGGAGGTCGCCTTAAACTGCTGGACAAACCGCTCTAAGGCCGGATGCATGCCGCCGATCGTAGCGAGGATTGACCGGCGGAGCAAGGGTGCGTAGACTCGGGCTAATGTCGAGCCAGCGCGGTGTGTCGATTAGCGTCAAGATGATCTCCACCACCCTGGTGTTGATCATTCTCATCACGGGTCTTCTGGGAACTTCCAGCGTCTACTATGGCCGACGGGCCTTTGACGAGGCGGCGCAGAAGCTCTCGGAGTCCTACGATTCAGCGCTGGGTGCTCGAGCTCAAACGCTGACGGCGGCGATGTCTGAAAGTGCTCGAGCCGCGCTCATGCAGTCCGACTACAGCAGCTTGAAAGCGTTTGTGCCCAAAGCCGCGAAAAGCGATCCCGACGTGCGAGCCCTGTACGTCATCAGCGACACGGGATATGTCGCGGCGCACAGCGATGAAAAATGGAACGACTCCGAAAAGAAAATCACCGAAGTCGATCCCGTGCTTGGCCCGGAATTGGAAAAACTCTCGCGGCCTCTCGAAAAGACGCTCGAGGTCGATGATGGCGGCCAAAAAGACACGCGGCGCGTCTTTGCTCGTCCCGTTGCCACCGAGCAGGGAAAGAAATTCGGCACGTTGGTCGTGATTTACAGCATGGCCTCGCTACGCAACCAACTTCGCTCCATCGAGGAATACAAAACCGCACAAGGCCAAGCCTTTTTCGTTCAGGTCGCCGTGCTCGGTTTCTTGTTTTTGGCGATCGCGGCGGGCGCGTCGATTTTTCAAAGCTTGCGCATTTCCAAACCCATCCAGCAACTTGCGCAACGCGCCGATCAGATTGCGCGCGGCGACTTGACGACCCGCGTTGAGATCCAATCCACCGACGAAATCGGTTTGCTCGCCGAAAATTTCAATTTCATGGCCGACCGGTTGCAGATCTTGCTCGAGGAAACTGCGGCCAAAGCCGTCCTCGAAAAAGAAATGGAGCTGGCCAAGACCATTCAAGAAACACTCGTGCCTTCGTCCGAAGTCATCCAGCGCGGCGCGATTCAAATCATCGGCCACTTTCAACCCGCGACGCAGTGCGGAGGCGATTGGTGGGCTGTCTACGGCCTGCCCGGCGACCGCGAGCTCGTCATCATCGGCGATGTCACCGGCCACGGCGTCCCCGCAGCCATGATCACCGCCGCCGCCAAAGCCGCTTGCGACGTGGGTCGCGCACTCGAAGGCGATCGCATCACTTCCGCGCGCATTTTGGAAATCATGAACCACGCGATTTACGAAAGTGCTCGCCGCAAGTTCGTGATGACCTGTTTTGCCTGTGTCATCGATCAGAAAACGCGCACCATCACCTATGCCAACGCCGGTCACAATTTTCCCTACCTGTACCGGCAAGCCAGCACGCTCAAAGAAGGCGAGTCGCCGTTCACCGTCCTTATGTCGCGCGGAAACCGCTTGGGCGACGTGCCCGAATCCACCTTCGCGGAAAACACCCAAACCCTCCGTCCAGGCGACAAAATCGTGTTTTTCACCGACGGTTTGATCGAATGCGAAAGCCCGGCAGGCGAGGAGTTTGGCGAAAAGCGGCTCCGGCAAGCCATCGGGCAAACGGCTGAGCTAGGCCCGGCTGCAACGCGCGATGCCATCATGGCCCAAGCCGCCCAGTTTTACGCCGACAAGCCCCGCAAAGACGACATCACGCTGCTCGTCGCACAGATTTCCTAGCCGCACGCCATCGATTGAGCGTGCCAAGATACGGGCGCTCGGCTCATGCGCATTTTGCTGCTCAACCAACATTACTATCCAGACATCGCAGCGACCGCGCAGCTTGCCACCGACTGGGCCGAATGGTTTGCCGAGCGCGGCCATTCTGTGACCGTCCTGTGCGGCAGCGGCAAGTACCGCATCCCGCACAAAGGGCATCTTCCCGACGCGAACCAGCCGCTTCCCTCGATCCAACTTCATCGTGGCGTCCGCATCGTGCGTGTGTCCGTGCCTGATGCTCCGGTTGCGCAGCCCGCCCACGCCAGCCGTGCCGACAAGGCGCGACACCTGGCCCGCCGCGCCGCCGCCTATGGCCAATTCCTCGCAAAAGCCGCTGCAAAACTGACACAACTCGATCGGCCCGATGTGGTCGTTGCGCTGACCACGCCTCCTTTTGTTGGTGCGCTCGGCCTGTGCGCTCAGCGTTTCCATCGCGCCAAACTCGTCTTGTGGGTGCAAGACGTGTATCCCGATTTGCTGTGGGCATCCGGCCTTTTGTCGAAAGACGCGCCCTTCACGCGCGCTTTGGCCGCGCTCGCCCGGCGTCTTTATCAGTCTGCGGACGCCCTCATCGCCCTCGATGAAGCGATGGCCGCTCGGCTCGTGCAAGCCGGTGCGGACCCCGCAAAACTGACCGTCATCGACCATGTGGCGGACACGCAAGAACTAAAACCCACACCGCGAGGCCACAGCCGTTTGAAACACTCGCTCGGTCTGCGCGACGAATTTGTCGTTTGTTATTCCGGCAACCACGGGCGTGGCCACGACTTTGACACCGTGCTGTCCGCCCTGTCCGAGCAAGCCCGCACCCCAACCGAACCGCCCATTCATTGGCTCTTTGTCGGGGATGGAGACGAAAAAGCCCGCTTTTTGGCCGCCGTCCCCGAGCCGCTCCGCAAAAACGTCCATGCCCTTCCGCCCCAGGCCCGCAGCGAATTGTCCGACGTGCTCGCCGCCGCCGATGTCGGCCTGATTTCCGTCAAAGCCAACATGGAAGGCCTCGTCGCCCCCAGCAAACTCTACGGCCTTTTGGCCGCCGGTCGCCCCATCGCGTACATCGGCCCCTCGCGAGGACGCATTCCCGCCCTGTTCCGCGAAATGGACTTGGGCGTCTGCGTCCAACAACACGACGGCCCCGCTCTTTTGCGAGGCCTCCGCGCCCTCCAAGCCGACCCCGCCCGCTGGCAAACCATCGCCGAGACGTGCCGCCGCCTTGCCCAAACCCGTTTCGACAAACGCCTGCTCCTTATCCGCCACGAGACGCTGTTGCGTTCCCTCGTCCAGGAGCCCACCTGATGCGCGCCGTGACCGTCGGTTTTGTGTGCGCCCTCTTGTTGGCGTTCGTGCTGACCCCGTTTTTGCGCCGCTTCGCCGTAGCCATTCGTGCCCTTGACCCGCATTCCGCCCGCAAACTCTTGCGCCCATCCCAAGTGCCCCGTTTGGGCGGAGTCGCGATTGCCGTCGCGTTTTATCTGTCCGTGCTGCTGTTGTTTGGTTTTGGGAGTGTTGTCGCCCACGCCACCCTTCAAACCGGAACCCTGGTCGTGCCCATTCTGTTGTGTGGTGTGCCGATCCTTTTGCTCGGCGTCGTGGATGACCTCATCGGCCTGCGCGCCCTGCCCAAACTCGTCGTCGAAATCGCCGTCGCTCTCTTTTTGTATGCGCAAGGCGTCCGCGTCCTTAGCACCAGCGGTTTTGCAGGCCCCATCGACTTGCCCCAACTGGTTTCGCTGGTCGTCACCGTCTTGTGGATGGTCGGCGTCATGAATGCCGTCAATCTCATCGACGGTCTTGACGGTCTGGCGTCCGGGGTCGCGGTCCTCGCGCTTGTCACCATGACCATCGCCGCCCTGGTCCGAGGCGAATTTCTCCTCGCCTTTTTGACCGGCACGCTCGCCGGCTCGACCCTCGGTTTTCTGCGCTACAACTTCGCTCCCGCCTCCATTTTCATGGGCGACGCCGGCAGTCTGTTTTTGGGTTATTTCCTCGCCGCGACTTCCATTTGGTCCGTCCGCAAGTCCGCCACTTTGGTCCTCGTCGTCTTTCCGGTCGTTTCTCTCGGCCTTCCCCTCCTCGACACCGGCCTCACCCTGTCCCGCCGCGTTCTTTCGGGCCGTCCCGTGCTCCAAGCCGACCGAGACCACGTGCATCACCGTTTGCTCCTGCGCGGCCTCCCCGTTTCTTCTGCCGTCTTGTGGCTCTACGGCGTGTGCCTGGTCTTTTCGGCCTTGTCGCTCGTCATGGTTCTGTGCGGCGTGACCCTGGCCCGCGTCGCCCTGTTGGTCTCTGTCCTCTTTGCTTTGGGTCTTGCCTATGCCTTCGGCTACCTCAAACAAGGTCCCCACGGCCTGTTTGCCGCCCTCGCGCGGCGCAGAAAGACGCGCCAGGTTCTTCACCACCTCGACGCCCTGTCCGGCAAGCTCGGCCAAGCCCAAACCCTCCCCCAGGTCGAGGCCCACGTCGCCGCCTTTGGCCAAGAGCTGGGCCTGCCCCTCACCCTCTCTTTCACCGAGCCCCAAACCCCCGACCACAGCCTCGCCATCATGACCCAGGGCAAACCCGCCTCTGTCCTCGCCTATCTTTGCCACGGCAGACCCGAGCAAGCCCTCAACCCCGACGAGCGAACCCTCCTCGCGATTTTCTGCGACCAACTCGCCCCCCCCCTCGCCCGCCTCCGCCCATCCCCCTAACCCAATCCCCCTCAGCGTTGGTACCGGCTAGGCGTCCGGCTGGCCTGGTTCGCCTGGTTCGTGGGGGTCGCCTGGTTTTGGGGTTCGGGTGGGGTTTGAGCGGGCTCGGGCTACGGCGTGGAGTTTGGGGAAGCGCGCTTCCGCCGAGGGGTCGTGCCGCAAAAGGTAACGCGCCGCGCTCGCGAGTTCGTCGTAGGCGCGTTCCAGCAAAAGGGCCACCCGGCGCTGAAGGTCCGCCCACGCTGCCACGCCGCTCCCTTTGTCTTGGCCAAGTTCCGCCAAAATCGCATCGGCCAGTTTCTGCGCCCGTTCGGCGTCCTGCGCCTGGTAATACCGAGGCGTCCCCCGAAGCGTCCCCTGATGCTGCTTGTACAGCGCCGCCAAACCCGTCAAGTCGTCCGCCAGGTCGTGATGGCCGGCCCCCTTTCGGATGTACGCAAGCTGGGCAGACACCGCCGGGTCCTCGTCAAAATGGAACGCGAGCACCCGCAGCATCGTCGCCCGCAGCGCCGCCGCCCCCTCGACCACCGCCGACGACACCCGCGCTTCCCCCGTCAGCGCCGCCGCCTCGTCCAGCCTGTGCCGCACATACCAAGCCGCCCGCGCAAGGTCCGCCAGGCTTTTGGCGTGGTCCGGGTCCAGCTCCCCCATCGCCTCAAGCCGCCCCAGCCGCTCCTTGAGCCCCGCCCGCGCAATTTCGTCCAGCAACCCCACCGCCGCCGTCGATGCGAGCCGCACATTGAAACGGACGTTCACGAGCGATTCCGGCTTCACGACCGAAAGACGAGCGCGCAGTTTTTCCAGCGCCGCCTCGCCCGCCGTGACCTGGGCATCGCCTTTCGGCCCTTCAGGCGTGGTCGGTTTTTCCGTGGGTTTGGTTGGGGCGGGCGCTTTTTTTTCAGAACCGGCTTTTTTGGACGATTTGGATGTAGGCATGTCGCGCTTATAACAAACAAGTTCGCGCGCAAACCGCCTTTTTTGCACTCTCGAGAGTGGCCGGGAGGGCCTAAACCGCCTCCTTTGCACTCTCGACAGTGGCCGGGAGGGCCCAAACCGCCTTTTTTGCACTCTCGAGAGTGGCCGGGAGGGTGCAAACTCCCTCCTTTGCACTCTCGACAGTGGCCGGGAAGGCCAAAATCGCCTCTTTTGCACTCTCGAGAGTGGCCGGGACGGCCCAAACCGCCTCTTTTGCACTCTCGAGAGTGGCCGGGAGGGTGGTTTCTGGTTTTGGGGAACGGGCGGGGTGTTCCGGCGGTGGGCAG